>NZ_JBICMD010000018.1:0-72645 GCF_043106015.1 Vibrio sp. GLN_1
CCACCTGATCCCATTCCGAACTCAGAAGTGAAACGAAATAGCGCCGATGGTAGTGTGGGGTTTCCCCATGTGAGAGTAGGACATCGCCAGGCTTTAAATTTAGACTTAGGTCTAACCAGTGCGGAGCGGTAGTTCAGTTGGTTAGAATACCGGCCTGTCACGCCGGGGGTCGCGGGTTCGAGTCCCGTCCGCTCCGCCATTTATTTGAAAGCCCTGCTAGAAATAGCAGGGCTTTTGTCGTTTTAGGGGCTGTCATTTTCCCTTCCAAGAGAAGTCATACCAATCTGGAAAATTAACTGGTCAGGTCTACCCATCTTCTCGAGCATATTTTGGTGACTCTTTTGGAGCAATCCAAAAACCGATACTATGCATCGCAGACTTTGGAGATGATGTCGTCGTAATCAGTAAAATATTGATTGGCTAAATCGCGTTGCCTCAACCAACGCCATACTTGTTCGATAGGGTTTAGCTCTGGAGAATAGGGTGAAAGTTTGATGACACTGACATTTTAAAGTCATTGGCAATTTCTTCTGTATGTCATCCTGCACCATCCATTACAACGACGGCGCGACATCCCTCCTCCGTGACTACCAATATTTGTTTTAAGTGCTCTATCAGATGCCTTTATTAACCCAGGGACAATGATAGCCTCACTAATTCCTTTTCTGGGACAGACTGAACCGAACAGATAAGCATACACAAATTGTTATTGCTTCTCGGCTCTTGGGCGAGCTGCTTTTTCAGTCCATAAGTGTGTTGTCGTGTTTTGTTGCCCAAATCTGGCTTCGTCCTGAAACCAGGCATCAACACACTCTAAAGCTATATGTTCTGGGATCTTAAGGATCGTTTCGATTTTGATTTTTCAACCCTCCTGTGCTTGGCTTTTCTTGCCGTTCTTCAAGAAAACTTTGGACCAACTTATTGACACTGGTTCGGCTTACCTTGAGAAACTTGACGATTTGTGTGCGTGAGTACCCATCATTTGAAATGAGCAAGGGCCAGCAGTCTCATTTTCATCTGAATGGATTTTTGCTGACTTGCGAGCTTTTTAAAGTCGATATTAAGGATGTCATGATGGTGGTTTAGGTCGATAAATAGCGAACACATATAGAGCACTTTTTACTAATAGTTATAAGGGTTTTAGATAGGTGAGTTTTTAGCGATGTTATTATGGAGAGTGCGTAGGCCTGAGGCTTTTTAGTAGTAAAGAGGCTATCGTGGTAAGAAATGAGTTATTTATTTTTAGGAAACCCTTTGTATTTTTAAGTGACCGGCTTGATAAAGCTTAAGATCTGGCAGGTTTTCGTAAGCTAGGGTGACTTGATTGCGTCCTGAGTGCTTTGAATAGTACATCGCTTTATCGGCCTCGATTAGAAGCTCTTTTGCGTTGGATTGTTGTGAATTCAACTCTGCTACACCAATACTAACAGTGGTCGTAATTTCAACGTCATCGACATGACAGATCGTTGCTTGTATAGCTTGGCGTATGCGCTCAGCTACTTCATACGCTTGAATCGCATTCGTATCTGTTAAGATTACTGCGAACTCTTCTCCTCCCAATCGACCTATAAAGTCGCTGCCACGAATGACTCCTTGGCAAACGTGAGCAATGCGAGTGATAACATGATCACCAGAAAAATGGCCAACTCTATCATTAATATCTTTGAAGTGATCAATATCGATCATCAAGCATGAAAGTGTTTTAGAACGTTTTGTATGTTGAATGATCGCATTATCTAAATTGGAGATAAACGCCCGACGGTTGAGAAGACCAGTAAGTGCATCAGTTTCTGATAATTGTTTAAGGCGTTGTTCTAGCAAATGAGTCTTGGTGATATCACGTACAGACCAGATCACCAGTTTGTTTGCATTTTCAGGAGCGTTAACTGGTTTGATAATCGCCTCAAACCACATTTCTTCTGGATTTTCCAACGCTTCTAGCTCTTCTATAGGCAGGAGTAGGTGGTCATGCAGAGAAAGGTTGTATTTCACGACTTTCGTTTCGTTATCTTGCATAACGTCAAAAATAAACCCCATGAGTTCATCTGCTTTGGTTGGGGAAAGGACATCGCTAAGCTGTAAGCCAGTGTAGCGTTCTGCGTTGAACGTTTTGGAGTGGTGGGTACCACCAAAGCTTTCAATATAGCGCCCGCTTTCGTCTAGGATAAACACATGATCCGGTAGGGTGTTTAAAATGGCTTCTAACCATGTTTCCCTTTCTTGATAAATCATGTGGTTACTTTCCTTCTTCTCGGCAAGTAGCCGATTATATAGGTTTGTATTGATGACACAATCAATATGGATCACATAATGGTTTATCGATTCAGCTAATCTGTGTGTGTTAGCTTTTGAGCTGTTTGAGTGAAATTTTTATAGCACTTTGTTTCGTGCGGGTGTAGGCTCTTGCCTGTATATTTTTGAGACAAAAATTCATGTTATATCTCTTGTTTAAAAACTTCGTAAGAAGGCTGAACTCCGTGCATAAAACGCGATGAAGTGTTGCTCGGAGTCATAAATTATCTTCATCAGATGTGGAAATACGTGCACAGCTAAGCTGGAAAATGCGTAGGTTGTATTACATCTGAGTAAAGACAAGAGACTGCCGGTGATATTTCATCACCGGCTTTTTTGTATCTGAAGTTTGAAATCAGATATGAAGTTACCCATAGTTGAAATAGGGGCCGGTATGTAAGTACCGGCCCTTTTTATTTGGTAAAAAACATGAGTGTGTTACACGTTAAAAATATGTCCTATCAGGTTGTTGATCATCACCTATATAGCCATTCCCACTTCACTATTCATGCTGGAGAGCATGTAGGAATCACCGGTGCAAACGGAGTAGGAAAAAGTACATTGTTAAAGTTGCTTGTTGGTGAAATTTCTGCCGATGAGGGAGATATTCATTGGCAGCCAAACTTAGAGATTGGCTATCTTGATCAACATCTTGTGGTAGATAAAACTCAGACGATTAGAGAATGTTTACAATCGGCATTTAATGAGTTGTTTGAAGCTGAACGTGAATTATTTTCTTTGTATCAAGAGGTGGCTGAATCTGCATCGCCTTCTTTGCTTCGCCGAGTTGCTAAGTTACAAACGGAATTGGAAGCCCAAGGCTTTTACGCCTTACATGCCCAAATTGAAAGTGTATCCGCAGGGCTTGGTATACAGCAGTTGGGGCCGGATACTCTAATGAGTGCGTTAAGTGGTGGGCAACGCCATAAGGTCTTATTAGCGCGCTTATTGTTGCGTGAACCAGACGTCTTACTGCTAGATGAGCCGACTAACTATCTTGATGCAACTCATATTGAGTGGTTGAAGAGTTATCTCAATGCTTATGTAGGAACCGTACTATTGGTGTCTCATGATGTGAGTTTCCTGAATGCGGTTACTACCTGCATCTGTGATATCGACTATCAAAAAATCCAGAAATACACCGGCTCATACCACAAAGCAATGGCGCAAAAGCGACACAACAATTCGCTGTTGGAAAAAGAGTACCACGCACAGCAAGCTGAGATTAAGAAACTGGAACAATTTATTGCGAAAAATGGCGCAGGTGTGAATGCGAGCATTGCGAAGGGCCGTAAGAAACAATTGGATAAAATTGAAAGGATTCAGTTGCATAAAACAGATGCCGTGACTGAATTTGATTTTTCTTATGCGCCTATTGGACATCAAAGTGTTGTTAGTGCCGAAGCGTTGAGCATTGGCTATCAAACGCCTTTACTGTCACCGATTGATATCACTATCGCGCGAGGAGACAAGTTGGTGATTGAGGGCTTTAATGGCGTAGGGAAGTCGACATTGCTCAAAACGCTAATGGGGGAGGTGCTGCCACTCTCTGGTGAAATGGCGTTTGCACAAGGTCTTAAGATCGGTTATTTCGCTCAAGACTTATCTTGGCGTCATCCGGATCATACACCGGAGCAAGAGGTGTGTGCGGTCGATTCTTCAATCAATAGTAAATCGGCTCGTAAGCTGTTAGCACGCTTCGGGATAAAGGGTGATAAAGCACAACGTCGCTTAGAGGCGTTGAGTGGTGGGGAGCAAACTCGCGTTAAGCTTTGTTGTTTAGCAACACGAGGCTGCAATGTACTCATTCTCGATGAGCCAACTACGCATCTTGATACCAGCAGTAAAGATGCGTTGAAGCAGGCGCTACAACGTTTTGCGGGCAGTGTCATCTTGGTTTCACACGAGAAGGCATTTATCCAAGATTGGCCAGACAGAATCGTCGATATCGCGACCTTAGCGGAGCTTTCGTTGCAAGCGGAGGTTGAAGCATGATTCAGTCGATAGCGTTGTTCTTTATTGCATTTCTGGTAGGTGCTGACGAATTGCTGCTTGGCTCTATTTTAGAACCTATCGGAGGTGATCTTGGTGTTCCTCCGAGCCAGGTGACACTCTTTATTACGGCGTATAGTCTAGCGATTGCGTTTTGTGCGCCTTATTTAGGGCGTTGGTCGGATCGAGTAGGGCGTCTTCGCCTTATGCTGCCTGCTTGTTTCGTTTTTGGCATCTCCTCGATTCTGACTGGCTTGGTTAGCCACTTTGAATTGGCTCTAGTCACTCGTGTTGTTACGGGCATTGCTAGCGCAGGAATGCTGCCAATCGCATTTGCGTTGGCTGGTGATGCAAAAGGTGGGCGCTCGATGCGGCATATTGTGATGGTGCAAGCTGGATTGACATTAGGCATGATAACCAGCCCTGCTATCGGCGCACTGATCACACAGCTCTTATCATGGCGAGCAGCTTTTATCATTTTAGGGATGGCGGCACTTGCTGTTGGGGCCTTAGTTTGGGGATGCATGAGAGAGCCTCACGATCAGAACGAGCGGTTAATGACATTACCTCCCGTTATAGAGGCATTTCGCCTTCCTGGAGCGTTGGGTGCGATCGCGGCTATGTGTTTTGGCTTAGGTGGTGGTATTGGTGTATTCAATCTCATTGGGCTCAATATGAGAGATGTCGCGGGACTGTCGATAAGTTGGATTGGCATGATGTACGCAGCTTTAGGAATCGTGAGTGTTCTTGGAAATCTACTCACGACTCGAGCTTCTCATCGCCTTGGAAGTGGCCGAGTTGTAATGCGTATTGCGCTTGTGGTGTGCATGCCATGTAGCATCTGGGTATTTGCGTGTGGTGTGAGCCAATTCGTGGCCTATCTTCCCATATTGGCAATTTGGTCGTTGGCAGGCGGTATAGGCTCTCCGGCTCTACAGGCTTATATAGCGAGCTTATCGGATGAATATCGAGGAGTTCTAATGTCATCTGCGATGAGCATGATGCACTTTGGCGTCGCAATTTGGTCTGCGCTTGCTGGATTTGCCTATGATGTAGGGAGTGAATGGGTCGCTGTATTGGCCGTATTACTCTTTGGCTTCGCTATCGCAGCATTGAAGCCCATTCAGGAAACGGAGCAACTCCAGCGCTACTCATAAAAGAGTGTGAATCGCGTGATGCGAAAGTGTCACGCGTGTTTCTTCACTAATATTTTTAGATCAGTAGATAAAGAAAAGCCGCTACCCGAAGGTAACGGCTTGTTCCAAATACTTTTGAAATCCGGTCTTAGTTCATGCCGTATTTCTTAAGTTTCTTGCGAAGAGTACCGCGGTTGATACCCATCATAGTTGCTGCGCGAGTTTGGTTACCGCGAGTGTACTGCATGATAGTATCTAATAGTGGCTGTTCAACTTCAGCTAGAACTAATTCGTATAGTTCTGTTACTTCCTGGCCATTTAGTTGAGCAAGGTAGTTTTTAAGAGACGCTTTAACAGAGTCACGTAAAGGCTTTTGAGTAATCTGGTCTTGTGACGTTACTGTAGTTACTGTTAATGCTTCTGAAGTCAGATTTTGTTCGAACATATTCGGTCTAGCTCTTCTCTTAATTATGATGCAACGTTATCAAAATAACCTTCTAGCGCTTCAATTTGCAGCGGAGCTGCGTCGATAGCGTTGAAGGTACGGCGAAACTCACTCGCTTGTTCATGTTCTTTCAGATACCAACCTACGTGCTTACGCGCGATACGTGGACCTAAATACTCACCATAAAATTCATGAAGAGCATTCACATGACCAAGCATAATGGCTTTCACTTCCTGAGTGGGAAGCTCATCCATTGTGGTGCCGTTTTCCAAATAGTGATGGATTTCCTGGAAAATCCAAGGACGACCCTGGGCAGGGCGTCCAATCATTAAAGCGTCCGCACCGGTGTACTCCAGTACAAATTTGGCTTTCTCCGGGCTATCGATATCACCGTTCGCGATAACCGGAATTGAAATCGCCTCTTTTACCGCTTTAATGCTGTCGTATTCGGCCTCACCTTTGTACATACACGCTTTTGTTCTGCCATGCAGGGCAAGAGCTTGTATGCCGCAGTCTTCGGCTAATTTAGCGATTTGGACACAGTTTTTGTTTTCTGTATCCCAGCCTGTTCGGGTCTTTAACGTTACAGGAACGTCTACCGCATTCACTACCGCTTTCAAAATCTCTTCGATAATGGTTGGGTATTGAAGCAGTGCAGAGCCCGCCAGCTTCTTATTCACTTTTTTTGCCGGGCAGCCCATGTTGATGTCGATGATTTGCGCACCGTTTTCAACACTGAATTGAGCTGCATCTGCCATAAGCTGTGGATCGGAACCGGCAATTTGTACAGAGCGAATGCCCGATTCGCCTTCATGTACCATGCGCTGTTTCGACTTCGACGTTTTCCATAGTTTTGGGTTGGCGGACATCATTTCACTGACGGCCATGCCCGCACCATAACGAAGACACAACTCGCGGAACGGTCTATCCGTTACACCAGCCATAGGGGCTACGATTAGATTGTTCTTAAGTTGGTAGTTTCCGATTTTCAAAACGTCATCACAGTTCTGTGCCAGCAAGGGCGCGCATTTTACGCATTTTTTCACTGCGTGAAAAGACTAATATTTGAGCATTTACAAATTGTTTTTGTAAATTGTATGAATTTCAAACAATTAGCCCTGAAAACCTTGTCTAGCCTTGCTTACGACCAGAGATGCGACACCATTCGCTTTGCTCAACAATAGGGTCAATGTGAAGCTCATCACGGTAATAGCTTGCAACATCTTCCGCTTGCGTGTCCAAAACACCAGACATTGCTAGGGCGCCATTTGGCTTAACTAGGCCTTTAATGATTGGTGCAAGTTCACGTAGTGGGCCAGCAAGAATGTTAGCAACAACCACGTCTGCAATCAGACCTTCTGGTTGGTTTTGAGGAAGGTATACTTCTAGTTTTTCGGCAACGCCGTTACGCTCTGCGTTGTCTTTTGAAGCAAGTAGCGCTTGAGGATCAATGTCGATCCCGACAACTTTTTCTGCACCCAGTTTGATCGCTGCGATCGCAAGAATGCCTGAGCCACAACCGAAGTCGATAACGGTTTTACCGCTTAAGTCCATGCTTTCTAGCCACTCAAGACAAAGTGCGGTTGTTGGGTGAGTACCAGTACCGAATGCAAGACCTGGATCCAGCATTACGTTGACAGCGTCTGGTTCTGGCACTTCACGCCAGCTTGGGCAAATCCATAGGCGCTCACCAAATTTCATTGGGTGGAAGTTTTCCATCCACTCGCGTTCCCAGTCTTTGTCTTCAAGCTGTTCAACTTTGTAAGCAAAATTTTCTGCTAGCATATTGCTTGCTTTGATTTGGTCGATGATGAAGTTGGTATCGGCTTCTGCATCGTACAGTGCCAGAATGTCAGTATCGCCCCATAAGCGAGTCTCGCCAGGTAGAGGTTCGAATACAGGTGTATCCTGCGCGTCTAAGAAAGTTACAGACAGCGCACCAGTCTCTTCCATTAGCATGTCGCCGATTTGCTCGGCGTTTTCATTGGTCGCGTTGAGTTTGATTTGAATCCAAGGCATTTGTTTTTGCTCTTAAAGTGAATGAAGTGGCGCAGAGTTTACCAGAACTCTGCGATTTGTTTGAGTATAGACTTTATACAAAACAAAAATGCCCACAGATGTGGGCATTTATTTAGAGGTTCGCTGAGGCTTATTGTAGGCCTAGTTTCTTCTCTAGGTAGTGAATGTTCGCACCGCCGTGTTGGAAGTTTTCATCATTCATGATTGACACTTGCAGTGGCACGTTAGTTTTAATGCCTTCGATGATCATCTCACCCAGTGCATTTTTCATACGTGCAATCGCTACGTCACGGTTTTCACCGTAAGTGATCAGCTTACCGATCATTGAATCGTAGTGAGGTGGCACTGTGTAACCAGAGTAGATGTGCGATTCCCAACGAACACCCATGCCGCCTGGCGCGTGGAAGCGTTGAATCTTACCTGGAGACGGTAGGAAGCGCTCTGGGTCTTCTGCGTTGATACGACACTCAATCGCATGGCCGCGGATCTTGATGTCATCTTGAGTGAATGACAGTGGTTGACCTGCTGCTACGCGAAGCTGTTCTTTGATTAGGTCGATACCGGTAACCATTTCTGTTACTGGGTGTTCTACCTGAATACGAGTGTTCATTTCGATGAAGTAGAATTCACCGTTCTCGTATAGGAATTCGAATGTACCTGCGCCGCGGTAACCGATTTCAACACATGCACGAGTACAACGTTCGCCGATGTACTTACGCATCTCTTCAGTGATGCCAGGAGCTGGAGCTTCTTCCACTACTTTTTGGTGACGACGCTGCATAGAACAGTCACGTTCACCTAGGTGGATTGCACCGCCTTGACCATCAGCAATAACTTGTACTTCAACGTGACGTGGGTTTTCTAGGAATTTCTCCATGTAAACCATGTCGTTGTTGAATGCTGCTTTTGCTTCTGCACGAGTCATAGCAATAGCTTGAACGAGGTCTTTTTCTGCACGAACTACGCGCATACCACGACCGCCGCCGCCGCCAGATGCTTTGATGATAACAGGGTAGCCGATACGCTTAGCGTGAGCTTTGTTCTTGTCTTCGTCGTTATCTAGCGGACCGTCTGAGCCAGGTACACATGGAACGCCCGCTTTTTTCATTGCGGTGATCGCTGATACTTTGTCGCCCATCATGCGGATAGTGTCCGCTTTTGGACCAACGAAGATGAAACCACTGCGCTCAACTTGCTCTGCGAAGTCAGCGTTTTCTGACAAGAAGCCGTAACCTGGGTGGATCGCTACCGCGCCAGTTACTTCTGCTGCAGAAATGATGCGTGGGATGTTTAGGTAGCTGTCGATACCACGAGCAGGGCCGATACACACGGTTTCATCTGCAAGTAGTACGTGCTTAAGATCGCGGTCAGCTGTTGAGTGAACAGCAACGGTCTTAATACCTAATTCTTTACAAGCGCGAAGAATACGAAGTGCAATTTCACCTCGGTTCGCGATGACTACTTTGTCTAGCATAAGGCAAGCCTCGCTTATTCGATTACAACTAGAGGTTGGTCGAATTCAACTGGTTGGCCGTCTTCAACTAGGATTGCAGTAACAACGCCAGATTTGTCCGCTTCGATTTGGTTCATCATCTTCATTGCTTCAACGATACATAGCGTGTCGCCAGCGTTAACTTTTTGGCCAACTTCTACGAATGATTTCGCATCAGGACTTGGAGAGCGGTAGAAAGTACCAACCATTGGAGAAAGAACTTGGTGACCTGCAGGTACCGCTGCTGCTGCTGGAGCTTCAGCTGCTGGCGCGTCTGCTACAGGTGCTGCTACTGGCGCAGGTGCTGCTACTGGAGCTGCTGCGTAGTGAACTGGTGCTGGAGCTGCTGTGCCGTGACGACTGATGCGTACTGACTCTTCACCTTCAGAAATCTCTAGCTCAGCAATGCCAGACTCTTCAACTAACTCGATTAGCTTCTTGATTTTACGAATATCCATCTTTTCTTTCTCTTTTATCTTGTGATTAAGACAACCCCTGTGGGGTTGCAGAGTGTTAGGGTTACTTTGCCTGTAGCTTGTTAATCGCGGCAGACAGAGCGAATTCATAACCTTGTGCGCCTAAACCGCAGATCACGCCTTCTGCCTTATCAGACAGGTAAGAGTGATGACGAAACGGCTCACGTGCATGCACGTTCGATAGGTGCACCTCGATAAATGGGATGGCCACGCCAAGTAATGCATCTCGCAGTGCTACACTGGTGTGAGTGAAAGCAGCTGGATTGATGATGATGAAATCAATCTTACCGTAAGCGGCATGAATGGCTTCAATCAGTTCGTACTCACGATTTGATTGTAGGTGTTCCAATTCCACCCCTGCGTTGTGCGCTTGTTCAGTCAAAGCGTCCACAATTTGTGCTAGGGTGTTGTTACCATAGTGTGTCGGTTCACGCAGACCTAATAGGTTAAGATTTGGTCCGTTTAGAACAAGAATCCGTGACTTTGCAGACATTATGTTGCTATCTTCCCTTATCGTGAGTGGAACGTTTATATTCCCAAATATACGATAATTCAGCACGATTTTTTTGTTAAAACCGAGCAAATTTTAAAAAATCGACCAAGATTATAGCTAATTCATAGCAATTAGCAGCAATTTACTGGTCTAATCTCCCAATTGCCCGCCTCGTTTCTGTAACCAAGTTAACAAAAACAACATAATCACCATATCTATGTTGTGGTTAATTTGCGCCCAAAAGCAAAAAACCGCCATGCAAAGATGGCGGTTTTCGTTCACTGTTTAAAACAGGCTGGCGAGCTTATACCAGTTCTGCTTTTTCGGCGATGAGTTTGTCTACTACACTTGGATCGGCAAGCGTTGAAGTATCGCCTAGGTTGCTGGTATCACCTGTCGCAATCTTACGCAGAATACGACGCATGATCTTACCTGAACGAGTCTTTGGTAGAGAGTCTGTCCAGTGCAGTACGTCAGGCGTTGCAATTGGACCAATCTCTTTACGCACCCAATCTTTCACTTCTTTGTGCAGCTCTGCGGATGGGAACTCGCCATCGTTGAGCGTGATGTAGGCGTAGATCGCTTGGCCTTTGATGTCGTGTGGAATACCAACAATCGCGGCTTCGGCAATTTTATGATGCGCGACTAGCGCAGATTCAATTTCAGCGGTGCCCATACGGTGTCCAGACACGTTCAGTACGTCATCGACGCGGCCAGTGATCCAGTAGTAGCCGTCTTCGTCGCGACGCGCGCCGTCACTGGTGAAGTACATGCCCTTAAAGGTTGAGAAGTAGGTTTGTTCGAAGCGTTCATGGTCGCCGTAAACCGTACGCATCTGACCTGGCCAAGAATCAAGAATTACCAAGTTACCTTCAGCCACGGTGTCTTCAAGGATATTACCCATGTTATCAACCAGCGCAGGTTGTACGCCGAAGAATGGGCGAGTTGCTGAACCTGGTTTGAGATCTGTCGCGCCCGGAAGTGGAGCGATCAAGATGCCGCCGGTTTCCGTTTGCCACCAAGTGTCGACGATAGGTGAATTTTCGTTACCGATCGTTTTGTAGTACCACTCCCATGCCTCTGGGTTGATTGGTTCGCCCACTGAGCCCATGATGCGAAGGCTTGAGCGAGACGTGCCAGCAACCGCTTCGTTGCCTTTTGCCATCAGCGCACGAATAGCCGTTGGTGCGGTGTACAGAATGTTCACTTGATGCTTATCGACCACTTCGCTCATACGGCTTGTGTTCGGGTAGTTTGGTACACCTTCGAACAGGATGGTTTTCGCGCCGTTCGCAAGTGGTCCGTAGATAAGGTACGTGTGGCCAGTAATCCAGCCTACGTCTGCGGTACACCAGAAGGTTTCACCTGGTTGGTAATCGAAGACGTATTTAAACGTCATGGCCGCATAAACAAGGTAGCCACCTGTGGTGTGAAGTACGCCTTTTGGTTTGCCTGTCGAGCCAGATGTGTAGAGGATGAACAGTGGGTCTTCCGCTTTCATCTCTTCTGGTGGACAAACATCAGATACTTTTGCGGTTGCTTCGTGCCACCAAACATCACGATGCTCATGCCAATCTACATTGCCGCCTGTGCGTTTTAGTACCACAACTTTGCTGATGGTTTTTACTTCTGGGTTAGTGAGTGCTTCGTCCACGTTCTTTTTCAGTGGAACGGCACGTCCACCGCGCACACCTTCGTCTGCAGTGATCACAACTTTCGCGTCAGAGTCGATGATACGACCAGACAGTGCTTCTGGTGAGAAACCACCAAATACCACGGTATGCACCGCGCCGATGCGTGTACACGCCAGCATAGCGATAGCCGCTTCTGGCACCATTGGCATGTACAAACACACCACGTCGCCTTTGCGCACGCCTTGGTCTTTTAATGCGTTAGAGAACTTACACACTTCTTTGTGCAGTTCGTTGAAAGTCAGCGTTTTGTCGTCTGCTGGATCATCGCCTTCCCAGATGATTGCTACGTCGTCGCCGTGCTCTGCGAGATGACGGTCAATACAGTTTGCAGACACGTTCAGTGTGCCATCTTCAAACCAGCGAATGTCAACGTGGCCGGTGTCGAATGAGGTGCTTTTTACTTTGGTGAAAGGTTTGATCCAATCAACGATTTTGCCGTGCTCGTTCCAGAAGCCCTCTGGATCGGTGACCGACTGCTGATACATGGCTAGGTAGGTATCATTATCCGCGTGTGTATGAGTTTTAATATTTTCTTTTACCGGATAAACGTGGGCTTCGCTCATGGCTTCTCTCCTTGTGCCTTAATTCTCGGCCTTACACCAATCTACTTAAGATTCTGAATATGTATTTTTGTAGGGCTGTCTTTTGGTTCTTAAATACTCAGTCGTCCTAGAACGACGTTGTGCCTATAACTGTCAGTCACAGCGCGTATTTCCACAATTAGACTTTAGGATGAGACAGAGGGGTGTGCCGGAAAATGCTTGAAATAAAAGTAATTATGGGAGCTAGGTCAACAGGATTTATGTGTATGGCGCGGTGAGATTTGGCAGATCGCCCTTGGTGAGGCGCACAAAAACCAAGGCGGCAGAAATCGCATCTTGCAGCGCGTCGTGTTTATCTTGAATGGGCAGTTCAAGGTGCTTGCAAATCGCATCCAGACTTAAGTCGAAGTAGGCATTGGGTAAATGCCGTTCTAATTTGTCGTGATAAATCTGGCTGACTTCAATCAATGGGTTTGGCAGTGGGAAGCCGAGTTGCCTTTGGCAGGCAAGGTCGAGAATTTTTTTGTCATAGCGAATGTGATATCCGACTAAAGGACGGTTGCCGATGAACGCGAGCAGTTTCAGCAACGCTTCTTTCTCGCTGATACCATCAGCCAGATCTTGGTGGCGAATTTTATGAATTTTCACTGACCCAGAATCTAACGATTGGGGCGCACGTAAGCGTACTTCAAAAGGTTGACTGGTGAGGATGCGGTTGTCGATGATCTTGGTTGCCGCGATGGTTACCAACTCAGCACGGTTCGGATCAAGGCTGGTGGTCTCACAATCTAGAGACACAAACTCGGTTTTGTGTGGCGCACAAAACAGCGACTGATAAGGCGAGCCTTTCAGTTTGTAATGCCAATATTTGCGTTGTAACCAGTTCATCCTCTACGCCTCATTTTGACTTGTGTAAGCGCTTAATCGCGGATTTGATAGTGGAAGCCCAAGAACTGCTTAAACTTCTTCACCACATGCAAGCTATGACGCAGCAAGTCACGCTCGGTTCGGTCTAACTGTTTGATATCAATGTTGTTAAGTGTTTCTTGTTTACTCAATTGCTGATTAAGGCGAATCTTAAAGAACAGTTTCAACGCTTCGTTTAAGTTGTCTGCGGTCTCAGGTTCTAAGATGCGTTTTTTTCTTAGTGCTTCGATGCGTTCAAAGGTGTTTTTTTCTTCAATCGCATATTCCAACGACAAGGTGCGAATACCATGCACGATAGGGAAGATGCCACCACGTTTGATATCCAAACCATCCTTGGCACTTTTTACGTTGCCAAACAGAGTAAGGGGCACGGAAAATTGCAAAGCAGGGCGCGTGAAATCCGACAAAACCAGCATGCGATCTTTCATGCTGTCTCTGAGGTGATTTGCTATTGGGGTGAGAAGCTCTCGATTTCCTGCTACTGCATGTGCGTCACTGAAAATCGCCAAGTCCATGATTGGTTCAGGCTCCGCCTTCGCAATCCAATGATCTAAGGTGTGGATCCACTCTTGCTGCGTTTTGACCCATTTTGGGTTGTTGACCATCACTTTGCCGGGGCAGAGTGGGTAACCAAGCTGCTGCAGAGTGTGGGTGAATGATTGCATCACTTGTTCGCAATGCGGCCATTCTAGCCCGTCTTCAATAATGAGCGCGTTGTCTTGGTCGGTCTTAAGAATTTGCTCGCCACGCCCTTCTGAGCCCAGCACGATCAAACAACAGTGGTCGTGCAAAGCGGGTGGCACCACCAGTTCAAAGGCTTTTTCGATAATTTGTTCGTTTACCGCAGAGATGAGCTCCATGATGAAGCGAGTGCGGATGCCGTTTCTCAGCAAGCTTTCTACCAGTTGACGTTGGCGGTTTGAGGCCAACGCCAGTTCTTCTACGCTGCTTGCTCGTGCAATGCTGAGTGTTAACACGTGGGAATGCGTCGAAAACGCGCTGAGAATCTGTGTCATGTCGAGCATGCCCACCGCGCGATTGCCTTCGCAGACCATCAAACGCTTCATGCGATTACGTGTCATGGTGATCATGGCGTTAAACAGAAAATCCCCGTTATCAACATGGTAGACAGGGAAAGTTGCGATCTCACCTACAGGTGTGTCCACGGCGCAATTATCCAACATAACCGAGTGCAGCATGTTGGTACGAGTCACGATGGCGTACGAGTGAGCTGACGGCCATTTTTCCAATCGCGGGTCGTCGTCATGGAGCTGAACCAATGCAGCATCGATGCCGTTATCTTTTAGAGTTCGAGTTACCTCGTTGATTGGCGTTTCTGGCGCGAGGATCATCGGCGGATGATAAATGCTGTTATCGACTTTGGTCAGAATGAATTCGGCCAAGTTTTGCTGTTGCTGCGCGGCTTCGATGAGTTCTTGTCGTTTGGATAAGTTGTTGTCGAAGTAAGCCGCGAACTGGCCATTCTCGTTATAAAGCTCGAGAAAAACGTCTTTTGGTAGCAAGTACGAAAGGGTGTCTTCCAGCGCGATGTATTGATGTCGAACGCATTCTTCAAACAGTGAACGCACATCAAACATGTCGTCATTGGCGTAGTGAGCGAACACTTCGGATTGGTCTTTAGAACGCTCTTCGACTGCGCCTTTGATCAATATGTGCAAGTGAGGGTTGGTCTGCCCGCTAGATAAAATGACATCTCGAGTTCGATAGTACGCCACATCTAAGGACGAGCGCAGCCGAGTTTGCTGAGCATCGGTCAGACGATCGAACGGGGGAGATTGCATATTAAATTTGTCAGGCATGGAGACACCTAAAATTGGGAGGAACACAGTATAAGTCTGACAAATTTCTTGCCGTAAGCCAGACGACTTTGGTCTAAACCGCTGGACATTGATGGGCGAATTTGGCGCATCAAAAGTCAGAATGACATCGAGGAAACGGTAAGTTGCCTATTCTTCCCTTTTTCTAATACGCATAGCGATCCATAATCCACGGTTCGAGCGATGGTGTTCCCGTTTTAGGATATTAGTAATGTTGAAACCTTCTCCGTATGGCTGGATTTCCCAGTACTTTCTCGGATTCTTTTTTGCGTATGGCGTTTACCTGCCATTTTGGTCGTTGTGGTTTAAAGAACAGGGCGTTTCTTCCACGGACATTGGTTTACTGGTTGGTTTAGGTTTGGCGACACGCTGCGTGGCTAACCTCGTCATTACCCCTCGTGTACACCGAGTTGAACATCTAATGCCAACGTTGCGTTGGTTGAGCTTTGCAGCCCTCATTTTTGTTGGTTTCCACTTTTTTACGGGCGGCAGTTTTTGGCTCATGGCATTGGCAACGGTGTTGTTTAACTTGTGTTGTGGTCCGGTAGTTCCGCTATCAGACGCGATGGCAAACTACTACGCTCGCTTGAAAATGTTGGATTACGGGCGCACGCGTTTGTGGGGGTCTATAGCCTTCATTGCGGGTTCAACGGTGGTGGGTTTCCTTGTCGCAGAATTTGGCTCGGATATGATTCTGTACACCGCGATGGTGGGGGTGTTCTTTTCATTGCTTTTCGCGATGCGCAGCATCAATCCAATGCCTGTCACTCGCGGTGACCAGCATGCTGAACGTCCGAAATTATCTGCACTGCTTACCGATAAATCAGTGGTGAAGTTCTTGGTTTTGGTATCGCTTATCCAAGGTAGCCATGCGGCGTACTACGGCTTTAGTGCCATTCACTGGAAAGCGGCGGGTCACTCAGAAGACGTGATCGGCTACTTGTGGAGTCTGGGCGTTGCGGCAGAAGTGGCTGTGTTTGCATTGAGTAAGCGTCTGTTTGCTGGTTGGGCGCTGCGCACGCTGTTTATTGTTGCAGCTTGTGGTGTGATGATGCGTTGGGGCATGACCGCTGCAACAACGTCTATCGTTGCGTTGGTTATCGTGCAACTTCTGCACGGTGTGACATTCGCGACAGCGCACATTGCGGCCATTCAATACATCCAAAACTCTGAAGAGCACAAAATGGTGGCGCTGCAAGCGCTATACAACGCGATCCCGCTTGGCGCATTTATCGCGCTGATGACGGTGCTCAGTGGTTGGGGATACGAGCACTGGGGCGCGTTGGTGTTCTGGGGTATGGCGGCAATGGGTCTATTGGCGCTGTTCATTAAATTGGACCCTCAAGAGCCTAGCCACAACGTGGTGGATGTGTCTGAAAAGGCACTTGAAACACAGAATTAGACTTCTGTGACAAAGGTTAAAAACTAATCTTTGTCTCCATTGTGAAAGCAGTGTTAAATGAAACCTCTCCCTCAAGGAGAGGTTTTTTATTTTCTGTAAGAAAAGCTAGAAAGGATATCGGATGCAAGGATGGCTGGTGGTTCCCGTTTCTTTGGCGTACTTGGGAGCCCTATTTATAATCGCGTGGTACGGAGACATACAGAAGCGCTGGCTCGCCCGTTGGCGACCGTGGATTTATAGTCTCTCGATTGCGGTGTACTGTACCTCGTGGACCTTCTACGGCACGGTCGGACAGGCGAGCAGCAATCCTTGGTCTTTCTTGCCCATCTATATCGCGCCGATTTTGGTGTTTACCATCGGATGGCGGGTTCTGGCTCGACTCATTCTGATCGCGAAGCGCGAACACATCACTTCCATCGCTGATTTTATTGGTGCCCGTTACGGAAAATCGCAAGGTTTGGCGGTGGTCGTCACATTGATTGCGGTGGCAGGGATCTTGCCTTACATCGCCTTGCAGCTGCGTGGCATCACCATGGGGTTGGAGATCATCGCCCCGGAATTGGCGACCGATTTTGGTTATCAGAATGACAGCGTGTCTTGGTTTGTCGTGGTGGCACTGGCCATTTTTACCATGTTGTTTGGTACTCGCCATATTGATAACACTGAGCATCACCGTGGGATGATGATGGCGATCGCGTTCGAATCCATCATCAAATTGCTGGCGTTTTTGGTGGTGGGGATTTTCATTGTCTGGCTGGCGATGAGTACTGAAAACTTGAGCCTGATTGAAGTGGCTTCTGAAACCTACCAGTCGCCAAACATTCCAACCTTATTGATTCATACTGTGCTGACCATGTTGGCAATTGTCTGTTTGCCGCGTCAGTTCCACACCATGGTGGTGGAAAATGAACGTGCGCAAGACTTGCACGTTGCGCGTTGGTTGTTCCCGCTGTATCTGATTTTGATGGGCGTATTTGTGTTGCCAATCGCGTGGGTCGGGCAAGGGTTATTGAGCGGAACATCTGCCGATACTTACGTGATCAGTGTGCCGATGGCGGTGGGGGCAAGCGAGATTGCGCTACTGGCGTTTTTGGGCGGTACCTCGGCGGCGAGCGGTATGGTGATTGTATCAACCATTGCTTTGGCGATCATGGTATCGAACGACTTAGTGATGCCGCTGATATTACGCCGAATGCGCTTGGCGCAGCGCAACCATCACCATTTCTCGGAGCTTTTGTTGCGTATTCGCCGCGCTCTAATTCTGATTTTGTTGATTGGTGCATGGGGATTTTATCAGGCTTTAGATAGTATCCACTCACTCTCTGCGATAGGTTTTCTCTCGTTTGCAGCCATTACCCAGTTTGCTCCTGCATTGATTGGCGGTATGTATTGGCGTCAGGGTAACAAGAAAGGCGTTTATGTTGGCCTCGCGGTCGGTTTTACGATTTGGTTGATTACCTTAATGAGCCAAACCGACATGTTGGCTGGTAATGCCAGCAACAACTTTTTGATTTGGTTAATCACGCCGCCAGAGATGCTGTCGAGCTTCGACATTGCGATTTCGGATTGGGGCATGATCATGAGTGTGGTGGCGAACGCGGTGTGTTTTGTCGCGGTGTCTCTGGCGACGCGTCCAAGCCTAAGTGAGCGCTTACAGTCGGCGTCTTTTGTCGGAACACCGCTGCCTGAAAGCGAAAACATCAGCTTGTACCAAAGTCGAGTTACCGTGGCTGAGTTGGAAATGCTTGCCTCGCGCTTTGTTGGCCGCACTCGGGTTAAAGTGGCTTTCCAAGCCTATTGGAGTCAGCAGCGAGAGGAGTTGTTACCGAACCAACAAGCGCCGTCTTCGTTGATTCGTCACACTGAACGCGTATTGGCTGGGGTGTTTGGTGCCTCTTCCGCTAAGTTAGTACTTACTTCTGCGCTGCAAGGCAGAAATATGCAGCTTGAAGAAGTCGCAACCATCGTTGATGAAGCATCCGAGTTGTACGACTTTAGCCGCGGATTACTCCAAGGGGCGATTGAACATATCGGCCAAGGGATTGCGGTGGTCGACAAACAATTGCGGCTGGTGGCGTGGAACCAGCGTTACCTAGAGTTATTTGTATTCCCGCCCGGATTAATTCAAGTCGGCCGACCGATTGCTGATGTGATTCGCCACAATGCTGAGCAAGGTTTGTGTGGCCCCGGCGATCCAGAAGACCACGTACGCCGCCGCGTGTATCATCTTGAGCAAGGCACGCGACATACATCTTCCCGTGTGCGCCCTGATGGACGAGTGATTGAAGTGCAGGGTAACCCGATGCCCGGCGGTGGTTTTGTAATGAGCTTTACGGACATCACCGTATTCCGCGATGCCGAGCAAGCGCTGAAAGACGCCAATGAAACGTTAGAAGAACGAGTACGCGCGCGCACTAGAGAGTTGGAGCAACTCAACAAGCAGTTGGTGGCAGCGACGCAGCGTTCGGATTTGGAATCGAAATCGAAATCACGTTTTTTAGCGGCCGTGAGTCACGACTTGATGCAGCCGCTCAATGCCGCCCGTTTGTTTGCGTCTTCACTTTCTGAAGTAGCCAAAGACAGCGAAACCCGCAAGTTGTCGGCACACATCGAAAGTGCGTTAGGCGCGGCGGAAGATTTGATCGGAGATTTGCTGGATATTTCGCGTTTGGAATCGGGTAAGTTGGAAGTCAATGTGCATGGCTTCGCGGTCAACGATGTTCTGGCGAACCTCAATGCGGAATTCAGCGCATTGGCTAAACAACAGGGGATCGAGTTCACTATGATCCCATCTTCTCTAATGGTGAAATCGGACCCTAAATTACTGCGTCGTGTGGTACAGAATTTCCTCACCAATGCCTTCCGTTACAGCCCAAATGGTAAAGTCGCGCTGGGAGTGCGCCGAGTTCAAGGACGTGTTCGCATTGATGTGTGGGATAACGGCATGGGCATCGAGGAAGAAAAACAGCAGGAAATTTTCGAGGAGTTTAATCGCGGAACGCAAGTGCGCTCCGATCAAGGTTTGGGATTAGGCTTGGCGATTTCCAAAGGGATTGCGCAGGTGTTGGGGCACGAAATTTCAATGCGTTCGTGGTTTGGTAAAGGCAGCGTGTTCTCAATAACCTTGGATAAGGCTCATCACGTTCAGCCACACCCTGCGAAAGTCGATACCAGTCCTCAATCCGAGTTGTGCCACTTGCGAATTTTGTGTGTCGATAACGAACCTGACATTTTGGTCGGAATGGAAAATCTGCTCTCTCGTTGGGGGTGTGACATACGGGTTGCGACGGATCTCGTCGAAAGTTTACAAGCGCTCGAAGGCGATTGGGTGCCAGACGTCATTTTCTCTGATTATCGATTGGATAACGGACGTACGGGGTTAGAAGTGTTGCAACAGTGTCGTTTGCGTCTAGGGAATCGTTTTGAAGGGGTGATCATCAGTGCTGACCGTACTGACGATATGATGGAAGGCATCAAAGCGAACGGTTTCAGCTTTATTGCCAAACCAGTTAAGCCACTTAAATTGCGCTCGGTGCTCAATCGAGTCGCGTAGCTTCGGTAAGTTGAATGCATGAGCCAGATAGTAAGAGACCTCCGATGAGAGGTCTCTTTGTATTCTGCAGATATTCAAAGCAGTGCTTTACTCAGCCACGCCACCTTGAGTCAATTTGGCTGGATTAAGTAGCCTTTCAAGCGTTTCGCGGTCTAAATCCGTTTCCTCTTCGGCCACATCAATGATGGCTCGTCCTTGTTTGTAGGCTTTTTTCGCGACTTCTGCCGCTTTCAAATACCCGATCACCGGGTTTAGTGCGGTGACTAAAATCGGATTCTTGGCCAAAGCAATATCGAGGTTATCTTGTCGAACGTCAAAGGTCGCAATCGCCTTATCGGCAAGGGCGGTCGCACTGTTCGCAACGAGCTCAATGCTCTCCAAAATATTATGTGCAATCACGGGTAGCATAACATTCAACTGGAAGTTGCCAGACTGACCCGCGATGGTGATGGTTGCGTCGTTGCCAATCACTTGCGCTGACGCCATGGCTGCGGCTTCAGGAATAACCGGGTTTACTTTGCCCGGCATGATTGATGAACCCGGCTGTAAGCCTTGCAGTTCGATTTCACCCAAGCCTGCCAATGGGCCAGAGTTCATCCAACGAAGATCGTTTGCGATCTTCATGATCGCAATTGCTGCTGTTTTGAGCTGCCCGGACAGTGCGACGATCGCATCCTGGCTGCTGAGGTTGAAGAAGAAATTGTCGCTTGAAGTAAAGGTGACTCGAGTGGACTGAGTGAGGTTGTCTGCAAACAGAGAGGCAAAACGCGGATCGGCGTTGATCCCTGTGCCAACGGCAGTGCCGCCTTGAGCAAGGGCTTTCACCATCGGCAGTGTTTGTTCAATGGCTTGTTTAGCGTGTTCAATCTGGAATTGCCAGCCGCCCAGCTCTTGCGCGAAAGTGATTGGCATGGCGTCCATCAAATGGGTTCGGCCTGTTTTTACCACGCCTTGCAAAGCTTGCTTCTTGGTTTCTAGGCTTTGGCTAAGATGAGCCAGTGCAGGCAACAACTTGTGTTCAATAGCAAGTGCTGAGCTGACTTGAATCGCCGTCGGCACCACATCGTTACTGCTTTGCCCCATGTTAACGTGGTCATTCGGGTTGACGTTGCCGCCAAGCAATTCAGACGCGAGCGTGGCAATCACTTCATTGGCGTTCATGTTGGAGCTTGTCCCAGAACCGGTTTGGAACAGGTCGATAGGGAACTGATCGAGATGTTGGCCGTCAATAATGGCTTGCGCGGCGTCTGCAATCGCATTAGCGATATCACCTTCCAGTAACCCTAGTTGTGCGTTGGTCAGCGCTGCCGTCTGCTTGATGTAGGCCAAAGCTTGGATGAAACCGCTTGGCATGGTGTGCTGGCTGAATGCGAAGTTATCGATAGCGCGCTGAGTTTGTGCTTGATACAAGGCATTCGCCGGGACTTTTACTTCGCCCATGCTGTCGGTTTCAATACGAAATTCGGTGGTCATAGTAGGGTTCCTTTCGTTTAATCAAGAGAAGTCTGAATGAGGCGTAATTGTTGTTGTAATTGGAGAAACTTTACGTCGCCATGTTCAAACTGATAGTAGTAACGTTTGAGGCAGAATAAGGGTGTGTGAACCGAATCAAGGCAGACTCGGCGAAATGTACGAGTGCGAGTTGGGTCTTGAATCGCTTCGAGAAGGTGGAAATACACTTGGCGCAAAAACAGTTCGCACAAGAGTAAGTTTTCGTCTTCTGCTTCATGCTCATAGCTGGATGACAACACCATACCCCAATGAATATAGTCATGAATGACGTCGGGCTCAAAGCCACTTGGCGCGGCAAGTTGGAAGCGATCTTGCGCTTTGAAGAAGGCGTTGAATATGTCCTTTCTGCGTTTCATATCTGCCTCAATTAATTGGATAATGATAATTATTATCAATTAAGAATAAATTAGCAACCCTCTATTTTCAGCAAGGCTAGATATAAAAAAGCCGACGCAGTCGCATCGGCAGAAATGGTTGGGTTTTCATCCCGCAGCAAAGTTTATCCGTTGTTTAGAAGGATTCGCAGCGTAATGTTACTCAGTAAACAAGGTTTCGTATTTCACAAATGCTGTTTGTGTTTCGCCGTAGTAAAGCGTGCCTTCGGCTTGGATAACGACTCGTAACCAGCTCTCTGCGGAGGTTGGCTTTGGCAGAGTGATGTACCAGTTTTGGCCAGCTTGATCGGCGCGTGTCATATCAATCGGCTGAGCGTTCTGTTGTTGGTCATCGACTACGGACAGCTTGACGCCTTCCAGCGGATAGGCAGCGTTGAGAGACAGTTCTAGGCTATCTTTTGTCAGTTTTTCAGAACGGAACTTAACTTTAAAATCGCCATTTTCCATGTCACATAGGCCACTGGTGTAACGGCAGTTGGACTTACTCGCGAGCTTGTAAGTTTCCCCTTCTTTAGCGGCATGAGGCTTTTCGCTCAGTGCCATATCGGTACCAAAGTAGGCAATGATAGAAAGGATGGGCGCGATTAACAGGGCGAGAATAAAGTGCTTGTTTTTGAACATCTTGGCTTCCTTGCAACGACATACTGCGAATATGGTAACTGAAAAGTGAGAATAAAAAAGCCCCGGACGGCAGGTTCCAAACGGGGCTTTTGTGGTTTTGGTTATATTTTAGTGATCCACTGCGTTACCAGCACCTACCGGTACGCGAACGTGTTCGACTAGGTCTTTCACTTCTTGTGGTGTTTCTGCTGTTACTTTCGATACAGCGAACGCGACGATGAAGTTGAATAAGGCACCAATCGCACCAAATGCGTTTGGCTCAATGCCTAGGAACCAGTTGCTGCCCCAGCTTTCTAGGTAAGTCCAATCTGCGATGAATAGGATACCTTTGTGTTGGAACACGTAGAACAAAGTGATACTGATACCGGCAATCATACCCGCGATAGCACCTTCTTTGTTGATGTTCTTACTGAAGATACCCATCATCAGAGCCGGGAAGATGGAGGACGCCGCCAGACCGAAGGCCAGTGCTACCGTACCTGCCGCGAAGCCCGGTGGATGCAGACCCAAGTAACCTGCGACTGCAATGGCCACCGCCATCGAGATTCGACTCGCGAGCAGCTCTTTCTTCTCTGAGATATTCGGGTTAATTACCCCTTTGATTAAGTCGTGGGAAATCGCGGACGAAATCGCCAGCAATAGACCCGCAGCGGTTGATAGTGCCGCCGCTAGACCACCCGCTGCGACCAGTGCGATAACCCAGTTAGGTAGTTTCGCGATCTCAGGGTTAGCCAGTACCATGATGTCGTTATCAACTTTCAGTTCGTTAGTTGCAGCATCTGATGTGTAGTTGATGTTGCCATCACCGTTCTTATCATCAAAGCCAAGCAGACCCGTTTTCTCCCAGTTTTTGAACCAAGTAGGACGTTCGTCATAAGCCAAGTGTTGGCCCGGCGCTGGGTTAACGGTATCCATTAGGTTTAGACGTGCCATTGCTGATACTGCTGGAGCAGTTGTGTATAGGATAGCGATGAACACAAGTGCCCAACCTGCAGAGGTACGTGCATCACGCACCTTCGGTACAGTGAAGAAACGGATGATTACGTGTGGCAGACCTGCAGTACCGATCATCAGTGACATGGTGTAAACGAACATGTTTAGCGTGTCACCGCGGACTTGAGTGGTGTATTCACTAAAGCCGAGCTCCGTCACCACTTGGTCTAGCCGATCCAACAGATAGACATCGGTGCCGGCCATGGTACTGCCGAGCCCTATTTGTGGAATTGGATTGCCGGTAAGCTGCAGAGAGATAAAGATTGCAGGAATAGTGTAAGCCAAAATGAGTACGCAATACTGAGCAATCTGCGTGTAAGTGATGCCTTTCATGCCACCAAGAACGGCGTACATGAATACGATACACATACCAATCAGTAGACCGGTTGAGTAATCCACCTCAAGGAAGCGACCAAACGCAACGCCAACGCCTTTCATCTGACCGATAACATAAGTGACCGACGCGATAATCAGACACACTACGGCTACGATACGCGCTGTCTTGGAGTAGAAACGCTCGCCGACAAACTCAGGCACGGTAAATTTACCGAACTTACGTAGGTAAGGGGCAAGCAACAGTGCAAGCAGCACGTAACCACCAGTCCAGCCCATTAGGAATACGCTGCCGCCGTAACCCATAAAGGCAATCAGACCCGCCATCGAGATAAACGATGCCGCAGACATCCAGTCTGCTGCGGTTGCCATGCCGTTAGCGATAGGGTTTACACCACCGCCCGCGACGTAGAACTCTTTGGTTGATCCAGCGCGTGCCCAAATCGCAATACCGATGTAGAGGACAAACGTCGCACCAACAACCAGATAAGTGATAGTTTTCAAATCCATCTGAGTGACTCCTTACTCATCCACGCCGAATTCACGGTCGATTTGGCGCATTCTCCACGCGTAGTAGAAAATAATACCTAGGAAGGCATAGATGGAGCCCTGCTGAGCAAACCAGAAACCAAGTTTGTATCCACCTAATTGAAATTGATTAAGTACGTCGACAAATAAAATGCCGCAGCCGAAAGACACGACGAACCAGATGACCATTAGACCGATCATGAGCTTCACGTTTTTGTCCCAATAGGCTTTGGCTCTTTCTTCGCTTTCAAATGCCATTGCCGTCTCCTTACGATTGGTATTGTTGTTAAAAAAATGTTTCACAATGTACATTAGCAAGGTGTTGGCAATAACTCTTTTCAACTTTAGTCGGGGCGTAAAAAAGGAAAAACGACCGAATAATGGGCGTTTACGGCGAAATCGATAAGATTTGATGATGTTAAAAAGGTGTTAAATTAGCCTAAGGTCTAATGATTTGATGCATAAAGTTTTCAATATGTTGCATTGGTTAATCTTTTCTTCATTGATTTCACCGAATCTATACCTAGATTCAACCTTCTCAAGTGATTTGTTTACATAAAGTTTTCGTACCGGAGCACGGTTTTGAGGCACAATAAAGCCTGTGCTTAACTCATCACGCTTACATCTTAAAGTTGAGGTGATTTAGGAACTTATATGCTTACTCGTTGAGATTGTTTGTAGCTTTTCATTTAGGGAGGGTGAGAATGGACGCAGACACCATTAACAGCTTTTTTCTGATTGGTGCATTACTGATTGCACTGAGCGTTCTTTTAAGCCCCGTGTCCTCAAAATTGGGGATTCCAATCCTTCTCGTATTTCTTGCGGTAGGTATGTTGGCTGGGGAAGATGGCCTTGGCGGAATCTTATTTGATAATTATTCCATCGCTTATTTAGTCAGTAACTTAGCGCTCGCCATCATTCTTTTGGATGGCGGGATGCGAACGCGAGTCGCCAGTTTTCGGGTCGCCTTGTGGCCTTCGGTGTCGTTGGCAACCATAGGCGTAGCCATCACGACATTGTTAACTGGCTTGATGGCGACCTGGCTGTTCGATTTGGATTTATTGCAAGGTATCTTGGTCGGCGCGATTGTCGGTTCAACGGATGCGGCCGCGGTCTTCTCTTTATTGAAAGGCCGCAGTCTGAACGAACGTGTTGGCTCGACGTTAGAAATTGAATCGGGCACCAACGACCCAATGGCGGTGTTCTTGACCGTCACGTTAATTGCGATTCTTTCTAGTACGGGAACGGAGTTAAGCGCCGGCTTTTTAGCGCTCAGTTTTGTTAAGCAGTTTGGTATCGGTGCGCTTCTTGGTTTTGCTGGTGGCTGGGTCTTGTGGAAAGTCATCAATCGCAATCAACTGCCGGATGGCTTGTACTCGATTTTGACCGTCAGCGGCGGCTTGATCATTTTCGCGTTGTCGAACTCGTTAGGCGGCAGCGGTATTTTGTCGATTTACCTCGTGGGTTTATTGCTGGGTAACCGTCCAACGCGCAGCCGTCATTCGATTCTGCATGTATTAGATGGTATGACGTGGCTAGCGCAAATTGGCATGTTCCTCGTGCTTGGTTTGTTGGTTACGCCGTCGAACTTGCTGAGTATTGCGGTGCCTGGCTTGGCGCTTGCGTTTGGTATGATTTTGTTTGCCCGTCCTATTTCCGTGTGGATTGGACTGCTGCCATTTAAGAGTTTCACGCCACGTGAAAAGTGGTTTGTCTCTTGGGTTGGTTTGCGTGGCGCGGTGCCAATCATTCTTGCGGTATTCCCTATGATGGCTGGTTTACCAGACGCGCAGCTGTACTTCAACTTGGCCTTCTTCGTGGTTATGGTATCGCTGATCGTTCAGGGCGGTACGCTGACCAAAGCGATGTCGCTTGCCAAGGTTGAGTTGCCACCAAAGCCCGAGCCAATCTCTCGCACTGGTGTGGAGATTTACCCAACCAGTGAGTGGGAACTGTTTATCTACCGATTGAAAGCGGATAAATGGTGCATTGGCGAACCGCTGCGCAGTTTGTCGATGCCTGAAGGCACGCGCATTGCGGCTGTTTTCCGTAATCAAGAACTGCTTCACCCATCGGGCAGTACCAGGTTGGAAGAAGACGATACCCTATGTGTATTGGCTCAAGAGAAAGACTTAGCTGCACTGAGCTTGTTGTTCAGTGAAGCGCCGGAGAAAGCCTCTCTGACTCGTTTCTTTGGTGATTTCTTCTTAGATATCGAAGTGAAACTGGCCGACGTGGCGATGATGTACGGTTTGAATTTGGGCGATGAACTGCAAGATAAAACCTTGAGCAATATTGTTGAAGAACAGCTGGGTAGCACGCCTGTTTTGGGCGACCAGTTTGAATGGCAAGGATTGCAATGGGTAATCGCGGACGTGGTGGATCACCAAGTAACTAAGGTTGGCTTACGTTTACCCAATGAAGAAGAGGAAGGGGAAGAGGAGGACTAAGTCCTAATCGTTCATTTCCGTTAACATGATGACGGCTTGCGTGCGGTTCTTCACGCCGAGCTTGCGGAAAATCGCCGTCATGTGTGCTTTGATGGTGGCTTCTGATACATTCAACTCGTAAGCGATTTGTTTGTTCAGCAAGCCATCAGACAACATCCCCAACACTTTGTATTGCTGTGGCGTTAGCGCGGCAATCTTCTCTGCTAAATCATTACACGCTGCGTTATTGGTGATCAGCCCTTCAGGGAAGTATGGGTCGCCATTGAGCACTTGGTTGAGTGCATTGACCAGCTCACGCATATCACTCGATTTCGGAATAAAGCCAAACGCACCATGGCTTTTCACTTGACTCACTACCGTTGGCTCTTCGCTGGCGGATACCACGACGATAGGCAAATCTGGGTATTCCGCTCTTAAGTGGATAAGCCCCGACATTCCATTAGCCCCAGGCATTTTGAGATCCAACAGCACCAAATCCGGCTCTTCCTCTTTGGCGAGTAATGCAAGCAGGGCATCAAGAGAGTCTGCTTCAAGCAGATTGGCACCACTGACAGCCATGTGTACCGATTGGAACAATGCATTACGGAAGAGAGGGTGATCATCGGCGATGATGATGGTGTAGGTCGAATCCATGACGTTAAACACTTTTGACTATTTCGTTAAATGAATTATTGTCCAGCTTTGAGAAGGTGGACAATATTTATTCGCTAAAAGTCTGAACCAAATCGACTTTTATTAGGAAAATTGCATATAGCCGCATTTTTCTCATTCAAATCTGTGCAACAAAAAAACGCCCGCGAAAATCGCTGGCGTTTGAATGATGTGATATTAGAATCGATTGATGTGCTCTAAGAAAGGCTCGGCTTGCATAAAGCCAGTTAAACGAGCGTTTGAAACGTGTTCGCCTTTCGCATTCCAGAACTCGATGGTCGGCAAACCCAGCACGTTCATGTGTTTGAGTAGCTCAATATCTTGCACTTGGTTTTTGGTGACATCCGCTTGCAGCAACACGAAGTCTTGCAGCTTGGCTTCGACTTTTGGATCGTGGAAGGTGTACTTCTCAAACTCTTTACACGCTACACACCAGTCGGCGTAGAAGTCGAGCATGACTGGTTTACCTGCTGCTTTCGCCAGCGCCAGTTGATCTTCAAGCTCGGCCACATTAGCAATGCGAGTAAAGCTAACCGTTGTTTGCTGTGCTTGGGTTTCGTGATTGCCAAACCAATAATTCAGTGCTGGTTGCGCGGAGGCGAACAAACCGAGGACGGCAATAATGCCAATTGCGCTTTGCTTCCAGCCACCAAACTCCAAGCTGCTTTTGATGTGATACAACCAACCAAATGCCGCGATACCGAGCGCAGACCACAACGCCGTCGACCACATTTCTGGCAAGATACGCTCAAGCAAGAAGATTGGTGCTGCCAGCAGAATGAAACCAAATAGTGTCTTCACGCGGTCCATCCAACCGCCGGCTTTTGGCAGCAGTTTGTTGCCAAATACCGCCACGAGAATCAGCGGAATACCCATACCCATCGCCAGTGCGTAAAGCGCAATACCACCAGTCAGCAAGTCACCACTTTGTGCAACGTAGAGTAGTGCGCCCGACAGAGGTGCTGTGGTACACGGTGAGCACACCAGACCTGAGATCGCACCCATCGCGAATACGCCTGCGCTGCTGCCGCCTTGTTGTTTGTTGCTTAGGTTGTTTAGCCACGTTTGTACACTGCTTGGCAATTGCAGGGTGTACACACCAAACATGGAGAGTGCCAACGTGACGAATAAGATACTCAAACCAATCAACACATATGGGTGTTGCATCGCCGCTTGGAACTGCATGCCTGCTGATGCCACCACTAAGCCGAGAAGAGTGTAAGTTAGCGCCATGCCTTGCACGTAAACCAGGGATAAACCCAGAGCACGGCGTTGGCTTAGCTTCCCACTACCAAGTACGATGCTGGTCAAAATTGGGTACATTGGCAGAACGCATGGCGTAAACGCTAAGCCTACACCAAGAGCTAAAAACAGCAGCGGAGTCCACCAATTGTCAGCAAGGTTCGCCGCGAGGCTGTCTTGCTCAGTGACTGGTGCGGGAGCGTTGTTTGATGACTCTGACGTGCTCGCCGTTGGTGATGTCGTGCTTGTTTGGTTATTGTTCGCTGTTGATTGCGTTGGCTTTTTCGCTATTGCGGAATCAGCAATGGAGGCCGTAAAAGCGTCAATTGGAATGATGCGAGTTTCTGGCGGATAGCAGAATCCAGCCTTCGCACAGCCTTGATATTGCACGATCACGCGTGCGCCTTCTTGCCACTCATCAAGCGGTACATTCACAAATAAAGGCGTGGTGTAGATATGCACATCACCGAAAAATTCATCTTTATGTGGCGTGCCGTTTTCCATTTGCAGTTCGCCAAGAGAGATGTTTTCACCAGACACAGACAAGCGCTCTTGATACAGGTAGTAGCCGTCTCGTACCTGCCAATCGAGCATCAATTTGTCGTCTTGTTGGTAGAAGTTAAACGGGAACGCTTGGTCGACCGGAACAAAGCTGTCGTTGCTGCTACCAAAGCTGTTGTTCTGGCTATTGTTAAACTGGTCTTTGCCAAATAAAGCCAAAGACGGAGTGGAAAAGGTAATGAGCCCTAAGAGTAAAACGGAAAGTAATGCGCGCATAAAAGGTTCAATTCATCTTAGATAATTGCCGTTAGTGTAACTCAATCAGACCCGCAGGCGAGTTAATAAGTTTCATCCAAGTGAAGATTTGTTAAGCAATACTCAAGGCGCAGAAAAGAAAAAAGGGAGCCGAAGCTCCCCGAGTAAGACTCTGTTTCTACTAGATCAGTAGACCACCGAATGCGAAGCCAAGTGCTACCGCTGATGCGATGGTGACCACGCCTGGAACGAAGAACGGGTGGTTAAATACGTACTTACCGATACGAGTTGAACCCGTGTCATCCATCTCAACCGCAGCTAGTAGCGTTGGGTAAGTTGGTAGTACGAATAGCGCACTTACTGCTGCGAAAGACGCAACCGCTGTTAGTGGCGCTACACCGATTGCAAGTGCTGCAGGCATAAGCGCAACGGTAGTTGCACCTTGAGAGTAAAGCAGCATAGACGCGAAGAATAGAACAAGTGCTAGCATCCATGGGTAGTCAGCTAGTAGTGCACCAGCCACTTCTTTGATGCCATCAACGTGCGCGTTAACGAACGTAGAACCTAGCCATGCCACACCAAGAACACACACACACGCGGTCATACCAGAACGGAATGTCGCTGCTGCTGGGATTTTGCCAGCATCAATTTTACAGCTCATTACGATCGCCGCGGCGGCTGCCAGCATTACCGTCATGATTGCTTCGTTACGACCCAGTGCTGGGTTCTCGATTAGACCCACTGAACCAGAGATAGCCGCTGCGTAGCACACGACGAAAGCGATAGCGCCAAGGAAGATGAACGTCGCTTTTTTTGCAGTTGGTAGGATTTCGCGTTTTGCTTCTGTGTTTAGCTTGATTAGGCCTTTCTCTAGACGCTCTTGGTATTCAGGATCGTCTTTTAGCTCACAGCCCATGAAGTTCGCAACGAATGCACCGATCATACAAGCGATGAACGTGGTTGGAATACAGATCGCAAGTAGCGTTAGGTAATCCACACCAAACGGATGCAACATAGCTGCAAACGCCACAACTGCCGCTGAAATTGGAGAAGCTGTGATAGCGATTTGCGATGCCACAACCGCGATAGACAGTGGACGAGAAGGACGAACGCCTTGGCCTTTCGCCACTTCTGCAATAACCGGTAGAGTAGAGAATGCTGTGTGACCTGTACCCGCCATTAGTGTCATTAGGAATGTCACGATTGGCGCGTAAAAGGTGATGCGCTCAGGGTGTTTACGCAAAAAGTCTTCCGCAACTTGTACCATCCAATCCAAACCACCAGCCACTTGCATTGCTGCGATAGCCGTGATTACAGACATGATGATCAAAATTACGTCAACAGGAATGTACGCTTGGCTTGTCGGGACACCCAAGATCAAAGACAACGCAATGACCCCAGCACCACCGGCAAAACCAATGCCGATACCGCCGATTCTTGCCCCCAAATAGATGAAGAGCAGAACCACGAAGAGTTCGACCATGACCATATTGATACCTCTTTAGTTTTTTATTTGATTCTGATTTTTTGAACACTCAGGAACAGGAGTAAATGTTCAGAGAATCAGAACCCAGCGGCCTACGGCAATAAAAGCTTATTAAAAATGTGGTTACCGTGAAAAAGCCTAAAAAAGGGGCCTGGATGGCCCCCCTTAGCTTCAATGCTTACTCGTAGCGTTTTGCTTTGTAAGTAGGATGCATGAAGTTTTCAACTGTTAAGATTTCATCAAGTTCTTCTGCAGTTAGCAGACCGCGCTCAAGCACGACTTCACGAACACTCTTACCAGTTTCTGCGCAAATCTTACCGACAATGTCACCTTCGTGGTGGCCAATGTATGGGTTTAGGTAAGTTACGATACCGATTGAGTTGTAAACGTAGTTCTCACAGATTTCTTTGTTTACAGTGATGCCGTCGATACATTTATCACGTAGGTTCACACACGCATTGTGTAGTAGAGAGATAGACTCAAACATGCTTTGTGCGATAACTGGTTCCATTACGTTTAGCTGTAGCTGACCGCCTTCTGCTGCGAAAGAAACCGTGTTGTCGTTACCTAGAACTTTGAAGCAAACTTGGTTTACTACTTCTGGGATAACTGGGTTTACTTTCGCTGGCATGATTGAAGAACCTGCTTGCATTTCAGGTAGGTTCAACTCGTTTAGACCCGCGCGAGGACCAGAAGAAAGTAGGCGAAGGTCGTTACAGATCTTCGATAGTTTCACTGCTAGACGTTTTAGCGCGCCGTGAGTCATTACGTATGCACCACAGTCAGAAGTCGCTTCGATTAGGTCTTCTGCAGGTACAACGTCAAGGCCAGTTACTTCCGCTAGGTGTTTCACTGCTAGAGCTTGGTAACCAGTTGGTGTGTTAAGACCAGTACCGATTGCGGTTGCACCTAGGTTGATTTCTAGTAGGAGTTTAGATGTGTAATCTAGAGCACGAATCTCTTCGTTTAGCGTTACAGCCCAAGCGTGGAACTCTTGACCAACAGTCATTGGTACCGCGTCTTGAAGCTGAGTACGACCCATCTTCAATACGTCTTTGAATTCAGTTGCTTTAAGATCGAATGCGCCTTTTAGGTATTCAATCGCTTCCATTAGTTTGTGTACGCTGTTGTAAACCGCGATACGGAAACCAGTTGGGTATGCACAGTTAGTAGATTGGCTCTTGTTAACGTGGTCGTTCGGGTTGATGAACTCGTATTGGCCTTTTTCTTTGCCCATCAGTTCAAGTGCAACGTTCGCGATAACTTCGTTAGTATTCATGTTAACGGAAGTACCCGCGCCACCTTGGAATACGTCTGAAGGGAACTGATCCATACACTTGCCTGTTTCTAGGATCAAATCACACGCTTCTAGGATGTAGTTAGCAACTTCTTTAGGAATGGCGCCAAGTTCTTTGTTCGCCAACGCCGCTGCTTTCTTCGTCATCACCATGCCGCGTACGAACTCAGGTACGTCAGAAATAGTTACGTTAGAGATGTTGAAGTTTTCGATCGCACGTAGGGTATGAATGCCGTAGTACGCATCAGCAGGGACATGACGTTGACCTAATAGATCTTCTTCAATACGAGTGGCTTGGTTTGCTGTTTTTGGAGCATCAGATAGGGTAGCCATAGCAGGATCCTTAGATGATAATTCTGATAATAAAGTTATTTATTAGCCATTTCTGCAATCTAGAATCCATTCATCAGAATTTTTGGCTGGAAAATCCGTCCTGACTTATGTGGCACATCATACTGCACCTAGCGCATAAAAATAGTAACTAGATCACCTTTTTCGCTTTTCATGAGTCAATAATTTGCAAAGTATGAACGGGTTATTAATAACCCTTTGTGGGTATTCAATTTTCCTCGACAAACATGGTTTTTTAGAGTTCGAAATTGGCACTTTTCAAGCACGAAAAAATCGGTATGCGCACAAATGCAACGCATAAATGTATAGCGTGTTTTCGCAAAGTTTGCCTGTGTGTTCGCCTGAATAAAAAAGCCATGAGTATGAACACGCTTTTTTACAACGATTCGTTTGAGGTTACTTGGCTTTTACCATTACACTGAATTAAACAAAGGAGGGCGTGTGTTTCCTATCTTATTATTGGCGTTTATTTTCGTCCCAATCATTGAAATTGGCTTATTTATTCAGGTGGGGGGCTTTTTAGGTCTCTGGCCAACCATCGCATTAGTGCTGATCACGGCATTTGTCGGCGCGTCATTAGTGCGCAGCCAAGGTATTCAAACCTTGATGTCTGTTCAGGGCCGTCTTGAACAAGGCGAAATTCCAGCACAGCAAATTTTTGAAGGTGTGATGCTAGCGGTTGCCGGTGTACTATTGCTGACTCCCGGCTTTATGACTGACGCGTTGGGTATGGTGGTATTGCTGCCTGCGCCGCGTGCCGCGATTGCGAAATACTTGATGAGCAAGATGGTCGTCAAAACCATGCATGGTGGTGGCTTCCAAGGTGGTTTCTCAAACCAAGGGCCATTTGAGCAAGATCCGTTTCATCGTGACCCGTTTGATTCTCGCTCGGACAACGGCAACACCTTCGAAGGTGAATTCGAGCGTAAAGATGACGATGATCGTAATAAGCTCAACTGATTGAATCAGTGAATCAAGAAAACAAAAGGGCGCATTCCGCGCCCTTTTTTGTGTCTGGAATTCGTTGAGCTTACAACGCCCCTTCAAAGCCCATTTGACGCCAGGCTTCAAAAGCAATGATCGCAACGGCATTCGAAAGGTTTAGGCTGCGCGCGTCTGGCATCATTGGGATGCGAATACGCTGTTCCATTGGCAAGCCTTCAATGATCTCTGCGGGTAGGCCGCGAGTTTCAGGGCCAAACATCAACACATCACCTGCTTGGTATTGCGCATCAACGTGGTGACCTGTGGTTTTTGTGGTGCAAGCAAACAGACGGTAATTGCCTTGCTTTTCTTTATCGAGATATTCCAAGAATGCTTGATAGTTCTTATGACGCGTTACGCGAGCCAAATCGTGATAATCCAATCCTGCGCGGCGGACTTTTTTCTCTTCCAGATCGAAACCCAGCGGTTCAATCAAATGCAGGTTTGCACCGCAGTTGGCACAAAGTCGAATGATGTTGCCGGTATTCGGCGCGATTTCTGGTTCGTATAAAGCGATATCAAACATGGTATTGAAATAGAGTTGGTCAAAGAGAGGGGCAGTATATACCCAAGTGCAGCGACTTGGGTACAAAAGAGGACTTGGCGCTTATCAACCTTCCCCCTTTATCGTTAGCGGTTATACGAGCGCGCGAGCGTAGTTCTCTTCGACGGCGCGCCAGTTCACCACATTCCACCAAGCGTCGATGTATTCTGGTCGACGGTTCTGATAACTGATGTAGTACGCGTGCTCCCACACATCTAATGCAAGGATAGGTTCGCCGCGTACATCGGCCACGTCCATTAACGGGTTATCCTGATTGCTGGTGGAGGAGATGTGGATGTCGCCATTTTTCACAACTAACCATGCAAAGCCAGATCCAAACGTATTAACGGCTGCTTGAGCGAATTCGTCTTTGAACTTTTCGAAGTGACCAAACTTGTCGTTGATGGCTTGCGCAAGTGCGCCTTGTGGTTCACCGCCGCCTTCTGGCGACATGCAATTCCAGTAAAGGATGTGGTTGTAGTAGCCGCCGCCATTGTTGCGAATGGCTGGGCTATGTTGCGAAACGGCTGCGAAGATTTCGTCTAGCGATTGTGTTTCAAGATCACTGCCTTGCACGGCGGTGATGAATTTATCGAAGTAAGTCTTATGGTGTTTGCTGTAATGCACTTCCATGGTTTTTGCGTCGATGTATGGCTCTAACGCATCGTATGGGTAAGGCAGAGCGGGAAATGTATGCGACATAGTAAATCCTCCTTAATCGGAGGATTTACTCTAATGTTAATGAAAATCATTATCAACTAAAATCTTGTAGGGTTATTTGCCTACTTTAACTAAAGGCAACGTGATGGAGACGCGCAAACCTCCCAGTGGGCTGCGGCTCGCGACAATCGTACCGCTGTGCTGACGAATCGCACTTTCGGTGATGGTTAACCCTAATCCTGTGCCGCCAGAGTGACGATCACGAGCGGTAGACACACGATAAAATGGACGGAAAATCGCTTCTAACTCTTCATCCGGCACACCATCACCGTTGTCATCGACGGTAATCGTCAGTGTGTCAGTCTTGTCTTGAATGTCGATCTGCACTTCATCTTTTCCGTAATAAATCGCGTTGCGGATGATGTTTTCTACCGCGCTCATCAACAGTTTTGGGTTGCCTGAGATATGTCGCTCAGGGATCTCTGAATAGCGGAGTGTTTTACCCATTTGCTCGGCTTCAAACTGCGCATCTTTAATGATCTCTTCCCACAAACTTTCTATTGGCTGTGTCTCGCGTGTCATGTGGCTGTTCACCTGCATGCGCGAGAGCTCAAGCAATTCGCTGATCATCTGCTCAAGGCGCTGCGCTTCGGTATCAATGCGAACCAACTCAGGGCTGTCACCCTGTTTGCGCGTTGCTAATGCACTGGCCATGCGCAATCGAGTGAGTGGCGAGCGTAATTCGTGAGAAATGTCCGACAGTAAACGCTGCTGACCTGAAATCATCTGATTCACCGCTTCGACCATTTGGTTGAAGCTGCTGCCCGCTTGACGAAATTCTGCGGTGCCTTTTTCAAGATTCGGATCGATGACGAACTCACCTTTTGCTACTCGCTGCGCGGCGGCTTCAAGGCGTCGTGCGGGTTGGCTCAGCGCCCAAGCAAGCCACAGCAGTAATGGCGTGCTCACCAACATGACTGCCAACAGTAACTGGAACGGATGGTCGAAGAGACGCAGCAGCAGCGGTGGTGGCTCGTTCCATTTAAAGCCAACGTACATCAGCAGTTCAGAGTCGGCCAGAACGATTGGCACAGGGCCGGCAATCATATAGCGACCATAAAGTCTCTGTTTTGGCTTGTTGTAATCTTCAATACTGGTGACAAAGTTTTGCATCGCACGCAGTTGAAAGTTGCTGCGCTTATCGGTGGTTAAGACGTTGCCGTTGTAATCCGAAAAGAACACTCGTGGTCGTGGGTCATGTTTACCTGCGCGGTTGCCCTCTACACGGAATAAAATGCGTCCTAGATCGGTTTCTTTGCGGTATTTGTTTTGAATGGCATCACGCGTTTCAATGATCCGCTGATAATGCTCGTCGGGAATGTCGCGTGCTTTCCTTGGATCCAAATGTGGCAGTGATAGCACGGCTATCAACACCAACAGCATAGTGAACCAAAAGATGGCAAAGATGCGTCCATACAAGCTATTAATCTTTGGCAGTTTGATGCGTGATAGGCGCATTAATCCTCCTCAAGCAGCATATAGCCGCGACCACGTAGGGTTTTGATGCGCGGTTTGCCATTGCTTTGGTCGGGCAGCTTTTTGCGTAAGTTCGACACGTGCATATCGATTGCGCGGTCAAAGGCCGCCAGTCGTTTACCTAGTACGTCGAGGCTCAACGTCTCTTTGGTGAGTACGTGCCCTGGGTTTTGGACAAAGTGGGTCAACAGCGCGAACTCGGTTGCGGTTAGATCCAGCAATTGTTGATCGCAGTAAGCCTCTTGCTTGCCCGGATACAGGCGCAACTCTTGGTACTCAATACAATCGCTATTTTTGCCGTTTTTCTGCGTGTTACTGGTGCGACGTAAAATCGCGCGAATACGAGCGAGCAGCTCTCGGTCGCTGAAAGGTTTTGGTAAGTAGTCATCTGCGCCGAGCTCTAAACCGATCACTCGATCAATCTCTTCGCCTTTGGCGGTCAACATCAACACGGGGGTTTCCCAGTTCTCTCGCAGACGCTTCAGCGTTTCCATACCATTCAATTTTGGCATCATTACATCCAGTAGGATGAGGTCGATATCGCTGTTGATTGCGGCAAGGCCGGCTTCACCGTCGTTTGCTTCACTGACTTCGAATCCTTCGAAGCTGAGCACCTCTTTTAATAGGCTTGTCAGTTCTATGTCGTCATCAATTAAAAGAATGTTTGCCATCGGGGCACCTTTGGTCAGTTACCGTTTACTTAATATTACATTGGATTGATGTGCGACGAAGAGGGCAAAAATCACTCTTTACGATTCTTTACGCTCCCTATACGCCGCTTTACCTAGCGAGTCGTATTCTATACTCAAGCGCTGTGAGAACAGCCCAGAAGAATCACTCACTTGTGTAAGGAATCGAATTATGAAATCTGCAAAAAAACTTGTGTTAGCTGCTGTTGTTCTACCTCTAACTTTAGGCACTGCGAGTGCATTCGCATTTGGTGGTAAAGATCACCACAAAGGCCCACGTGATGAATGTGGTATGGGTATGGACCGTGGCATCATGCGCGATTTGAACTTAACTGATGCACAAAAAGACCAACTGCAATCTTTCCGTGATGCAAACCGCGCGGAAATGAAAGGCAAATATTCACAAAACCGCGAAGCACGCATGGCAGAGCGCCAAGCGCATCACGCGAAAATGCAGTCTCTATTGCTAGCGGATACGTTCGATGAAGCGCAAGCCACAGCTCTAGCGAAAGAGATGGTTGAGCGCCAAACTGAGCACCGCGTGAAAATGCTGGAGAGAAAACACCAAATGTTGAGCGTGCTGACTCCAGAGCAAAAAGCTGAATTTGTAAAACTGCAAAACGAGCGCATGCAAGAATGTGGTGACCAAATGCAACAACGCATGGGAAAACACCGCAATAATTAAGTCATGATCCGATGATATATATGAAGAGGCAGCCACAGGTTGCCTCTTTTTGATCTGGCGATTTCACGCGCATTCAACGTATACTCAAAATACGGTTTGAGTTAACTCTTTGATTATGAAACAGCAATATGCACGCTTAGTCACGACGGCAGCTTGGACAGCAACCATAGTGGCGACGCTTCTTCTCATTGTAAAAGTCATCACATGGTGGGTGACGGGATCGGTCAGCCTATTGGCATCGCTTATTGATTCGATGCTGGACATCGCCGCTTCAGTGGTGAATTTGGTGGTGGTTCGCTATTCGCTGCAACCAGCCGACAGAGAACACACTTTTGGGCATGGTAAGGCCGAGTCTCTCGCTGCGTTGGCACAGGCGATGTTTATCTCCGGCTCTGCGGTATTTTTGATCCTAAACGGTATCGATCGTTTCTTCAGGCCACACGAACTGAACGCGCCGGAGCTGGGTGTGTATGTCTCCTTGTTTGCGATGATGGTGACGTTTGGTTTGGTCATGTTCCAGAAACGCGTGGTGCACATCACGGGCAGCCAAGCAATCGCGGCAGATTCGTTGCACTACCAAACGGATTTATACATGAACGGGGCGATCATGGTCGCGCTTGGGCTCAGCTATTTTGGTGTAACGCAAGCGGATGCAGTCTTCGCGATTGGTATTGGTATCTTCATTCTTTACAGCGCATTCAAAATGGTCAGCGAAGCGATTCAAACGTTGCTCGACAGAAAGCTGCCCGATGAAGAGCTTGAGCAAATTAACCAAGCCTGTTTGAGCGTGAAAGGCGTGTTGGGCGTACATCAGTTGCGTACCCGTATGTCTGGTCCAACACGTTTTATTCAATTGCATTTGGAATTGGATGACAACTTGCGTTTAATTGAGGCGCATTATATTGCCGATAAAGTGGAAGATAATTTGTTGGCATTGTTCCCAGAGGCGGATGTATTGATCCATCAAGATCCATTGTCGGTGGTATTTGGGCCAGAAAAAGAGCAAAAAGCACAAGATTGGTAAGAGTCGAAAAAACGTTTTGATCTTAACGACAAACAAGCGCTTATTGACTATCTTTCCATCAATGCTTATTAAGATTCGTGATCCTGATGTGAATCAACAAAGTTTCAAAGAGAAACTGTAATACTCTTACATAAGTAGAAAAGTTACATAAAAAAGTGCGTTTTAATTGGTATTCCTGTAGAGGAAATGTAACATAACGCACAGTTCTGGATTATGCAGGTTGCTTGGTAACAAGGGGCCTAAAAGAAAATTAAATAATTGATTGCCAAAGATCGAGGGTGAGCATGATTAAGAAGATCGGTGTTTTAACAAGTGGCGGTGACGCACCTGGTATGAACGCTGCTATACGCGGTGTAGTACGTACAGCACTATCCGAGGGATTGGAAGTTTTCGGTGTGTACGACGGCTACCTAGGCCTATACGAAGGCCGCATCGAGAAGCTAGATCGTTCTAGCGTTTCAGATGTGATCAACAAAGGTGGTACGTTCCTAGGTTCTGCACGTTTCCCTGAATTTAAACAAGTGGAAGTGCGTGAAAAAGCGATCGAGAACCTAAAGAAACATGGTATTGATGCGCTAGTCGTGATCGGTGGTGACGGTTCGTACATGGGTGCGAAGAAACTGACTGAAATGGGTTACCCATGTATCGGTCTTCCAGGCACAATCGATAACGATATCGCTGGTACTGACTACACAGTGGGCTACCTAAGTGCACTAAACACAGTTATCGATGCAATCGACCGTCTACGTGATACTTCTTCATCTCACCAACGTATTTCAATTGTAGAAATCATGGGCCGTCACTGTGGTGACCTAACTCTGATGTCTGCAATCGCGGGTGGTTGTGAGTACATCATCACTCCAGAAACTGGTCTAGATAAAGACAAGCTGATCAGCAACATCCAAGACGGCATCGCAAAAGGTAAGAAACACGCAATCATCGCGCTTACTGAGCTAATGATGGATGCAAATGAACTGGCTCGTGACATTGAAGCGGCTACAGGTCGTGAAACTCGTGCAACAGTACTTGGTCACATCCAACGTGGTGGTCGTCCAACTGCATTTGACCGCGTTCTAGCATCTCGCATGGGTAACTATGCTGTTCACCTACTGCTTGAAGGTCATGGCGGTCGTTGTGTCGGTATCGTGAAAGAGCAACTTGTTCACCACGACATCATCGACGCGATCGAAAACATGAAGCGTCCAGTGCGTAACGATCTATACAAAGTTGCTGAAGAACTGTTCTAAGCAAGCTTGAAATAGATAAAGAAAAACCGCGGCTTTCCGCGGTTTTTTTGTATTTGAGTGTCAGCGAAAGGAAGCTGATGTATCGGGTAGAATCTTACGAAGCGCTGTTTTGTTCAATCAGCGTCAATTTACGTTCGCGCAACGCGAACATGTAACCCAGCAGCCCACCTAGTGTGTTGCCCAGCGCAATACCGATGAACAAGCCTTCAATGCTGTACACTTGGCTGCCAACCCATGCAGCAGGCAACGTAAACACGAACAGACGCATGAAGCTCCATTGGAATGCGCGTAGCGGCTTGTGCATCGCATTCAGCCCACTCACCAACATCATCACAATACCTTGGAAACCATAGCTAAATGGAACCACGAGTAGATAGTGCCAAAGTAGATTCTTCACTGTTTCTTCTTGTGAAAATAACGCCGCTAAAGGAATGCTCAATGGCACCATCATCAAGAAGATAAACCCTTGGAACACCACTGCAAAACGCATGCTGAGAAACAAACCAGAGAAAGCGCGCTGAGGATTTTTTGCCCCTAAGTTCTGCGCCATAAATGGCGTGAGTGCGGAGGTCAGCGACATCAACACTAAGATCAGAATCGACTCAATACGCTGCGCAGCGCCATAAGCTGCCACCGCTGCCGTGCCGTGGCTAGATAGCAGCATCATCAAAATCGCCCCCGATAACGGATTCATCGCATTGGATAGCGCTGCAGGGGTGCCAATTTTTAACGTCTGTTGCCAATCTTGTTTCAATGAGGCCCATTGAGGTTGTGCGAGCAGTTTTTCGCGTTTAACCAGCACATAGAAAGAGCCGCACAAAGCGCCTAGCCAACTAAAGGCACTCGCTATAGCAGCGCCTTGAATGCCAAGTTCTGGGAAGGGGCCATAACCGAAAATCAGTAGTGGATCGAGCATGCCGTTGATCAGACCGGCCAACATCATGATCTTAGCGGGTGTCTTAGTGTCGCCAGTGGCACGGATCGCACTGTTGCCCGCCATTGGGATCACCAACAGCGGAATGGTGAGGTACCACACCTGCATGTATTGTTCGATGAGCGGAATCAGATCGTCGGTCGCGCCAAGAAAACGAAACAGTGGCGCAATGGTAGCAAAGCCAATAGAAGAAGCGATAGCGACGAGCAACACCGCCAACAGCAAACCGTGAGTCGTAAATCGCGCCGCTTGTGGAGCATGACCTTGACCAAGCAAGCGGCCAATGTTGGTCGATAGCCCCATCCCGATCCCCATCGTGATGCAGTTAACCGCAAAGGTGACAGGAAACGTGTAGCTGATTGCCGCCAGGGCATGCGTCCCCAACAACGAGATAAAAAACGTATCCACCAAGTTAAACATCAAAATTGCGATCATGCCCATGGTCATGGGGACGGTCATCTTGCGCAGTGTTTCGGGAATGGGCGCGCTCAGCAAACCATGCTTATCTGTCGCGTGGCTTTCTGGCTTGTTCTTTTCCAGCATGTTGAACATCTATCTGGTGGGCAAACTGCAAGGATACAAGAAAGCGAGAAGCTGGGCGAGTGAGCATTTCGCACGCAAACCGTTGCTTAGCTGTTCGTTATTTTAACTAAGTCACAAAAAAAATACGTCTCCCCCTTGGGATTACTCGTTTGACCCCTTATATAGGGATCACGTGCCCCAACGCGGGCAATTATCAAATAAACATGGAAATTTTCAGGAGAGACGACCGATGAACATTCGTCCATTACATGACCGAGTTATCGTTGAACGTAAAGAAGTTGAATCTAAGTCTGCTGGTGGCATCGTTCTTACTGGTTCTGCTGCGGAAAAATCAACTCGCGGTGTTGTTCTAGCTGTAGGCAAAGGCCGCATCCTAGAAAACGGCACAGTACTACCGCTAGACGTAAAAGTTGGTGACACCGTTATCTTCGCTGAAGGTTACGGCACTAAAACTGAAAAAATCGACGGTAAAGAAGTGCTTGTCATGTCTGAAAACGACATCATGGCGATCGTTGAATAATAGCAATCATTGAGTAATTTTTTGCTCAGATTCAAATTGAAAATCAAACACAAAGAATTTTAGAAAGGAAATCAAAGATGGCTGCTAAAGACGTTAAATTTGGTAATGACGCACGAGTTAAGATGCTAGAGGGTGTAAACGTTCTGGCTGACGCAGTGAAAGTAACACTGGGTCCTAAAGGTCGTAACGTAGTTCTAGATAAATCTTTCGGTGCTCCAACCATCACTAAAGACGGTGTATCTGTAGCGCGTGAAATTGAGCTGGAAGACAAGTTCCAGAACATGGGCGCGCAAATGGTTAAAGAAGTAGCGTCTAAAGCAAACGACGCTGCGGGTGACGGTACAACAACAGCAACCGTACTAGCGCAAGCAATCGTAAATGAAGGTCTAAAAGCAGTTGCAGCGGGTATGAACCCAATGGATCTTAAGCGCGGTATCGACAAAGCTGTTGCAGCGGCAGTAGAGCAACTAAAAGAGCTTTCTGTTGAGTGTAACGACACCAAAGCAATCGCACAGGTTGGTACTATCTCTGCGAACTCTGACGCAAGCGTAGGTAACATCATTGCTGAAGCAATGGAACGCGTTGGCCGCGACGGTGTTATCACTGTTGAAGAAGGTCAGGCTCTACAAGACGAACTAGACGTAGTAGAAGGTATGCAGTTCGACCGCGGTTACCTATCTCCTTACTTCATCAACAACCAAGAAGCGGGCAGCGTTGAGCTAGAAAACCCATTCATCCTTCTAGTTGATAAGAAGATCTCAAACATCCGTGAGCTTCTACCAACTCTAGAAGCAGTAGCAAAAGCATCTCGTCCACTGCTAATCATCGCAGAAGACGTAGAAGGCGAAGCTCTAGCGACATTGGTTGTGAACAACATGCGTGGCATCGTGAAAGTTGCTGCGGTTAAAGCGCCTGGTTTTGGTGACCGTCGTAAAGCAATGCTACAAGACATCGCTATCCTAACTGGCGGTACTGTGATTTCTGAAGAAATCGGTCTAGAACTAGAAAAAGTAACGCTTGAAGATCTAGGTCAGGCTAAGCGCGTAAGCATCACGAAAGAAAACTCAACCATCATCGATGGTGCGGGTGAAGAAGCGATGATCCAAGGCCGCGTTGCTCAAATTCGTCAACAAATCGAAGACGCAACTTCAGACTACGACAAAGAGAAACTACAAGAGCGCGTTGCTAAACTGGCTGGCGGTGTTGCAGTAATCAAAGTGGGTGCAGCGACTGAAGTTGAAATGAAAGAGAAAAAAGACCGCGTAGAAGACGCGCTACACGCGACTCGCGCAGCGGTTGAAGAAGGCGTAGTTGCTGGTGGTGGTGTTGCACTAATCCGCGCTGCATCTAAGATTGTTGACCTAGAAGGCGACAACGAAGAACAAAACGTTGGTATCCGCGTTGCTCTACGTGCAATGGAAGCACCAATCCGTCAAATCACGAAGAACGCAGGTGACGAAGACTCTGTTGTTGCGAACAACGTGAAAGCGGGTGAAGGTTCTTACGGCTACAACGCAGCAACGGGTGAATACGGCGACATGCTAGAGATGGGTATCCTAGACCCAACTAAAGTAACTCGTAGCGCTCTACAATTTGCAGCGTCTGTCGCTGGTCTCATGATCACAACAGAAGCGATGGTAACTGACCTACCACAAAAAGAAAGCGCAGGCATGCCTGACATGGGTGGTATGGGCGGTATGGGTGGCATGGGCATGATGTAATCATCCCGCGCTATTCCAAGCCGAGTAGAACAAAAAGCCGAGGTGTGAACCTCGGTTTTTTTGCGTCTGGCGTTTGCCCACTTTGCATTTTTCAGTGCAGGTAAAAGAAGATGTGAATTGTGAGGGATGCGTTCCGGCAGCGTCAGTGGAAAAACAGAAAAATAACTGAGATGAATTTTTTTCTAGGATAGTCAGATTGTTAAATATGACCTATTGCTAACACTTTTTGTGTCCGAATAGCGCAAAATCTGAACATTACACTATGTTGTAAATTACTGCTTACCATCATGGAGATAAAAATGAAAAAGCTTATGACGTCATTGGCTGTTGCAGCCACTATCGCATCACCTGTTGCTCTTGCGAACAGCACCCCTGTGATGTTTTCAACGATCGACCATACTAACGCTCCATCAAACTCTGCTGTTGGTGGTGTTCGTTTGGCGGTACTGCATGGCCAAGTAAACGAAGTAAAAGGCGTCGACTTCTCTGTTCTAGGTATGTCTGAAACTGACCGTACTACGGGTGTGAACTTCGGTCTGTTCTTTGGGGCAGCGAAAGTAAACCAAGAAATGAAAGGTGCGTCGCTTGGTTTGGTTAACTGGAACCAAGGCCAAACAACCGGTGTGAACTTTGGTGCGGTAAACATCACGAACAACGTGAAAGGCCTAAACTGGAGTGCGGTGAACTACTCAGAAGGTTACACCATGGCAGACGTTGGTCTGGCGAGTATTTCTAAAAAGTCTAACTTCCAACTTGGCTTCTTCAACATGACTGACCAAATCGATGGCGTGCAAATTGGTCTGTTGAACTGTGCGGATAACGGCTTCTTCAAATGTTTCCCTATCATCAACTTCGCTAAATAATCTTAGCGAAAGCCAGATACCAAAAAGCCCGCGATGTTCGCGGGCTTTTTTATTGGAAAATTGAAACAGGCCAACCATTCTCTTATTTGATCAAGCGAGAGGAGGTTTTGCGCTGCTGAATTTTTTGATGAACACCGCGACGTAACGCCTTGATACGGTTTTCTGCTTTATCCACGCCAAGCAGAACGCTCAATGCAAGCAAGGTAATCACGACCGATTGCATTAAGTAACCGAGGCCGATCATCAAACCGAGCCCTGCCAGTACCCAAATGACGGCTGCCGAAGTGACGCCATGGATTTTGCCATCCAGCGTCATCATCACGCCTGCACCCAAGAAGCCGACGCCAGTAATTATCTGACCAAGCACACGAGCTTGGTCGAGCGTGTTTGGTGATAACGACACTGCCATCGACATAAACAGGTAGGTGCCTGAAATAATGAGAATTGCTGTGCGAATACCTACTGGTTTACCACGGGTTTGGCGTTCTATGCCAATCATTAACCCATTGATGGCACAGCAAAATAGGGCAGGCCAACTGAATGGGCCAAGATCGAAAATTTGTTCGAATGTTGTATGCATCTTGACCTCCAAAGCAGCGGAGTATGCATAGACTTATCCTGCAAAGCGAACAAAAAGGATCGTTCGTGTCGACAAATTTACATTGAACATCTGCTTCTGGTTTGGAGCGCGACGATGAGCCAAATGGAGAGCAAAAACGATCAAATTGGCGATGATCTTATTTTATCGTTTTGATGGAATGACTTTATTAAATAATAGGCATAAAAAAGGCCAGTATGAGACTGGCCTTGGTGATTATTGCACTTGCCGTTTAACGGTAAACGCGAGGGTTAGTTGCACCCCAGATAGTGTAGTGCTCAGGCAGAATACGACCGCTTTTCTCTTCGGTTTCTTCTGCTGTGATTTCTTCAAAGCCCTGGCGGCCAAATACAACTACTTCGTCGTTTGCCTGAACACCAATGATGTCAGTGACATCAACCATAGTAGTGTTCATTGACGCTTTACCCATTACGCGAGCACGCTGACCGTTGATCAGAACGTCAGCTTTGTTGCTTAGTGAACGGGCGAAACCGTCTGAGTAGCCGATAGGCAGGTTAGCCAGGATAGAGTCACGCTCTAAAACTTTAGTGCTGCCGTAGCCGATTGTGCTGCCTGCAGGGAAGAAGTGCAGTGATGCTACGCGTGTTTTGAAAGACACGATGCGCTCGTAAGGTAGGGTTGCAGGGTAGTCACCGTACAGCATGCCGCCAGGACGAACCATATCCAGATGTGCTTCAGGAAGATTTAGCGTGATGTAAGAGTTAGCCACGTGCAGTGTGATGTCTTTACGTTTCAGACCTGCGCTGTCCATTAGCCACTTTGTTTCTACTTTGAAACGGTCAACCTTGCGGCGGATTTCATCAAGACCTTCATTCGGGAAGTGGGTCATCATACCTACGATTTTTAGGTTAGGATCGCTTGCGATTTCCACACCTTCAACCTGACCTTCATACGTTGTCAGATCCAGACCATTACGACCCATGCCTGAAGTATTCAGAGCAAGGTGAACAGGAATAACGGTATTGTAGTTGTATGCAATCTCGATGATTTGATCTGCCTGCATCTTAGTGCCAATCAGCTCTTCGATTTCGTACTGTACGCCGTTTTCAATTTCGTTGCGGCTAGCCGCACGGACACGCATGATCTTGCCTTCGAAGCCGTGCTCACGCACTACGCGAGCTTCTTCATTACTGGTGATACCTACACATGCAACGTTGTTCGCGATGATGCTAGGCATCAGGCCTGCGATACCGTTACCGTACGCGTCAGCCTTCATGATGGCACAGATCTGAGTGTTGCCCTTTAGATCCTTCTGAAGCAACTGAATATTATTTGAAAATGCCTGAGTATCAATTTCTAGCCAAGCGTTGCTCGCCTGAACGCGCTCTTCGCGCTCGCTGTCATCAAAATCAACTAGCAGAGGAGCGGCATGTGCGGCTGTTTGGCCCATCAGAGCCAGTGCAGTTAGGCTAAGTTTCAGTTTCAAAGGATATCTCCTGTTATGAGTTTTTTCTTCTTGTTGGTTGAAGTTAAAGTGTAAATAGATGCACAACGTCGCGTAGCGCAGTAGCTTTGCGTTTCCGCTCTTCAACCCCTTGTTGTGCGTCCTTAGTAGATAATCGGTTTTCTTCGGCACTGTTGCTCAGTGCGGCAAGATTGAATGATAAGTGTTCGCAGGAAAAGGTCTCTCTTTGACCGATTCAGTCCTCTCTTCCATGCTTTGGTAACGGTTGAGATTTCGCTGCGTAAACCGTTAAGTGAGGCGTTGGCCTGGTCGACAGAATGCTTGGTTACGTCCCGAATCATCGGTTTCAGCTAGGTAATGGTTGCTGCAATACTTTCTGGTGGACTGGTTAACTTTCCGCAGGGCTGCCTTAAAGGCGATGAAGGCATTTACCATTGCGTAGACTTCACGTTTACTGGCTACCGTTCTTTACGTCTTTCATCTTCAGTTTGGTTGAATATGGATGTCGTAAACTCGACCATTTTTCATCACAATAGTGTGATTTTCATTCCATATTTTGTGTCACAAATAATCTAGGCGGCAGAGACTACATGAGACTTAAATGTTTTAGAACGGTTTGGTGTCTTTTTTATTGAGTTTTCTGAAAATAAACAAAAATCAGAGAGAAATCGTAAGATTTTGCGTCTCGACCGACACAAAATCTCATGATTTGTAGGGGTTATAGATGGTTATGCGAGGTGTAGGTCGAGCGGCGTTTTGCTTTTTCGGCCGCCGATTTCACGGGTGAGGGTCGGGATCAGGTAGCCAGAGACGTTTTCTAATAAGCCTGCCATTAGTTGTCGGGCTCGTTCGTCATCGACCATAAAGTGGGCCGCTCCCTGGACTTTGTCTAGCACGTGCAAGTAATACGGCAGGATCCCAGCATCGAACAGGGCCTCGCTGAGCTGGCTCAGGGCATCAACGGAATCATTAACGCCTCTTAGTAAAACTCCCTGATTTAGCAGGGTGACATTGGCTTCTTTTAGTTTTTTCATTGCCTGGCGCAGTTCATCGTTAATCTCATTAGCATGGTTGATGTGCGTAACAAGGATAATTTGCAAGCGTGACGCTTTTAGCAACTGACACAGCTCATCTGTGATTCGAGCTGGGATCACTACAGGCAAACGGCTGTGAATGCGCAGACGTTTGATGTGCGGAATCTGAGCTATGTGTCCCAGCAGCCAATGAATCTCATCGTCTTTTGCCATTAGTGGATCACCGCCAGAGAAAATCACCTCATTGAGCTCTGGTTTTTCCGCCATGTATTCGATGCACTGGCTCCAAGCTTGTTTGCCGCTCTTGTTCTCTTGATATGGGAAGTGACGACGGAAGCAATAACGGCAATTCACCGCACAGCCGCCTTTGACGATCATCAGCACTCGGTTTTTGTATTTATGCAGCAATCCCGGGATAGCATTGTCTTGTTCGTCAAGAGGATCATTGGAATAGCCTGCATGCACTTCAAACTCGTCACTCAAGGGTAAAACCTGACGCAAAAGAGGGTCTTTAGGATTGCCTTTTTCCATCCTATCGACAAAACTTTGCGGTACACGCTGTGCAAACAGCTTGCGTGCGGCAAACCCGTCTTGCCACGGTGAGGGATCTATTTCCAGTATTTCGAGCAATTTTGCAGGATCAGAGATCCCATTCGCCAACTGTTTGAGCCAGTTTTGCTCAACAGAATCGACTTTTCGGGTTATTATGTGCGGCATTGGAATTTAGCTCTAAGAATGTAAGAGGAAAAAATGGCTACAGTTAGCACCAATGAATTTAAAGGCGGTCTTAAGTTAATGCTTGATAATGAGCCTTGTGTAATTCTGGAAAACGAATACGTTAAACCAGGTAAAGGCCAAGCGTTCAACCGCGTGAAAATTCGTAAACTTCTTTCTGGTAAAGTGCTAGAGAAAACATTCAAGTCTGGTGACACTTGTGAAGTGGCAGACGTAATGGATATCGACCTAGATTATCTATATTCAGACGGCGAATTCTACCACTTTATGAACAATGAAACGTTCGAACAGATCGCAGCTGACGCGAAAGCGGTAGGTGAAAACGCTAAGTGGTTGGTAGAAAACAACACTTGTATGATCACTCTTTGGAACGGTAACCCAATTACCGTTACTCCACCAAACTTCGTTGAGCTAGAAGTTACAGATACTGATCCAGGTCTGAAAGGTGATACTCAAGGTACTGGTGGTAAACCAGCTACACTAGCAACTGGCGCTGTTGTTCGTGTTCCACTATTCATCGCAATTGGCGAAGTGATCAAAGTTGACACTCGTACTGGTGAATACGTAGGTCGTGTGAAGTAATTAATACTTCTCTGAGAAAGGTCGCTTCGGCGGCCTTTTTTATTGCCCGCAATTTCCCTTTTCTACTGCTTTTCAGCGAAATACGAAGCTCACCGCATATTCTTATCGATTTTGTATTATTCGTAAAAATCGCATTAATTTCATGAATCTTTCGATTATTTCTTAATGTAACAATTTGATACATTAACACCTGTTGTCAGCGAGTTGCATAGCAGCTTGATTTTCATCGATTTAACTCAATGACAACCGAAATAATAAGGAGAAAAACATGGAAAGCAGAAGCTTAGGACAAGGCTTAAAAGTAGAAGAACGACGTCAGTTGCTTCACCGCGGGATAAAAGCGGCATTGATTGGTGTGCCTTTATTGGCTGTAGGCTTAACGATCAACAGTTCGGTTTTGATGACAGATGCGGGCTATAGTTATGTGCATCAAAACAACATCACTGGTGAGTTGGATGTGTTTACTGAACCTGGTATTCATTTCCGGATGCCGTTTCTATCCAAAATCACTAAGTACGATCAAGTGATCACTGTGTCTTTTGGTAACAGCAAGGGTGAAGACTTTTACCAACGTCTTGATTCGGTTCAAGTTCGTTTCGCTGATACCTATATTGGCCAAATACCAGTGACGTTCCGCTTTAAATTGAGTAACGATCCAGAAGCTCTAAAAAAGATGCATCGTGAGTTTCGCAATAACAACAACTTGATCGACGCGCTGCTTGTGAAAAATGCGCGTAACGTGACAGTGATTACCGCCACGCAATACACCGGAGAGGAGTTTTTCCAAGGTGGTTTGAACCAGTTCAAATCGAAACTTGGCGATCAGTTGCGAGAGGGTATTTATCTTACAGAGCGACGTCAGGTTGAAGTGGAAGAACTGGACCTTGCGCCTGTTGGGGCGAATCAGGCTAACGCGAACCAATTGCAACGTACCAATCAGCTGGTTTGGAAAACCGTGCCAGTCGTAGACAAAACCGGGCAACCGATTCGTCAAGATAACCCGTTGCAACAATACGGTATTCAGGTAACGCAGGTGACCATTGGTGATCCACAACCAGAGAAACAGCTCGACCAATTGCTGGCGGATAAAAAGCGTTTAGTGGCGGATCGCATTCGTGCGATTCAGGAACAAGAAACGTCGAAAGCACAGGCAGAAACGGAGCAGCTACGGAAAGAAATTCAACGTACTCGTGAAGTGCAAGATGCACAGCGTCAGAAAGAGTTGGCGATTATTTCACAGCAAAAAGAGGTCGAGGTTGCGCGCCAAATCGCGGAACGTGAAATCGTCGAAGTGGAAAAAACCAAACGACTTGCAGAAGTTGAGAAAGAGAAAGAGTTGGCAATTGCCGAGGCTAACTTAGCGATTCAAAAAGCAAACGCACTTTCCGCAGAGTTTGAAGCGAAAGCGATATTAGCGAAAGGTCGCGCAGAATCTGAAGTTCTAAAAGGTAAGTATGCGGCGTTAGGAGCAAACCGTGAAGTTTACTTGGCGGAATTGAATCGAGACGTAGCGAACTCGTTGTACAACAACTTGCAAAACTTCCAAGTTCAGATGCCACAAAACTACATCGGTGGAAGTGACGAAACGGGCTTGAAAACGAACTTAGATGTGATTACTGGCTTTGGTGCTCTGGGTCTTATGGACCAAACAAAGAAGGTCACACAGCAATAAGATCATGGGTGGTCAAAAGCTTAAAAAGCAAAAAGAACATCGGTAACCCAAAGCAATAAAAAAGCTGGCATTGAGCCAGCTTTTTTTAGTTCAGTATCTTAAATCATGAAGATAAAGATAACTGCTAGTGCAGTGATTAAGCCTGCAAATGCGTAACATGCTACTTTACCAATCACACCAGTGTGGAATTTAAGGTCGTGCATGCCGTGGTGTACACGGTGCATTGCATGCCACATTGGCAATGCTAGTGTGCCAATGATGAATAGCGCACCGATGATGCTGGTTGCAAATGCAGAGACACGCTCGTAGCTCATCGCTTCTGCGTCAATCACGCCTAGTGGTACCAAGATACCTAGCACAAGAACAGTGATTGGCGTCAGCATCGCGAACCAAGTACCGCCCGCACCAAACAGGCCCCACCAGATTGGCTCATCAGAACGTTTTGGTGATGTGTTTACACTATAATTCGGTTTCATTGCTCAGCTCCTTACACCACGATGAGAACGATCAGTGAGATGAACGCAACAGCGGCCCACTGAGTCAATACGATGATTTTCTTGTCCACTGGTTTGCCTTTCAAACGAATTGGCATTACTTGTGGCATCATGCTGAAGAAAGTTTGAGCGTGAAATAGGCTACCTAGCAGTGCAACGATGTTGATTGCGACTACGATTGGGTTCGCCATGAACGCTAACCAACCTTGCCAAGCTTCAGGACCTTTCACCAAGCAACCTAAACCGAAAGTTAGGAACAGAGTGAATAGGATCAAAGGAAGCACAGTCGCTTCACGTAGCATGTAGAAGCGGTAGAAAGGATGGTTCTTCCACCAAGTGCGTTTTACTTCACGAACGTAAGGTTTACGGTTGCTCATCCTTATGCCTCCTGAGGTTTCAACATAGCAATCACGAAGTCCATAGAAGACTCCACTTTGCCTTGGTTTACTGCCGCTGCTGGGTCAACGTTCTTTGGACAAACTTCAGAACAGTAACCAACAAACGTACAACCCCAAGCGCCGTTTTCACCGTTGATAAGCTTCATGCGCTCATCTTTACCGTTGTCACGGCTGTCTAGGTTGTAGCGGTGCGCTAGCGTTAGTGCCGCAGGACCGATGAACTCTGGGTTTAGACCAAACTGAGGACATGCTGCGTAGCAAAGACCACAGTTGATACAGCCAGCGAACTGCTTGTATTTCGCCATCTGTTCTGGCGTTTGCAAGTTCGTACCGTCTTCTGGTTTACGGTCGTTACCAATGATGTATGGTTTGATTGCTTCAAGACGTTCGATAAACGGTGTCATATCAACAATCAAGTCTTTCTCGATTGGGAAGTTTGCTAGAGGCTCGATAGTCACGCCGTCTGGGTAGTCACGTAGGAAGCTCTTACAAGCAAGTTTCGGTACGTTGTTCACCATGATGCCGCAAGAACCACAGATCGCCATACGGCAAGACCAACGGTAAGACAGATCTTTGTCTAGGTGATCTTTGATGTAGCCAAGTGCGTCAAGCACAGACATGGTTTCATCGAATGGTACTTCGAATGTTTGCTTGTATGGTTCTGCATCTTTTTCTGGGTCGTAACGCAGGATGTCTACTTTTTGAATGCGATTTGCTGACATTATGCTTGCTCCTCTGCGTTCTTCTCTTCAGCCGCTGCTTTTTCTGCTGCTTCACCGTATAGACGAGCTTTTGGTTGTGACTTAGTGATGGTCACATTGCTGTAATCGATACTTGGTGCTGAATCTGGTTTGTAGAAAGCAAGTGAGTGTTTTAGGAAGTTCACGTCATCACGCTCTGTACAACCATCGTCTAGACGTTGGTGCGCGCCGCGAGATTCTTTACGTAGAATCGCAGAGTGAACCATCGCTTCTGCGACTTCTAGGCCGTAACCCACTTCGATTGCATATAGAAGGTCTGTGTTGAACACTTTACCTTTGTCTTTGATGCTGATGCGTTTGTAGCGTTCTTTCAACTCAGTGATTTTGTCGATAGTCGCTTGCATCAAATCTTCTTGGCGGTAGATACCACAGCCCGCTTCCATGGTGTGACCCATTTCTGTGCGGATCTCTGCCCAGTTTTCGTCGCCTTCTTGGTTCATCAGTTTCGCGATGCGTTCTTCAACGGCTTTTACTTGCGCGTCAATTGCCGCGTCGTTCCAGCCTTTGAATTCTGCCGCACGTTTCACTGCGTTTTCACCAGCTACGCGGCCAAATACCACGAATTCAGCCAGTGAGTTAGAACCTAGACGGTTTGCACCGTGAAGACCAACAGACGCACATTCACCAACCGCGAATAGGCCTTTAATGCGAGTTTCACAGCCGCCGTCCGTTTCAATACCACCCATGGTGTAGTGAACGGTTGGACGAATTGGAATTGGCTCTTTTGCAGGGTCTACGTTTACGTAAGCTTTTGCTAGCTCACAGATGAACGGTAGACGCTCTTGTAGGTACTCTTCACCAAGGTGGCGAAGGTCTAGGTGCACCACGTCACCCAGCGGGTGTTTGATGGTGTTGCCTTTCTGTTGTTCGTGCCAGAAAGCTTGAGAAACTTTGTCACGAGGACCCAGTTCCATGTATTTGTTCTTCGGTTGGCCAACTGGAGTTTCAGGGCCCATGCCGTAATCTTGTAGGTAACGGTAGCCGTTCTTGTTAACGATGATACCGCCTTCACCACGACAACCTTCCGTCATCAGGATACCTGTGCCAGGAAGACCTGTTGGGTGGTATTGAACGAATTCCATATCACGTAGAGGAACGCCGTGACGGTAAGCCATTGCCATACCATCGCCCGTTACGATACCGCCATTGGTGTTACAGTGGTAAACACGACCCGCGCCACCTGTTGCTAAAACAACAGATTTTGCTTTGATAGTAACAAGCTCGCCTTCAGACATGTGAATAGCAATCAGACCTTGAACTTCGCCTTCATCAACAAGCAGATCCAACACAAAGTACTCATCAAAACGTTTGATGTTGCTGTACTTCATTGATGTCTGGAATAGCGTATGAAGCATGTGGAAGCCAGTTTTGTCTGCAGCGAACCAAGTACGTTCAACCTTCATACCACCAAAGCGGCGTACGTTGACTTCACCGTTCTCTTTACGACTCCATGGGCAACCCCATTGCTCCATTTGGATCATTTCGCGAGTCGCGTTCTCTACAAAGTATTCAACAACATCCTGTTCACATAGCCAGTCACCACCGCCAACAGTATCGTTGAAGTGGTTGTCTAAGCTATCTTCATCCTTGATAACTGCTGCTGAGCCACCCTCTGCAGCGACCGTGTGGGAGCGCATTGGATAAACTTTAGAAATCAGAGCGACTTCTAAGTCAGGGTTTGCTTCAGCCGCTGCAATAGCAGTACGAAGACCAGCGCCGCCTGCGCCGATGACTGCGATATCTGTGGTGATAATTTGCACAGTTATCCTCCAGTGTGTGATTGCGGAAATCCGCTTGTTATTGTGATTGCGAGGCGCTCTTTTAAAAGAACTCCCCAAAAGTAGTAGGGTTAGTGTAGATGAGCCACATGGCAGAAAAATTGATGTAATTGGGTTTTTGCTTCGGTAATGCACTTAAGGGCATAGAATTTATAGGTTATGTGACTGCTATCACGGCACGAAACATTTGAAACTCAAACGTCATATCCATGAATGTTAAATGAGTGTTGCCCGACATTGCTGTCATTGATAACAGGTTTTATTTCGAATGTTTTTTGTACTGCAGCACGAGTAATGCTTGCTTCAAATTTAAACAATGTGGCGGGAAAATAGAGAAGGGAAATTCCCCTCTCGTCGAACCGTGAAAAGCATGTAGAATGGGGTTTTTACGCGCTAAATTAGAGTTTTGAGAGACTTATTATGCAAACCAACTGGCAACCTACCGCTTCCATTGAGCAACTTCGTCAACGTGCGACGTTAATCGCCGCCATTCGTCAATTCTTTGCCGAGCGACAGGTGATGGAAGTGGACACGCCAGCGATGAGCCACGCGACCGTGACTGACATTCATTTGCATACTTTCCAAACCGAGTTTGTTGGCCCTGGTTACGCTGATGGCAGTAAGCTGTTCTTTATGACCAGTCCAGAATTCCATATGAAGCGCCTTTTGGCAGCGGGCAGTGGTTGTATTTATCAAATCAATAAAGCGTTTCGTAACGAAGAAAATGGTCGATACCACAACCCCGAGTTTACGATGTTGGAGTGGTATCGCGTTGGCTTTGATCATCATAAATTGATGGATGAAATGGATGACCTGTTGCAGCTGGTATTGAAGTGTGGCGCAGCGCAGCGCATGACGTATCAGCAAGCCTTCATTGATGTGTTGGGTGTGTGTCCACTGGAAGGCTCGATGACTAAGCTGAAAGCGGCGGCAAGCAAGCTGGGTTTGAGTGACATTGCTGAGCCAGAAGAAGATCGCGATACGTTGCTGCAACTGTTATTTAGCGTGGGAGTAGAAAACAAAATTGGTCAGGATGTGCCGGCTTTTGTGTACGACTTCCCTGCGTCACAGGCGGCGCTCGCAAAAATCAATCCTCAAGATCATCGCGTCGCGGATCGTTTTGAAGTGTACTTTAAGGGGATAGAGCTGGCGAACGGATTCCATGAACTGGACAACCCGAAAGAGCAATTAGCGCGCTTTGAACAAGATAACGCAAAGCGTATCGAAATGGGTTTAAAACCGCAGCCGATCGATTATCATCTGATTTCTGCACTGGAAGCAGGGTTGCCAGACTGTGCAGGGGTCGCGCTGGGTATCGATCGTTTGATCATGCTGGCGCTAGGCTGTGACCACATTGATCAAGTCACGGCCTTTCCATTTCCAATCGCATAAGGATATCCAATGAACTTGACGGCTGCACGTTTCGTCATCTTGAGCTACGCCATATTGATCGCTTTTTTATCTCTGAGTTCAGGTGAACTACAAGACTGGGGCAATATCGCGTACCTCGACAAAATGCAGCACGCCATGGCGTACAGCGGCTTTGCGTTTTTAGGTTGTTTTTGCGTGTGGCGTTGGCGTCAACGTTGGGCGGTGGCGATGGGTATTTTGCTATTTAGCGCCGTCATTGAGTGGCTACAAGGCTATGTCGGCAGACAAACCTCTTGGTTAGACCTTGTCGCCAACTCGACAGGCATCTTAACTGGTCTGTTATGTTACCGTATTTGGAGCCTCTATCGACCTAGGTTGGTGAAGTCGCTATACTCGATTCGTTAATGAAGAGGGAATACGATAACAATGAAAACGCGCGACAAAATCGTCTACGCGGCACTGGAGTTGTTCAACCAACATGGTGAGCGCAACATCACCACCAATCACATTGCCGATCACATCGAAATTAGCCCTGGTAATCTGTATTACCACTTCCGCAATAAGCAAGAAATCGTTCGTGAGATCTTTGCGCTTTATTCAGCTGAACTTTTAGAAAGATTTACCCCTATTCAAGGCTCACAAGAGAGTCTGACTATGCTGAAGAGCTACCTAGACTCTATTTTTACCTTGATGTGGAAATACCGCTTTTTCTACGCAAACCTACCAGAAATCTTGTCACGAGATGAACAGCTGCACGAGCAGTACATCGATGTGCAAGAGAAGCTGCAAGCCAACCTCATTGCGATTATGCAGGAGTTTGTTTCTTTGAAGTTGCTGGATGTGAATGAACAGCAGTTGAAATCACTGGTGTGCACGCTGCATTTGATCGCTTGTAGTTGGTTAGCTTACCAATCTGCAATGGCATCGAAAACCAGCATTACCGAGCAAATGGTGAAGCAGGGGATGCTGCAGATGCTGAATGTTGTGAAACCTGTCGCGACTGAACAAGGTTTGGAGCAACTACAGCTATTGGAAGAAGCGGTCAGCACACTGCAGGGCTGATCGGTCACTTGCTTCAATATTTCGAGAGTCACTCTCATTTTCGAGTCGCGCCTTGAGTTGACTTGTCATACTTGCTACGCACAATAAGACGACTATCTCCCTCGATTAGTTCAAGGGATTGACTCTCGATAAAGGAACTATCGCTCAATGAATTACGACATCTTCAATGGTGATGCAGACGGCATCATCGCACTTCTACAACTGCGTTTGGCTGACCCTATCGATTCCCAATTAATTACTGGTGTAAAGCGCGATATTAAGCTGGTGGAAAAAGTGGACGTGCAAGCGGGTGATGAGCTGACTGTGTTAGACATTTCGATGGAAAAGAACATGGCTGGTTTAGAGCAAGCATTGGCTCAAGGCGCGCACGTGTTTTACGCCGATCACCACAAAGCTGGTGACATTCCTCAACACGGTAATTTGGACGCCCATATCGATCTTGACGCTAATATGTGTACCGCTTTGATTGTCGATAAGTTGCTGGAAGGACGCTTTCATACTTGGGCGATCACCGCTGCTTACGGTGATAACTTGATTGCTAAAGCGGATGCGCTGGCGGATCAAGCCGGACTTAATAACGAGCAAAAAGCGCAGTTAAAAGAGCTCGGTACATTAATCAACTACAACGGTTATGGCTCGAAAGTCGACGATCTTCATTTCCATCCTGCGGATTTATACCGAGCGTTGGTTCAATATATTTCGCCATTCGAAGTCATTGAAGATAAAGCCTCGCCTTACTATCAATTGCAATCAGCTTACCAACAAGACATGGATGCCGCGCAAGCGGTACCAGCCACACATGAAAGCGACACATTGAAGTTGTTTGAGCTACCAAACACGGCCGCATCACGTCGAATCAGCGGTGTGTATGGCAACTGGCTGGCAAACCAAAATCCAGACTCTGCGCATGCGGTACTCACAGAAAACGCAGATGCTACTTACACAGTTTCACTCCGTGCACCATTGAACAATAAACAAGGTGCTGTTGCCGTGTGTGGGCAGTTCCCGACAGGTGGTGGGCGAGAGGCGGCTGCGGGTATTAATGCCTTACGCAAAGAAGATGTGAATGCATTTATTGATGCGGTCGAAACGTACTACGCATAGCATTTTCCAAAATATGAATACAACAAAGGAGCCGAGTGGCTCCTTTGTTTTTACTACAAGTAAATCAGTTAGATAATCAGCGCTTTAACCAAGACTTCGGGTTCTGTGCTTCACTATTACGGCGGATTTCGAAATACAGTGATGGTCGGTCCTGCCCGCCTGTATCACCAGCGAGTGCTATCACTTCGCCTGCGGTGACTTTATCGCCTTCTTTTTTGGTTAACGCTTGATTGTAGCCGTAAAGCGTCATGTCACCTTTACCGTGATCAAGCAGCACCACTAAACCGTAACCTCTTAAATACTCTGCAAATACGACTGTGCCAGGGTAAACTGCTTTAACTTGTTGACCATAGTTAGCGGAAAGCACCATACCTTTCCAGTTTACTTGTCCGGTTTGACGCGTACCGAAGTTATGTAACACACTGCCTTTGAGTGGCCATGGTAGTTTGCCGCGCTGTTTGCCGAGCCCGTCCATTGGTACTGCATTTCGTTTGGCGGCTTTTGCAATCTCGGCTTTTAGACGGGTTTCATTGCGTTGTAGTTCAGCAAGGTAACGTTTGTCGTTTTTAATGCTGCTCTGAATTTTGTTCAGCGTTTGCTTACGATTCGACTGCGTACTGGCCAGTGCGGTACGCTTTTCTGATTGCTGCTTGAGCAGGGTTTCAATCTGCTCTTTCTCTAGCTCAAGTTGGTTTTTGTTGTGCGCCAACTCTTGAGTGGTTTTGGTGATAGCATCAATCACTTCGGCACGAGCCTTGGCTAAGTGCTGAAAGTATTGGCTAATGCGGTCTTCTTCTACGCCTTGATTCAATAAGTGCCCATTCGCTTTCGCTCGCTCGGTCACGTAATACGTTTGCAGCAACTGCTTGAGCTCTTCCTCTTGTGCTTGGCGCTGGGCTTCTTGCAAGGAGATTTTCTCTTCCAGTTTATTGATGTTCTTGTCTGCTTGAGCAAGGTCGGCTTTGGTTTGCTTGATTTCTCGCTCCAGCTTAGAAATGCCAAGCTCTTGGTCTTTGAGCGATTTTTGCAGCTCGTTAAGCTGTTTCTCTTGCGAGGTTAACGCCTTCTTTTGGCGATTGATTTCGCTGGAAACGCCTTTGAGCTCTTGCTGACTTGCGGCGAAAGAAGAGAGGGGATAGGTGGCAGATAAAGCACAAGTTAATAAAATAGCCGAGCGGAGCACTGGGTGATTTTGTTTTCGCACTTGAGAGTTACCTACCACATTATTGTCAAAGGATCAGAAGACGGTTAAATGCCATCTCCATGGATAAAGCTTTGTGATTTACCGTTAAAGCCTTGGTCCATATCGAGAGACGGTTTGTCTGTTTTTGGTCGACCGACGATTTTCGCGGGTACGCCTGCTACGGTCGTGTGCGGTGGCACCGCTTGCAATACTACGGAGCAAGAGCCGATTTTCGCCCCTTCGCCCACTTCGATATTACCAAGAATTTTGGCACCTGCACCAATCATCACGCCTTCACGGATTTTCGGGTGACGATCGCCGCACTCTTTACCTGTACCACCTAGGGTGACGTCTTGCAGGATCGACACATCGTTATCAACCACCGCTGTTTCACCAATCACGATGCCCGTCGCATGGTCGAGCATGATGCCGCTACCAATACGTGCTGCTGGATGAATGTCTACCTGACACGCCACAGAAATTTGGTTTTGCAAATACGTCGCAAGGGCATGACGGCCTTGTTTCCACAACCAGTTTGCCACACGATAGCCTTGCAGCGCGTGGTAACCTTTCAAATACAATAATGGCATTGAGTACATGGAAACAGCAGGGTCGCGGTTGACCGTCGCACAAATGTCACACGCAGCAAAATCCGTGATGGTAGGGTCTGCGGCAAATGCCTCTTCGACCACTTCACGAACGGCCATTGCTGGCATCGACGCCGTGTTTAATTTGTTGGCCAAAATGTAACTCAGTGCCGCACACAAACTTTCATGCTTGATGATGGTTGCGTGGTAAAAGCTCGCCAACATAGGCTCTTGCTCTGACATTTCACGGGCTTCTGAGACAATTTTGTTCCAGACTTTTTGTTTTTCGCAGTGTTTCATTCTCAATATCCTGAGTGGTTCTTCCGTGACCCGACAACTTCTATTCTTCTCAGATGAGGTGCGAAGGTGCGTAGAGTGCTACTTTCCTTCGGCTTTTTTGTCACGAGCAAGTAAATCTTGCGCTGCCAGGCGTGCATCTTTTCCTTGATACAATACTTGATAAATTTGGTCAACAATCGGCATCTCAACGCCCATGCGTTGGGAGAGCATCCATACTTCTTTCGTGTTGCGGTAGCCTTCTACGACTTGACCAATTTCTTCTTGTGCCGTGTCAACGTCTTTACCTTGACCGAGAGCTAAACCAAAGCGGCGGTTACGTGACTGGTTGTCAGTACACGTAAGAACCAAGTCACCTAAACCAGCCATACCCATAAAGGTTTCTGGTTTGGCACCAAGTGCAGCGCCAAGGCGGCTCATTTCAGCCAAGCCACGGGTAATCAACGCAGTACGTGCGTTTGCACCAAAACCGATGCCGTCTGACATACCTGCGCCAATTGCGATAACGTTTTTCACTGCACCGCCAAGTTGCATGCCGATGAAGTCGTTGTTCGCGTACACGCGGAAGGTTTTGCTACAGTGGATTTTCTCTTGCAGATCCGCCACGAATTCCGCATCTGGAGAGGCAACGGAAATCGCAGTTGGTAGACCCATCGCGAGCTCTTTCGCGAACGTTGGACCAGATAGAACGGCCAGCGAGTAGTTCTCACCGATGATGTCGTACGCGACGTCTTTGAGTAGTCGGCCAGTTTCAGGTTCAAGACCTTTGGTTGCCCAACAGATACGCGAATCTTCGCGCAGGAACGGTTTGCAGCTATTAAGCACGATGCCAAAGACATGGCTTGGAACCACAACTAACAAGTCACGGCTTGCTTGAACGGCTTTTTCTAAATCCGATTCAATAATCAAGCTTTCTGGGAAATCAACACCTGGTAAAAATGCGTGGTTCGCGCGATCCGCCTCTAAGCGAGCCATGTGCTCAGGCTCGTGTCCCCAAAGGACAACGTTCGCACCATTGCGCGCGAGGGAGATCGCTAGAGAAGTACCGTATGAGCCTGCGCCAATTACAGTCATTGCGATGTCTTTACCGTAAGCATTGTTTGTATTTGCTTGTGTCATGCTACCGCCTAATTGTCTTTCTACTAGTAGAATCTAGTTCATAATCACCAGATTTTACGCTCTCTAGGGATTAGGAACTAGGAACTTTTGTCAGAAATAAAAAATGCACATTGCATCGGATGGTAGACGCTATGTGCATTTTCTTCGAGTCGGTGACGAAAGCGCTTATGGCTGTTCGTCACTTACAAAACGTGAATTACGCTTGAGCTTCGCCTTGTTGAGCTTGCTGTTGTAGGTAGTTCATGAATAGCGCGTCGAAGTTAACTGGCGCTAGGTTCAGTTGAGGGAACGTACCTTTAACAACTAGGCTTGAGATAGTTTCACGAGCGTAAGGGAATAGGATGTTCGGGCAGAATGCACCTAGGCAATGTGCTAGTTGACCAGCTTCCATTTGCTCAGCAGTGAAGATACCACCTTGTTGAACTTCACATAGGAACGCAGTTTCTTCTTCGTTCTTCACCGTCACAGTTAGACGTAGAACTACTTCGTAAACGCCTTCACCAAGCTCACGGCTTTGAGTGTCTAGGTCTAGTTTAACGTCTGGGTTCCATTCTTTTTGGAAGATTACTGGAGAGTTTGGCGCTTCGAAAGAAACGTCTTTTAGGAAGATGCGTTGAATTGCGAAGTTTTGTTGTGCTTCTTGAGGTGCTGCTTCAGCCATTTTTAAATCCTTAATAAACATTTGTTGAGTCTAGAAACGCCTAAACTCAGAAATTTGGTTTGTCCTGAGACTAACTGAGCAAATGTACCTTGACTAGATGAAGCGTGTATTACGTGCAAAGCGTCACAACTTAGGGCTTCAACTGCTTTCTATTTGCTCAGTTTTATATCCACGAGGCTTGGCAAAATCGCGTTTAAATGCGTACCTTAGTTTTTGCCACGTTCCTACTTTTTACCACGAACTAAAGGTAGGTTTGCTTCGTTCCATGCAATCAAACCATTCTTAAGTAGGCTAACTTTTTCAAAGCCCGCTTTTACTAGAAGGTTCGCGCTTTCTTGAGCGGTTTGACCCGTCTTGCATACAACAATGATTGGGTCTGATTTATGGTTTTCAAGGCTACCCAAGTTACCAGCTTTGATGTCTGAAGGTAAAATGTGAAGTGAGTCGGTGATATGACCTTTTTTGAACTCATCTTTTGTGCGGATATCCACAACAACGCCGTTTTCACGGTTCATTAAATGAGTCAGTTGGTTTACGTTGATTTCTTTGTATGCTGCTGTCGCTGACTTCACGATGTTCATGATAAATGCGACAAGAAGACCTACCCAAACCAAAGATAGAATCATGTTCTGTTGGAAAAATTCAATGTACTCTTGCATGTCTTGAGCTCTTACGCTGTTGGCGGAAAAATAAAGCAGGAGTATAGCGGGGTTAAGCCTCTTAGGCGAGAGGGTTAAAATTTTCTAACGAATAATTGAGATCTCTATAAACTCGCTACGTCCTTGTTATCGCATCTCTTCTCCTATCCTTATTCATCACTTTTTCCTATCGAAGTAATCGGTCTAAGTGACTTCTGTTTTGCCAAGAAAAGAGAACAATAGAACCTATCCTCAGCCAGTTATGTTGAGCGCTCTAAAAGAAGACCGTTTTGACAGTTTTGTGGCAACGTTGAGAGGCGTGCCATCGAATGTGGGCTTGGGTGTACAAAGCGTATTGGGAATGACTATGCTTGTGGAACACGTTTGTTGGTGACGCTTGGTTGCTCGCTAACTTGTAAGATAGCAACATTAAATCGCAAACATTATTTGATCTTAACCTACAGTTTTGGTTAAAAAGTGTAGTAAAATTACGCTAGTTTTGTTTCAAGGTTAGATAGGGCAGCGAAGCCCTACGCCAAAAGTTACTTAAATTTGATGAGGTCATCACTATGTCAGCTAAGAAGCCACTGGCTCTAGTTATCCTTGACGGTTACGGTTACCGTGAAGACACAGCAAGTAACGCAATTGCGAATGCGAAAACACCAGTAATGGATGCTCTGATTGCGAACAACCCACATACTCTAATCTCTGCTTCAGGCATGGATGTTGGCCTTCCTGATGGTCAAATGGGTAACTCAGAAGTTGGTCACACTAACATTGGCGCAGGTCGCGTTGTATACCAAGATCTAACTCGTATCACTAAATCAATTGCTGATGGTGAGTTCGAACAAACGCCTGCTCTAGTGGAAGCTATCGACGCTGCAGTGAAAGCAGAAAAAGCAGTACACATCATGGGTCTTATGTCTCCAGGTGGCGTACACTCTCACGAAGATCACATCTACGCAGCGGTTGAAATGGCGGCAGCTCGTGGCGCTGAGAAAATCTACCTACACTGTTTCCTAGACGGTCGTGACACTCCACCACGCAGTGCAGAAAACTCACTACAACGTTTCCAAGATCTATTCGCGAAACTAGGTAAAGGCCGCGTTGCTTCTCTAGTTGGTCGTTACTACGCAATGGACCGTGACAACAACTGGGAACGTGTTCAAGTTGCATACGATCTACTAACCCAAGCTAAAGCTGAATTCACAGCAGAAACGGCTGTTGCTGGTCTTGAAGCGGCTTACGCTCGTGACGAAAACGACGAGTTCGTGAAAGCAACGGCGATTAAAGCAGAAGGTCAAGAAGACGCAATCATGCAAGACGGTGATGCGGTTATCTTCATGAACTACCGTGCTGACCGTGCACGTCAAATCACACGTGCATTCGTTCCTGGTTTTGACGGTTTTGAGCGCGCAGTATTCCCAGCAATCAACTTCGTGATGCTGACTCAATACGCGGCAGATATCCCTCTAGCAACAGCATTCCCACCAGCGTCTCTAGAAAACACGTACGGTGAATGGCTATCTAAGCAAGGTCAAACTCAGCTACGTATCTCTGAAACAGAGAAATACGCGCACGTTACTTTCTTCTTCAACGGTGGTGTTGAGAACGAATTTGAAGGCGAAGAGCGTCAATTGGTTGCTTCTCCAAAAGTAGCAACTTACGACCTACAACCAGAAATGAGCTCTCCAGAGCTAACTGAGAAATTGGTTGCGGCTATCAAGTCTGGTAAGTACGACACAATCATCTGTAACTACCCTAACGCAGATATGGTTGGTCACACTGGTGTTTACGAAGCAGCTGAAAAAGCGATCGAAGCACTAGACGAAAGCGTAGGCAAAGTGGTTGAAGCAATCAAAGAAGTTGGCGGTCAGCTACTGATCACTGCGGACCACGGTAACGCAGAAATGATGATCGACCCTGAAACTGGCGGCGTTCACACTGCACACACTAACCTACCAGTGCCTCTAATCTACGTCGGTGACAAAGCAGTTGAGTTCAAAGAAGGCGGTAAACTGTCTGACCTTGCACCAACAATGCTTTCTCTAGCGGGTCTAGAAATCCCTGCTGAAATGTCTGGTGATGTGCTAGTTAAGTAATTAACTGACGACTCAGAATGACAAAAGCCCGAGTATAAACTCGGGCTTTTTTGTGTCTGGTAATAAGGACTGGTTTGTAAGATTACTGAACCAAAATCCCCGCACCAATCACCGCTAGAGCCGCACCAAACCAAGCAAATCGGTTTGGTCGGCGTTTAGTGTAAACCCAGAGCAGCGGTAGCAACATGATTGGCGTGGTTGAAGATAGCAGAGCAACCATGCCTACGTTCCCTTCGCGCAGCGCGTAAAGAATTAACGTCATTCCTACGGCCATTGCGAGAAAGCCATTCAACGCCGTAATGCCAAAAACACGCCAAGTAATACGTTGGGTGGAGCGAGCAACTTTTACACCAACGATAAGTAACAAGCAGTGCGCAACGAACGCGCTGATCATTCGAATTGCCGATGCAGCGATTGGGTCGACACTGGTTTGCATGACCGGTTTGGCAATAATGCCACCGAGCGCCTGACATATTGCAGCGGTAAGGCCGAGTGAGACTCCAACCCAAATGTTGCCTTTGATTTCCTCGAGCACATTGTTAGTTTGTCCGCGTCGGCCAAAGAATATCGCCATCACCACACCGCTAAACACCAGTGCAGAACCAAGCAGTTCAATGGCCGTCATGCTTTCGCTAAACAGGAAATAACCTAAGATGGTGGAAAACACGGCATGGCAGGAAAACAACAGGCCCGCTTGCCTTGGCCCCATGCGATTCAAACAAGCAAACAGTGCGGTGTCGCCAATGAAGATCCCTATCAATCCTGATGCCATCATCGGCGTAATGTGTTCCCAAGACACACTTAGCCAACCGCCGGTTATCCACGCCATGGTCGACAAAATCACGGCTGTGCAGCCCATCCGCCAACGACTGTAAGAAAAGGCACCCAGATGCTGCGCAGGAATAACCGAAATCAGGCTGGAAACCGCCCATAAAAAGGCAGCGCACAGAGCAAGCCATTCGTAACCCATGATTGATAGACGTCCTTGTTGAATAGGGTTGAGGGCTTTTAATATGCATGAAATGCCACGAGCAATGCCATCATTTTTTTATTTATTATTGGGAAGTTAAAGGGCTAGATAACATCAATAAAAAAGCAGCTCTGGGAGCTGCTTTTTCGGGGCGGTTTACACTTTAAAGCGACTGATGTTTTCTCGCATGGTGTTCGCTGTGTTGAACATTCTGCGTGCGCCTTCACTGCTTTTCAGTGATTGCTCAGCAATGACATCTGCATCGTCTTTGATACCTTGAGTATTGCGGCTGATGTCTTCACTTACCGCTCGCTGCTCTTCTGCTGCGCTCGCAATCTGCATCGCCATATCATTAATCTCAGTGATAGAGTTGGTGATGCTGGTTAGACTGTCGTGCGCTTGCTGTGCGTAATCCACGCTGGTATCTGCCAAGCTAGTGCTGGCTTGCATGCTGTTTACGGCAAGCTTGGTATTGCTTTGCAGCGTTTCAATCATGGTACGGATTTCTTCTGTTGAGCCATGAGTGCGTTGGCTAAGTACACGTACTTCATCCGCTACCACGGCAAATCCGCGTCCTTGTTCACCCGCGCGTGCTGCTTCGATGGCCGCATTGAGAGCGAGCAGGTTGGTTTGCTCAGCAATGCCTTGAATCGTAGACAGGATTTGGTTGATGCTTTGGGTGTTCGCTTCCAGTTCAGAAATCACATTTGCCGCATCACTCACTTGCTCAGCAAGCGACACAATCGCTTCTCGGTTTTTCTGAATAACGCTTTGACCTTCCACACAGGCAGATGCGGAGTTTTGGGATGCACTTGCGGTCAATTCTGCATGACTTGCGACTTCTGCAGCGGTTGCCGACATTTCATGAATGGCCGTAGCAATTTGGTTTACGTCATTTTGTTGGTGCTCAACGCGTCCTGCCGCCATGGCTGAGAGTTCATTCGCCTGTTGTGCTTGTTCTGACAACTGCTGACTGTTTTCGACGATGTTTTTTAGCATTGATTGCATCTGAGCAAGGAACTGGTTGACGTGCGTGGCCAGTTCACCAATTTCATCCATGCGTTCAATCTCGATGCGCTGCGTCAAATCACCTTCACCTTGTGACAGTTCAGAGAGTGCATCCGACAAAGTTTGCAGTGGACGTAGTAGGCGAGTGATCACGTAAGTGCTGATGGCAGCGATGATCAAATACATCACGATTGAAGCAATGGCAGTAAAGGTCACTTGCTCCGAAACGGATGCAAAAGCCATTTGTTTGTCTTGCACAACGCCCAGAGACCAATCGGTGTTAGGGACTTGAGCAACATAAATCAGTTGGCCGCCTTGTTTTGGCCACGTGATTGTTTCTAGCTTCGCGTGTTGTGCCAAGTTGGCCATTTTATCGCGAGTCAGTTCTGGATTTAACGTGGTGAGCGGTTTCTGGCTGAGCTTTTCATCTTTATAAGCGACGAGATTATTGTTGCCATCCACCAAAAACGCGAAGCCGTTGTTATCCAGTTGGATATTCAATACTTCGTTGATGATGTCTGTGACGGCCAAGTCAGCGGCCAATACGCCTTGTTTGTTTTGGTTAAACGCTTTGGCAAAGCTGACCACAATACTGCCATCAAAATCTTGGTATGGCTCGGTAATGATCAGCCCAGATTGTGCCATCGCGTCTTGATACCAAGGGCGAGTTCGAGGATCGTAATCGGATGGCCATGATTCGCTTTTATCGCCGTAGGCAATAGCGCCGTCAGAGAACCCTGCGTAAACAGAGAGAAATTTCCCCGCGCGTTTGGTCAGCAATAACTCGCGATCTGCATCATCAGAACCTGCGATGATTTGTTCGTTAGCCAACATCATATCGCTACGAATTGAGAGCCAATCGCTGATATAACGGTTAGTCGACTCAGAAATATTCTGTATTTCTCGATTGAGTGTGGATGTGGTTTCTTCGTGAAGTTGATTAACGGAAACCCAAGCTTGAACGCCACTTACGATGGCGATAATGACTGCGATAGCAATCTGGATTTTTAACTTAATGGTATTTCTCATTGTCTAACCTTTATAAACAGACAAAAAGATCAGTGTCACAACGTGTGACTCCAGAGGGTTTAGACGATTCAAGCACAGAGCGTTACATGAAAGGCTTTAGTGAATTTATCGACAGTTAGTGATGAAACTTGAGGCACATGGTGTGATTTTTATTCAGCAATGCACTGTTAAATCTCTATTCATCATGGTGTGCAAAGGGGAACGAAGTCGAGGTAATGGGAATGAAGGGGCTCTGTGAAGGCGTAACCCCTCACAGAGCCAGAACGTTAGAAGAGAATCAACACAGCGCCGTAAACTATAAACAGACCAATTAAGCCAATGATGAGTCCGACTTTCGCCATGTCTTTGCTTTCTATCAGGCCCGTTGAATACGCTAATGAGTTTGGTGGGGTGGAGACAGGTAAAATCATGCCCAGTGAAGCCGAGAATGCGACCACAACCAGTAAGCCTTGTAAGCCACCGACAGCGGCCAAACTCGGCATGGAAACCCCGATAGCTGCGGCAATTGGCATCAACAAGTTCGCGGTCGCGGTGTTCGACATAAAATTGGCCATCAACCAACATACGATGGAGAGTGCGACCACCACCGCAAATGGAGACAGCGCCTCATAATCAATTGCGTGGGCGAGCGCTTCTGCCAAGCCCGTTTTATCGAGTGCAATGCCAATCGCAATACCACCGGCAACCAACCACAATACGTCCCAGTTGATCAGTTTGAGCTCTTCTTTGCCCATGATGCCCGTTAAGGTAAAGACTGCCAGAGGAATAATCGCGACGACGTACGTATTCATGCCATGAGCTTTGGTGGTCATCCACAAGACGATGGTGAGGGCGAAGGTCACGTAAACCACCATTGCGCGCCAGCTCTTTTTGAAAGTGCCATCCAACTTGAGTTTCATTTCTGGCTCGCTCGATGGGAACAGCTTTTGCAGTAAGAACCAAGCGATGGTCAATTGCACTAAGACAAAAGGTAAGCCCATCATCATCCATGAGAGGAAGTCGATGGTGTTTTCTCCAGTGAGATATTGCAGTGCGATGGCGTTCGGTGGCGTACCTATTGGCGTAGCAATACCACCTGTATTGGCGGCTATTGGAATACACAAAACCAGTGCTTTAATGCCTAAGTCACCTTTCGGTGCTGACGCCACAATAGGGCCAAGTAGCGCTAACATCATGACCGTTGTTGCGGTATTGGACATGAACATGGAAAACACCGCGGTGATCAACATCAGTCCGAGCATGATGAATTTGGGCTGGTTGCCAAATGGTTTAAGCAACACGCGAGCGAGGTTGTTGTCGAGCTCATACTTAGAGGCGGCAATCGCTAATGCGAAGCCGCCCATAAAAAGAATAATGATTGGTGACGAAAAGGCAGAGAAGATATCAGTGTAGTTGATCAGCTCACCAAGATCGTGCCCTGGTGGTGGATTGCGAAACAGATGCAAGCCTTTGTCGGAAATCATGATCAGTTCGAGAGCGATAATAAGAATGGACGTAGCAAAAACGGGAACCGGCTCAAGAACCCAAAGTAGGGCAGCAAGAAGAAAAATGGCCAACAAGCGATGCTGAATTAAAGTGAGATCATCAATGGGAATAGCATCAATCGGCATCATCAAAACACCGAGCGGAATTAAAAAACACACCAGCAATTTAGCCAGCGTGCTGACATTCATCTTTGGCATTGGTAGCCCCTCTAAATATTCATCCTAAGCGCAGGATAAATGATTGTGGATTTAGGGTCTTAGAGGCAGGTATGAGTTTGGAGAAGAGAGTCTAAATTTCGAACAGAATTTTGCTTTTCATCAATAAAAAAAGAGCCCTTGATAAAGGGCTCTTTTAACTGAATTTCGCTTATTTTTTCAGGGCGTAAGGTGTGCCCATTACGGTTGGTTGGCCGTTTTCCATGCTTACGTCAAACTCAATCGCGTCTTTCGCAAACAGGTTGATCACAGTCGAACCCAGTTTGAAGCGACCCATTTCTTCGCCTTTTTTCAGGATAACGGCTTTGTCACCTTCTGCTGGGTAATCCCATTTGTAGACCGTGTTACCGCGAGGTGGCGTGATGGTGCCTGCCCAAACTTGCTCGATACTGCCTACGATGGTTGCACCAACCAGAACTTGTGCCATTGGGCCAAATTCGGTATCGAAGATACATACCACTCGTTCATTACGTGCAAATAGGTTCGGTACGTTTTCTGCTGTCAGAGGGTTTACTGAGAACAGATCACCAGGAACGTAAATCATTTGGCGTAATGTGCCGTCACATGGCATGTGTACACGGTGGTAATCGCGAGGCGATAGGTATAGCGTTGCGAATGAACCGTCTTTGAATTCTTCTGCGAGTTTCTCATCACCACCAAGCAGCTCTTGCGCCGAGTAGTTGTGGCCTTTTGCTTGAATCAGTTGACCATCTTCAATCGGGCCAAATTGGCTAACACAAGCATCTGCTGGGTGCGTAATGATCTCATCACCTTCAGTGATTGGGCGTGCGCCTTCCTTGAGCTCACGAACAAAAAACTCGTTGAACGTTTTGAAATGCTTAGGATCAGAGTGCTTTGCCTCGTCCATATTCACATTGTACTGTTTGATAAACCAGCGAATGACCGCGGTGGTTAGACTACCAGCTTTGGCTGATGCCAGTTTGCCCATTAGGCGAGTTAGGCCATGTTGTGGGATCCAGTACTGCAGTCCAACTTTAATCTTGTCCATCTTTAATTCCGATACTTCTGTCTGTTCTGTTAGATTCGCGCTTTGGGCGCGTGATGTTACTGAACTTTAATGTGCTTGTCAGTATTCGGTGAAGAATTCTTACACAGTCGCTCAGACAATCTGGTTACAGATCGGCCTTCTTGTTGCGTGAGTATTGGCGGTTTGCCTTGTTCTCCATCATGCTTTCTAGAATGCGATGGTAGTTCTCAAAACGAACCTCACTCACTTCACCTTTCTCAACGGCTTCACGCAGAATACAGCCAGGGTCGTCGTTGTGTTTACAGTCTCGGAATTTACAGCCACCAAGGTATGGACGGAACTCAACGAACGCTTTGGTGACTTCTTCAGCCTCTAAGTGCCAAAGACCAAATTCGCGAACCCCTGGTGAGTCAATAAGATCGCCGCCAGTTGGAATATGGTAAAGGCGTGCTGCTGTCGTGGTGTGTTGACCTAAGCCAGAGTTTTCAGAAATTGCGCCTTCTTCCACTTCTTGTTCTAGTTCAGGCATTAATGCATTAACCAAACTCGATTTACCTACGCCAGATTGACCAACAAAGATGTTGATACGATCGCGTAACTGCACTTCTAAATCACTAATGCCTTCACCAGAATTTTTACTCACGAACAGCACTTTATAACCAATTCGCTCGTATTCTTTGAGCCACTCTTCGTACATTGCACGGTCATCTGCCTCAAGCAAATCAACCTTGTTGAGCACCAACAATGGTGCGATGTTGAGTGTCTCTGCGGCCACTAAATAACGGTCGATAATGTTCAGTGATAGCTCAGGCAATACAGACGAGACAATCACCATCTGATCGATGTTTGCCGCAACTGGTTTGAGGCCGTCGTAGTAGTCTGGGCGAGTCAGCATCGATGTACGAGGCTCTACGGCTTCCACAACACCTGAGATGCCTGCCATTGATTCAAGACCTTCACGCCAGAGCACTCGGTCACCGGAAACCAGAGACTCAATGCCACGACGTAGGTTACAGCGTTGAACCTCGCCAGTTTCTAAATCTTCGATGTCAGCGTGCTGGCCAAAGCGAGTAATCACTAGACCCTGTTTACTTGCGCCAAGCATGTTCTCATCCCATTGGATGGACTCTTCTTGCTTTTTTAGGCGTTTTTGTTGGTTGCTGCGTACGCGGCGCACCTGACCTTTGGTTAACTTTTTCTTCTTTGCCACAATGTTTTACTTAGTGAGTTAACTCAAGCGATTGAGCTCGTTCTCGGCTCAAGTTCGCGAGTATCGTGTTTCAAGTATTTTCAGGTATAGTACCTCTTTTATCGATAAACAAATAGGCGGCGTAACCATGTCCTTTAGCGATCAAAACCTAATTTGGGTGGATTTAGAGATGACAGGGCTTGATCCTGAAACGCACAAAATCATCGAAATTGCTTCTATCGTCACGGATAGCGAACTGAATATTTTAGCTGAAGGGCCAGTGCTTGCCGTGCATCAGCCAGAAGAAGAGCTAGCCAAAATGGACGATTGGTGCACCAACACGCACACGGCTAGCGGTTTGGTTGAGCGCGTTCGGAACAGCAAAATCTCTGAGCAAGATGCCGTAGCACAGACCATCGAATTTTTAGAAAAATGGGTACCAAAAGGCGTATCGCCAATCTGCGGTAACAGCATCGGTCAGGACCGTCGTTTCTTGTACAAGCATATGCCTGAACTGGAAGAGTACTTCCACTACCGTTACTTAGATGTGAGTACACTAAAAGAGCTAACTCGTCGTTGGAAGCCAGAGGTGCTGGACGGTTTCTCTAAACAGGGCACACATTTAGCGTTGGACGACATCCGTGAATCTATTGCGGAGTTAAAGTACTACCGCGAAACGATCTTTACGATCTAACTGTTAAGGCTGCGATCTAAATTGTTGTCATTCTTGATTGTTTTGCTTGCTTTTTCGTCGTTCAGTAAAAAATTAAAGTTTTTTTGAACGAAGGACTTGCATCACAAAAAAATGCTCTTATAATTCGCAGCCCTGAACAGCGGAAACGTTGTTGATGCGACACTAGCTCAGTTGGTAGAGCGCAACCTTGCCAAGGTTGAGGTCACGAGTTCGAACCTCGTGTGTCGCTCCAAATTTTTATTATTGCATTAAGCAATGATACATGGACGCGGGATGGAGCAGCTTGGTAGCTCGTCGGGCTCATAACCCGAAGGTCGTCGGTTCAAATCCGGCTCCCGCAACCAATTCTCTTCTTGAGAACATGCGACACTAGCTCAGTTGGTAGAGCGCAACCTTGCCAAGGTTGAGGTCACGAGTTCGAACCTCGTGTGTCGCTCCAATTTGATAGCTCTCATTGTGCTTAACAATGAAATACGGACGCGGGGTGGAGCAGCTTGGTAGCTCGTCGGGCTCATAACCCGAAGGTCGTCGGTTCAAATCCGGCCCCCGCAACCAAATTTAATCAATAGCGTTTGCTGTTGATATGCGACACTAGCTCA
>NZ_JBICMD010000019.1:0-1716 GCF_043106015.1 Vibrio sp. GLN_1
CCCTTTTCACCCAAGTCCAACAGCTTTGGACCGCAGTTGACTCTTTCGACACCCCTGCGATGCAACCCAATCCGGCTGACGGGGAGCCAGCAACGCTGAAAATTTACCCTCCTCTTTCCCACTAGCGGCTCCTTTTCCGACAACCAGCACGGCGGATCCCTGCCGCGGCGCTGTGAACGCAGCATTTTGATTGGTATCGTTGGCCTTCAGGCTCGTCAGTCAAACAGACCCAGGAGCAGCTCAGCCGGTGGCGCCCGGCTTTCGGGTAACGCCCTGGTCCCGCTGGTTTCGGCTTTGTGCTTCAGGTGATCAAGGATCTGCTTGATCACTATAGGGTCTTCAATGCAGGCGATGACTTTCATGGCGCCGCCGCAGCCGCTGCAGGTCTCGATGTCGATATTGAAAACACGCTTGAGCCGTTGCGCCCATGTCATCGACGCTCGCCGTTGTGCTGGTGTTGCCGGTTCATCAGCCACCCTGACCTTGTTGCCCCTGCCCCGTTTTGCCGGCGTGACCAACGCCCGGTGCCGACTGTTGGGTGCGAACACCCCGTGGAAGCGGGTTAGGTTGACTCTGGGCTTCGGTACCAGGGCGGCCAGCCTTGCAATGAAATCCAATGGTTCGAAAATGACGTGCGTGGTGCCGTCCCGGTACGGCGTCTTGAGCTGGTAGCGCACGTTGCCGCCTCGTGTTAACGACAGCCGCTTCTCGGATACCGCCGGGCGGCTGATGTACCGGCACAGCCGTTCGAGCTTCTTGCGTTCATCGGCCCTGGCCGCCACGCCGGCGTGCAGGCTGGACCCGGCTACCTTGCCAATCCCGTCACCGAACGGATCACCACTGGTCGGCAGAGTTTGCAAAGTGAACACCTTTCGCCCCGCCTGTGAACCGACAGCGATACGGTAAGTGATCGAGTGCCCCAGCAGGGGTGTCATCGGGTCGTCATCCACCGCATCCGAGGCCAGATAGCTGTTTTCGACATCCCGTTCCAGCAGGCCTTGCCGTTCCAGATAGCGACCCACCCGGTGGGCGATGGTGTGCGTCAGCTGGGTGAGCTCTGGGCTGGTCGGCGCCTTGACCCAGCGGAAACGCGCTGAGCCGTGGGATTGCTCGACATACACACCGTCGAGAAACAGCATGTGGAAGTGAACATTCAGATTGAGCGCCGATCCAAAACGCTGGATCAGGGTGACCGCGCCCGTCTTGGCCACTTGGTGGGTATGGCCCGCTTTCTTGACCAGGTGCGTGGCAATGACGCGGTAAACGATGCCCAGCACCCACCCCATGATCTCGGGCCGGCTGGCAAACAGGAAACGCAGCTGAAACGGGAAGCTCAACACCCACTGACGCATGGGTTGTTCAGGCAGTACTTCATCAACCAGCAAGGCGGCACTTTCGGCCATCCGCCGCGCCCCACAGCTCGGGCAGAAACCGCGACGCTTACAGCTGAAAGCGACCAGGTGCTCGGCGTGGCAAGACTCGCAGCGAACCCGTAGAAAGCCATGCTCCAGCCGCCCGCATTGGAGAAATTCTTCAAATTCCCGTTGCACATAGCCCGGCAATTCCTTTCCCTGCTCTGCCATAAGCGCAGCGAATGCCGGGTAATACTCGTCAACGATCTGATAGAGAAGGGTTTGCTCGGGTCGGTGGCTCTGGTAACGACCAGTATCCCGATCCCGGCTGGCCGTCCTGGCCGCCACATGAGGCATGTTCCGC
>NZ_JBICMD010000001.1:0-5570 GCF_043106015.1 Vibrio sp. GLN_1
AAAAAAAAGCTTTCATTAATGCCTTTTTAGATGATGAGTTTTCGGAAAACTCAGCATCACCAAAGGTCAAATCTGACTTTGCAAAATACCGATACAAACTTGAGCAAAAAATAGGCACATCGGGCGATGAGCTAAGAGAGCAACTTATTGCCATAGCTAACGATAAGCCAGAGGATTACCGCGAGCGTATCAATGCAATCGATGGTGTAAAAAGAAAGGGCCAATTGATCAAAATGCTCGATAAGTACATGACACTTGCGAAGAAAATGGAAGGAGCAAGCGATCATCGAGAGTCCAAAATACACGAAGCATTTTTTAAATTCCCCCACCAACACGGTGTAAAACCTGATCCCCAACGCATGGCAGAATGCATGCGCTCTTTTTACGAAACACACGCACCGGATTACTCGATAGGGCTTTTGGTGGTGCATGATGATGAGAGGGAGAAAAACCAAACCACAGGGGCACATCCCCATATATTTGTTAGTACCCAAAACAACACAACGGGCGAACGCGATTTAGCCAAGCAGCTACGCCGAGAGGCAAACAAATACCTTCAAGAAAACCCCACAGAAGTAGCACTGTGGAACCCGGACACACAAAAGCATGAAACCCACACCGTTACTAATATTGACGCTCATGTGAGCGGCTACGCAGCCACCAAGCTACAAGGCATTATCATCCAAGATATGTTCATGAAACACGTTCAGGAAAAATTCCCTGAACTTGATGTTGTGTGGACGGAAAGCAGAGAACGCAAGATCAAAGCGTTTCATGAGCAGTATGAAGATGCCAAGAAACCCAAGGCAGATCGAGTATACAACCTCAACAATTACCTACACCTACGCGCTGAAAAGGTCGATAACGCACTTAAAAATAACGAGCAGGTAATAACAAACCAACGGGTAAAACACAGGTCAATTACCCAAGAAATTACCCAAGCTCAAGCGGATCTAAACAGTGTCACAAGACAGAAACAGGATGCAGAATACGAACTGTATGAAACTGAGAACAAACTCAACAAGCTAAAATCTGCCCTAGATGCATTTATTACCCCCTACAAAATGCTCATAGAAAGCATTTTAAGCGACAAAAGGGCAGAGGCGACCAATTATGCCAACGAGTGCCTTAAACAGCACCAGAGAGCACCAGAGGAGGCGAAAACAATGACAATGAACATGATCAACCAAGAAGCTGCCGAACTGGATAAGGTCGAGGGGGTAAACCCTGATTTGGTGGATATACACACCGAGATGAGGGAAGAGATCGAGGTTAGAACTAGACTAAAAATTTAAGGTGTGCTCAACAATTACCCATCATGATTAAACCATGTATAATATTACCCAATCGAATACACAAAATAACGGGTAATATATGGGTAATTACATAACCATTAGCGTAGCGTGTGATAGTTACAATGTAACACGTAAAACTATATACAACTGGCGAACAAAGGGGCTTTTGAAGGAAAAGCGACAAGGTCGCTCTGTTTTGATTGACTCGGATAGCATCGAGGCAGTTATTACCCAAAAATTACCGAGTAATATTACCCAAACCACGCCCGAAATTTTGGACGAAATTCAAAAGCTACACGATAAAATCGACCGCTTAGAGGGCATCATTACCCAACTATTACCCCAAAAGAAAGAGAGTACCCCAAAAAAATCATCCAATGAAAATAAAAGCACTCTGAAAGGGGCAAACTCCCAAAGGCAAGAGGAAGCGATAACAAAAGCCCGAGCAAAGTTTTTAGAATTAGGAATTCCTAACATATCTAGAGCAGAGCTAGCTAGAAGAGCAGGGGTAGACCGTAATACGGTTGGAAAACACTGGGAAAAGATTACGGGATAAGTCTTATTATGCATATAAAAGTGTGACGCAGATCACACTTTTTATGGAAAATGGCTTGTTTTAAAGTCTAAGCATGCTTACTATGATCATGTACCTCGCATAAGTTGCAGCTCTTAAAAGGGCGCAGGTATGTCGCTGTAGCAATACAGTTTCAAACGGGACGTAAGTCTGACGGTTGTTAGGAATAAGGTGTAAAAACCGAAGAAGCGCAACAGTTAAATTATTATATGAGCCGCCTCAGTTTTGCTGGGGCGTTTTCATATCTAATCAACTAATAACTCTGGCCATTGGCTCTGTATTAACCTTCCCAGAATGATATCGTAAGTCTCTTCTTTGTCTGATAAAGCCAATTTGTATGGCTCATTATTTCTGTTATGTGCGGTTTCAACAAACATCACTAACTTTCCGCCTTCATTCCTAACTTTTAAGATAACGTACAAGCCAAATCTAGGTTTCTGCCTGTTTTGCTGCTTAAAGTAAAGAGCCTTACCTATAACACGACTTTCTTTACAGTTCTTCCGACTTAAATACTGTATTGACTGTACTAGTTGCGAGCAATTGTTATAACGGTCAAGGTCGAAAACTCTATCTACTGTAGAGCCATCATCAAACTTATCAAATGAAAGCGTCGGTGTTGTTTCGCCATCTTTACGTTCATGGGTAAAGCAATGAGGGTCATAACGAACTTCAATATCGATCTTACCTTTTTGTCGTTTACCAACCTCATCTCTAAACTTATAGCTATAAGAATAAGTTTGATTTCTAAGGTGCTCTAGCGAATATTTGGTGCCATCTGGAGCTGTATATGTTCGGTCACAATAGACATCCTCATTCCAAGCATAACCTATCTTTTGTTTTTCTTTTGTCACCTGAAATCCCTATCTAAACCATAATCTGAGAATTGTATTATGCCATAAAGAGAATATTCAAAAGGTAATTACAAAAGCGCTCACTATGGATAAGGTTGGACAGCAAAGCTGATCCAAACCTTACCCACAGCCGCTACCACCCACAAAGCACGCTGTTAGTTTGTGCTCCGCACTTAACAAGTTTTTTTGTTTTTTCTCAAAAGCCTATAGCGCAGCAGTAACAAGTTACTGCTTTGCCTAGTGGCAACTTCGCTTCGCTCCAGTTACCACGCTTGCTTACATCATCTCTGTTGCTTATTCGGAGTGCCTATGTCACGCGCGGTGGTGAAAAGGAAGGGGAGGATTCCCTCGGACGTTTACGTTCGACCATAGCGCAAGCCTCCCTTAGACGAAAATCTAAGAGAAGCTTGCATTGGTATAGACTACACGCCCGTATGGAGCCAAAGTATAGGTCTATCATCCCCCCAGATCGTTCGGTTCGTCTGGGCTTGACCGATTCACACCATGTACCGATGGTGCTGTGCGCTCGTTCGGTCATAACTTAGATTTTGGGATTGGCTTTTCTCCTACCAAGTGCCCTTAGCGCTGCCTCTTCAGCGGCGGAATACCTAAGCTAGCAAGTTTATGAGCTGTCTCGTATTGCACAGTTACCCCCCTCCTCCTACCCCATGCAGGTACACTTCACAGTGTTCAAACACAGGCGAGACATAACTGGTGCACCGAAGCAGTTCCTAATCTAGCAAACGACTCGCTCACCTTGGCGGTGCTAGCACGAGTTGCGACAAAGATAGCGCAGGATTACCTCTGATCTCTCAGGGTTCACGTTTCAACATCGATTAGTGGGTATAAATACACCAGTGGATACTGGCATCTAGGATTGACACGGTTGAAAACCGAGGTAGAATTGAATATAAATTGTTTAGGGAATTCTACTAGTCCTAGATTCCTTAGCCGAGTTACCAGTTGGCGCTGTTAACTCAACCATTCAAAAGGTCGCCTTATAGGCGGCCTTTTTTTGTATCTGTTGTTAGAGTAATAAGATTTTTCTTGCAGATCAACAACTAACACGCCCATGATCTTTAACGATCTATCACTCTTTTTCGTTTCCTATTTTATTCAGTCACTTACAACCGAGGCAACCACCTCAACTGTCGCTCTCTAAAAGAGGCAACAGTCAAACTGTTTTTAGTACTCGAAAATGAGCTAAAAACCATTAAAAACAGCAACTTACTTATGTTTTACTTGCGAAATATGGTATAATGAAGGCTGAAGCCAGAGCTTTAGAAAACCCCAAAACTGAACCATCAGAGGTGAAAAATATGAAGAAGAAAATTATGAAGAAGTTAGCTAATTTGGAGGAAAAATGCTGGGATGCATGTCGCTTTGTAGTGCAGATTAAAGACAAAAAGCCCTTTAAAAACAACAACTTAACACACTTAGTGAAGCGGTGTGGTAGGCTTGAAGCTCTGCGTGAAACTTGTTTCCCAAGCCTACCACACCGCTTCACTAAAGTCAATAATTACAAATACTTATAGTTATATTACAGCTAAAACACTCCATTGTCATCCCACACACCACTCCCCAAGAACACGCAACACCGCATTTAACATATAGTACCTATTGCGCACTACCAAAAAGCAACTCAATCAATTAGCTCACCGAACGGGGCGTTTTGGACAATCTTTAGGGTCGTTTTACACCCCAAATTAGTGTTACTAATTTGTTGTAATTTACCCCCTAAAACCAAAAATCATCATTCGCATTAAAACAACCTAAAACGCCTCATTTCTGCATGCTTATTCTGGTTCTTAGTGTTCCCACTTTACTATCAGTTATAGCTAACGTATGCGTACATTAACTATAACAAACGACTGAAACTAAATTAATGAGCGGTATTTTCGTTTTGCTGCCTCAATGTCGCTCTCTGTTTTCGCCATTAGTCTTTTAGCATCATTCCGGTATCTCTCGGCAAGTTCGTCTACAAGCTCGTGAGTGCGTTTAGATGCCTTTCTGGTGCGTCCCTCGCAGCCGAAGTACTCAACAAGGGTCTGTTGTGCTCCACTGCGCCCATTGAATAATCCCTTACTTAGTTTGCGAATGGTAAGTGGCGTCATATCAAACTCATCAACGTGTTCATAAAGAACAACATGAACCACAAAATCGATCATTCTTCTGGTCTTAAAGTTCTTTATAGCAGCGGTAAGGCGTGCGCCACGTTGTGCAGGTTCATATTTTTCCACGCTGTAGTTCTCAAGCTCCCGTTTAAAATCCATCCACAAACTGTCCTCGTGTACGCTCATAGTTCTGAACATAGTCTCGGTAACGTTCTTGTATCTTTTTCTTCGCTCGTCAATTAGTTGCTCTTTCGTTGTCATTTTCGTTCTTTTGTTTTCATGATTTATATAAAAACAATAGTGAATTTCTCCACCTCAATCAAGGCTAATGTATGCATACGTTAGCTTTAACTTAAATTCGAGCAGTTTCGCTTTTGGGTAAGGATTGGGTATCCTTACCTTATAGCAAAAACACGAAGTGTGATTTGCTGTAACCAGCTACGCTTTTTCACACTTTTGATAAATCAAAAGATGAGAAAAATCTGCTGGCGAGGTTTCACCCTCGACCCAAGTCCATAAAAACAAACTGTTTTAATGTCCCAAACAACCACAATGATTTACCGCAATGCCAACTACCAAAGTAGGGCAAAATGCGCCAAGTCCCTGAGCCATTCTTTACGTATAAAAACTAACGCTTTTAAGCCAAATGAGTGGGCTGAAGATCTAACAGATTCGAGTTGGATTTTTACACCAAACGACACCGAAGGTCGGCAAATAAATTCCATCTCCGTGGAGG
>NZ_JBICMD010000021.1:0-54801 GCF_043106015.1 Vibrio sp. GLN_1
CTTATTTTTAAAGAGCTTTTCTAACATTTTCAGCAACTTAGTTGCTCGTCGTTAGGGGTGCGTATCTTACTTCACACCGTGAGAGAGTCAAGCATTTTTTTCAAATTTCTTTTCTCTCAATTCCGACTCGCTGTGTGACTTTCGTCTCACTCCGTGTCGGTGGATGCGCAGTATAGGGAGTTGAGAAATTAGTACAAGCGTTTTTTGCAAAAAAACTTTCAACCGTTCATTAATCCATCAAAACGCCGAAATTTGCATATTTCTTCGTCACATTTGAGACATATCACAGCAATTGGTTGGAAAAACACCAACCATATACGTAAGATTCATGTGTCTATTCTGTTAAATAGACAATCGATCTCTTTATTATCTATATGTAGTAATCAAAATGACGTCTAAAAAAAATCTGATCCTATCTGCCGGGCTGGCCGTCATTGGGGGAGTGCTATTCTCTCAATTCGCTATTCCACCAGCTTTGAGCTTTCTTATCGGTGTTGCCGCTACTGCTTTTCTATTTTCATTTTCTAGCCAAACACCATCTATTCAACCAACGGAATCTGATCCTTCAACTAAAACGCTGTATGTCGGTAACCTTCCTTACAAAGCAAATGAGAGTCACGTTCGTGATTTATTTGCAGAGTATGGGCAGGTATTTGCTGTGCGCTTAATGAAAGATAAACGCACAGGTAAAAGAAGAGGGTTTGGTTTTGTCGTTATGGCCGCTGCTGATGCAGAACCGGCTATCGCGAAGTTAAATGAAAGGGAATATATGGAGCGAACACTTAAAGTTCGTATTGCTAACGATCCGAAACACCCAGATGGCGATAAATCTGAACTGGATTAAATCCTAATTTCGCCAGACAAATGTTCAGTGCATCTTCTTGCCAAGGAGGTGCACTGGCAAAGATTAGTTTTACCCCTTCGTCTTTCTCTTCAAGCTCACCACAAGACAGTAATGCTTTAACCCGCCGCGCTATCGCCTCCCCAGAATCAATCAAAACGACGTTGCTACCCAGCACTTGCTGAATTTCGCTTTTGATTAGTGGGAAGTGTGTACAACCAAGTACGGCGACGTCTACTTTATTGCATAGCGGCGATAAGATACTTTTCAGTTCATCCAAAGGAACACTTTCACCACGTAGCTTTTCTTCTGCCATATCAACCAAACGCGTCGAACCTAGCAATTCAACTGGCTTACCTTGTGCAAAATCGCGGATCAGCTCATGAGTGTATTGACGAGTGACGGTCGCAGGCGTTGCGATTAATCCTACTCCCTGAGTCGCTAGTAAGGAGGCCGGTTTGATGGCAGGCACGACACCAACAACTGGCACTAATAAGTTGTCACGCAATGACGGCAATACGATTGTACTGGCAGTATTGCACGCAATGACTACGATATCGATGTGATGCTCTGCTACCAATGCGGAAACCAGCTGATTGACGCGCGAGATAAGCACATTCTGATCGAGTTCGCCGTAAGGATAAGCTTCGTTATCGAACAGATAGAAGTAGTCTAAGTGTGGAAGGAGTTGGTGAATTTCTTGGAAAACTGACAGTCCGCCGACACCGGAATCAAACACTAGAACTTTTTTCTTACTTGATGCTCGCACGAGTCTTACCTGATGAATAGAGACTCGGCGATCATACTGGTTAGATTTGTTTTGGCAATGCTTTGGCGCGGTATCTTTGATGGCTAAATCGCTCCCCTATTTCCACTTCAAGCTTAATCAGTTCTATATGTCCTTGAAATGATGGGGTTGATGTCACCAATGTGTGGAACTCACCATTTTCTCCACATGGATCAATATGACGTGGTAATGACTCGATTAATACTTGGTCATACCAACGGCCACACCATTCTGGATCAAGTGCCTTTCCATCAATGGTAATCAACATAGTTTTAATTCCACGTTCTATGACTTCCATCGCTAAGCTCAAACTATTCTCCCCTAAGAGAGGAAAGACACATTCCCATCCTGCTGGCTCAATGTAGCTACGTCGATAGTCGGCAATACCATTGCAGAACATATCGCCAAATGCGACAGCTTCTATCTCAAGGTCACTCTCAGTTAATGCATTGACGATGGTCGATTGATAAATATCGTTACTCGGGAAAATGTCAGGCAGTTCGATGGTAATAAGTGGTAGGCCAAGCAAGTCCGCTTGCATCTGCACAACTTCAAGCGGCGTTGCTTGGAACGGCACTTCTTTCCCTACGTAAGTCGTATACAAACCAACCACCTGATAGTCCGGGTTTTCGTTTAAACGCTCTAACGTTAGTGTAGAGTCTTTACCGCTCGACCAACTGATTACGACACGTTTTGGTTTCGTCATTTTGTTTTCCAGCCATTTTCTGCACACCAATAATGATAAAGACCGCCAATAAGGCGGCCTTTGTTGTATCAAACGCAATTAGAATCGGTAGTCAGCGGATACAAAGTACTGACGCCCAGGAGTTGCGTAACCTGAGTACATCTCGTAGTTTTTATCGAAAGCGTTGCTTAGTTTGGCGTTGATGTCCCACCTTGAGTTTACAGCGTAAGAAGCGGTGAAGTTCCATAGGCTGTAGCTCGGTAGTCTTGTACTACCATTAAAGCGCTCACCTTGGTAAAGATACTGCGAGCCCAACGTCCATTGGTCAAATGTCGCATAAGCATTCCACTTAGCACCGCGCTTGGAGCGGTATGCTAGTTGGGTATCTTCTGCACCCGACTTGTCGACAGGATCTTTGTAATCTAGGTAGAACTCATGAGAGACAATATCAGTATCGAGTTTAACTTCTAGTTCGATACCTTTAATCTCAGCTTCACCAATGTTTTGCATGCCCGCACCTTTCCAGATCAGCATGTTTTCAATTTGGTTGTAATACCCAGTTACAGTCCAATCAACGATCGATGCCACACCAGATAACGATAGTTCCGTGTTTTTTGACTCTTCAGGCTTTAAGTTCGGCATTTCATAGCCAGGGTAATACAAGTCAACAAAGCTAGGCGCACGGAATGCAGTGCCGTGGCTCAGCGTTAATTCGTATCCTTCGTAAACTTTCCAACCTGCTGCGGTTTGCCACGTAGTGTTGTTGCCAAACTGGTTGTTTTCATCATTACGTACGCTGGCTTCGAAGGTCCATGCATTCAATGCATATTGAGCAATTGCGCTGATGCCAATGTTTGTTCTTGGATTCTTCTCTGGGTTGTAGTCTTTCGCTGGTCCCCAGTCACTTGGTGCAAGGTAGCCTTTTGCTAACTTCTCATTACGGTAATCTAAGCCGCCTCCAATACTCAGTTCATCATTGATGCTGTATGAGTTTAGCCAAATTGCATTGAACTGTTCGATGGCCACGTGATCGCCGGTCGACTTACTTTGGCCCGATTTAAGGTCATAGTTGTCTTGTTGACCGTAAGCTAACTTCAACTCAGAAGTGTAAACATCTTTAGAATACTCAAGTGACAAATCTGCACCTACGTATTCCACTTCACCCGTTTTCTTTTCGTGCTTATCTACTGTTCCCCACCCAGGATTGCCATAACTGCTGTTGTCATAGTCGTATTCGTTGCTGTATGTACTAAAGCCAACGTAACCAGAAAAATTATCAGAAAAGTTTTGCTGGTAACCTAATTTAAGGTTCAACGTTTCAAATCCGTGCTCATCGCCATCATTCAAACCCGGCAAAGGTTTAACGTTGAAACCATCCGTTTTCTCGTAACCTAATACCCCTTTGATGTGCTTACCTTCACCTACAGGTTTAGATACGGCAAACGTACCTTTTTTATGATTGTTGGAGCCATAACCCGCCGACACTCGGCTTGCATCATCATCAATACTTGCTCGAGTAATAATGTTGATTACGCCGGAAATCGCCTCTGAGCCATAGATAGATGCGCGTGCGCCGCGAATGTAGTCGATACGTTCAATAGAGTTGATTGGAAATTGGTTGAAATCGATACCGCCCATGATTGCGCGAGGCATACGTACGCCATCAACCAAAACCAACACTTGGGTGGCACTGCCACCGCGAACAAAAATCGATGCGCTTTGGCCACGGCCACCATATTGAGCAACCTCAATACTAGGCAAAGTACGGAACACATCAAACAAACTGTCAGCTTGCTGACGGCGAATATCTTCTTTCGTTACTGTCACGGTTTGAGCTAGAACAGCACCATCGATTTGCTTGAATCGATTCGCAGTAACTACGATGGTTTCGTCAACAGAAGTTTCTTGGGCCTGTAGATAAGAGACAGGTGAAAGCAGCGATGCCAGGGTGATCGCCAATGCGGATTTTTTCATTATATTGTCCTAAATCGCGTAATTCCTTCCGAGCCCTGCCTCCTTAGGCAGTCCAATGCTGTGGCTCAGTTGCTGGCAGGTATTCGGACTGAAGAGCGAGGTTTACACCACCTAGTTGCTCGACTTCCCACATAAACTAATGCAGTGTCGTGATGAGCGTTCGTTCTCTTTTACCGCTGCGCGTCAGTTCTGGATTTTCACCAGATTCCCATTTCAGCCATCTAGATTGCTAGATGCCACCAGCTTGAGGCAAATATTATTCAGCTATTGATTATTTGTCCAGCCAATATTGCCCATAGAAATTGTAACGTTTTGATTAATTTTGCTTTCTCCTCAACCTGTACGCACTATCTTTAAATCAATTCCCGTACAAAACTGGACATACTGTTGAGATTGAATAAAATCTGCGCTCTTAAATTGAATGCACCATAAAAGGTAAGATCATGGCTACTCTTGATGTAAATCCACAACGCTACCAAGAACAACTGGCTGAAAAAGTCGAACGTCTCACTGATATGTTCGCGCCATACAACGTGCCAGAACTGGAAGTGTTTGAATCACCAGAGCAGCATTACCGTATGCGTGCTGAGTTCCGTGTTTGGCATGAAGGTGAAGACCTGTACTACATCATGTTCAACCAAGAGACTCGTGAGAAATACCGCGTAGACCAATTCCCAGCAGCCAGCCGTCTGATCAACGATTTGATGCCGCTATTGGTTGAAGCGATGAAAGACAACGAATCCCTACGCCGTAAACTATTCCAAGTCGATTTCCTATCGACGCTAAGCGGTGAGATTCTGGTTTCACTGCTTTACCATCGCCAACTTGATGAAGAGTGGATTAAAAACGCGAAAGCCCTTAAACAGCGTTTAAATGATGAAGGCTTTAACCTAAACATCATTGGTCGCGCACGTAAGATGAAAATCATCCTAGACCGTGACTACGTGATCGAAAAACTGGACGTAAATGGCCAAAGCTACATCTACCAGCAAGTCGAAAACAGCTTCACCCAACCGAATGGCAAAGTAGCAGAGAAGATGTTGGAATGGGCGGTTGACTGTACTCAAGAGAGCACTGGCGACCTACTAGAGCTTTACTGTGGTAACGGCAACTTCTCGTTAGCATTAGCGCAAAACTTCGACCGTGTACTTGCTACTGAGCTTGCTAAGCCTTCGGTAGAATCAGCACAATACAACATAGCAGCGAACAAAATCGACAACGTACAAATCATCCGTATGTCGGCAGAAGAATTTACAGAAGCAATGGAAGGTAAGCGCGAATTCCGTCGTTTAAAAGACAATGGTGTCGATCTGAAGAGCTACAACTGCAACACGATTTTTGTCGATCCACCACGTGCAGGTATGGATGTGGATACGTGCAAAATGGTGCAAGGTTACGAGCGCATCATGTACATATCTTGTAATCCAGAGACACTAAAAGAGAACTTGGACATTCTAAGCGAAACTCACAATGTGACGCGCTTTGCTCTGTTCGACCAATTCCCTTACACCCACCACATGGAAGCCGGCGTTTTACTAGAACGTAAAGCGTAAGCCACCAGCGAAAGACATAAAAAAAGCGAGCTTAATAGCTCGCTTTTTTGTTGGAATTTTTTCAATTATTCAGCAGAAGTTTTCTTTTCCATGAAACCCAGCTTTTTACCAATCCATGCCAATAGGATCATCGACACCATGATTGCGAAGAAATTTGAGCCTGCTTCTGGGTATTGCGCTTTGATAAACGCAGAGTGACCAAAGGCACCAACAAAGAAACACGCTAAGCCCACTAACGGAATATCTTCCGATACCGGGTTGTTTAAGTACTCTTGGTAAAGAGCTTGTACAGCCAGTACGAGTGCAATCAATGGGAAGATTGAGAAAGACACTTCACTCATGGTCAACCATGACAATAAAGCATCACCACACATACCTGCAACCAGTGCCAAAATCAGCGTTTTCTTTTCAGATTTATTTCCATTCGACATTATTCTATCCCGCCTTTTAATCGGTTACGTTCACGTTCTTTGCGATACCAATAGGCCCCTTTGGCTATCATTCGCAATTGCATGATCAATCGCTCGGCGAGTTCATCGCGCTCACGTCGATCTAAATCTAAAGCTTCAGCACCCGAACTAAAGACCAAAGTCACCGACGCCTCTGCTTGAGTATACGCCTCTTCTCTGGTCATACCGGTGCTCATTAAATACTCGGTTAATTCTGCCGCAAAATGCTGGATTTCTCGAGCGACGGCAGTACGAAATTCAGAAGAAGTGCCAGAGCGCTCACGCAATAATAAGCGGAATACGTTAGGGCTACTTTCAATGAATTCCATAAAGGTTTCAACCGAAGTTCGAATCACACTGCCTTCTTTGACAATACGTTGACGTGCCTGACGCATCAGTTGACGTAATAGTAAACCGCCTTCATCAACCATTGTTAAGCCTAGCTCATCCATGTCTTTGAAGTGACGATAAAAAGAAGTGGGTGCAATTCCTGCCTCTCGGGCAACTTCTCGCAAGCTGAGACTGGAAAAGCTGCGATCCGCACTTAATTGACTAAATGCCGCATCGATCAGTGATCGACGTGTCTTCTCTTTTTGTTGCGCGCGGATTCCCATCGATTTCATTCTTAACTTGCTCTTTTCTGTAGGGTACAAGAGCTTCAATATAACGCAATTCACCCCTACGGAGAAAGATATGTTGCCTCACCCGAGGCAAGCGGCGAGAACGTTACTATTGGCATGCATCTAATTGCAATGTTCTCGAGTCAATTTATAGACATACAACATACCAATTCATCCTTTTGTTCGATTCTGCGTGATCACTTCCACTCTCTCGCAGCCATTGCGTGTACGTATAGAGCAAATGAGTTAAAATCGCGCTAAAGCAATGTTAAGCAAATATAACAAGGAAGGCATCATGGCGCATGTTAATCACTATGACGTGATCGTAATTGGTAGTGGCCCTGGCGGAGAAGGGGCTGCAATGGGGTTAACCAAAGCGGGACTGAATGTTGCCATCGTCGAGAAAGAAAGCAGTGTGGGCGGTGGCTGTACGCACTGGGGAACCATTCCATCGAAAGCGCTGCGCCATGCAGTAAGCCGTATCATCGAATTCAATAGCAACCCACTATTTTGCAGAAACAACACCAGCCTTCATGCAACATTTTCTGACATTTTAGGCCATGCGAAAACGGTTATCGATAAACAGACTCGCCTTCGTCAGGGGTTTTACGACCGCAATGACTGCACGCTGCTGTTCGGTACTGCACGTTTTATCGATACGCACTCTATCGCGGTAATGCAAAATGACGGTACGGAAGAAACCTACTCGGCCGATAAATTTGTCATCGCGACGGGCTCTCGTCCTTACCGACCAAACGATGTCGACTTCTTGCATGAACGAATCTACGACAGTGACTCTATCCTGAGCCTGAAACACGACCCTCGTCATATCATCATTTATGGTGCAGGCGTTATCGGTTGTGAGTACGCCTCTATCTTCCGTGGACTTGGTGTGAAAACCGACCTGATCAATACCCGAGATCGTTTGTTGGAGTTCTTGGATAACGAAGTGTCTGATGCACTGTCTTACCACTTCTGGAACAGCGGCGTTGTCATTCGTAACGACGAAACCTACGAGAAAATCGAAGGCACAGAAGATGGCGTCATAATTCACCTGCAGTCAGGCAAGAAAATGCGCGCCGATTGTTTGCTGTATGCGAACGGCAGAACCGGTAACACCGACAAACTCAGTTTGGATGTCGTCGGTCTAGAATCGGATTCTCGCGGCCAGCTTAAAGTGAACCGCAACTACCAAACGGCGGTTGAGCACATTTACGCAGTAGGTGATGTGATTGGTTACCCTAGCCTTGCAAGCGCAGCCTACGACCAAGGACGCTTTGTCGCACAAGCGATCACCAAAGGTCAGGCTGAAAACTATCTGATTGAAGACATCCCAACAGGCATCTACACCATTCCAGAAATCAGCTCTGTTGGTAAAACAGAACAAGAACTGACGGCAGCGAAAGTGCCTTATGAAGTTGGCCGCTCTTCATTCAAACATCTGGCCCGTGCGCAAATTGCAGGCAAAGATGTCGGCAGTTTAAAAATTTTGTTCCATCGTGAAACCAAGGAAATTCTCGGCATTCACTGCTTTGGTGAACGTGCAGCGGAAATCATCCACATTGGTCAAGCCATCATGGAACAGAAAGGCCAAGCCAATACGATTGAATATTTCGTGAATACTACCTTCAACTACCCGACCATGGCTGAAGCCTATCGTGTAGCGGCATTGAATGGGCTGAACCGATTGTTCTAGTAGCCATACAATGCTGAGATAATGAGGTTAAATGAGTATTTGGGTTGCCATGATCCAAATGCAAAAACAGCAGGTTTTCGACCTGCTGTGTTTATTTACGCGAGGAACGTTCCTTTACGCCATTGATAGAAGAATATTACTCCAAGACCAATCCCTCGCATTGCCATAAAGCTGGTCATCGCAAACCACAGTGCATGGTTTTGCCAGCCAGAGAACAAAAAGAAGATTACGAAGAAACAGCAAGTCGCCACGAACATACTGTTCCGCATATCTTTACCTTTGGTGGCACCAACAAAAATGCCATCGAATAAGAAACACCACATAGATGTCAACGGCATCACCACCAGCCAAGGTAGATAGATCGCTGCTTGCTGCTGCACAATCGCAATAGAAGTGATCATGGCGATCAAATTCGATCCCGCTAAGCCAAATACCGCAGTAAGCCCTAAGCAGATGATCAGACTCCAAAAGAATGTCCCGATCAGAGAATCACTAAGCTGAGCTCGGTCTTTCGCGCCAATCGCTTTCCCCACCATCGCTTCCATCGCGTAGGCAAAACCATCCATGCCGTAGGAAATCATCATCAAGAAGCTCATCAACACAGCGTTTGCCGCGACAACATCATCACCAAAGCTCGCGCCCTGAAACGTCATAAAGCTAAACGCAGCTTGCAAACATAATGAACGAAGAAAGATATCGCGATTGAGTTTCACAAATCGCCCTAGCCCATGCTGAGTGTCAGCAAGTAATTGCTTGGGTGACGGCAACTGACGTGCTTGCCATGTCTTCCACACGCAGACCAAACCAAACGCCATGCCTGAGTAATCAGCAATCACGGATGCAAGCGCAGCACCTTCAACTTTCCAACCTAAGCCCATCACAAATAACAAATCGAGAGCGATATTGGTGACATTGGTGATAATCACCATCCACATAGGCGCTTTGGAGTTTTGCGTGCCGAGCAACCAGCCCAACAACACAAAATTCGTCAATGCCGCCGGCGCACTCCACACTCGGATAGAGAAATATTGCATGCCGTAGTGCTTCACTTCAGCACTGGCATCACTCCAGCCAAAAATCAGATCAGCAAGTGGGTTATGGGCTATGAGGAACACCAAAGCAAACAGCAAAGCCATGAATGAGCCCTGCATGAACACCAAGGCAAGTTGCTTTCGGTCTTCACCGCCATAGGACTGCGCCGCTAGGCCAGTCGTCGACATGCGTAAGAAGCCGAGCAGCCAGAACGTTACGCTGATCATAGTGCTGCCCAACGCAACGCCGCCCAAATACCACGCGTGCTCTAGGTGACCAATCACCGCCGCATCGACTAAGCCTAATAGTGGGACGGTAATATTAGACAACACCATCGGGATCGCGAGCGCTAACACTTGACGATGCACTTGAGGATTCGATAAAGGAGAGAAAATAGAGTTTGTCACAGGCACCTCGTTGTTTAGATCGACGAGTGTACCTGAGTGCTTAATGACTAGCCAATTACCACTTGATGTGAACAAGCACTGGCGTGAGACGGTGCTTTAGCATTGGAATTTTATTGAGCCAGCGTTGCCAAGCTTTCCATCGTGAACAGAATCGGTCGAATGGCGAGAACGCTTTCACCCATTGTGCCCACGGCAACCATCTCAGAACTTGTTCCGCCGGTGCCTCAAATCCATGGGCATAGCAATCCGAGCCAAGCTTTTGCCCCCACTTGCTTTCTGTTAAGTCTCCAGCGAGTACCATACAGACCTCAGCCGAGACAAAATGGCGACCTAAGTTTTGAATAAACCGCGCAACATGTCGCTCAGAGCAATCCAACAATGCCATTTCGCACAGAATCAATACGGGTGATTTATCTGGAATGGTCAGAGATTCGAGCCACGACATGTCTTCCACACTCCCACTGCGATGTTCGTAGCGTTCGTTTTTATGGAATAGACGCTGACGCCAAACTAGATTCTCCGTAACATCCAATTCAATCCAGTGACAGCGGCCGTTATCCAAACGGTAAAAACGGGTATCGAGTCCAGCTCCAACATTGATGATCCAAGCGTCCGGATTTTGCTGCAAAAACTGCGTTACCTGTTGGTCGCACAGTTGAGTCAACGTCACGTGTAGCAGCTGCTTTTGCGCGACATCACCACTTAAACAATCAGGTGCCATCTTGCAGCTTAGACAAGCTTTCGCCGCAATGGGGTCATACACCAAACCATTGTCGACCATGCTTTCACGGCTGCGTAATAGCAAAGGCTTCAATAGATGATTAGGAACTTGATGTTTTGACTTAGACATGGGCATTTCCTGCGCCAGTGAGAAAGAGTGGACACTGGAAAAGATGATAATGAATATCAATTACATTATCAAGCACAGAGAGAGCCGACAAGAATATGAGAAATAAACTGCGAGCAGGAAATCAAAGCGGATGAGAAAAAAAAGAGCTAAGACAAATAGGCAACAGCCCAGCGAGGCTGGGCTGTTGCGATAAACTTACATCCAATCGGTATTGCGAATAATACCAACGGCTAAGCCTTCAATAGTCAGATGCTGAGACGTTAAGTCCACTTGAATCGGTGCGAACTCTTCATTCTCTGCATGCAGTAAAACGGTTGAACCTTTACGTTCCAAGCGCTTGACGGTCACATCGTCATCAACACGAGCAACGACAACCTGACCATCGCGAACATCTTGTGTTTTGTGCACAGCAAGCAAATCACCGTCCATAATACCGATGTCTTTCATACTTTCGCCGTTTACACGAAGTAAGAAATCCGCTTGCGGCTTGAACATCGCAGGGTCAACTTGGTAGTGCGCTTCTACGTGCTCTTGAGCCAGAATCGGCTCACCCGCAGCGACTTGACCAATCAGAGGCAAGCCCTGTTCGTCATTGGCCGCATCTTCAAGCAGGATTCTGATCCCACGCGATGCGCCCGGAATAATTTCAATGGCTTGCTTACGAGCAAGCGCTTTTAGGTGTTCCTCTGCGGCATTCGCAGAGCGGAAGCCAAGCTCACGCGCAATCTCTGCACGAGTTGGTGGCATTCCGGTGTCATCGATTTTGCTTTTAATCAAATCGAAGACTTGTTGTTGGCGTGGCGTTAACGGCTTCATGTCTCACCTGTCTTTTTATACAGTTAACTGTGAGTATATCCAGTAAATGGTCAAATGGAAACCCAATTGGTTGTTTTTTAATTTATTTGCTTCGCTTTCTGAACTTGCCCACAAACTGTGGCGCAAAGCGCGTTTAAAACACCGTGTCTGAAGTTAATCAAAGTAAAGCAACAACTTAGGAGTTCGACTAATTTCCACTCAATAAAATTAAAAGGTTTGACCAGTTTCTGGTATCCTTGCTGCGCTTAAAATTTATTGCCTAGGCTTATTTCTATTGCCGTACTCATTTCTTTGCCAAGAAGTTGAGCCACGCGGACACAGAACTAAGGTTGGGCCTGTTTGAATACCTATTGAGGCTGTGAACTTTATGTCTTCTGGACAATCATTTTCACGTTCATTACTAAAACTACCTTTATCGGTAATGGTAAAGGGCACCACAATCCCATCGAATCCGATTGACGATCTCAACATCGACCTAACTAAGCCGATTGTGTATGCCTTGCCGTTCCGTTCGAACGTGGATTTGCTGACACTGCAAAAACAAGCCATGAGCCTTGGGCTACCAGACCCGCTCAGTCCGCTGGAAATCAATGGCAAAACGCTTAATCGTTTCGTCTTTATTGCCTCACGTCCAACCGTGATGGGTAATGACAACGACATCCCGACAGATTCTGTTTCTCTATTTACTGAGCTGCTGGAACTGCACAAGCTTGATAGCGAGCTTGATGTGCAGATGATCCCAGCGACCGTACTTTGGGGACGCAAACCAGGTAAAGAAGAGAACCATCGCCCGTACCTGCAACCAATGAATGGGCCACAAAAAGCGAAAGCGGTAATGGCAGCAGGTCGTGACTGTTTGGTGCGCTTTAGCCCGGTGGTTTCACTGCGTTATATGGCGGATTCTCACGGTACAGACAGTGCTATTGCGCATAAATTAGCGCGCGTGGCACGTATCCACTTTTCTCGTCAAAAATTGGCGGCATCAGGTCCAAACCTACCGCAACGCCAAGTGCTATTTGCTCGCCTGTTAAAGTCACCTGCAATTGAACAAGCGATTGAAGACGAGGCAAAAAGCAAAGACATTTCGATTGAGAAAGCGCGCAAAGAAGCCCATGACATCATGGATGAAATCGCGGCCGACTTCTCATACGGTCTGGTGAAAAACGGCGATCGCATCCTGAGCTGGCTATGGACCAAACTGTATCAAGGTCTGCACATCAACAACGCTTCGACAGTGCGTCGCTTGGCGCAAGATGGCCATGAGATCGTGTACGTGCCGTGTCACCGTAGTCACATGGACTACCTGCTGCTATCTTACGTTCTGTACCATGAAGGTATGGTGCCACCGCACATTGCTGCGGGTATCAACCTGAACTTCTTCCCTGCGGGTCCGATTTTCCGTCGTGGCGGCGCGTTCTTTATTCGTCGTAGCTTTAAAGGCAACAAACTGTACTCCACGATTTTCCGTGAGTATCTAGCCGAGCTGTTTGCAAAAGGTTACTCGGTAGAGTACTTCAGCGAAGGTGGTCGCTCACGTACCGGTCGTTTACTGCAAGCGAAAACGGGTATGTTGGCCATGACGATTCAAGCGATGCTGCGCGGTCTAAACCGTCCGGTAACGCTGGTACCGGTTTACATCGGTTACGAGCACGTAATGGAAGTGGGCACTTACGCCAAAGAACTGCGCGGTAAACGTAAAGAGAAAGAGAACGCAGGTCTTGTTCTGCGTACTCTACGTAAACTGCGTAACTTTGGTTTGGGCTACGTGAACTTCGGTGAGCCAATTCAGCTCAACCAATACCTTAACGAGCACGCACCAGAGTGGACAAAAGACATCGATAGCATGGGCGGTAGCAAACCACAGTGGATGAACCCTGTGGTCAATGAGCTAGCAAACAAGATGATGACGCACATTAACGATGCGGCAGCGGCAAACGCCTTAACGCTTTGTGCAACAGCATTGTTGGCTTCTCGCCAACGTGCACTGTCTCGTGATTCTCTGATCAATCAGATTGAGTGCTACTTGAAGCTACTGAAAAACAACCCATACTCAAGCACTTCAACCATCCCAACGGAAAGTGCTGAAGAGTTGGTTGATCACGCTATCTCGTTAGATAAGTTTGTGATTGAAACAGACAGCATGGGCGACATCATTTCTCTTGATCGTAGCCAATCGATTCTGATGACTTACTATCGCAACAACATCATTCACTTGTTTGCGCTGCCATCATTGATTGCCCAGATGATTATTCGTCAGCGCAATCTCACTGTGGAGAAAATCCAAGAGAACGTCGCGCAAATCTACCCATTCTTGAAGAAAGAGCTGTTCCTAAGCTACCAAGAGAAAGATTTAAACGACCTTGTGGTGAAAACGTTGAATGAGTTTGCCGAGCAGAAAATGATCTGTCTTGATGGCAACAAATTGGAAATCAACCAATCAAACAACCAACCGCTGGTTCTACTTGGTCGCACGATTACTGAGACGCTGCAGCGTTACTCAATCGCCATGAACCTATTGGTTGCGTACCCTGAGTTGGGTAAATCGGATCTGGAACAGAAGAGCCAAGACATCGCGCAACGTTTAGGTCGCCTGCACGGTATCAACGCGCCGGAGTTCTTCGACAAAGGTGTGTTTACCGCCATGTTCAATACGCTCAAACAGCAAGAGTACCTCGATAGCGACGGTAACTGCGATAAGAAGAAAACGCAGAAATTTGCCAGGCTACTGTTTACGCTGCTGTACCCAGAAGTGAAGTTGACCATCGAAGAAAGTATCCACCAACTTCAGGCATAACAAACACACAAAAAACAAAAGGCATCCAATTGGATGCCTTTTTTGATCTTCGGATTGATTACCAGAACGCGACGAATAAACCTATCGCTATCACCATGCCAACGTAGTTGTTGTTAAGGAAAGCTCTGAAACACAAATCGCGCTCGCGGTGGCGGATCAAGTGCTGCTGATAAACAAACAATGATGCGGCAATCAGAACCGTCCAGTAGTAACTTTGGCCTAATTGATAAAACTGCCCTAGCCCCACCAACATCGCCAACGTCACTAACTGTAACACTCCAATAATTAACTTGTCGTGGCGACCGAACAGAATCGCTGTCGATTTGATACCGATTTTTAAATCGTCATCGCGATCCACCATTGCATACTGAGTGTCGTAGGCAATCGTCCACAATGCATTAATCACAAACACAAACCAAACCATCACTGGTAGCTCACCGGTTTGTGCCGCCCATGCCATAGGAATCGCCCAGCTAAACGCTAATCCCAAAAACAGCTGCGGGATATGCGTGTAACGCTTCATAAAAGGGTAGATAAAGGCTAAGACAAGGCCCGCAAAAGAGAGCTGAATCGTTAAGGGGTTCATAGTCAAAACAAGTAAGAATGAGCTCACGGCCAAAACCAAAAATAAGCCAATCGCCTCTTTCGCCGTGACCTTACCCGAAGGCAATGGACGCTGTTTAGTACGCTTCACATGACCATCGACTTTGCGGTCTGCAAAATCGTTAATGACACAGCCAGCGCTACGCATTAAAAATACACCCAGCACAAATACAATGAGCACATCCCAACTCGGTATGCCTTGGGCTGCAATGACCAGAGCCCAAACCGTTGGCCACAACAATAATAGTGAACCAATTGGGCGATCCATTCGCATCAGCTGCCAATATGCTTTGGCTTTTTCTGCGGACATTTACACTCTCTCCTTGGCGTAAATAGGTGAATTCGATAAGAATAACTCAGCGACTAACATAGGTTTGTGATTCATCCACAACCTTGAGCGTCGTGCGAGAAAACGACCTTGAGGCAAGTGAACCCAACCCATTTGGAGCGAGTCGCGCTCGACATTATCGGCGCTAAAGACGGTGAGCCCTAGTGGGATATCACCTTGCTGCGCTAAGTCGTATTGCTGATCGACCAACGTAGTACGTGGGATCAAAGTACGACCAACAACCCAAGGGCAGTCGTCTCCACACAGGACGACCTCTCTTAGGAGGCAATCTTGCTCAGACAGTAACTGACTTTCGTCCGATTTCAGTGTCTTCGCTGTGACGATATGATTTTGCAGCAGTTCTACCGTCAATTCTTGACAGTGCTGCTTTAAACGACGTGACAAAGACCCTTGTTCTTCCAGCCAATGCTTGGCAAATTCGTTTGGAAATTCAAATTCTTCGGGCTTTTGCCACTCTACTTCCAATAAAGAAGCAAGATAGAGTGATGTTGGCTGATTCATACTAGTATTCAATTGGAGGCTTTATGCGTACAATAAAGCAACAACTTACCGTCTTATTGAAACCGTAAGTTCCGTTATTTGTTATAGACGGCCTATTGTATCAAGACTGAAGCGATTCGAATATCGCGATCCAGAGAAAGAAAAGTTAGAAATATGTACAAACGTTATGTAGCCCAAATTATTTTTGCGTTAACAATCCTGATCTCCGCACCAAGTTGGGCTGAAACGGAAGAGACTGGACCAAAATTAGCGTACTTCACCCTAGAGCCAGATTTAACCACTAACTTTTACACCAAAGGTAAAAAATTAGGCTATGTACAAGTGCGTATCGACATCATGGTGATGAGCCAACAAGACCTAGCGATTGTTGAGCACCATCAACCCTTGATTCGCGATGCGGTCATCGAGCTCCTAGGCAAACAAACCGAAGATACGATCAAGTCGCTTTCTGGCCGAGAAGACCTACGCAAAACGTTGGTAAAAGAGCTAAACGAAACCTTACTGCCAGAGACAGGGAAAACCGTCATTGCTGATTTGCTGTTTACCAAATACCTCTATCAGTAAGGAACGCTGCTTTAGATACAAAAAGACCGCTTTCGAGCGGTCTTTTTTTGTTTTTGCTATCACGCTTGTTGTTGGTATTTCTGCTTGCCCGAGTCGAACAGCGCAATCGCCATCCCGGCTAACAAGCCAGCTAAGTGAGCCGTATTGGCAATGGCCATAAACGGTTGCACAAAACCAAGTACCAACCACACCAACATAAAACCAATGATGGATTTCGGCAGCGTTAAACCTAAATGAGGTAAACGGTAACCCAAAACCCACAAATAGCCGAGTAGCGCGTACACAACACCAGATAACCCGCCGAAGTTCGCACCTTCAACATAGAACTGGCCAGCACCAGAGAGTGCCGCAGATACCACAAAGATTTGCAGTAACTTGCCAGAACCAAGTCGACGTTCAATATCGCCACCAAGTTGCCACCACCACAACAAGTTAAAGATGATGTGTGTTACCGAGAAATGTAGCAATGCATGACTCACCCAACGCCACAATTGCCATTGCTGGCCTTCAAACGCGGGAAAGTGCAACAGAGCAAATACCCCATTTCCAAAGCCTAACATCTGCAAACCATAAATCACGGCGCATACGGTCATGATCAATAAGGTCACTGGACCGGCTTTGGCTTTGATCATTCCCATGATACTTGGCCTAGCGTAATGAAATTGGCTCTTACGAGTATCGGCAACGTCCCAGGAAGCGGCGCTGTATTTGCTAGCGGATGGATTCGCCAAAAATTGCTTCAGTTCGGCCTCTGCCTCAACTTCATGCTGGCTGTCCGTAAGCCAAAGTGCAAATTGTCCTTCACCTTCGGGCATCATCTCAATATCTATCTGACGAGAGGCCATATAATCGATAAAGGCTTGCGCCATGCGTGGATTATTTAACGTTACCAATCTCTTCATTAACTTCTCACTATCGGTAGTTGTGCTCGCTGCCAGGCTTCAAAGCCACCGTCTACACTGTACACCTGTTCGAAGCCTTGGTTAACTAAATATTGCGCTGCGCCTTGGCTGCTAATTCCGTGATAACACATCACAAGGATCGGCTGTTCAAACTCTACATCTTCCATAAACGCCACAATCGTATCGTTGGTTAGATGATAAGCCGACTCAGCATGTGCCACGGCAAACGATTGAGGATCACGAATATCTACAAGCTTTGCCTCGCCCTGCTCAAGCAAAGCCTGTGCACCTTGTACATCGATATGCTGAAACTGGTCCATTTACTTTCTCATTTTGTCGTTATGAATATACCCAAATAACCTTGGCACCCGAACTAAACACTCAGCTGCTCGGTGTATTAAGTCGGAAAAAGTCATTTGGGTATACTGCCGCCATTGTAACCTATCCAGTGGCAAACTTAGACACAAGGATAATCAGGGCTTTTAAAATTGCACACATTCCAACCATTTGTGGATAAAGCTGTGAATTGCGTTGATAAAGTATATTTGGATCTTTTGATCCACAAGATGTAGTGATGATCCTGATCTAGCTGTGTGTATATTTATAACTATCCCCAAGCGACAAAACTGCTATCACCCTTATTTTGTCTGGGTTTCGAACAGTTGATAAATAATTACTTCACAGAGTTATGCACAGGTAGCACAGAAAATTTAGATCGCAAACGCTATCTATTTTCGATCGAAAATAAAAAAGCCGAGATCACATGATCTCGGCTTTCTATGAAAATCTTACTTTATATTAGAGACTGAAGTTAGAACTCACCAACGGCCAATTTCAGCTTCTTCATCGCATTCTTTTCTAACTGACGAATACGCTCTGCAGAAACGCCAAACTCATCAGCCAAGTCTTGCAATGTTGCTTTCTCATCGTCTAACCAACGAGAGCGCACAATGCGTTGGCTACGCTCATCTAGGCTTGCTAGTGCGTGACCAAGACGATTATTGGTGTGCATTTCCCAGTTTGCAGCTTCGATGTTGTCAGCCACGTCCGACGATTTGTCTTCTAGGTACAGCATCGGTGCAGTGTATGAGCTAGTCGCACTGTCATCATCGTCAGTTGGCATATCAAACGTTGAATCGACCGCCGCAAGACGTGATTCCATTTCACGAACTTCGGAAGGTTCTACGCCCAACTCACGAGCTACGGTTTCGACTTCGCCATTGTTAAACCAACCTAAGCGTTTTTTCGATTTGCGTAGATTGAAGAACAATTTACGCTGCGCCTTAGTTGTTGCAATTTTAACGATACGCCAGTTACGTAGTACGTACTCATGGATCTCTGCTTTGATCCAGTGAACAGCAAAAGACACCAAACGTACGCCCACTTCTGGGTTAAAACGTTTAACGGCTTTCATTAGACCGATATTGCCCTCTTGCACTAGATCTGCCATTGGCAAACCGTAGCCTGAGTAACCTCGAGCAACGTGAACAACGAATCTTAGGTGTGACAGGATCAGGCCTTTCGCAGCCTCAATCTCACCTTTGTAGTGTAATCGTTCTGCCAGTTCACGCTCTTCATCTGCTGTCAGCATTGGGTAGCTGTTTACAGAGCGAATATAGCTATCAAGGCTATCTTGCGTGACTAGAGCCATCGGATACGCTTCTTTTGTCATTCAATTCCTCATCAATCTCTGATCTGGAGCATTACATTGCAATTTAGCTTCGATATCTTGAACTCAAAATGAACAAGTTTCAAGAAGGGCGAGCAATTATCCATAAACAATTGGTCTAAACAAGAGGTAAAAATTAGCTTGTGCTAATAAATTCCAAGTATAAGACCTTCATCACTTAAACTGGTTCAATTTCTTTTAAGTGGCGCTGCGCTGAAACGCGCGCGGCAATACAACCTAAAAGGCTACCGGTGATAATCAGCAGCAAAGATTCATCCCAACTTAGGCCAATTAAACGGAATTGGCTGTCGTACAACGCGGCAAGATCTTCTACGGCGCTGTTCATCACAATAGTCACTAACGCCGTGACAAACCACGCAATGACTGCACCTAATACACCAAACCACATACCTGTGTATAGGTACGGACGCAAAATGAAGCTGTCGGTCGCACCGATAAGCTTCATGGTTTGAATCTCTTCTTTATTCGCCAATACATTAAAACGTAATGTGTTACCAACGATTAAAAATACCGCACCCAACATCAGGATTGTCAGAGTCACGACAATAATGCCAGCTAGTGTTTTGATGGCATTTAAGCGCGCAAGCCAGTCTTCATCTAGCCTAACATCGGTCACATCTTGTTGTTGGCCTACTTCTTTTGCTAGGGCTTGAATGTCTGTTTTGATATCAGATTCTGGCGTAATCACCAACACGCCCGGTAACGCATAACCGCTTAGCAAGCTCAGTGCTTGGTCAAAACCCGCGTACTGGCTTAAATCGGCCAAACCTTGCTGTGGAGAAATATATTCCACTTCTTTTACAAGAGGCCAAGTTTCAATTTGATCTTTGAGAACCATTACACGCGCATCCGGCATACCTTCCACTAAGTAAGCACTAACTTGCGAGGGAGATGCCACATCTTCGGCAGCGCCTGCCACGTTTTTGCCCAATAGATACAAACAAGCTGGCATGGCAAGTGCCATGGAGATCACCGCTAGAGTCAGAATGTTGCCTAGTGGTCGTTGCCATAAGGCGCTAAAAGAGGATTTTGCTTGTTTTGCATGGACAGAGAAAAAACCATCGGTATTTGCACGCTTGGCACTGCGGCCTTTCCCTTTCTTTTCGGAGTGCTTGTTACCTGCCATAGTCTTCTACCTCACTTAGGAAGCCTTGGTTCAATTCAAAATGACGATATTGTGGGCGAGTGTTTACTAACCCAACATCGTGCGTGGCAAGTAGGATGGTCACGCCCGCACGGTTAAATTCTTCGAATAAACGCAACACACGGTTGGATAATTCTGGGTCAAGGTTACCCGTTGGCTCATCTGCCACTAATAACGTTGGTCGGTTTACCACTGCACGGGCAATACCAACGCGTTGTTGTTCACCACCAGAGAGCTGGCTCGGCAAACAACGGGCTTTATCGAGTAAGCCCGTTTTGTCTAACGCCGCAGAAACGCGACGCTTAATTTCAGTTTCGGAAATCGATTCAATACGCATCGGCAGTGCGACGTTGTCGTACACACTGCGATCCATCAAGAGACGGTGGTCTTGAAAGACAATCCCAATATTGCGGCGCAAAAATGGAATGTCTTTGCTTGGAATGCGCGTGATGTCGTGACCATTGAAATGGATTTTGCCATCGGTCGGACGCTCTATCGCACATATCAATTTCAACAAGGTACTTTTACCGGCGCCGGAGTGCCCGCCTAAAAACGCCATTTCTCCGCGCCTCAGGTGAAAATCGACTTTTTGTAGTGCTTGTCGACCACCTCGGTAAGCTTTACTCACTTGTTGAAATTTGATCACCGTTGATTTCCTCTAACTTCAATTACTCTTCACGGCTAAACAAAGCGTCGATAAACTCTTGAGTTTCAAAAGGACGCAAGTCTTCAATGCCTTCGCCAACACCAATGTAGCGAATTGGAATACTAAACTGATCAGCGATAGCGAAAATAACGCCGCCTTTCGCTGTACCATCCAGCTTAGTCAATGTAATCCCGGTTAGAGGAGCTACATCACTGAAAAGTTTCGCTTGGCTAATCGCATTTTGGCCAGTACCCGCATCCAGCGTCAGCATGATTTCATGTGGTGCAGAATCATCAATTTTCTTCATCACACGTACAATCTTGCGTAGCTCTTCCATCAGGTTGGCTTTGTTTTGTAGACGACCCGCCGTATCGGCGATAACCACATCGACGCCACGCGCTTTTGCCGCTTCAATCGCATCGTAGATAACCGATGCGCTGTCTGCGCCAGTATGCTGCGCGATCACAGGAACATTGTTACGCTCGCCCCACACTTGCAGCTGCTCAACTGCAGCCGCTCGGAAAGTATCGCCAGCCGCTAACATTACTTTCTTGCCTTGGCTTTGGAACTGCTTCGCAAGTTTACCGATAGTGGTGGTTTTACCCACACCATTCACACCAACCATCAAGATGACATAAGGTGTTTTGCTGCTGTCGATCTCTAGAGGCTGTTCTACTTTAGATAAAATCTCCGCCATTTCTTCTTTCAGCAGGCCATAAAGGGCTTCGCCATCTTTCAGATCACCACGAGAGGCTTTTTCTGTCAGGTTGTTGATGATTTTTGTGGTGGTGTCCATGCCCACATCGGCAATGAGCAGTTGCTCTTCTAGCTCTTCAAATAGGTCGTCATCGATTTTTTTACCGCTGAACAGGCCAAAGAAACCAGCACCGATGTTTGCTTTCGTACGGCTAAGGCTGCGTTTAAGGCGAGCGAAGAAGCTTTCTGTCGGCTTTTCTTGCTCTTGAATACGAGGCGCAACCGGTACTTGTGGCTCTTCTGCTTCTGCTTCTGCTTCTGCTTCTGCTTCTGCTTCTGCTTCTGCTGGGGCAGCCTCAGCTTTTTCTGGCTCTTGTTCAAGCTCTTGAGTTTGTTGAGCTTGCTCAGCAACCTCTTCGGTTTGCTGCTCTTCAGAAGGCGCTTCCACTGCTTCTTCTGTTACTGTTTCTTCAGTTTTTGGTTTTGGGCTTTGTTCTTCGTCACCAAAACCTAGCCACGAAAGTAATCCGCGCTTCTTTTTTTCCGTCATCTGGGGCTATCCTAGATTGTCTTTTTATCTATTAATGACTCTTTTTTGACAAGATTATTATCTGTCTAAAAAAGGCTAATGACAAAGTTGTGAAAACTTTCCAATTAGGTGATTCTAATCTTATTAGTGTTACACTCTGTCATCTTGAATTTTCTGGGCTGTATCCAAGCTCAAAGCTTGGGCGATTGGGTATAGTATCACTTTATTAGCGGTCAAAAAATCTATGGTAAGACGTCGCCAGCAAAACACATCACAAAAAAAGCCAACAACGGGCTTTGTTCGCATTATTAGTGGTTTATGGAGAGGCAGAAAACTCCCTGTCCATGACGCTGAAGGTTTGCGTCCAACCACTGACCGCGTGAAAGAAACCCTGTTTAACTGGTTAGCACAAGATGTGCCGCAAGCAAAATGCCTCGATTTATTTGCTGGCTCTGGTGGTTTAGGTTTTGAATCGGCTTCACGCCAAGCAGAACTCGTGACCATGATTGAGCTCAACCCGCAAGCTTTTCAGCAGTTACAAAAAAACGTCGCATCATTGAAAGCCACTAATATCCAAGTGGTGAACACCGATGCCTTGAGCTTTCTGAAACAACCAGGCACACCACATCATGTGGTTTTCATCGATCCACCTTTCCGTAAGGGACTATTGGATGAAACCGTGACCTTGCTAGAGCAAAACGGTTGGCTTGCAGAAGACGCAATGATTTATATTGAAACGGAAAAAGAGCTGAGCATTGCTGGGCTTCCGGAAAATTGGCACCTGCACAGAGAAAAAACCGCAGGCCAAGTCAGTTACCGTCTGTATGAACGTACCTCAGCCTAACGCCTCGATTTAAAAGGACACTTAAATGAAAGCACTACTTATCCTAGCTAAAGCGGCGATTGCCTTTGTTTGGCTGGTTTTGATTCTGAATATTGTGATGCCATTTCCAGGTAATGCTGCGATTGCGTTGTACATCATGACAGCCTTCTTGTTCATCATGCACGGTTTGCAAATGGCAATCTTCATTGGTGCATTTGGCGATAAGATTCAGATGAGCAGTTGGGAAAAGTATTCCATCTTGATTTTTGGTATTTTTGCCCTGCTCGACATTCGTCGTAAACACATGATGTAAACATCGCCATAAAGAAAGCCGCTCACTGGAGCGGCTTTTTGTTGTCTTTGATTTATCCCAAATAGCTTTTCACACCATCTAGGAACATCTGGGTGGAAATCATCACCAATAACAAGCCCATTAAGCGTTCCACCGCTTTCAGACCGCGTTCGCCCAACAGACGATTGAAAAAGCCATAGAACATCAAAATAAAGAAGGTCGCGCCCCACGCAATCACCACCGACGCTGAGAGTTCGACCAGTTTGTCGGGATGCTGGGAAGAAAGCAGAAGCAACGCGGCAATCACTGATGGACCAGCAATCATTGGAATTGCCATTGGCACAATAAACGGCTCTTCACCCGCCGCTAACCCGGTGATGCTCCCTGCACTTGGGAAAATCATCTTAATTGCGATGATAAATAAGATGATGCCACCAGAGATACTCAAGGTTTCCGGCTGTACGTGCAAAAAACTCAGGATGCTTTGTCCGGCGAACAAGAACAACATCAAAATCAATAAGGCAAAAATCAGCTCGCGGATGAGCACCTTACGACGACGTTTGGGATCGATGTGTTTAAGAATGGACAACACAATGGGCAAATTGCCAAGAGGGTCCATGATAAGAAACAGCATGGTCGCTGCAGAAAGAATATCCATGTTCTGGCCTCGACGAAAAAAATGGCGACCAGTGTATAGTAAGGAGATTGTGCGAGTATACGGCTAAGGGCGAAATCAGATAATTCGCCCTCGATTACCGAAACAACCTCAGACGCCGCTTAATGGTTGCAAATACGCGCCATGTTGACGACGAACTTGCCTTCGAGTTCGCGAACCTTATCGCGCTGTAATAAAAAGGTTAGCAATGCATCTAAGTCTAGATCATTCAACTTACAGGTATGAAAGCGTACGTCTGCGCCAAAATGTTGTGCGAGCTCGTCGCGGCTCATTGGGGTTTCACGTAGTAGGTTTAGTAAGTTGTGAGCATGAATGTCACTCATCGTTAACTCCAGTTAGCAAATAGAACCCGACCAGTGTACTGAAATCGTCGAGCACTGCTTTGACTTACGTTAGTAAATGATAGAAGCAACAATGAGTGCATGAGCAAGAAAGTAGCTTCCACTTACCCAAACATACGCGCGCTTCATTGGTTTACGGAATCCGTGTATGGCGTAAGCGAGCGCGGAATACGTCATGATGACGGTGCCACTAAAGCCAATGGCATTCGCGTAGCTAGGCGTTTGTAGCCAAACCTCACCGGCTGCCCAAGCGAGCTGCACTAGCATTATGCCCATAGTCACTACGGGAAAAACGAGCGAATCTAACTGCGGTAAAAGAAGGAAAAACGCCACGATACTGGCGGCAAGCAACAAAGCCAACAACCACCACACAATATCGCCATTGAGCTGAACCCAAAAAGATTTGCTGTAGCACACTTGCGCTGCGAGATAGGCAGCAAAATAGATCAGCTTACGTGTTTTAAACGAATGCAGCGTATCGGCGAACATAGAAACCACCAACCCACCAGCAATCCAGTAGCTGTGATCGGCCGACGGCCCTTGGGTTAGCACCAAAATAAGAAGAAGTAATAGCGTAAAGATTTTAAACACTAAGGATTGTGTCGGGTTAGCTTGCTTTGCACCCAACACGGAATACATACCTGATAACCCTATCGCCAGCCAACTCCACATGCCGTACATACCTTTTACTTAAACTCGCCGCTAGTCTAGGTAGACCAGTTTTGATGTAAAGACACAATCTACGAAAGTTGGATCTCGCTAGCGATTCGAAACATTTTGTAACCCTCTCTAGCGCTAGCAAAAATGATGTGGATTGGAATTCGTGGTTAGTGTTCACAAGATTTCATAGTGTGTGTAAAAAAGCCAACTTGTGTGCATGACCATCAACACGGACAGACATCAACCACAAAAAGTCTAGTTACCCCTATTCATCCTGATATGGGAAAGAATGCCATGATAAGCCCATCTAAACATCACTCTCCAAGTAGATTTGTTTGTATTAAAAATATCATTAAAACAACGTAACCCAATGATAAATAAAAACACATTAACGTTAATGAGGGCAAAAACACCATTAGCCGCTCCACGACCCACCAATTATACTTCCTTGCCAGATTTTCTCATCAGATAAGAAATTCTTGCACCATCCTAGTGCCTTCATTAACCACCGCCATAGCACAACACTCACTTTTCTCAACTTTTGAGAAATACAGACAAAATACCAAATCAACCACCAAACTGAGACAAAAAACAATATAACAGCCACTTATTAACCATTTATAACACATTAAAATCAACAACTTAAAATACAAAAGCATAATTAAGACTCAAAGCGAACACTTTAAATACAGCCCAAAAAACACTGTTTTATTGGTCAATTTAAAGTAAAAACAGCCAAGTTAAGTATGAGTTTTGAAAAGTTTTCTACAGATACGTTGATCAACAGCCAAAAACAGTGCTATATTTACTCCATCGAGTTCATCAAAGATTTAAGAGGTAGTGTTATGATTTCATCTTCTCAAAAACAAGGGCTGGTTATGATTGCAGTGGTTGTGGGTTTAATGACACTGCCAATGATGTACTAAGTCACTGATTAAAAATAAAAAAGGACGCTTTCGCGTCCTTTTTTATTTCTCAATTTTTAGGTTTACTGTATGTGCTCTGACAAGATGTCCCAATGCATGTAGTAAAAACCGAGTGCAGCGAGTGTGATTAGCGCCATTAGCAAAATAGCGGTTCGCCAAATAAAACGGGAACTTCTTGGCGTTAACTCTTTTTCACAGTCATCACACGCTGCCATGAAACCTTTTCGATCATCCAGCTTATAGTTGTCCTCATGCACAACTTTATTACGCACAGTGGCGATAAAACGCAATTTCGCGATCACATCATGAGGTAAGCGCTCTTCACAACTGCTGATAAGTTGGTGCAACCCTTTCCCTTCTGCGTGATATTGAGTACGCAAAAGCTTTTCGATCGTTCGGGTACGCATGACTACTTTTTCGATATCTGACATCGTAACCCTCCTTTACTGACCTTCCCTTCGTTAGTCATTTCATTCTTCTATAAATTTAGAGCTTTTTCGAGCGGTTAAGTGCAATTTTCCTTTCAAATTGTGCCCTTGCACGCATATAAACTGTGAAGTCCGCCGAATAAAATCTACACCCCTTTTATTAGATCACGAATAGTTTATCTCAACTCATAGTTTAATCAGGGAGTTCTGTAGAATAGGGCCCAATGAAACATTGGAGGTTATCATGCCAATCTCACTTATCTTGGCCATTTTTGCCCTCATCGCCCTTGGCGCTTGGGTGTTCTTTCGTTTCTACAGCAAACATTACGTTGGTGAAGATGCGCCAGAACAAAGTGTTCAAGTCACTATTTTAGACAAACAAGCGATCGATGTGCCGGATGCGCAGCCGGGACAGGACGACCAAGAATATTGGATTTATGTGCAACGTGGCCCAATCGGCCCGAAACGAGAATTCCAAATTGGTGTGCACTATTACCACGCGCTTAATCCAGGTGATAAAGGCACCCTGACCTACTGCGGCGACAAATTCCTACATTTCGCAATCAAACGCTAATTTACGGCAGTAACCAACGAGTCTTGGCTGATTTCGAGAACAGATAACTCATCGCCAAGGCTCCCGCCCCACTTAACACAATCCACACAGGGATCACCCATACCGGATGACCGGTATACCAACCGAACTCTTTCATCGGCCATAAGAAGATTGGGTGAAGTAAGTAAATGCCCAAGCTGTGCTGGCTGATAAAACTCACCACTTTCTGCACGTTCTTCGGCAACCCTTCCCCAAAATACCGACACAGCATAAAAATCATCGATGCCGCCAAAATCACGTTCAATGTTTTGTATGACAACCAACGCCCCACGGTGTATTTCTCCGCTTCCAAACTGTTGGTCACCACCATGGTGAATGTCACGGCTAACGCCACCAATCCAAACCCAGTGAACAACGTCACCATAGAACGATTTAGTGGCACTTTTTGAAACAGAACATAACCCAAAGGCAGATAGCCCATATAGAGCCACATTTGGTTACTCCATGGCCCATCAATCTTGAACAGGAATAACGTGCTAGTGAACATCCAAAAAGCCAGATAGGTATAGAGGACATTGTCATCGACATTACGTGCCATCCATTGGAATAGAGGAATCACGAAATACAGTGGAATAAAGTAATAGAAGAAGCCTAAATGGTAATAGGTGGCATGAAACGGACTATTACTCAGCACTTCTTTGACGGTTTCAAAATCGAATCCTTGTGCCGTCCAACCCGATAGATACGCGTAGAACGTCGACCAAATTAGAAAAGGCACCAACACCTTCCCCAAACGCCGCTTCACGTAATACTTGCCATCAAAAGGACGTGTATCACTGAGCATCAGAGCGCCCGTAATCAAAATAAATACCGGCACCGCCCATCGGGTCACGCTGTTCACTCCAACGGCGGTGAGCCATTGGTCCATTGGGATCACGCCCAACTCGTTTCGATAAGGCGCCAAGACATGAATAGCGATCACAGCCACTGCGGCGACGCAGCGCAATAAATCAAAAAACAGAACCCTTTCTCTCATATCCTTTCCTACCTTGGATCGCTTATCGTTTATAGCATAGGGCAATTTTCACTCAATTAAATAGTTAACAATCTGTTTTTGCTTATTTTTAACCCAACAATGACCTGTTAATTGTATTTAACCGATAAATACTGCTGAACAGAATCAATTGAAACGAAGCGATATGTGACCAACACTTTCTTGAATATGAAACAGATATAATTCACAGAACCCCCTAGGATACTGAGCACATTACAAAGAAAGGTCTTGTTATGAAGAAAACATTATTGGCGTCACTCGTATGTGTAGTGGCTTTAGCTGGATGTAATCAAAAGGAAGAGACCGAGGCACCAGCCCAATCGCAACCGGAAGCGAACCCAATCTGTAACTTAGAAAAACTGCCCGGCGGATGGTCACAAAGTGACATGACCGATGAAGCGCAACCATTGCTTGATGTGGTACTCGCGCAAATGAACACTTCCGCTAAGTTAAAGCAAATCCTCAGTGTTCGCACTCAGGTGGTAAGCGGCATGAATTATGCGATTGAATTTGAAATGGATAATGGCGAAATCTGGAATACGATTGTCTACCGCTCGTTAGACGACGAAATCAAAATGACGCAACCTGCAAAGCTTGGACGCTTCTGCTCATAATATGCAGACATAAAAAATGGCTCCCGATTGGAGCCATTTTTATTCACGATGTTCTGTTCAACCCATCACATTCATCAGAACTAAGCCGTGGCGATATTAGCTTTGGGTAACTTAATCGAAATCAACGTTGTCAGCGCCAAGAAAGCGAAAGAGACCCACAAACACGCCGCTAGTCCTGCTTCTTGGTAAATCCACCCCGACAATACCGTGCCAATCAAACGTCCCATGGCGTTGGCCATGTAGTAAAAACCGACATCCAACGACACGCCGTCGCCTTTGGCATAGCTCACAATCAGATACGAATGCAGCGAAGAGTTAATGGCAAAGACCGCACCAAAAATCATCAGCCCAACCACAATCACGATTTCCGGCTGCCAACCAATTTGTACTCCGTAAGCAATCCCGCCCGTGATTAAGGCAAGAACCCCCGCCCACACCAATGCCGCACTTCCATCAGGCACGCGACCCTGCGCTTTACCCGTAATGCGCGGCGCAAAACCTTGCACAAAGCCATACGCGATCACCCATGATGCTATAAAGCCACCAACCCACAAGTGATCCCAGCCAAATACGCTGCCGAGATAAACCGGCAAAGCCACCACAAACCAGACATCCCGCGCACCAAACAGGAACATGCGCGCTGCGGACAAGATGTTGACCGATTCAGACTTAGAAAAAATGTGGCTAAACTTAGGCTTATTTTTCGCTTTGCCCATGTCGGCTTCTAGCCAGATCATGCTGCAAATGAACACTACCGCGAGCACACTCGCCATAATAAGCATCGAGTTTTGGAAACCCACCCAAGACAACAACAAGCCACCGACAAAGAAACCCGCCCCTTTGAGTGCGTTCTTCGAGCCCGTCAAAATCGCCACCCATTTGTAAAGTGCGCCTTGCTGCTCATCTGGTACTAGCGTCTTAATCGCACTCTTTGCACTCATCTTGTTGAGATCTTTAGCGATACCAGACAAAGCTTGCGCAGCCATCACCCAAGGAATCGTCAGCCAAGCGTTGGGCACTGCCAACATTAACAACGCAAACACTTGCATCGCTAGGCCAATATTCATGGTTTTGTTCAGGCCTAACCGGGCCCCTAACCAACCACCAATCAGATTGGTCACCACGCCAAAAAATTCATAGAAAAGAAAGAGCGAGGCAATGGCTAACGTGGAATAACCCAAGTCGTGAAAATAGAGCACCACCAGCATACGCAGCGCTCCGTCGGTTACGGTAAAGTTCCAATAGTTAAACGTCACTAACATGTACTGACGAATACTTTTGCTCAATTGAGAAATCATATTGACCTCTTATGTACAGCGATAGACGCATTTAGATCATCATGTTCTAAATACTGTTTAACCTGTACACCAGCCATAAGGCGATACAACCTTAGTTCAAGTTTACAAACACGCTGGCATTTATAATTTAAAATTAATAATCAATAAAAACAAAAGGTTAAATCACCACCTTCCGTTTTATCGCTGAGCTATATTCCATTATAAAAGCCAGACAATAGCTTTTGGATCATGATGTTCCAAAAGCTATTTAAGCTGATCACGCATCTTTTGCCACCCGTTCGATGTACTCAAGCTGCACTGGTTTGGTAAACGCGCCTGGGCGCAGTGCCTGAACTTCTCGCACGATATCGTCCAGCGTCCATTCTTTTTCTAGCAGCAAGTGAGCTGCGAACAAACCAGTGCGACCCGAGCCGCCCATACAGTGCATCGCGACTTTGCCATCTTGAGCAAGAATCACATGCAGTTCAGGGCTAGCTTGTTGCCACTTCATCGCGAAATCCTCACTGGGTGCGCAATCATCTTCAATCTCGATCTGGAACCATTTCATGCCCAGTTGTTGGGTAACTTCACCCAAATCCGCGACGTCTTTCGATGCTAGCTCAGCATTGTCCAATGCCGTAACCACCGCTTGAACACCCTGCTCTTTTAATTGCTGTAAAGACGTTTGCAAATCGACGCCTTTCGTACCCGGGCACGGTGTTAGGACTAATGCACCAGAATCCAAATCTAATTGCCATGTAGGATGAGACATTGTGAACTCCTATTAAGCCAAACCAACGTTACGAACCAATTCTGCGGTACGCGTTGCGTAACCCATTTCATTGTCGTACCACGCGTAAATCTTCACCATGCGAGAGCCAACGACCATTGTTGAGAGTGCATCAACGATGGTTGAGCGTTGATCGCCTTTGTAATCGATCGACACCAACGGACGCTCTTCAAAGCCAAGAATGCCTTTTAGCTCACCTTCTGACGCTTCTTTCAGCAAAGCATTCACTTCTTCTGCGGTGGTATCGCGTTTCACATCGAAGATGATGTCTGTCAGTGACGCATTCGCCAACGGGACACGCACTGCGTGGCCGTTAATCTTGCCTTTTAAATCAGGGAAAATTTCCACAATCGCAGTCGCACTGCCCGTGGTGGTCGGGATAAGACTCATGCCACACGCACGAGCACGACGCAGATCTTTGTGCGGTGCATCCAAAATGGTTTGCGTATTGGTCAAATCATGAATCGTCGTGAAAGAGGATTGCTCAATGCCCAATTTCTCATGAATGACTTTTACTACTGGTGCGATGCAGTTAGTCGTGCACGAAGCCGCTGTCACGATACGATGTTTGTCAGGATCGAAAATGTGGTCGTTCACGCCAACAACGATGTTCGCAATGCCTTCTTCTTTCACTGGTGCGCTAACCACCACTCGCTTCACGCCCTGATCGAGATATTGGTCAAGGTACGAAGTTTTGCGGTGCACGCCTGTCGCTTCAATCACGACATCACAACCAGACCAATTCACTGCATCGATGTCGCGATGCTGTGTCGTCGCGATGCGCTTGCCATTGATGACGAGTTCATTTCCCTCAGCCTGCACTTCATGGTGCCAACGGCCTTGAACAGAGTCGAACTCCAATAAGTGGCCCAACGTTGCTGCATCGCCCGCAACATCATTGATTTGCACAAATTCCAATTCTGGCCAATCGAATGCCGCGCGCAGCGCCAAACGCCCAATGCGCCCAAACCCGTTAATCCCTACTTTAATCGTCATAGTCTTACCCTTTAATCTTCAACCTTGAATCTTTGTTCGCTGTTAACAGCAAGCCTCACGACTTTTATCGTGCAAGCGTGTAATGTCGTCTTGGTATTCTTGCTTCAAGCAATTCGATGCTACTAAGTCTTCAATCAACTTGCGCATCCATCCTGGCAATTGCTGCGATAACTCGTAGTACACCCATTGTCCCTGACGCTTATCGACTAAAATGCCACTCGATCTTAACTGAGCAAGATGACGAGAAACTTTCGGCTGACTCTCTTGCAATGCAAACGCCAAATCACCTACGCAAATTTCTCCTTCGCGGGCCACCAGCATTAAGCAGCGCACACGAGTCTCGTCAGATAAAAGCTTGAAAAACTGATGTGGAAGCATAGTTAACATACCTATATATGGATATGCGTATATGTTTATTTAATTGTGCCAAGGCGTCAAGAGCCACGCCCTTGCCTTCATAAAAGTTTCATACTAATAAAGAGAATTAGACCGTGACGACGCTTTGGCTCCAGCGAACCGCTTCACTTAACGAGGCTTTGACTTCATCGAATGACAAACCCAACTGACCCGAGAGCTTTTCGACGCCATGCCAATCTGCTCGCTCGTAGCATTCTTCTAGCGAGATCAGCACGCCGTATTCACCCTTGCGATGCAGTAACGCTTGCTGCACAGAATCACTCAACGGCAGTTGCTTCACCAAGGCTTCGATCGATAAGTCGAGCATGGCATCTAAGATCGACAATAAGCCGACCATAAAGCCTTGCTCATTAAGATGAGAAAAAGGTTGGTAACGCGACATCAGCTCACAGAACTGGGCACGTTGCAAAGAGAGGTTGTACAACTCACGCGGTTTGTTGCTTGAGATGTAAGACGCCACCACCAAAGAGACAAATTGCTTCAGCTTGTCTTGACCAAGGTAAATCAGCGCCTGACGGAACGAGCTGATTTCCACTTCTAATGTGGTGATCTGGGTATTTACAAAACGCAGTAACTTGTACGACAAGGCCACATCTTGCGTAATGATGCTTTCAATGCGGTCAAAATCCGGCTCTGGCGCGCAGACTTCCCGAAACAGTTGTAACGCTAACACCTGCTCCGGACTGACGTATTTGGTTTGCGACACCAATGGCTTGCTAAAAAAGTAGCCTTGAAAGAATTTAAAACCCGCCGCTTTGGCTTGCTCAAACTCTTCTGCGGTTTCGACGCGTTCCGCTAAAAAGTGATATTTGACGCGCTTGGCGAGGTGGGTTTTAACCAGTTCACACGCTTTTTCTAGCCCCATCGCCATGATATCGAGTTTAACGATGTGCACATAAGGTAAGAAGCGACGCCACTCCGGCGTTAAGGTGAAATCATCCAGCGCGATCAAATAACCTTCTCGATATAACTCGCGAATTGCATCGAGAAGATCATCGGTAGGTTGGCAAGTCTCTAAGACTTCTACGACGATTTTGTTTTTTGGCAAGCTGCGAGGCAAACGGCGTACCAAGCTCTGATGAGGAAAGTTGATGAAGCATCGCGAAGACGCAATCACTGGGTTAGTACCCAGTGATAGAAAGTTCTCGACGATTAATCGGTATGTCGCTCGGTTTGATTCGATATGAGCGGGATAGGCGTTGCTTTCTCCATCTCTAAATAACAATTCATAACCCAGCGTCTGTCTTTTACGGTTAAAAATCGGCTGACGAGCGACATACGTTGTATTCATGCGATAGAACTACCTATAAATGGCTTAGGATTTTGCAGCCGCTAATAATGCGCCACAACCCATAAACATTGAACCGAATACTTTGTTAATTTTACCCATGATCTTGTCTGAACGGATAAAGCGTCCCATCTGCGCCGCTAACGTGGTGTAACCCAACATTACACACGCATCAATTACCACTGTCGTCACCCCTAGCGCCAACAATTGCGTCAGTTGGTCTTTTGCAGGGTCGATAAACTGTGGGAACAACGCCACCAAAAAGACGATCGATTTAGGGTTAGTCAGGTTAATTAAAACGGCTTTATACAATAATGCGCTACCTGACATCTCTTTGTGACTCTCATTGGCAATCAAGCCTGAAGTGTCACGCCATTTCTGAATACCCAACCATACAAGGTAAGCCGCGCCTACCCATTTAATGATAGTAAACGCAGTTGCCGATTGCGCCACCAGCGCACCGATGCCAGCGCCAACCAAGGCGATGTGAATCGCGAGTCCGATTTGCAGACCAACAATCGCGCCAAGCGATTTACGCGTGCCGTAACTCAAGCCATTGCTGATTGAGTTAACCGTGCCAGAACCCGGAGCCAAACTAAAAACGATTGCAGTTACCACATAGGCCAACCAAACGTGGGTATCCATTGCATTTCCTCACTAATTCTTCGATGATACATCGCGTCTACAATGTATCTTCAGGTAATCGACTAATGGCTACTAACCATTCACCTTTGACTTATACTCAAGAGACTTTATTTGAGCAAGCAATTGGTGGTCCGATCGCAGCACTTTGGCAAACTCGCCAAGAGGGCTTTGTTAAAGGGACAGAGAAAAAGAAAATCTACTGGTGCAAACTCACCAACCCTGAACACAAAAAAGCCGTGCTGATCGTCAATGGCCGCATCGAATCTTCCTGGAAGTACCAAGAGCTGTTTTACGATCTCTACCGCCAAGGTTACGATGTGTATTCCTTTGACCACCGAGGACAAGGTTTATCAGATCGCCTATTATCTGACTCTGATATGGGTCACGTCTATGACTTTACTGACTATATTGATGATATGGACGTGGTGATCAAACAACACGACCTTAAACAATATCAGCAGTGCTTTATCATCGCGCACTCCATGGGCGGTGCCATCGCGACGCGCTACCTGCAAACCCACCCAGAGCACCCATTCACAGGTTTGATTTTAAGCGCACCCATGTTTGGCATTAACTTGCCGTGGTACTTATCACCCATCGCTATCCCAGTGACGCAAATTCTTTCTGCCGTGTCACCACTGCCGCGTTATGCGCCGGGCCACAAGCCGTACTTTCCCAAGCCTTTTGAGGACAATCCTCTCAGCCAAAGCGCAGGCCGCTACCAGTGGTTTCGCAATCTCTATACAGAAAAACCGGAACTGCAAGTCGGCGGACCAAGCACGCGCTGGGTATGGCAAGGACTCATGGCAGCGAAACAGTGCTTTTTGTTAACTCGCCAAGTAAAAGTGCCTGTGCTACTGGTTCAAGCAGGCAATGATCGTATCGTCAGCAATCTCGCACAAAAACGCTTTATCGAGAAGCTGCGTAAAACCAATCCTCATGCGGCATTGCTTTCTATTGAAGGCGCACAGCATGAAATCTTGTTCGAAACAGACCAGTACCGCAATCAAGCGCTCGATGCAATCTTCCGCTTTATGGATGACCCTACTTCGTCGTCAGACGAAAAAATGCAATAAGAGTTGTAGGCGACCACTTCACCGCAATAATTAAAGAGGAAATGTCTCTCAAACGATTTACCCTCTTTTTCATCCTTATTTTGGCGTACACTGCTTGCGTCTGTTTCGCCCACCTCGCACGTTTAACGAGGAAAGCAGGCAGCATTAAGTTCCCCCGCATTCGGAGCAGTATGATCTAGTCAGTCTACTGTACTCCGTTTGCAATCAACCCGTTCCACTCTATCCAAACCGTTTACGAGGGCTTCATGAGCACATCGCTACCTTGCAAAGAGATCACTAAAATCGTTGCCTCAGATCTGGATGGCACGTTACTGGCACCAAACCATCAGCTAAGTGCTTACTCAAAAGAGACGCTAAAAGCGCTGCATGAAAAGGGTTACACCTTTGTCTTTGCAACGGGTCGCCACCACGTAGACGTTGCAAGCATTCGTCGCCAAGTGGGCATTCCGGCTTACATGATCACCTCGAACGGTGCGCGTGTTCATGACCAAAACGATCAACTGATGTACAGTGAAAACGTGCCTGCGGATTTGGTTCAAGGCGTGATCGACACGATCAAACATGATCACGAAATACTTATCCACATGTATCAAAACGACAGTTGGCTGATGAACAAAGACGACGAAACACTGCGTGATTTCCATGACGAATTCACATACGTCTTATTCGATGAAGACCAAGCGCCAACCGACGGCATTGCGAAAATTTTCTTCACCCATCCAGCGCAAGATCATGAACGTTTGGTGGTGTTTGAAAACAAACTGCGTGAACAGTTTGGCGATAAATTGAATATCGCGTTCTCTACTCCTTGGTGCTTAGAAGTAATGAGTGCGGGCGTTTCGAAAGGCCACGCGCTACAAGCAGTCGCGGAAACTCTGGGTTTAACGCTCGAAAACTGCATTGCATTTGGCGACGGCATGAATGATGTCGAAATGCTATCAATGGCAGGCAAAGGCTTAGTAATGGGCACATCGCACGAGAAAGTGATGAAAGCGCTGCCAAACAATGAAGTGATTGGCAGCAACGCAGACGATGCCGTGGCGCATTACCTGCAAGATCACCTGCTCTAACCCTTGGGTTAACAACAAAATCACGAAGGGCTGCAATTTGCAGCCCTTTTTTATCTCTGGCTTGGTAACTTCTCTTTGCCAAGAATCGCTTCCCACTCATCTTCGGTCACAGGCATGATCGAAAGACGATTTCCGCGTTTCACCAGCGGCATGTTCTCAAGTTCAGGCATCGCTTTCATGACCGACAGAGGGATCACCCGCGCGGTTTTACGCACAAACTCAATATCGGCCATGATCCAACGAGGGTTATCTAGGTCCGATTTTGGGGCGTAATAATCACTTTCTAGGTCGAACTGAAAATGGTCGGGATAGGCTTCTCGCACGACTTTGGCAATCCCCGCCACGCCAACATTTTTACAGGAAGAGTGGTAAATCAGGATGAAATCGCCCACCTTTACTTGGTCACGCATCATATTGCGCGCCTGATAATTACGAACTCCCTCCCAACATGAAACCTTTTGGGTTCTAAGCGTGTCAATAGAAAAGGTATCTGGTTCTGTTTTAAATAACCAATATGCCATAATGCCATCCGATGCCGATTGAGTAACAATAATGAGGAAGATATAACATGAAGGCTTTGAAAAACCCAGTGGCACTCGCCACTCTGTTGGTTCTGCAAGCATGTAGTTCGCAACCGCCACAATCTGGCGCGGAAACACCAACCTCTCCACCAGCATCATTAGATAAGCCTGAAACCATTCAACCTCAAACTTTTATGTTGCGCGGCAAAGTAATCATCGGCCATGAAAGCCAATACATCATGCCTTGCGGCAGCGACAAACAATATTGGTTGCAACTGTCACCACAACAAATTCAACGCGCCATTAAGCTCGGCAATGAACCGTACCAAACCATGTATGGCGAAGTCATCGGTCATCTTAATCCTCCGGGCATTGATGGTTTCTCTGCGGATTTCGACGCCAACTTTGTGGTTGAGCAAGTGAACTTCCTCACCACCGAAAACCCAAATCGTTGCAGCCAACCGCAAAAGCCGACGCGTGTATTTGGCAACGAGCCGTCTTGGTCAGCCAGTTTTGAAGCCAATACGCTTAAGTTCCAACAGATGGGTAAAACCACCGAAATGCTGTCTATTCAAAGCAGTCAACTGCAGCCGCGCCAACGCACCTATAGGCTTGATGATGGTGAACTGCATATGACAGAAAACCTCTGTTCAGACACCATGAGCGACTCTTTGTATGGCTGGAAAGCAACTCTCAAACACGATGGAAACACTTACCAAGGGTGTGGCATGGCAGCGAACGTTGATGCAACGCTTAGCTGGGCAAATACCTATGTAGCCACCTCAACGCAATCACAAGGCTTTGAGGTGCAAATGACCTTAAACCCTGACCACAGCGCCACGACGAAATACAGCTACTCAAACGGTCAAGACCCATTAGTGGAACGCGGCTTCTGGCAACAGTTGAGCCCGTCGCAAGTTCAAGTTGTGATGACCCACCACCAGCAACAACGTTTGATGTCTGAGCGACTCTTTACACGCGAAGGCAATCAACTCAAAGCCACCAAAGAAAAAGTGGGCAGCATGGTGTATCCGATCGCCGATGGTGGCTTAGTGCTTTACCCAGCAACCGCTCGTGACGCAGGCGTTCAACAACCGGCGGCGAAGCGTGCAAACCAACCTATCGGCAGTGCTGACGTCCCATCCAGTGCCGATTTCGATTCCAAAGTCGATGCTGCGGTACGTAACTACTTCTTCATTCATCAAACCGACCCAAGCAATAACCAATACCGCTGGTTAACGTACGATCTCAATGGTGATGGCAATGAAGAACTGCTGGTTCAATTGGATTGGTGCGGCTCAGGCGGTTGTACGCTCTTGGTGTTCGAAAACCATGAAAAAGAATGGCGCTTCAACAGTCGAATTACACTGGTACGAAGCCCAATGATGCTCGGCCAACAAACGTCGCACGGTTGGCGTGACCTGATTTTCGATGTTAGTGGCGGTGGCGCAACACCAGCAAAACATGTCATGCAGTACACTGGCGTAAGCTACCCTCTGAACCCGAGTATGGCACCAACAGCCACACCTGAACAAATCAGTGGTGTTCGTCTGTTCTCGGATGGTATTAGCCCAGTGCGTGAAGGGGTTCGACTGTAATGTCACAACCGTGTCCCCATTGCGGTTTTCTGTTCAACTGTATTTGCTCGCTGGTGCCTAAACTCACCAGCAAGCACGAAATACTGCTATTGATGCACCCAAATGAGCTAACTCGTGACACCAATACGGGCCAGCTATTACAGCATTGCCAACTCAACGTCGAGCAAGCAATCTGGGATCGCAAACAACCACCAGCAGAGTTGCTCACTCGCTTGGCTGATCCTTCACTGTACCCGGTGATTCTATTCCCAAGCGAAGAAAGCATCACACTCGAACATGTGGAAATGCAAAGCCAGCAACAAGCCAAAATGCCGCTGTACGTTGTTTTGGATGCCACCTGGCAAGAAGCACGCAAGATGATCAATAAGAGTCGCTGGTTAGAAGGTATCCCTACCATGGGACTTTCCGCACTCGCCGATTCTCAATATCAACTGCGACGTAATCAGCAACAAGGCAATTTGTGCACCTTTGAGATTGCAGCCCACTTATTAGGTCAACTTGGTGAACAAGATAACCAACAACAAATGCATACGTTTTTTGCTCACTACCTTGCGCTGTTCCAAGCCGAGAAAAGTGGCCATGCTCTCAAACCGTCACCACACTCTCTCGAGTAAACCCAATCGACGAAACAAAAAACGCAGCCAAGGCTGCGTTTTTTTATTGGCATTGTTTCACGTGAAACACGACTAAAACAGACGCGTAGGCTCACCTAAGTAGTAGCCTTGCAGATAATCGACGCCCATATCCTGCGCGATTTTGCACACCTCTCGATTGTGCACAAACTCCGCGACCGTTTCTGCATTAAACACCTGGCACAAACGCACCAACTGAGAAGCTATTTTGCGCTGCTTTAAATCCTTATCGATGTCTCTAATCAAGCTGCCATCCAGCTTTATCACTTCCGGCTCTAGCTTTAAGATCTCATCAATATTGGAGTATCCAGAACCAAAATCGTCCACGATAATGCGCGCACCCAGTTTTCTGAAATGGCTGCACACTTCTATCATACGACCGTAATCTTTAATCTGTTCAGACTCCAGTACTTCCAGCCCTATCCGCGTCGGGTCATTCAACTGGCTGATTTCATGCTCCAGCAACATCAACGTTTTGTCGCTCAACAAATCTTGCGGAGACAGGTTAATCGAGAAATCTCCTTTCTTATCTCGCATGTAATGCAGCGTCGAGCGGATCATGTGACGACTCAATCTGGTGTACAAATGCGTGCCTGAGATGATCGGTAAAAATCGCCCCGGCGCAATCACTGTTCCATCTTCTTCTAAAATCCGCACCAGACATTCTTGGCTGGCAGGAAGATGACTGTAAGCGTGCACAATCGGTTGGCTATACGTAATGATGTTCTGCTTAAGAATCGCGCGACTGACGCAACTCAACCACCCTAGTTGCTCTTTACGTACATCTTCACTGACTTCGATGTCTTTAGCGTTGCAGATATGCGTGTTGCTGCGAACGCCAGAACGACGCGCTTCTATGCCTTTTAATAAGAGCTCATCAGGAGAAGCCGAAGGAAAATCACGACGGCTAACCAAGCCACCACACAAGGAAATAGACAGGTAATCAATTTCGCGCAGGCCGAGCGGCTCAAAGTTAGTTTGCTCAACCGCATCAGCAAAACGAGTAAAGTGCTGTTTGATAGTCTCGCTACTTTGTTCAGCCTTAAACACAAAAGCCCACTCACCTACACCAATGCTGTACAGTTGCAGCGCCGCTGGCATGCCTAACCGCTTTCTCAATCGATTGGTAAAATGCATCGACAGATCTTTGAGCAGCTGGTCTCCGACTCGATACCCGTACTTTTCGTTGATGTGGCTGAAATTGAGTAGCTTAAGCGTTAACAAATGCTCGTCACAATCGATGTGACTTAAGCGCTCTTGCAGCGCCACGCGATTTTGCAGCCCCGTGCGACTGTCACGACGGTAGCTTTCTTGTAACTTGCGAGTTTGACGATCAAGTTGATAACCCATGTGAGCGTTCATATGATTCAAATCGCCAATCGCATTGCGTATTAAGCTAAACAGCGGTGAAATCGAAGCGCTCACTTGCGGTTTAGGCAAATTCAGCGATTGCACCTCATCGCCTTCGCGCATCGCAAGGTACGTCAAACTGTGGTGAAGAATTTCTGGCTGGCCAATGTCACCATGTATTTCACCCATGCAGTAGCTGCCAAAGGTCGCGGCAATATCCATAAACGCCTGCACTTCATCGCTGCTATCAATAAAATCCAGCCGTGAGGCACAGTTGTAAATCATCACTACTTCTGGCTGATGCATAGCAAGTTCCACCACCCCATGACGCACTTGTTCTAACGTCAGAGAAGGATGGTTATAGCAAAACTGAACCTCATCACCGAGGCACCACGGCCTATCGAAACTCATGCTTCCATCAGCGTGAAGTTCTGTGACGGTACAAACTTCCTTGCGCCCCAACGTTTCTCGATACAACGGGAAACTGAGTAATTGGTTAATCGTCACGTCGTGCCCGTCGGCAAGATAATGCTTGTAAACATCGAGGGCTTTACGCTCTCCTAAGCAATACAAGCGCGTGCCTTTCGCATGCGTCACTTTGTGCGGCATGCCGATTGGGTTCCACTCGGAATACGCGTCTGTCCAAGTTTTCAAAGTAGCACTGTGCAAAGCCACTGCCACTACGGCGTTGTCGTATGTCTGGTTTTGATAGAGCACCCAACAGCCGTCTTCTATGGTCTGCGCTAATCCACCAGACACTCGCACGTTTTCGGTCGCAAAAGTTTGATACAAAGGATAATCACGACGTTCGATTTGCACGGCAAAACTGATGATGACTTGAGAGTTGCTTTGTAACTGCAGCGAACGTTTGAGCTCGCCACCGTCTATATCGGGAGAGAAAGAATACGCTTGGACGGCAGACGTTAGCGTGGTTTGGTCAAACTCAATCAGGTTGATGAGGTAGCCAGAGGTAAAAATGTCGCCATCCAAAATTATATTGCGAGTACTGTGACCGATGACATGAGCATTGGGCAACATCGACAAAACCGCTTTGGCGAGCGCAACCGCACATTCTCGCGATTGCGTAGACAAAATTTGCACCAAATACTGTTTATCTGGGTGCAACTGAGAAGTGACTAAAAAGTCATTAAGCTGACTTACATCGTGGACCCGTTTGGAAAAAGCTCGCATGTACCCTACTACTGCCGTAACACTGTTTTCACCACGATGAGTGGCGTCGTTATTTTTACTTTAGGCTTAGTAATTTACGTTTCTTTTTGATGCTTTTCTAGGCACAAAATGACTTTAGAATGGATTAATGCGAAAGCAATTAAAAAAGTGTGAGTAACGGCTGCAAACTATTGATTTCAATGTCAGGTAACGTACGTGTTCTTGAATGATTAATGACATTTTTATTCATATCATTAAACCAACATGCGGCAAAACCCGCTAACTTTGCACCATACACATCCGTCGTGAGGTGGTCACCAACATGCAAAATGTTTTCGGCAGGTAAATCGAGGAACTGCTGCGCTTTGACAAACAAATCGGCAGCAGGCTTGGCGAGACCGTCAGGGCCCGCTTTTAATACGAGTTGGAAGTATGGCGTCAAACCGATTTTATCTAAGTCGACATTACCATTGGTGATCGCCACCAGAGGAATGCGTTCTCCCAACTCCGCCAATACATCGAGACTTTGCTGCGGCACGTCAAACTGACTGCGCCATTCCAACGCCAGTTGCACGCCCTCTTCCGCTGCGACTTGAGCTTGCGCTTCATCATAGCCAACGGATAGAAAAGCATGCTTTAGCTGCACTAGGCGCCAAAGCGTCACATCGCTTTTGAGATCTGGACGTTGCTGGAGCACATGTTTTTTTACCTGCAACCAGTCGGCCTTTTCCATGTGCGCCACTGCAGGATGCGTTTGTTGCAACCAGGTCAGTAACTCGCGCTCCATACGAACAATCACTGGATGGTTGTCATACAGCGTGTCATCCAGATCGAATGTCATGGCCTTAATCGGCTCGATACGGCGGTAAAATTTCATGCTTTGGCTCACTCCCCGTTCTTTTTGCGGGCGCGTGGGTGGGCTTGGTCATACGCTTGCGCTAGATGCTGGAAATCCAAGTGTGTGTAGATTTGGGTCGTCGATATGTTCTCGTGACCTAAAAGCTCTTGCACCGCACGTAAGTTGTTGCTCGACTCCAGCATGTGCGTGGCAAATGAGTGGCGCAACTTATGTGGGCTAATGTGACTGGCTACAGACTGTTTTTGTCCCCACTCGGCCATGCGTTTTTGCACGCTACGGTGCGAAATACGGGTTCCGAGTTTAGACACAAACAATGCAGGTTCACCTGGCGCTGCTAAGTCACCACGAACGCGCAGCCACTTACCTACCCATTCCGTTGCCATCCCCGAAAAAGGCACTTTACGCTCTTTGTCACCTTTACCGATAACACGAAGCTCGCCACTGCGAAGCTGCACATCTCGCACATCCACACTGACCAACTCGGCTAAACGCAGGCCGGCACCGTACATCAGCTCCATCATTGCGCGATCGCGGATCGCCAATGGGTCATCTTCATTCACTTCGAGCAGTTGATTCACTTCATCCACATCGAGGTTTTTTGGCAGCGGGCGCTTTTTACGAGGTGCAGACACCCCTTTGGCAGGGTTGGCTGACATCTCACCACGCAAAATCAAGAAATCGAAAAAGCTACGCAGCGAAGACAAGCGCGTAGCTAAGCTGCTGGCCTTCATGCCTTCTCGCATGCCTTTACCCGCAAGTTGTCGAACCCAGCCAGCATCAACTTGAGACCAATCTTTCAGTCCCATTTCGGCAAGATGCTGCGCCATGGTTTCCAACTGTTGCTTGTAATTGCGTTGAGTGTGCAAGCTGAGCCCCTTTTCGCTTCGCAAGAATTCGTAGAAGCGTTCAAGAGGCTTTTGAAGACTATTTGGCAGAGGAGTGTTGGGTGTTGTCGTCATCGTAACTTTGCCATACCAATGTTTGAGCAAGATGTGCCACTACTAAGGATAGGTGACGCAAAAACAAGGTATCCATATCTGGTTGGAAATGACCGCCATCTTCGCTAGAAAACGCAAGAACGCCAAGCGTCTGCTTCTTCACCAGCGGCAGTACCACATAGGAACCCATTTCTGGCACATCCATATTGCCAAACAACGCTTCACGATCCACTTTACGCAAGCGGCCCAAATAAGCCTCTTTGCCATTTAGGTGGTTGGTCGCAAAACGCTGGTAATGCTCTTTGCTAAGTTGCGTCGATGCATCGCATTGGCTAAACAAGCGAACATACGCACGCAGTCCGAGATCTTTGGCTTTTAGCTCTATCGCGCTAATAACTTGCTTGAAGTCACCGCACTTTAGAATCGAGCCCTGCAAATCCATGAACTCGTAGAAGGTACGATCGTTGTTTGCCGCAAGCGACATTAACGTGGTGATCTCTTCTTCAAGCTCTTCAATACGCTGACGCTGGCGATTCATTTGAATATGCACCAACGAAACCGTACCTAAATCCGAATGTGGAAAAGACAGACGATCCACCAGCTCAGGACGCTCAACAAAAAAATCAGGGTGATCTTTTAGGTATTCAGCCACCACTTCTGCAGTTAATGCGTCAGCTTCAACTTGAGACAAACCGTTTCCTTTTTCTTTGACTAGCACGACAGTTGACCATCAAATACGTGAGTAGCAGGGCCTGTCATAAAGAGTGGTTTGCCCGGGCCTTGCCAAGAAATATGCAGCTCACCACCAGGTAGCGATACTTTCACACTCTCATCCAAAAGTCCTTGCAAAATACCCACAGCCACCGCGCCACATGCACCGCTACCACAAGCTTGTGTTTCACCTGCGCCGCGCTCGTAAACTCGAAGACGAATGTGGTCACGACTCACCACTTGCATAAAGCCAGCGTTCACACGTTCAGGGAAGCGTTCGTGTGATTCAAGCAGCGGACCTAGAGTGTCCACATCTGCGGTATCCACGTCATCCACTACTGTCACCACATGCGGGTTACCCATGCTGACGGCACCACAAAACAGCGTCTTGTCACCCGCGCGCATGATGTAGGTTTTTTCTTTCTGCTTCGCTTTGAACGGAATTTTGTTCGGTTCAAACTCTGGCACACCCATGTTGACCGTCACTTCACCGTCGTCTTCCACATCAAGAATCATCTTACCTTTCTTGGTGCTCACGCTGATGCTGTATTTATTGGTCAACCCTTTCAAACGAACAAAACGCGCGAAACAGCGCGCGCCGTTGCCGCATTGCTCCACTTCACTGCCATCGGCATTAAAAATGCGATAGTGGAAGTCGGTTTCAGGATCATAAGGTGCTTCTACCACAAGCAATTGGTCAAAACCGACGCCAGTGTGACGATCCGCCAAACGACGGATCAAGTCTTGCGAGAAAAACACGTTCTGGGTAATGCAGTCGACGACCATGAAGTCGTTGCCCAAACCGTGCATTTTGGAAAAGTGGAAATGCATTTGTTGTGTGTTACTCCGGTAGAATCTGTTCCAGCTGCCACAAACTGGTCAGCTCTTCACGCTGGCGAACAAGGTGGCTTTGATTACCATCCACCATTACTTCTGCCGCTCGGGTACGAGTATTGTAGTTCGAAGACATCACAAAACCATAGGCACCTGCTGAACGAACCGCGAGTAGATCACCTTCTTGCAAAACGAGCGCGCGATCTTTACCCAAGAAGTCACCAGTTTCACAAATCGGGCCAACCAAATCGTAAGTTTGTGGCTCACCATTACGAGGGGAAACAGGCACAATATCTTGCCAAGCTTGGTACAGTGCTGGACGCATCAAGTCATTCATCGCCGCATCAATGATGGCAAAGTTTTTATGCTCGGTGTGTTTTAGGAATTCCACACGGGTGAGCAAAATACCGGCGTTTGCTGCAATCGCACGGCCTGGTTCAAAAATCAGTTCTAGGTCTTGATGATTTTCAAGACGCCCCAACAACGCTTTCGCGTAATCAGAAGGTTGAGGCGGTAATTCATCACGATATACCACGCCTAAACCACCACCAACGTCGAGGTGACGAATGTTGATGCCTTGTGCTTTCAGGTCATCAATCAAAGCCAGCAAACGGTCGGTTGCATCAATAAATGGGTCAATGCTCGTTAACTGAGAACCAATATGGCAGTCGATACCTTGCACATTCAGATTAGGTAGGCTCTGGGCGAATTGATACACTTCTGGCGCGCGGTCAAACGCAATGCCAAATTTGTTGTCACGAAGACCAGTCGAAATATAAGGGTGAGTTTTCGCGTCAACATCTGGGTTAATACGTAGCGAAATAGGCGCAATCACACCAAGCTCGCCCGCCACCTTATTCAAGCGTTCGAGTTCCGGCTCTGATTCAACGTTGAAGCACTTGATGCCAAGCTCTAGTGCGCGCTTCATTTCTGCTGGCGTTTTACCCACACCAGAAAACACGACTTTCTTCGCATCACCGCCCGCTGCAATCACACGCTCTAGTTCACCACCAGATACGATATCAAAACCCGAACCCAAACGAGCCAGCGCGTTCAGTACGCCCAAGTTTGAGTTGGCTTTTACTGCGTAGCACACAAGATGAGGATGTTGACCCACAGCACTATCAAACGCCTTCCAGTGGCGCTCTAGCGTGGCTCGAGAATATACGTAAAGAGGAGTGCCATATTGCTCGGCAAGAGCTTGAAGTGGGACGTCTTCGGCCCAAAGTTGGCCATCATCCTGATAGTTGAAGTAATCCAAAATTCGCTTCCCTTATTTAATTCGACTGCTGAACCCTAATTTCACCCTAAGGTGCGGTTATTTATTGTGATTGCTCGTTTTGTTGTGCGTCATCTGGGATGTACAGCGAGCCAGATTGGCCACACCCTGCCAGCATCGCGGCAGCCATCACAAACAACACTGTTACTAATTTTTTCATTTGGCATATCGTGATTATTGAATCAATGCCCCCTATAATCGCACCACACTCAGGAAAAGCAATAGGATAGACGGATGAACGATACTGAATTTCATCAACTGGTGGATGCGCAGATGCAAATCATCGAAGAATCCATCGATGATTCAGGCGCAGACATTGATTACGAGGTGTCTGGCAACGTAATGACATTAGAGTTTGAAGACCGCAGCCAGATCATCATCAACCGCCAAGAGCCAATGCATGAGATTTGGTTGGCCTCAAAATCGGGTGGTTTCCACTTCAAGTTAGTGGAAGACAAATGGACCTGCTCAAAAACGGGCATGGAGCTGTTTGAAATGGTGAAGCAAGAGTGTGAAAAACACGCTGGCGAAGAGATTGATTGGGCGTAAATCCTCTCGATGAACACCAAAACAAAAAGAGCACCTCGGTGCTCTTTTTGTTTATGGATATGGTTACGCGTTTACCGCTTTAGTGGGACGATGCGGTGAGCACCCATCATTGCGATAAGGAATGATGTAAGCGTTACCCTCTTCAGGGTGAATGATCTGATAGTACTGCGGTAAGTTGAAGTTAATAAACTTAGACGCCACGCGGCTGTCGTCTTTAACCGAAGTGTAGAAGCTGTTAACCGAGGCGATCATCTCATCTTTTGAGCCACTGAACTGGTGATACACTTCCACTTGGTTCGACTCATCCAATACATAGATGTTGAAACCGTCTTCGTTATCTTCAAAGAAGAATTGCACCAAACCTTCACTGGCAAAACCATCCACCGCTTCTGGTAATTGGTATTCTTGCTCACGGTCGAGCATTAACAACGGCGAGCCTTTTAGCTTGTTGGTAGAAATGCTGCGGTAGAAATCGATGGAGTTTTCTAACTTCTGCACCGACACTCCGCGGCGTTCAAAGAACAATCCGTAGGTTTGGTTACCAAGACGCATCGCTTTAAAGCGGCGGCGTTTTTCTTGCTCCACCGGCTTCAAACGCAAGTCGATGCATTCCGCAAGAAGCTGATACACCATATTACGCATCACACCACGCATGTTTTTCGCGTAGCAGAACACGTCGACCGATTCTGGTGGCAACGCATCTTGGTGCATTTTGCCCAAAATGGTTTTTAGCGCATCCAACATCGCCGTTTCACCTTTGAAATGCAGTGTACGCACTTCATGCCAGGAGTTGCGGTAAACCAAATCGACACTGCCGACTAAGTTCTTATGCTCAGGGCCAAAACTGAAGATATCGGTATTTTTCACATCCACTTTCAGTGAACGCCCCGACAGCTCCGACGTAGGGTCATTTTCGAAGTTGATGAACATCGCCAACTGGCTGATTTCACACGGGCTCGCTAACGCTTGCATCGTCGGACGACGTTTACGCAGTGCAAAGGTATTTCGTAAGTCACTCACCATTTGGTAGAACTTATCGATATCTAGCTGTGCTTCACGCACCACGGCATGCAAACGCGTGGATTCGGTGATTAGGCCATTAAAGAAAGCCCACGAGACCAGTTTGCTCAAGTACTCGTGATGCTCAAGACATGGCTGACCAAGAATGCGATGTGCGATCAATGGTTGCTTGTAGAGATACCAACCCGACTTGTTCACCCCGCCTTCTTTAACTTCGATGAAGCTCAAATCTGGTTCATGTAAATCAGGGGAAATTTGTGGGTTCAGCAACGTCACTTTACCCGGCAACACTTCAAACGCAGCGTACAACTTACGCGCAAGAATGCTGATGTCTTGCGGGCTGATCGCGGATGTGATGTCGTTGCGACGCGCAAACTGAATCAAGTTACGGTAGCTCTGCATCAACGCATCAAGCAACGCATGATGCACGACTTTCACCTGTTCAACTTTCCAGTTGCGGCGATCATCGAGCTCGGCAACCACGCTGTCATCCCAATTCCATTTCGCAATCATGTCACTCAGCGCTTCACGACGCCAAGCCACCGAACCGACATCGGGTTCACGCGACAGCTTTTCATGAGTTTTGAGATAAAAACAACGACGCACCAAATCCAAACGTGTATCGTCTTGGATTCGCTCTAAATAGCGCGTAACTTTTTCCAACATTAAGTAGTATGCGTCCATGCCATAGAGATCTGGCTCATGGGCAAAGAATCGACGCTTGGTATCAATACTTAACAGTTGTGTGTGCGGGTATTCCCACGAGTAAGCTTCTAGCAGAATGGCTTTTAATACCGATTTGTATGGCGAATCGATACTTTTGTACAGTTGCCACAAGTTCGAACCAAAGTATTCTTCGGCAGGAATGCGGTTCAACTTACCAAAATCGATCCACTCGCTACAGTCGATGTAGCCATCGCTGCACAATTGAGAAACGTACTCGTCGTAACACTCTTCCATTTCTGGTGGCACAATTTGCCATAACAGGCGCTGGCCAGCGATACGCACTGCACTGCGATAGAACTCATCAAGCAAAAGCAAATGCTGTGAGGAGCCGCAGTTGTCACCCGTCATCTCTTCAGAATGGTTACTTCTAAAACGCTCTTCATCCATCAAGAAAAAGTTCGCTTCCACCCCTTGGCTTTGCGCCCAATCGGTGATCAGCAAACATTTGTTGGTGAGCAGTTCACGTTCGTCGCAATCCATCTCTGGCGAAATACATACCCAAATGTCTAAATCGCTGGAAGTGCTTTGACCAATCGATGACGTACTACCCATGGTATATAAGCCCAAGATCGCTGGCTTTTCTGCCGTCTTGAGTGGCTGACCAATAGCGAGTTGTATGTCGTCGATGAATTGCTGTTGGATAGGATTGAGTTCAAGCCCGTGTACGCCGTACGGAACGTCAGCGTCGTAGTAACCCGGAATGACTGGGTGATTGTAGTTCAGTAAGGCAGGAATCAAGTGGAAAACTTGCTGGCTTTGCGAATCCATAAGCGCCAGCGCGCGATCGATACGCTGCTGGTTCAAATTGTCTAATCGCTGAATGATGGTATAGGTGTAAGCCTGCAAGGGTAATTCCTTGGTTGAACAATCACGGACATCTGCTGATGTTTTAAACCAAAACGGCCTAAAAACGTGATCAATTTAACACTTTCATTGGAGTTGGTAAAGTTTTCCACCCGTAATTCGCACCGGACGTAAAACCATACTTTAGTCACAAAAATGAAGACGCGGTAGTGTCGCTTGTAATCGCCTCTAACTAATAATAGTCCTTAGTCTAATTGAGAATCCAGTCACACTATTTTCACAACCTTATGTAAATCCTTCCTTAGCCCCACGAGATAACTAACTAACAGTAAGCATTTCTTTATGAGAATGGTAGGATAAAGCCAAATCCAAACAGCATTGAGAAGATCATGACCCAATCCACACCAATTCGCATTGCAACTCGAAAAAGCCCACTTGCACTATGGCAAGCTCATTTTGTTAAAGACGCTCTTCAAGCCGCTCATCCTGGCTTGGAAGTCGAGTTGGTAACCATGGTGACCAAAGGTGACGTGATTTTGGATACACCGCTGGCTAAAGTTGGTGGCAAAGGCTTGTTCGTTAAAGAACTTGAAGTTGCCATGCTTGAAGGCCGCGCCGATCTAGCCGTGCACTCAATGAAAGACGTACCTGTCGACTTCCCAGAAGGCCTTGGCCTCGTGACCATTTGCGAGCGCGAAGACCCTCGCGACGCCTTCGTTTCTAATACCTATAGCAGCATTGATGAACTCCCTCAAGGTGCGGTCGTCGGTACTTGCAGTTTGCGTCGCCAATGCCAACTGAAAGAATACCGCCCAGACATCATTATCAAAGAACTGCGTGGCAACGTGGGGACTCGACTTGGCAAACTGGATGCAGGTGAGTACGACGCTATCATTCTTGCAGCCGCAGGTCTAAAGCGCTTGAAATTGGAAGACCGAATTCGCAGCTTTATCGAACCAGAACAATCACTGCCAGCGGTTGGCCAAGGCGCAGTAGGTATTGAATGCCGCGTAGACGACGAACGCTTACTCAAACTTCTGGAGCCACTCAACCATAAAGACACCGCCGATCGCGTGTTGTGCGAACGTGCCATGAACCTAACTCTTGAAGGTGGCTGTCAGGTGCCAATCGGTAGCTACGCGCTACTTGAAGGTGATGAAATTTGGCTTCGCGCGCTAGTCGGTGAGCCAGATGGCAGCGAAATTGTGCGTGGCGAAGTGCGTGGTCACCGTAAAGATGGAGAAGCGCTCGGTATCCAGTTGGCTAACGAGCTACTTGATAACGGTGCCCGCGACATTCTAACCAAGCTGTACGCAGCCCACGATTAATCATGGCAGTGTTGGTCACTCGGCCGGGAGAGCAAGGCAGCGCGCTTTGCTCTCTGCTCGAAAGGCACGGCATTTCCGCACACCACCATCCGCTGATCGACATTGTTGCCGATCTCACGGACACGCACCTCACGACTCATCTCCATCAAGCTCAAATAGTTATCGCCGTTAGCCGACACGCCGTGCAATGCGCCCAGCAAATCCTAACCAGCAATGGCGCATCATGGCCGAAACAAGCGGTATACCTTGCCGTTGGTCAAAAAACAGCACACTATTTAAGCAAATGCACCCAACAGAAAGTACACTATCCCGAAGTCAGTGATAGTGAACACTTATTGCGACTTCCAGCGTTACAGAATGTAGAGCAGCAGCAGGTTCTTATCCTTCGTGGTAACGGAGGAAGAGAGCTGATCAAAGATGCATTGGTGAGACGCGGAGCAAAAGTTCACTATAGTGAGACTTACAAGAGAGAATTCATCCCATTCGATCCAGTAAGCTGTGTCTCACTATGGAAAACCCTACAAATTGACCAGATCGTCGTCACCAGTGGTGAACAACTGGATTATTTGTGCAGCCAATTGACGTCAGAGCAATTGACTTGGCTTAATCAACAAGAGTTGTATATCCCCAGCCAGCGCATCGCTGACATTGCAATTCAAAGGGGGTTCACTCAGGTGAGGTGCACAGGAAGCGCATCCAACCAAGAATTACTGGCTGCTCTCCAGCCCTAGCTACACAGGATATAGGCATGACAAGTAAAAATAACGACCAAAAAAATAACGATAAAAACCTTTCCGAAGAAACCTCATCGGCACCGCTAGCAGAAAAAGACGCACCGAAAAAGGATGCTGAATCTAAAAAGGAAGCCTCTAAACCGGTTGAGCCAGCAAAACCAGCAGAACCAACAAAGGTTGAATTTGAAGAGAAGCAAGGCAAACGTGGTGTCAAACTCGGCACCGTAGCGATCATTCTTTCAATCATCTTCGGTGGCGGTCTCGCTTATAAACTTCATGAGCAACAAGCCGATTACCAAACTCAAATCGCTCAGCTACAAAACCAACTAGAAAAAGCGCAAGCTTCGATGAAGCAAGAGCTAAACCAAGTTAAAGAAGAAACCATCGAGAAAGCGACCACAGTAACGCACAAAGCAGAAGTGGTGCTTGGTCAACAACAAAAGAGCATTGAAAGTTTACAACTCGCCGTCGCAGATGTGAAAGGCCGACGTCCAAACGACTGGCTATTGGCAGAGGCCGATTACCTTGTGAAGTTGGCTGGTCGTAAACTGTTCTTAGAGCATGACGTAGAAAGCGCAACTCAACTAATGGAAAGCGCAGACCAACGTATTGCCGCGCTAAACGATCCAAGCTTAGTTAAACTGCGTAAAGCGATGGCAAACGACATCACCAAACTGCGCACTGTCCCATTGATTGACCGTGACGGTCTTGTTCTGCGTTTAACCGCTCTACAGCAGCAAGTAGATAAGTTGCCTCTAGCAAATGCACTACTGCCGGAAGCCCAAGTCGTTGCTCAACATGAAGTATCAGAAGACATTTCAAACTGGCAAGATAATTTAATGACCTCTCTGAAAGACTTCTCTGAGAACTTTATTACTTTCCGTACTCGCGATGGCAACGTCATCCCATTATTGTCTCCAGAGCAGCATTTCTATTTAAAAGAAAACATCAAGGCCAAACTTGAAACAGCAATCAAAGCGGTTTACCAAGAACAAGGCGAAATCTACACCACTTCGTTAACGACAGCTGACAAGTGGGCGATGGCTTTCTTCAATCAAGACGACAATGCGGTGAAAGAATTCAACAAAGCACTCAACCAATTAAGCCAACAAAATATTCAAGTTGAGTACCCTGCAAAACTGGAAAGCCAATCTCAGCTATCGGATGTGATTCGTGAGCGACTACGTCGTGAAGTCACAACAATGACAGGTACGGGGGATAAATAATGATTCGCCTTATTTTCCTATTTGTCGTTCTAGGTGCAGGTCTATTTGCCGGTACTCAGTTTTCTGGTCAACAAGGATATGTACTGATCTCAATAGCAAACAAGACCATCGAAATGAGCGTGACCACTTTGGTGATCTTCGTTATCGCTGCGCTAGCTGGTCTTTTCCTCCTTGAATACCTGATTAAAAAGTTGGTTTACGCAAGCTCAAGCACTTGGAACTACTTCAGCGTACGTAAAATGCGTCGTTCTCGTCGCTACACCAATGAAGGCATTATCAAGCTCCTTGAAGGTGATTGGAAAGGTGCAGAGAAGAAAGTCACTCGTTGGGCAAATCACCATGATATGCCACTACTGTGCTATCTCGTTGCTTCTGAAGCTGCTCAAGGTCAAGGTGATAAAGCAAAACGCGATCATTATCTTGCATTAGCTAGCCAACAGGAGAATGCTCATCTCGCTGTCGAACTGACTCGAGCCAAGCAATTTATTCGTGATAATGAGTTCGAAGCCGCTTTCGATACCCTGCAATCGCTAAAAGGCCAATACCCAAATAACTCGATTGTCTTGAACTTACTCAAAACAACTTACATGCAGCTTAAATTGTGGCAGCCATTGATTGACCTAATGCCACAACTGGCAAAAGCAAAGCTAGTAACGGAAGAAGAGCAAGCAGAACTGATTCAGAAAGCACAATGTGGTTTACTGCATGAAGTCGCGCAACAACAAGGTAGCGAAGGACTAATTTCTCATTGGAACAGTCTGGCTCGTAAAGTGAAGCAAGACACGCATCTTATTGCTTGTTTTGCACGTGAGCTTATCGCTCGTAAAGCCGATACCGAAGCCTTTACCGTACTAAAAGAAGCACTGAAAAAGCAGCCTGAACCAGAACTTTACCAACTACTGCCAGACTTAAACCTACCAGATATCCATCCTGTAGTAGTCTTCCTAGAAGGCGTAGTAAAGAAAGAAGCTGACAACGCAGTGGCACACAGCGCTCTAGCACACTTCTACTTCCGCCAAGAGAAATGGCAACAAGCTCAGGAGCACTTTGAAATAGCTCTAAAACTTCGCTCAGACGTATCTGATTATGCTTTCCTAGCAGACACACTAGAGAAGCAAAATCTAACCAAAGCAGCTCATGAAGTCTCTCGTAAAGCTCTGATGCTGGTTCAGCACGACTAACCAGTAACAACATTATCAAGCCGACAGTTTACTGTCGGCTTTTTTATTGCCTGCCATTTATCCATAACCATCAACACGTATTCAATTAACTAGAAACCCAGCCCCTCTCTCTTAAACCACTCGCTACAGTTTGACCCTTATCGTTTTTTGGCTTTTCTCCACCCACGCCAATGAGCACCACTCAACAGACAAGTAATACCAATCTAAGTAAAAACATGATCCAATTGAGGCTGTCCAACAACAGAACTGATTCGCTATGGACAGCCTCAATAATATCGACTTTAAAAACTCGCAAGTCAGCAAAAATCCATTCAGATGAAAATGAGGCCACTGACCCTTGCTCATTTCAAAGATGGACACTAGCGCACACAAATCGTCAAGTTTCTCAAGGTAAGCCGAACCAGTGTCAATAAGTAGGTTTAAACCTTTCTTGAAGAAGGGCTGGAAGGACGGTAAGAAAAGCCAAGAATAGGAAGACCACCATTCTTAACTTCTGAGCAAAGAGAGCTATTGAGCCAATACATAAAAGATAAAGCCAATGACTTTAAAATGTCAGTGTCATCAAACTTCCACCCTATTCCCAAAACTAAACCCTAGCGAGCAAGTATGGCTTTGGTTGAGGCAACGCTATTTAGCCAACCAATCTTTTACGGGTTACGACGACATCATCTCCAAAGTCTGTGATGCATGGAATCGGTTTTTGGATAGCTCCAAAAGAGTCACCAAAATGTCTTCGAAAAGATGGATAGTCCTGACCAGTTAGTTTTCCAGATTGGGACAACCCCCTCTCATTTCCAGCTTGCGCTGAAATAAAAAAAGCCTCGCTATTTCTAGCGAGGCTTCTTAATTGTACAGAGAGTCTGGGCCGCGACCGACTTGGGATTAAATACAAACCCCATCTAATTCTCAAACGTCAAACATGACGAAAGCCTGCAAATTTCTTTGCAGGCTTTCTGTATAGTGGCGGAGAGATAGGGATTTGAACCCTAGATACGCTATTAACGTATGCCGGTTTTCAAGACCGGTGCTTTCAACCACTCAGCCATCTCTCCACAAATTGTCATCATCAGATTAGTACACTGAAGATGTTGTTACACGTAGTACGAGTAACGATATTTAAAGCCTGGCGATGTCCTACTCTCACATGGGGAAACCCCACACTACCATCGGCGCTATTTCGTTTCACTTCTGAGTTCGGAATGGGATCAGGTGGGTCCAAAACGCTATGGTCGCCAAGCAAATTCTTTAATTCGGAAAGCTGTTTCTGTGTTCTCTACACATTCAATT
>NZ_JBICMD010000022.1:0-51232 GCF_043106015.1 Vibrio sp. GLN_1
GAATAATTCTTAACGAATTAAACGAAATCTTGCACTCTTCTTCTTTTTGAAGAAAGCGCATCAAGAAAAGGGAGGCTTCGGCTTCCCTTTTTCGTATTTGTTTTTTATTTAGTTATAAGCACAAACTGAAGGTGCTCCCTTCTTGTTTTAAAAAAAACAACCTCTTACTTGAAGTATGTTTTTTCTGATTCGCAGTTCCCTCATAAGTGATTGATCCTCTCTTTCCCAACAAAAACCTATATAACGAAATGTTCTCAACACGTTCTCAATACGAGTGGTAACAAGAACCATTCCCGTTTATATTCTTGTCTTCGGTTTTTATTAGAAAGGTTTTTATATGTACGTTTGTCTTTGCCATGGCGTCTCCGACAAAAAAATTAGGAAGTTGGCGATAGATGAAGGTGTCACTGATATTCGAGGTATTAAGAGATGCACTGCTTTGGGGAGCCAGTGTGGTAAGTGCATTAAGCAGGCGAAAGAAATCCTAGCAGAAACACATTACACAGAATTAAGACAAGCCAGTTAACTACCTCATTGCTTTTTGAGGATTACTTGGTCTCTTTGACACCTTCTCATTTGCTTCTAAAGTTAATAGAAGCCAAATAGGAGGGCTTTGTCATGAAAGGCGATCCAATCATCATCCAACATCTCAATAAAGTGCTCGGTAACGAGCTCATCGCTATCAATCAATATTTTCTTCATGCTCGTATGTATAAAGACTGGGGGTTAAAGCACCTTGCCGATAAGGAATACCACGAGTCGATTGATGAAATGAAGCATGCTGACCACCTTATCGAGCGGATCTTGTTCTTGGAGGGATTACCGAACCTTCAAGATCTTGGAAAGCTAATGATTGGTGAAGATACTAAGGAAATGCTCGAATGCGACCTTAAACTGGAGATGGCGGCCATTCCGGATCTAAAAGATGCGATTGCCTATGCCGAAGATATTCGCGACTATGTTTCGCGTGATTTATTTCAAGATATTCTCGAAGATGAAGAAGAGCATGTGGACTGGCTTGAGACCCAACTTGGCTTGATTGAAATGTCAGGCATTGAAAACTACCTTCAAGCTCAGTATGTCGATGAAGAGTAACGAACATACTGACGCATTGTTCAAAAAGAATTCATATCATAAAAAGAGCACCTGACCAGAAAATCAGGTGCTTAACACACTTATCTGGTCTAATCTCTTTTATTATCGGCTTTTTAAGGATATTGCTCGCAATCTTACCTATGAAGATTGATTTCTATCCTTTAGAATTTATGCCCCCTTACCTAAAAATAACAAAGAGAAACGATCCATGTCTGAAGACAATCGCCAAGCAGCCACCCCAGAAGAAGAACATCGCCAAAAAGCTCTGGATTACCATGCTTACCCAACCCCGGGTAAAATCGCTGTCGAATTAACTAAACCAGCCGAAACTGCTGGTGACCTTGCTCTTGCATACAGTCCTGGCGTGGCTGAGCCTGTACGTGAAATCGCACAAAACCCTGACAACGTGTACAAGTACACAGCGAAAGGCAACATGGTTGCGGTTATTTCAAACGGTACCGCTATTCTTGGTCTAGGTAACCTTGGCCCACTTGCCTCTAAGCCTGTAATGGAAGGTAAAGCGTTACTGTTTAAGCGTTTTGCTGGCCTTGATTCAATTGATATTGAAGTGAAGCATCGCACGATTGACGAGTTCGTTGATACGGTTGCGAACATTGCTGACACTTTCGGTGGTATCAACCTTGAAGACATCAAAGCACCAGACTGTTTTGAAATTGAAAAGCGTTTGATTGAGCGTTGTGACGTACCAGTATTCCACGATGATCAACATGGTACGGCTATCGTGACAGCTGCAGGTATGCTCAATGCTATCGAGCTGCAGGGTAAGAAGCTTGAAGATTCAACGATTGTTTGTCTTGGTGCTGGTGCTGCAGCCGTTGCGTGTATGGAGCTGCTTATCAAGTGTGGCGCAATGCGCGAGAAGATCTACATGCTGGATCGCAAAGGGGTGATCCATACTCGTCGTGATGATCTGAATGAGTACAAGCAACTGTTCGCAAACAATACAGACAAGCGCACACTAGAAGATGTGATCGAAGGTGCAGACCTATTCCTAGGTGTATCTGGTCCAAATCTATTGCCACCAGAAGCGTTGAAACTCATGGCTGACAAGCCAGTTGTGTTTGCTTGTTCAAACCCAGATCCTGAAATTAAACCTGAGCTAGCACATGCAGTACGTGATGACTTAATTATGGGTACTGGTCGCAGTGATTATCCAAACCAAGTGAACAACGTGTTGTGTTTCCCTTTCATTTTCCGTGGTGCGTTAGATGTACGTGCGAGTGAAATCAATGACGACATGAAGCTGGCGGCGGTTGACGCAATTCGTGCATTGGCAAAAGAGCCTGTACCTGAATCGGTACTAAAAGCTGCAGGTGTTGAGAAGCTAGAATTTGGTAGCGACTACATCATTCCTAAGCCAATGGATCCACGTCTACTACCTCGCGTAGCAAAAGCGGTAGCTCAAGCGGCAGTAGATTCCGGTGTTGCTCGTATCGAGATGCCAGAAAACTACATGGCAGAGTAATTTACTCAGCCACATTGAACACAAAAATGGGACGCATTGACGTCCCATTTTTTATATCTCCAAAAACTGCCCCCGGCGCAGCTCCTAAAGCGGATGAATTTGTAAGCAATTATTCTTCGTCAAATGCTTCGAATTCGATACCCATCGCCGTCATTAACGCTTTTGCTTCAGTTGGAATGTCATCCGGTCTGTCTTTACGAAGGTCTTCATCCGTTGGTAATGGCTGACCTGTATATGCGTGCAGGAATGCTTCACATAGTAGTTCGCTGTTGGTTGCATGGCGTAAGTTATTGATCTGACGACGTGTACGCTCATCAGTCAGCACTTTTAAAACTTTTAGCGGGATAGAAACGGTAATTTTTTTTACTTGTTCGCTTTTTTTACCGTGCTCAGCATATGGGCTAATGTATTCACCATTCCAGTCAGCCATTGCACACCTTCATTTATGTAATAAGTTGAAAATTAATATAGGTGCTGATTTTAGCCGCATTTACTGCCACAAGCAAAGACATATGGACGTCTAGAAGTGTTGACGTCTCATTTTTTGACAAGTAAAGTGAACAGAACAGTTAAGGAAGAGTGTTGTTCAGATAGATCTGACAAATTAGATATAGCGCATTCCTATTTAGAAGTCATCACCTGTGAAAGGATACACCCATGAGCACCCGCAAGCCTGCGACCATTGCTGTACGCACTGGTATCGAATCAGACAGCCAATACCACGCTGTTGTTCCACCAATCTACCTTTCAACCAACTATGGTTTCCCTGCTTTTGGTGAAGTCCCTAAATACGATTACACGCGTTCAGGTAACCCAAACCGTGGTTTGCTAGAGAGTGCGTTATCAGAGTTAGAGTCTGGCAAAGGCGCAGTGGTGACTAACTGCGGTACTTCCGCACTTAACTTGTGGGTATCGGCTTTTCTTGGGCCAGATGATCTGATTGTTGCACCGCATGATTGCTATGGTGGCACATACCGTTTGTTCAATACACGGGCTAACAAAGGCGACTTCAAAGTGCAGTTCGTTGATCAATCCGACGAGCAGGCTTTTGATGCCGCATTGGCGAAAAAGCCAAAGCTTATTTTGTTAGAAACTCCATCGAACCCTTTGGTTCGTGTGGTTGATATTGCAGCGGTATGCGGAAAAGCCAAACAAGTGGGCGCTTTGGTTGCGGTAGACAATACCTTTTTGACACCGGTGTACCAAAAGCCTTTGGAGCTCGGTGCTGATTTTGTTATCCACTCAACTACAAAATACATTAACGGTCACTCGGACGTGATTGGTGGTGTGGTGATCACCAAAACAGAAGCGCACGCAGAAGAGCTTGCATGGTGGGGAAACTGTATTGGCGCCACGGGTACGCCTTTCGATAATTACATGACGTTGCGTGGGATCCGCACTTTAGGCGCCCGTATGCGAGTGCACGAAGAAAGCTCTCAACACGTACTCAACTACCTACAACAGCAGGCTTTGGTCGCGAAGATTTACCATCCGAGCTTGTCAGATCACTCTGGTCACGAAATCGCGAAAAAGCAGCAGTCGGGTTTTGGTTCTATGTTGAGCTTTGAATTTGCAGGCTCATTTGAGCAACTTAAAGTGTTTGTTAAAGAGCTCGAACTGTTTTCTCTTGCAGAGTCGCTTGGTGGCGTGGAGAGTTTGATTTGTCACCCCGCATCTATGACGCATCGAGCCATGGGGGAAGAGGCGTTAGCTGAAGCAGGCGTGTCGCATCAGCTGCTTCGTCTGTCTGTGGGTTTAGAGGATGCACAAGACCTGATTGCCGATCTCGATCAAGCCTTTGTAAAAGCTGCTCAGTAATAGGAGAACTAAAAAATGAGTGTACAACGTCAGTTACATAAATTTGGTGGCAGCAGCTTAGCAAACCCTGAATGTTACTTACGTGTGGCCGATATTCTCAAAGAATACTCTGCCGAGAATGATCTGGTGGTGGTATCCGCCGCGGGGAAGACCACTAATCGCTTGATCGAGTTTCTGGAAGGTTTAGACAAAGATGGCCGTATTGCGCATGAAGCACTGCAAGGCTTAAGACAATTCCAGTCGGAGCTAATTGAATCTTTATTAGAAGGCGAGGTGCAGACGCAATTGCTCGCTTCTTTGCATGATGAGTTCAGTACCTTAGCCGAGCTGACTGCGCCACTGACGGATGCGCAAAAAGCGGCAGTGTTGGGTCACGGTGAAGTGTGGTCTTCACGTTTATTGGCTTCCTTGCTTTCACAGCAAAATGTTCCTGCGGTCGCACAAGATGCACGTGCATTTTTACGTGCAGAAGCAGGTACTCAACCAGAAGTTGACCGTGCGCGTTCTTATCCCCTGATTAAGGAGGCGTTGGCGCAACACAGCCACAAACGCGTCATCATCACCGGATTTATGGCGCAAAATGAGGCAGGAGAAACCGTGCTGTTGGGGCGGAATGGCTCGGATTATTCCGCAACCGTAATCGGTGCTTTGGCGGAAGTGACAACCGTAACCATTTGGAGTGATGTTGCTGGTGTTTACAGTGCGGATCCCCGTTTGGTGTCGGACGCATGTCTGTTGCCTTTACTGCGCTTAGACGAAGCGAGTGAACTGGCCCGCCTTGCAGCGCCGGTCTTGCATAGCCGTACGTTACAACCTGTCGCGCAAAGCACGATGGACTTAAGCCTCAAGTGCAGTTATCAACCTGAATCGGGGTCAACGCGTATTGAGCGTGTACTTGCTTCTGGGCGTGGAGCGAAAATCATCACTTCTTTGGATGAGGTATTGTTGATTCAATTGTCCTTTAGACATGGTCATGACTTCAACAAAACCCAAAGTGATGTTTTAAAGTCTCTTCAACGTGCGCAACTCGAGCCACTCTCTTACGAAGCCCAAGCCGATCAGCAAAAATTACGCTTAGCGTACACCACAGAGATTGCGACAGGTGCGCTGAAGTATCTACAAGATCTTGCGGTTGAAGCTGAAATCAAACTCAAAGAAGGCTATTCACTTGTGGCAGCTGTCGGAGCGGGCGTAACGAAGAATGCCAACCATTGTTTCGGTTTTTACCAAAAATTGAAGCACGCACCAGTTGAATTTGTTTCTGAAACTGAATCAGGTTTAAGCCTAGTTGCGGTACTGCGTCGCACCGATACCGAAGCATTAGTGCAGTTGATTCACAGCCAGTTATTCCAAGCGCAAAAGCGCGTAGCGGTAGCGTTATGTGGCAAAGGCAATATCGGTTCTAGCTGGTTAAATCTATTTGCGACTCAGAAAACAGAACTCGAAAAACGCCACGGTATGAGCTTTGACTTAGTCGTCGTCGTCGATAGCCAGACATATTGGTTTGCTGAAAAGGGTATCGATGCGGCGGCGGTTGCCGACAAGTTTGATGATGAAAGTATTGAGAACGATGGGACGTGGCTGAGTCGGTTGGGCGATTTACAAAGTTATGATGAAGCCGTGGTATTGGACGTGACCGCGAGCAAAGAGTTGGCGCAACGTTATGTTGATATCGCCCAACAAGGCATCCATTTAATTTCTGCTAACAAAGTTGCAGGCTCTGCCGACAGTCAATACTACCACCAAGTGCAAGATGCATTCGTGAAAATCGGTCGCTACTGGCTCTACAACGCGACGGTTGGGGCAGGGTTACCTATCAACCATACCGTGCGAGATCTGCGTGAAAGTGGTGATGAGATTGTGGCGTTATCCGGAATCTTCTCGGGAACACTTTCTTGGTTGTTCCAGCAGTTTGATGGCTCGGTGCCGTTTAATGAGTTGGTCGATTTAGCGTGGCAACAAGGATTAACAGAACCGGATCCGCGTGCTGATTTAGATGGTTCGGATGTCATGCGTAAACTGGTTATCTTAGCGCGTGAGTCTGGTCTGGATATTGAACCGGACAGCGTAAAAGTGGAATCACTGGTACCTGAAGAGCTGCGCTCTCTGAGTTTGGATGAGTTCTTTGATAATGGCGCACTGCTCAGTGAGATTCTTCAAGAGCGTCTAACCAAAGCACAAAGAGATGAGCAGGTGCTTCGATATGTGGCGCGCTTAGAGAAAAATGGCAAAGCGACGGTGGGCGTAGAAGCATTACCGCGCGAACATGCACTGGCTAACTTGCTGCCATGCGACAACATTTTTGCGATTGAAAGTAAATGGTACAAGGACAACCCTTTGGTGATTCGTGGCCCAGGAGCAGGACGCGAGGTGACCGCTGGTGCAATCCAATCGGATCTCAACCGCTTAGCTGGATTATTCTAAACTTTGCGAGATACCTAAAAACCCTGGAATTCATCCGGGGTTTTTTATTCCTTCCTCAGTGCCATACTTAAAATAAGATTTGCCATTTTCAAACGTTGTTATGAGTAAATAGCAGATGCGAATTAACTTGAACTATCCTCATTATTAACGCGAGAAAAATTCATAATCACAAGGTTGACATTAAATAACATTCAATACATTCTGTAGACATATAGACGTCTAAACGTCGATTCAAGGATTTTGATTTCGTGGCGGAGTGCCACAGGGAGAGTAAGATGGGATACACGCACGCAGGCCATATCGACGCCTTAAACCAGAATATCGCTGAGTTGTCAGATAACATTAATGTCTCGTTTGAGTTTTTTCCGCCAAGCAGTGAAAAGATGGAAGAAACGCTGTGGAACTCTGTGCATCGTCTCAAAACGCTCAAGCCTAAATTTGTTTCGGTAACATACGGAGCAAACTCTGGTGAGCGTGATAGAACTCACTCTATTATCAAGGAAATCAAAGCAGAGACTGGCTTAGTTGCTGCGCCTCACCTCACTTGTATCGATGCAACACGTTCAGAGTTGATTGAGATTGCTGATGATTACTGGAATAACGGCATCGAAAATATCGTTGCGCTGCGTGGTGACATCCCACCTGGTGGCGGTGCTCCAGATATGTATGCTTCGGACTTGGTTGAGCTACTAAAATCTCGTCACGATTTTGATATTTCTGTGGCGGCTTTTCCAGAAGTGCATCCAGAGGCAAAAAGTGCTCAATCGGATCTGCTAAACCTAAAGCGTAAAGTGGATGCTGGTGCAAACCGTGCCATTACTCAGTTCTTCTTTGATGTGGAATCTTATCTGCGTTTTCGTGACCGCTGTGTTGCGGCGGGAATCGATGTAGAAATCGTACCGGGTATTTTGCCAGTTTCGAACTTTAAGCAAGCCTCACGTTTTGCGGCGCAGAATAACGTTAAAGTGCCAGGATGGATGAGCAAACAGTTTGAAGGTTTGGATGATGATCCTGTGACTCGCCAACTTGTAGGTGCAAGCCAAGCTATTGATATGGTTCGTGTACTAAGTCGCGAAGGTGTAAAAGATTTCCACTTCTATACGCTGAATCGTGCGGAGATGACTTATGCGCTATGCCATACTTTGGGTGTTCGCCCTCGTGTAGCCGTAGAAGCGTAAATCCGGTTTCAAAAAGACAAAAGGCTTGCCAAGTGGCAAGCCTTTTTCGTTGTCTCTAAGTAAAAGGAAATTAACCAATCACTTCAAGTTCTGTTAGGACTTCTTCTGCCCAAGTGATCCACGTTTCACGTAACAGTAGGTTACGACGAAGCGTTAGGCGCTCTAAACGAGCTTGTTTGTCCAAAGTTGAAGGCGTTGCGTAGTAAGCAGCTTCAATTTCTTTGTAGTGAGAAACCAATTTACGAGACTCTTCAACAAGTTCTGCTAGTTGATCACGGAAAGGTGTTGATGGTTGAACTGCACAAGCCATAAGTTTCGCTGAAAATTCATCACGAACGGTTGGGTGTGCAGTTGGTTGATCAAACCATTCTCCAAGAGCGCTACGGCCTGCATCTGTGATGGAGTAAACCTTACGGTCTGGTTTGCCTTCTTGAGGTTCTAGTACGCAAGTAACCAGCTCTTTCTCGGCCATTTTATTTAGCTCACGGTAAACTTGTTGGTGGCTTGCTTTCCAGAAGTAACCGATGCTAGCAGAGAATTCTTTAGTGATATCGTAACCGGTTGCGTCGCGAGTGCTAAGAACAGTTAAGATTACGTGTGGTAATGACATGTCTTCAATCCAAATGGTCAATAAACTTGTAAACAAGCTACTTACACTTTCAGCTGCGCTCTTACTGGCGCTTGAGTTTTTTAATGTATAAGTAGCACCAACAAAGTTGGTCCTGTCACCTTAAAGCCGTTTATCACCTAGAGATGGGGATCCCCATCAGGGCTGGAGCAGGTATGATTGGATTTATGAGCTCTCAGCAGGCAAGTAGTATATAAATAATAAGCATGAAGTGGAATACTAGGACAAAATTACCCTGAAAAACTAACATAATACTCAATAGAGTTATTTTGTAGTTAATAATTCTAATTTGTTGGTATTTTATGGGTTTTTTGTAGTGTAAATATCTGGTTATTTGCTGCGCAATTATGTGGTGGGAAGTTATGAATATAAGAAAGGCTGAGTATGAACTCAGCCTTTTGTATTACGAATGGTTATTTTTAACCCGTATTACGCATACCTGCTGCAATACCCGCGATGGTCACCATCAGAGCCTCTTCAAGGTTTGCAGACGCCTCTTCTGTTTGACGAGTACGGTATAGCAATTCAGCTTGAAGCATGTTCAATGGCTCTACGTAGATGTTACGTAGGCGAATTGATTCTTGGCCCCATGGGTCGCTTTGCATTAGGTTTTCGTTGTTCTCTACGTTCAGTACGGACTTAATATCACGTTGAAGCTGTTCACGCAGTCGGTCACCCAATGGTTGAAGTTGAGGTTCAACTAGGCGTTGGTCATAGTAGCGAGAGATTTCCATGTTGCACTTGGTGTACACCATCTCAAGCATACCTAGGCGAGTTGAGAAGAACGGCCATTCGCGACACATTTCTTCCAGTAGCGCCTGATGACCTTTGTCTACTGAGTACTGAATAGCTTCACCTGCGCCTAACCAAGCCGGAAGCACCAAACGGTTTTGGCTCCACGAGAAGATCCAAGGAATTGCACGTAAGCTTTCTACACCGCCATTTGGATTACGTTTCGCAGGGCGTGAACCAAGCGGCAGTTTTCCTAGCTCTAGTTCAGGCGTCGCTTGACGGAAGTATGGAACAAAATCTGGTTCGCCACGGACGACGCCACGGTAAGCTTCACAGCTCACTTCCGACAGCACTTCCATCAAGTCGCGCCATTCTTGTTTTGGCTCTGGTGGTGGCAGTAGATTTGCTTCCAAAATGGCGCTTGCATACAAGTTGAAGCTGTTTACCGCAACATCTGGTAGACCCAGTTTAAAGCGGATCATTTCGCCTTGTTCTGTTACGCGTAACCCGCCTTTCAAGCTCTTTGGTGGTTGAGACAGCAGAGCCGCGTGTGCAGGTGCGCCGCCGCGACCAACGGTGCCGCCACGACCATGGAACAGAGTCAGCTCAACACCTTCGCCTTCTGCCACTTTAACTAGAGATTCCATAGCATGGTACTGAGCCCAGCCTGCCGACATGACGCCTGCATCTTTTGCTGAATCAGAGTAGCCGATCATAACCATTTGGTGGTTTTGAATAAAGCCACGGTAAAGGTCGATACTCATTAGCTGCTTAATGACCGATTCTGCATTGTTCAAGTCGTCTAGAGTTTCGAACAAAGGGCAAACATCCATACGGTAAGGGCAGCCCGCTTCTTGCAGTAATAGGTGCACAGCGAGTACGTCTGAGGCGGTACGAGCCATTGAGATGACGTAAGCACCGAACGCTTCGCGCGGTTGCAGAGCGATGATCTTACAGGTGTCTAAAACCTCTTTGACAGGCTCTGATGGTTCCCAATCGCGTGGCAGTAGCGGACGTTTAGACGCAAGTTCATTGGTGAGGAAAGCAATTTTATCTTGCTCGCTCCACTGTTCGTAATCACCAATGCCGAGGTATCGAGTCAGCTCAGAGAGTACATCTGCGTGGCGCGTACTTTCCTGGCGGATATCAAGACGAACTAGGTGAACGCCAAACGCTTTCACACGACGCAGCGTATCTAGCAACGAACCGTCAGCGATGACGCCCATGCCGCACTCATGCAGTGATTGGTAACACGCGTACAGAGGATCCCAAAGCTGTTCAACTTTTTGTAGCGGTGCTTTGACTGCCAGTTTTTGACCGTGGATCTTCGCATCAAGAATATCTTTGGTTTCATTGAGCAGAGCACGTAGTTGTTTCAGGATTGCGCGGTATGGTTCATGTTGATCTTCACCAGCAAGTTCACGAACTTGATCGTTAGAAACGGTCATAGAGAGTTCGCTGATCAATTCATTGATGTCATTGAGATAAAGGTCAGCGGCTTTCCAACGAGACAGAAGCAGTACTTCACGCGTTACGCTATGAGTAACGAACGGGTTGCCATCACGGTCACCCCCCATCCAAGAAGAGAAATGCACTGGACGAGCATCAATTGGTAAACCTTCACCTAGGTAAGACTTCAGACGATCATTCATTTCACGTAGGAAATCTGGCACTGCTTCCCACAGTGAGTTTTCTACTACGGCAAAGCCCCATTTCGCTTCATCCAATGGAGTAGGGCGTTGTTGACGAATCACGTCAGAATGCCAGCTTTGTGCGATAAGTTGCTCTAAGCGACGCTCTGTTTTTTTGCGTTCTTTAGAAGACAGGTCGCTGAGTTCTAGTTTGGATAAACACTCGTTGATCTTGACCAGTTTATTGATCATGGTGCGGCGAGTGATTTCCGTTGGGTGCGCGGTTAATACCAGTTCAATATTCAAATCACGTACCGCTTGAGCCGTATCGAGTTTGCTAACATCGTTTTGTACCAGTTTTGAAAACAGCGAGTTGATCGCGTCTGGTTCACAGATGTGCTCTTCACAGTGACGTGAAATGGTGTGGTATTGCTCGGCAATATTGGTGAGGTTTAGAAATTGGTTAAACGCACGGGTGACTGGCGTTAGTTGCTCATCGGGTAGGTGTTTGATTTCTTCTATCAAGCTTTCCCTGTCTGCTTGATTACCTGCTTGAGCCGATTTGGATAATTTACGAATGGTCTCCACTTTCTCGAAGATTTCTTCGCCGTGGGCATCGCGAATCGTGTTACCCAGTAAGTGGCCTAACATGCGCACATTGCTTTTAAGTGCGGCGTATTTCTCGTTCATTGTCGTCCTGCCTCGTAAAAAAACTACATCCATTGTCCTTGTTAAGACTCCAATCTAGCGAAAAGCACCAGTTCTAGTCAAATAAAGCAGACTAAGTTTGCAATTATTCGGCGTCTCTCCTGATTTAGAGCAAAGTTTCGACGAGCATAGAATTAAAAGTGAAAATTAATTACAAAATAACAAGTTAAATTCGTGTTAACGGTGCATAAAACCTTGTGCTTTGAGAGCCAAAATATGCAGCTCATCGGAGCTGCATAAAGGCTTTTTTTAAACTCAATCAACAACAATACTTAACCATCGCCTTTGAGAGCACATCAATGGTTGGGTCGATAAAATCAAAGGAGAGAAACTCATCTGGTTGGTGCGCTTGTTCGATAGAACCAGGGCCAAGTACCAGAGTCGGACACAGTTGCTGCAAGAAAGGCGCTTCCGTGCAGTAGTTGACGGTTTGCGAACTGGTTTGACAGATCTCTTCAACACCACCGATAAATGGATGATCGTGCTGACATTCATATCCTGGAATTGGCTCATGCAACGGTACGATGTCGATTCGTCCCGGCCATTTAGCTTCTACTTCTTGTAGTGCGCTGCGCAGCATGTTTTCTAAACCGTCCAAACTGATGCCCGGCAATGGGCGAACGTCATAGTGCAACTCGCAACAACCACAAATACGGTTGGCACTATCACCGCCATGGATATGGCCTAAGTTCAACGTTGGACTAGGGATGGCAAATCCTGGGTGGTGATACTCTTTAATGAGTTTGTCGCGCAGTTGCATCATCGCAAACAACACTTCATGCATGATTTCAATCGCGTTGACGCCCAAAGCTGGGTCAGAGGAGTGGCCGGATTTACCGGTAACCCGAATCGCATTGGCGACATGCCCTTTGTGGCCACGAATAGGAACTAAGCTAGTGGGTTCTCCAATGATGCAGTAATCCGGCTTGAACGGCGCGTTTGTGGTGAAGTGTCTTGCACCGAGCATGGTAGTTTCTTCATCACAGGTGGCCAATACGTAAAGCGGCTTGTTTTGCTTGCTCCAATCCACTTTTTTTACTGCTTCATAAATGAAAGCAAAGAAGCCTTTCATGTCTGCAGTACCCAGACCGTAGAAGCGGTTGTCTTTCTCAGTGAGCTTATGGGGATCAAAGCTCCAGCGTCCTTCATCAAATGGCACGGTATCGCTGTGCCCAGCAAGCAAAAGACCGCCTTCGCCTTCGCCCATGCGTGCAATCATATTGTGTTTGCCTGATTCGACTTCGATCACCTCAACGTGAAAACCAAGATCTTTAAACCAAGTGGCGAGTTTCTCGATCACTTTGGCATTGCCTTGATCCCAGCTTGGATCAGTCGAGCTGATCGAAGAGGTACTAATGAGTCCTTCATAGACCTCTAGAAAAGTTGGTAATTGCATGGATTCTTCAATTCTCCTATTGACAGACAGAGCACAAAAATGTAAAACACATATTAACTCATATTTAATGAATAAAAAATCAAAATAAAGCTAATTTTAAATATGAATAATCATTTTGAGCTTTAAGTATATGGATGTCACACAATGCTAAAAACCACAATTATCGGAGCCAGCGGTTACACCGGCGCAGAGTTAGCGTTCATGGTTAATAAACACCCACAACTCACGCTATCAGGTTTATACGTTTCCGCCAACAGTGTCGATGCAGGAAAAACCATTGCACAGTTACACGGTAAATTGGCGAACGTGGTCGATATGGTGGTGAATGCGTTGACCGATCCAAAGCAAGTTGCGCAAGACTCTGATGTGGTTTTTTTAGCTACGGCTCATGAGGTCAGCCATGATCTTGCTCCTATCTTTCTCGACGCTGGATGTCAGGTCTTTGATTTGTCCGGCGCGTTTCGTGTCAAAAGCGATGGCTTTTACGACACCTTTTACGGCTTTGAGCATCAATTCAACAACTGGCTAGATAAAGCGGCGTATGGCTTAGCGGAGTGGAACCAAGAAGAGATTAAAAGCGCTCCTTTAGTTGCGGTAGCTGGCTGCTACCCAACGGCGTCGCAATTGGCAATTAAACCACTACTTGTCAGTGGCTTGCTGGATACTCAGCAATGGCCAGTCATTAACGCGACAAGCGGTGTCTCTGGTGCAGGGCGTAAAGCCTCAATGACCAACAGTTTTTGTGAGGTTAGCCTTCAGCCTTACGGTGTATTCAATCATCGTCACCAACCAGAAATTGCCCAGCATTTAGGATGTGATGTGATTTTTACTCCTCATCTTGGCAACTTTAAACGCGGCATTCTTGCTACTGTCACGATGAAGTTGGCGCAAGGTGTAACGGAGCAACAAGTTGCTCAAGCTTTTGAACAAGCTTATCAAGGTAAGCCAGCCGTACGCCTCAAAGGTGATGGCATTCCACGTATTCAGGATGTTGAAAATACCCCTTTTTGCGATATCGGCTGGAGGGTGCAAGGCGAACACATCATTGTTATTTCGGCCATCGACAACCTACTTAAAGGTGCATCGAGTCAAGCGATGCAGTGTTTAAATATTCATTACGGTTACCCAGAACTGACAGCGTTGCTATAGTCGTTGAAAGAGGGAAAAGCAATGACGCAAACCAATCAAGCTCCTTTAGTCATTAAGCTAGGCGGTGCGGCTTTATCTTGCACTCAAACCTTAAGCCAACTGTTTGGTGCCATCGCGGCATACCAGAAGTCGGCGCAGCGACAAATCGCCATCGTTCATGGCGGTGGCTACTTGGTGGATGAGTTGATGGCGAAACTTCAACTTAAGACCGTAAAGAAACATGGTCTACGTGTGACGCCATACGATCAAATTCCAGTCATTGCCGGTGCGCTGGCTGGAACGGCAAATAAGTTACTGCAAGGTCAAGCGATTGCCGATGGTTTGAATGCGGTGGGCTTGAGCCTAGCGGATGGTGGTCTTTGTCACGTCGAAGAGTTAGACCCTGAATTAGGCGCGGTGGGCAAAGCGACGCCGGGTGATTCAGGCCTACTTCAAGCGATTTTAAATACGGGCGCACTGCCTATCATCAGCTCTATTGGTCTCACGACTGAAGGTCAAATGATGAACGTGAATGCGGATCAAGCAGCGGTTGCCGTCGCAGGTGCTTTGGACGCGGAGTTGGTGCTGTTGTCAGATGTAAGCGGTGTGTTAGATGGCAAAGGTCATCTGCTTAAAAGCTTATCTGAGAAAGAAGCCAATGCGCTGATCGAAGGCCAAGTGATCACTGATGGGATGATCGTCAAAGTGAAAGCTGCTCTCGAAGCCGCAAACGATCTTGGTCGTCCGATAGAAGTGGCGACGTGGCGCTACCCAGAAAAACTCACGCAGTTATTTGCTGGTGAAAGTATTGGAACACAGTTTCTGCCTCAATAAGCGGAAGCAAAACAGTTAAAGAATTCAACATTAGGAAGTGGTTGGCACTGACCGCCGAGCGCAGCGCCAGTTAAGTTTGGAGAAAAAACATGAGCAAAGTGAACGTAAATAAAGTGGTAGTCGCATACTCAGGCGGTCTAGATACTTCAGTAATCATCCCGTGGCTAAAAGAGAATTATGACTGTGAAGTCGTCGCTTTCGTGGCCGATGTAGGTCAAGGTGCTGAAGAGCTTGAAGGCATCGAAGCGAAAGCAAAAGCATCTGGCGCATCAGAGTGCTACATCGCTGACCTAAAAGAAGAAATGGTAGCAGACTACATCTACCCAACACTAAAAACCGGTGCTTACTACGAAGGTAAATACCTGTTGGGTACATCAATGGCGCGTCCTATCATTGCTAAAGCGCAGGTTGAAGTTGCACGTAAAGTGGGCGCGGACGCATTGTGTCACGGCTGTACTGGTAAAGGTAACGACCAAGTGCGTTTCGAGGGCGCGTTTGCTGCGTTAGCACCAGATCTACACGTTATCGCTCCATGGCGTGAGTGGGATTTAGTGAGCCGCGAACAATGTCTGGATTACCTTGCAGAGCGTAACATTCCTTGTTCAGCGTCTCTAACGAAGATTTATTCACGTGATGCGAACGCATGGCACATTTCTACTGAAGGTGGTGTGCTAGAAAATACATGGAATGCACCAAACGAAGATTGCTGGGTCTGGACCGTTGACCCTGAACAAGCGCCAAATGAAGCTGAATACGTTACGTTGAAAGTCGAAAAAGGTGAAGTTGTGGCAGTGGATGGTGAAGCGATGACACCATACAACGCGCTAGTTTACTTAAACGAAAAAGGCGCAAAACACGGTGTGGGTCGTATTGATATCGTAGAGAACCGTTTGGTGGGAATGAAGTCTCGTGGCTGTTACGAAACTCCGGGAGGTACCATCATGATGGAAGCTCTGCGCGCAGTTGAACAATTGGTGCTAGACAAATCGTCATTCGAGTTCCGTGAAGAACTTGGTCTAAAAGCCTCTCACCTTGTGTACGACGGTCGTTGGTTTACACCGCTATGTAAGTCGATTCTTGCTGCCTCAGAAGAGCTAGCACAAGACGTCAATGGCGAAGTGGTTGTTAAGCTATACAAAGGTCAAGCAACGGTAACGCAAAAACGTTCTGACAACAGCTTGTACTCAGAAGAGTTCGCTACTTTTGGTGAAGATGAGGTTTACGATCAAAGTCATGCTGGTGGCTTCATCCGTCTTTACTCGCTATCAAGCCGTATTCGTGCATTGAATAGCCAGAAAAAATAATCACTCCCCATCTCGGATTGAATAAAGGCCTGCCAACATATGGCGGGTCTTTTTTTATTACCCAAAGAGTCGCAAATTAAGTGGGGGTGAATATATATGTAAAAATATTGAATTTATACTTTATTTTTATATTGAATTGCCGTAACGTTGGCGTATAAGAAAAAGTGAGCAAATGACCACCGATTTCGTCATCACTCATTAGACACGTTAGAGTAAGCAATAGTCATCAGGAGAGACGCAATGGCATTATGGGGCGGAAGATTTACCCAAGCGGCAGATACCAGATTCAAAGAGTTCAACGATTCGTTGCGTTTCGACTACCGATTGGCTGAGCAAGATATCGTAGGCTCAATTGCGTGGTCTAAAGCATTGCTTTCGGTTGGTGTATTATCAGCAGAAGAGCAGCAAAAGCTCGAGCTCGCTTTAAATGAGTTGAAACTCGAAGTGATGGAAGATCCGCATCAGATTTTACGCTCTGATGCTGAAGACATTCACTCGTGGGTGGAACAGCAGTTGATCAGCAAAGTCGGCGACTTAGGTAAAAAGCTGCACACTGGTCGTTCTCGTAACGACCAAGTGGCGACCGACTTAAAGCTTTGGTGTCGTCAGCAAGGGCAGCAACTTCTTATTGCACTTGATCGTCTGCAATCGCAAATGGTGCAAGTGGCGAAACAGCATCAAGGTACGGTTTTGCCTGGTTATACTCACTTACAACGTGCTCAGCCTGTGACGTTTGCTCATTGGTGTTTGGCGTATGTTGAAATGTTTGAGCGTGATTACTCACGTCTGAGTGATGCGCTGCAACGTTTAGATACCTGTCCGCTAGGTTCTGGCGCGTTAGCTGGTACAGCTTACCCAATTGATCGTGAACAACTGGCGCATAATCTTGGTTTTCACCGTGCTACGCGTAACTCACTCGATTCGGTATCGGATCGTGACCATGTGATGGAACTGATGTCTGTCGCTTCTATTTCTATGCTGCACTTGTCACGTCTCGCGGAAGATATGATTTTCTACAACTCAGGTGAGTCGAACTTCATTGAGTTGGCAGATACAGTGACGTCTGGCTCGTCATTGATGCCACAGAAGAAAAACCCAGATGCGCTAGAGCTCATTCGTGGTAAGACTGGTCGCGTGTACGGCGCACTTGCTGGCATGATGATGACAGTCAAAGCCCTGCCACTGGCGTACAACAAAGACATGCAAGAAGACAAAGAAGGTTTGTTCGATGCTCTTGATACATGGAACGACTGTATGGAAATGGCAGCGTTGTGTTTCGATGGGATTAAGGTTAATGGCGAACGTACGTTAGAAGCCGCGAAACAAGGCTACGCCAATGCCACAGAATTAGCGGACTACTTGGTCGCGAAAGGCATTCCTTTCCGAGAAGCGCATCATATTGTCGGTGTGGCTGTCGTTGGCGCGATTGCCAAAGGTTGTGCACTGGAAGAGCTGTCACTGCAAGAGTTACAAGAGTTCTCTGACGTCATCGACAACGATGTGTACGACATCCTAACGATTGAGTCTTGTCTAGAAAAACGTAGCGCGCTTGGTGGCGTGTCACCAAAACAAGTCGCTTATGCCGTTGATCAAGCGGACAAGCGTTTGGCGCAGCGTGATAGTTCGGCCGTTAAAGTACGTCCTGCACGTTTAACGGATATCGAAACGCTTGAGGGCATGGTTGCGTACTGGGCGAATATGGGCGAAAACTTACCTCGTTCTCGTAATGAACTCGTTCGCGACATTGGCTCATTTGCCGTTGCTGAACATCATGGTGAAGTGACTGGTTGCGCATCTCTGTATGTGTATGACTCTGGACTTGCGGAAATTCGCTCGCTCGGTATTGAGGCGGGTTGGCAAGGACAAGGGCAAGGCAGCGCGATTGTGAACTATTTGGTGGATAAAGCACGTCAAATGGCGATTAAGAAAGTCTTCGTACTAACACGTACGCCAGAGTTCTTTATGAAGCAGAGTTTCTTGCCAACATCTAAGTCTCTGTTGCCAGAAAAAGTGTTGAAAGATTGCGACCAATGCCCGCGTCAACATGCCTGTGATGAAGTGGCGTTAGAGATCAATTTAGTTGAACAGATCATCCAACGCAGTCATGTCGCATAGCGTATTGATTTTGTTAGTATTTAAACAGATATCATTAGAGAACGATCATTTACATAAGTTTTTGCTAAAAAAATCGAAAAAACTTTGAACCTTTGAGAGGAAGCTCGGTCTATTAAAGTACCACTGCTTTTTCTTAGAAGAATCTAAGAGAGCCCCAGAATCGAGATTGATTTTGGGGCTTTTTTCTATCTGTCATTTGTGGTGATCCTCTCCATTCTGTTTCCCGCGACGACGCTGCCACGGCAAGATGACAAAACGCATCCATAAGTGCAGAAACAATAAAATGTTAAATGCAAAGCCCGCAAAGATCAGGGCGATCGATTCAATGCTTTGTGGGTGATCGCGAAAAGCAAACCACCAAATGATCCAACACACAACTGAAAGTACGGTCAATTGATCCATGCATCGTTGACAACGACCGATCTTTTTCCAAAACCAATGTTCTTGGCAGCTACGACAAGCCATGATGTTTACCTCAATTCAACTTGCCCAAGATTAGCAGAAGATGAATAGGCTTTACCATGTGCGCTTGTTAGGTGGTACGGACCCAAAAATGAAAAATTAGCTTGGATGAAATTCTGTAGCACGTAACTGGTGTATGGTGCCGCGTCAGCCGAAAATAGGAAAAGATAATGTCGACAGAACTGAGAGTAGCACTAGGACTTGCCGGGGGATTTTTCACCATTGGGTTCACCGCGATTGTGCTAGTGAGTCGTTATGCGATGATGTAATCCATGAAACTCTAGTCCAGAAAAAAGCCTCGTATCTGCGAGGTTTTTTTGTATTTGGCTTGGGAATAGAAACAAGACGTTATGATGAACAAAAAGTGTTGTATTTAAAATCGTTGATTCAGGTAGTAGAACGATTTAAGAACTAAGGACTTAGATTTGAGCGGGAAGAAACAGGGTGGCCTCCGAGTCAAAGACGCCGGAGACCGGGGGTGTAGGCTATGGACAGGTTAGCCTAGGTAAGTTTCTAGCTCTTCGCTACCACCGATGTGTTTACCGCCGATGAATACTTGCGGGACGGTCGTACGGCCTGTAATAGCACGAAGACTGACGGAAGTTGCATCTTTCCCCAAAATGACTTCTTCATATTGAAGACCGTGATCAATCAAGTTTTGTTTGGCTTTCATACAGAAAGGACAACCAGGCTTGGTAAATACAGTGATCGATTCCTGAGTTCTGTACTCTGGTGCGATGTAGTTCAGCATAGTGTCGGCATCCGATACTTTGAACGGGTCTCCTGGTTCATTTGGTTCGATAAACATCTTTTCAATCACACCATCTTTTACCAGCATGCTGTAACGCCAAGAACGTTTACCAAAGCCGATGTCATTTTTGTCCACGAGCATGCCCATGCCATCGGTGAACTCTCCATTACCATCTGGAATAAAGGTGATGTGCTCGGCTTCTTGGTCGTGTTTCCAAGCGTTCATAACGAATGTGTCGTTTACCGAAATACACAAAATTTCATCAACACCGTGTTCTTTGAACACAGGGAATAGCTCGTTGTAACGAGGTAAGTGGCTAGAAGAACAAGTTGGTGTAAACGCTCCAGGCAAACTGAATACGATCACGGTTTTACCTTTGAATAGATCATCCGAGGTAACGTTCACCCAAGTATCACCTTGGCGAGTCGGGAAAGTAACCTGTGGTACGTTTTGACCTTCTTTAGATACAAACATATTGATTCCTTTAAAATATTCGAGTGAAGCGTTTAGAGCGTGACTTGTCGTTTGGCTCTGTTTCGTTTTGTTGAGCCCATTATTGTAAAAATCCTTTGATAGCTCTAATCGTTTGATGCTATGGTTTTGATAGACATTGACTATCATCAAATAGAAGCGAATCGTGTGTTATGAATATTCGGGATTTTGAGTACTTAGTCGCACTGGCGGAGCACAAGCATTTTCGCAAAGCGGCAGAGGCGTGTTTTGTCAGTCAGCCAACGCTTAGTGGTCAAATACGTAAGCTGGAAGATGAACTCGGCACGGCATTGTTAGAAAGAAGCAGCCGCCGAGTGTTGTTCACCGACTCTGGCTTACAGCTGGTGGATCAAGCTAAACGCATTCTGAGTGAGGTGAAAACCTTTAAAGATATGGCCAGCGGACAGAGTGGGGCGATGACCGGTCCAATGCACATCGGTTTTATTCCGACAGTTGGCCCGTACTTATTGCCTAAAATTCTTCCACAGCTGAAAGAAGAGTTCCCTGAGCTTGAGCTGTTCCTGCATGAGGCTCAAACTCATCAGTTGGTTCGTCAGCTAGAGGAAGGGAAGCTGGACTGTTTGGTATTGGCTTCTGTGGCGGAAACTGCCCCATTTAAAGAGATTGAAGTGTACAACGAACCGCTTAGTGTTGCTGTACCATGTGGTCATGAATGGGCACAGCTCGACCAGGTTGATATGTTGGAGCTCAATGGGAAGACTGTGCTGGCTTTAGGTGATGGACATTGCTTACGCGACCAAGCGTTAGGTTTCTGCTTTGCGGCAGGAGCAAAAGATGATGAGCGCTTTAAAGCCACCAGTTTAGAAACTTTGCGTAATATGGTTGCTGCGGGAGCGGGTATTACTTTGTTGCCTCAGCTTTCTATTCCAGCCGAAAAACAAAAAGATGGCGTTTGCTACATTCCTGCCGTCAACCCTACGCCTTCACGCAGCATTGTTTTGGCGTACCGCCCTGGCTCTCCGTTGCGTGCTCGTTTTGAAGCATTAGCAGCGAAAATCAAAGCAATTCTAGAGTCGCAGCCATCTTCTATGGCCGCTTAACGTTATAAAAAAGGGGAGAGCCAACGCTCTCCCCTTATCTTTTTTTTCGTTTGGTTTAGAACAACTCTTCCGTTGTGCCACCAGAACCGCTTGAATAAATGCTGTCTTCGAGGCTGTTACCAACGTATTCGGTTGGCTCCGTGCCTTTCTCAAAGTATTCAAACATGGACGTGCTATCCACTTTATGAGTCAGCAGACCGCTGTTGCGATCGATGCGAACGCGCACGATGTCATCTGGAATATTCTTGCCTTGTTCTGGCTTGCCTTCCAATGCCACTTGCATAAAGTCAATCCATGCTGGTTCTGCTGTTTTCGCACCTGATTCAGCACCAGATACTTGGCCTTGACCCAAATTGCTGTTCACCGTCGTGCGGCCTAACGCGCGTGAGTGATCATCGAAGCCCACCCATGCAATAGCAACCACGCCCGGACCATAACCGTTGTACCATGCATCTTTTGAATCGTTAGTCGTACCAGTTTTACCACCAATATCACGACGCTCAAGTTTTTGCGCACGCCAGCCGGTACCGTTCCAGCCAGTTCCTTCACGCCAGTTGCCGCCACCCCAGATGTTGCTGTACATCATTTCACGCATCAAGAATGCGTTTTGTTCAGAGATCACTTGTGGTGCGTATTTTGGTTCATCATTTTCTAGTGCGTTCTCTGGAGCTTGGCCATCAACGGCAACGTCTTGCTCACCGAACTCACTGGCAAAGCGATCCATTTCTGGTTGTGGGCTCATTTGTGGGCAATCTTGATGACAAACGCTCTTAGGGTTGGCTTTAAACAAAACTTCGCCAAATGCATCTTCAACGCGTTCGACGTAGAACGGCTCAACATAGTAACCGCCGTTTGCAAAAACCGAGTAACCTTGTGCCACTTTCATTGGCGTTAAGCTACCCGCACCCAATGCGATAGTTTCTGAGCGAGGTACTTCGTTGATATCGAATCCAAAGCGAGTTAGGTACTGACGAGTTTCATCCAGACCCACTTCACGTAAGGTACGAACCGCCATTACGTTTTTCGATTGCGCTAAGCCAATGCGAAGGCGAGTTGGACCGCCGTAAGTTGGAGGCGAGTTCTTTGGTCGCCATGCCGATCCTGAACCTGCGTCCCATTTGTTGATTGGCGCATCGTTGATTAGAGTTGCTAACGTTAGGCCTTTATCGATAGCGGCTGAGTAAATAAATGGTTTGATACTAGAACCAACCTGACGCACGGACATGGTTGCGCGGTTAAACTTGCTGTGAACAAAGTTAAAACCACCTACTAGTGACAAAATGCCGCCATTTTCAGGATTCATCGCGACAAATGCGGTGTTCGCGCTAGGCACTTGGCTTAGCTTCCAGCTACTTTGAGTGTTGCCATCTTCATCGGTGGTCGTTAGCTCGCGAACCCAAATTTGTTCACCTGCAGCTAAAACCTCTTGTGCAGATTTTGGCGTTGAACCTTGACGGTTATCGGTGAGGAATTTGCGTGCCCAGTTCATGCCAGTCCAAGGGATGGTTTGTGCGTCGTTATTTTTCACAACAACTTGCGCTGTTTTGCCTTCCACTTTTGTCACGACAGCAGGGTAAAGATCGCCGTAAGTTGGCTGGCCTTTTAGATGCTTCTCAATTTGTTCTGCATCCCAAGCGGCTTCCCCTTCTTTCCACAACACTTTTTCTGCGCCGCGGTAGCCATGACGCTCGTCATAAGCCATTAGGTTGTTTACCGCAGCGTTATTGGCAGCGTCTTGCAGTTTAGAGTCAACCGTCATGTAGATATTCAAACCCGACGTATAGGCTTTCTCTTCACCGTACTCTTTTACTGCCCATGCACGTGCAAGCTCGGCAACGTAAGGCGCAGACACTTCAATTTCTGCACTGTGGTAACGAGCAATGATTGGTTCGTTACGTGCTTCATCGAATTGCTCTTGCGTAATGTACTTTTCATCGAGCATACGCATTAGCACAACGTTACGACGTTTTGTTGCACGTTCTAGCGAGTAAATTGGGTTCATGGTTGAAGGGGCTTTTGGCATCCCCGCAAGTGTCGCAATTTCACTAAGCGAGAGCTCATTTAGGCTCTTACCAAAATACACCTGAGCTGCTGCACCAAAACCGTATGAGCGATAGCCAAGGAAGATCTTGTTAACGTAAAGCTCCATGATCTCTTGCTTGCTCAGCAGTTGCTCAATGTGAATGGCAATGAAGATCTCTTTGATCTTACGCATTAGTTTCTTCTCGTTAGATAAGAAGAAGTTACGCGCTAGCTGCTGAGTGATGGTACTCGCACCTTGCTTTGCTGAGCCGGAAAGAGCAACCACGACAGCTGCACGAGTAATACCGATTGGATCGATACCAGGGTGCTCGTAAAAACGGCTGTCTTCGGTGGCGATCAGTGCGTGAATTAGATCTTGAGGAATTTCATCGTAAGTAACAGGAATACGACGCTTTTCACCAAACTGTGCGATCAGCTTCCCGTCTTGACTAAATACCTGCATAGGTGTTTGTAATTCAACGTCTTTTAGAGTTGCAACATCTGGCAATTCCGGCTTCACGTACTGATAGAAGCCAAAAATTGTGGTGACTCCAAGAATTATGCAAATCAATGTTAAAAATAATAAACGCTTTATGAACTTCACCGGAGAATCCCTGATTGGTTGAGGCTGTGTAACGGCAAACCCTTGTACTCTTAGGTCAAAAATTTAGCACATAGAGATATTAACTCTTATTTGGGTGCTAATAACAACCTTTGCGCGAAGAAATTTCGGAGCGAGAGTAGAGATGGATAAGCTAATCGTTACCGGCATAGATATTGGCCATAACAGCCTCAAAGCCGTAGTACTTAAACCCATTGGCGATCAATACGCCTTACTGGGTTACAAAGAAATATTACTTAAGGAAGGTATTGTCGCTGAAAATAACACTATAAATCATCAAGAAATTGTAAAGACCCTAAAGCAGATGAAAAAAGATCTGCCTTTTGGGGCCAAGCGAGTGGCAATTTCTGTTCCAGACAACTCAGTTATTAGCAAGAAACTGCAAATCGAACAAAGCCTTGATGAGAGCGAAATCGAGTTTGCAGTGGTACAAGCTTTTTCTCATCAATCTCCTTTTCCTGTGGAAGAACTGAGTTTGGATTTTGTACGCCTTCGTGCTGAAGAAGGGATGCGTGGAACGGACAGTTATCAAGTATTCGCTACGCGCAAAGATGTGGTTGAAAGCCGAGTTGAGGCGTTACAACAGTCTGGTTTAAAGCCTGTGTTGGTTGACGTGCACTCTCAAAGCCTAGGTCATATCTGGAAGCTTGCCGCAGAGCGTTTTCCTGAAAAAAACAAATACTGTTTGTTAGACATCGGCTCGCTAGCGAGTTCATTCACCATGTTTACCGAGCAAGGCGAACTGTTTCATAAGGAGTTTGCGTGCGGTACTCGTATTTCAATGGGGACGTCACAAGAAGACTTACTCTCTGATGATGCTCAAGCCAAAACGGAACAGTTCAATCGTCAAGTGGTTGAGCGCGTAAAACGTCAAATGCAGCTCTATACCTCGATCAATGGTTCGCAAAACATCAAAGGCATTTGGTTATCGGGCGAGGGGGCATCGACGCCAATGTTGGCAGAAGAGCTCTCGCATCAGTTGGCATTGGAGTGCGAGTTGCTAAACCCACTCGGACTGTTTGAAATGAAAGTGTCGAAACGCAAGCGACGAGCGGCTGATTGGCAACATTTTTCGACAGCTGCAGGGCTGGCGGTCCGTGGCATTCATTGGTTAGGAGGTGTGCGTGCTTTATCGCATTAACTTATTGCCTTGGCGCGAAAATCAAAGGGAAGAGCATCGTCGTCGATTTGTCGGTTTAGTGGTATTGGGCGTCATGGTGGCGTTGGGGATTCAGTGGGGCGTTGGCAAATATTATGAGTATCAACAAGATCTTCAACAAGAGCGACTCGACTATCTAACAACGTACATTTCCGATCTAGATAAGCGGATAGAAGCGATGAAGATCGCGGAGCTTGAACACAGCAAAATCTTGGAACGCTTGAAAGTTGTGGAAGCGTTGCAAAATGGTCGGAATAAAACCACTGATTTTATGAACCTCATGCCTGCTGTTATTCCAGAAGGCGTGTATGTCGACAAGATCAAAATGAACGATCTAGAAATTGAAATCTCAGGTATTTCAGACAGTACACCTCGGCTAGCAACCATGCTCGATAACATGGAGCGTTCTGCCAAGCTACTGGACGTTGAAATGCACTCTATCGTGCACGGAAAAGCCCGTTTCGGTAAAGAGTTTCAGACCTTTAAAGTGTCCTTTATGTTTAACACGGTAGAAGAGCAGAAAGAGGGAAAACAACATGGTTAATTGGCAAGATCTAGAAATGGATGAGATTGCTGAATGGCCATTACTGCCTCAGCTTGTAGTGATCTGCCTGCTTGTTCTTCTTATCCAAGGGTTTGGTTATTGGTTTTACTTAAAGCCAGAAGAGGCTCGCTTGAACAATTTGATTCAAGAGGAGCAAACATTAAAAGTGGCATTGCGCATAAAAGCCAACAAGGTGGCTGCATTGCCTCAATTGCAATCTCAACTGGACGAGCTCACTACGCGTTATGAGTTGCTGTTGCAACAACTACCGGCACAAAAAGAGTTGGCCACAATGTTGGCGTCGGTAAACGAACTCGGTATCGACAACAAGTTAACGTTTACTCGAATCGATTGGGGAGAAAAGCAATCTGAAAACTTCCTGTATCGATTGCCACTAAATATCGAGCTAACAGGTGATTTCCACGATATCGGTCGTTTTTCACAGGCCATTGCCACATTGCCACGAATCATCACCTTTAAAGATGTGACTTGGCAGCGTGTCAGCCAAGAGAGTGAAACTTTGCACTTCCGAGTGAGAGCAAACACTTATCAGTTCAAGCCTGAGGAAAAGAAAGATGAGAAATAAATCTTTGCTGATGGTGTTGGTAAGCGCTCTATTGGTCGGGTGCCAGGCGAATGATGAATCATTAACGGATTTTATTCGTGGTGTTGAGAGTCAGGCGCGACGAGATGTGGAGAAGCTCAAACCTGCTGACAAATACATCGCAGTAGCGTATGCCCCAGAAGTGATGCGTGCTCCTTTCGAATTGCCCAAAGAGGCGACCATCGCGACTCAACCTGTGGCGAGAAAAGATTGTTGGCAACCGCCGAACCGAGCGAGATCTGGCAAGTTAGAAAAATTCCCACTCAGCCAACTTCGTTTAAAAGGAGTGATGGGTATGGGGAACACCGTTTCTGGTTTAGTACAAGCCCCGAATGGCACGGTTTACAAAGTGAAACCAGGTCAATACCTCGGGCGTAATAACGGTAAGGTCACCCATGTTACCCACTCCTATTTGTTGATTAATGAAACCTTGCCCGATGGTTTGGGGTGCTGGCAAAAACGTAAAGTTAAGTTGGCTTTGAGATAGATATAGCTGCATTTATTTTTGATATTGAGTAATGAAAATGAGACAAGGATTAACACGTACACCAAGGATGCTTACTGGGCTCTTCTCCTTATGGTTGTTTTTACTTCTAGCCCCTTTAGCAGCAGCAGAAGATGTACAGTCTAATGCGCTCAAGAGCATCGACTTTCGCACTAACAAAAGCAAAGATGCCGTGATTGTGGTGGAGCTTGCATCCCCGGCGGCTATTGTTGATGTTAAACGTGTTCAAGAAGGATTAAGCATTGATTTAATGAACACGTCGGTAAAAGACGAACAGCTTTACCTTCTCGACGTGAAAGATTTCGCGACGGTGGTGGAAAGTGTGGAAGTGTTCCGCGATACCTCCACCACACGATTAGTTGCGTATATCGATGAAGAATACACGCATGACTATCGTTTGACGGGGCGTTATCTTGAAATCACTGTCAGCAAGCTTAAACCAAATGAAAAAGTGCCAGACAAGAGCATCTTAGAAAAAGAAGGCAAGCTGATCTCGATTAACTTCCAAGATATTCCTGTGCGTAACGTTTTGCAGCTGATTGCAGATTACAACCAGTTTAACTTGGTGGTTTCGGATTCTGTCGAAGGCAACCTTACACTGCGTCTTGATGGTGTGCCGTGGCAGCAAGTGCTCGACATCATCTTGCAAGTGAAAGGGTTAGATAAGCGTGTTGATGGCAACGTGATTTTGGTCGCCCCGACCGATGAGCTGGATTTGCGCGAGAAGCAGCAGTTAGAAAAACAAAAGCTGACGGAAGAAATGGGGGAACTTTCATCAGAAATCATCAAAGTCAATTTTGCTAAAGCTTCGGATATTGCAGAGATGATCAATGGTGAAGGCAACATTAGCATGTTGTCAGAGCGTGGCAGTATGACCATTGATGAGCGAACCAATTCGCTATTAATCAGAGAATTGCCAGAGAACATCGCCGTTATTCGCGAAATCATTGAATCGCTCGATATCCCAGTCAAACAAGTACAAATTGAAGCCCGAATTGTGACCATCAGTGAAGGTAACATGGACGAGTTAGGTATTCGTTGGGGCTTCACTTCTATTAATGGTAACAACACCGTTGGTGGCTCTATTGAGAACAACCTAGCGACAATCGGTTTGTACGAAGGTGGTGGTGATGGCGAAGGTGAAGAGGGGGGTGATGGTGTTGGTATCGATGATTTCCTTAATGTGAATTTAGCCGCGACCAACCCGAATGCGGCGAGCATTGCGTTTCAAGTGGCAAAGTTAGGTTCTGATACATTATTGGACTTAGAGCTGTCTGCATTGCAGCAAGAATCAAAAGCAGAAATCATTTCGAGCCCACGATTGATCACGACCAATAAGAAGCCCGCGTACATTGAACAAGGTACCGAAATTCCTTATCTAGAATCTTCATCGAGTGGTGCAACGTCAGTGACCTTTAAAAAAGCGGTGTTGAGCTTGAAGGTGACACCGCAGATCACACCTGACAATCGTTTAGTGTTGGATCTGAGTGTGACCCAAGACCGACCTGGTAAGGTAGTGAAAACGGGCACAGGAGAGGCAATGGCAATTGATACGCAGCGCATTGGCACCCAAGTTCTGGTGAATAATGGTGAGACGGTTGTGCTCGGTGGTATTTTTCAGCACAGCATTACTAACTCAGTGGATAAAGTGCCATTGTTGGGCGATCTTCCGCTATTAGGCGCACTTTTCCGCCGAAGTTACGAAAACGTTGGCAAAAGTGAGTTGCTAATTTTCGTTACGCCTAAGGTCGTTATTCAGTAGTGGCTATCAAGTAAATAGGCGATTAGATCAAAAATAAAGTTGCATTAGTGGCACCATGCTTGGATAATTTCGGGTCTTATCACGAATTATCTGTGAGGAACTGGTGCCACAAGCCTTGTAGAACAGCGGTTTAGCTGTGTTTTCTTGTGGCGATCTTATTGAATCAATGTTGTAAATTACTGCTAAACATGGCTGAGAAACGTAATATTTTCCTTGTTGGCCCAATGGGCGCCGGCAAAAGTACAATTGGTAGACATCTAGCACAGCAACTGCATATGGAGTTTGTTGACTCCGATACAGTGATTGAAGAACGCACTGGTGCAGACATCTCTTGGGTTTTTGATGTAGAAGGTGAAGAAGGCTTCCGTAAGCGTGAAGAAGCGGTACTTGAAGATCTGACTCAAGAACAAGGCATCGTGCTGGCAACTGGCGGCGGCTCTGTGAAAAGCAAAGAGAACCGTAACCGTCTTTCTGCTCGCGGTGTAGTTGTTTACCTAGAAACGACAATTGAAAAGCAACTTGCACGTACTAACCGTGACAAGAAGCGTCCTCTACTTCAAACGGACAACCCTCGTGAAGTATTGGAGCAATTAGCTGAAGAACGTAACCCGTTATACGAAGAAGTAGCGGATTACACTGTTCGCACTGACGATCAAAGTGCAAAAGTGGTAGCCAACCAGATCGTAAAAATGCTAGAAGAGAGATAAGTACTTATCTTCTTTTAATTGGAGCACACCGATGGAACGGATTACGGTCAATCTAGCAGAGCGTAGCTACCCAATCTCTATAGGCGCCGGGTTGTTTGAGGACCCGGCGTACCTTTCTCAAGTTCTCTCAAACAAAAATACCAATCAAAAAGTCGTTGTGATCAGTAATGTCACAGTGGCACCTTTGTATGCCGATAAAATCCTTCATCAACTAAAACAACTTGGTTGTGATGCTTCGTTACTTGAGTTGCCTGATGGCGAGCAGTACAAAAACCTGGATGTGTTTAACCAAGTCATGAATTTCCTGCTAGAGGGAAGTTATGCTCGTGATGTGGTCATTATCGCCCTCGGTGGTGGTGTAATCGGAGATCTCGTCGGTTTTGCTTCAGCCTGTTATCAGCGAGGTGTGGACTTTATCCAAATTCCAACGACGTTGTTGTCCCAAGTGGATTCTTCCGTTGGCGGCAAAACAGCAGTCAATCATCCGCTAGGTAAAAACATGATTGGCGCATTTTACCAACCGAAAGCGGTGATCATCGATACCAACTGTTTATCGACGCTACCTGAGCGTGAATTTGCTGCTGGTATAGCTGAAGTGATCAAATACGGCATTATTTATGATGGTGCATTCTTTGATTGGCTGGAAGAAAATTTAGACCGTTTATACACGTTGGATGAAGACGCGCTTACCTATGCCATTGCACGTTGCTGCCAAATTAAAGCTGAAGTGGTTGCACAAGACGAAAAAGAGTCTGGAATTCGAGCGTTGCTCAATTTGGGTCACACTTTCGGTCATGCGATAGAAGCTGAATTAGGCTACGGCAATTGGTTACATGGTGAGGCGGTGTCTTCTGGTACGGTGATGGCGGCCAAAACGTCACTTCTGCGTGGACTGATTTCTGAAGAGCAGTTTGAGCGTATTGTGGCATTGTTGCGCAGAGCGAAATTGCCAGTCCATACACCCGACAGCATGAGTTTTGATGACTTTATCAAGCATATGATGCGTGATAAAAAAGTGCTGTCAGGTCAATTGCGCTTAGTTCTACCAACCGGAATTGGCAGTGCGGAAGTGATAGCCGATACTTCACAAGAAGTGATTCAGCAGGCTATTGATTTCGGTCGCAGTATTTAACCTTGTAATGACGCCATCTGGCGTCATTCTTGTTGTTTAAGAAGGTTATTAGATGAGTTTTGCTCACGTTCTGGAATTAGATTCTCAAACCGAGTTATTGGATAGATTGGAGTTGTTGACTAACTTTGGATCCAACCTTATTGCGATCAATGGCCCTGATGGGTATGGAAAATCTTGGCTGGCGCAACGATACCTTGAGCTGGGTGCGAGTAACAAAAATCAATGTTTGTTACTTTGCCATGCGACCCAAGATGACGTGCAGCGTCGCGTCCTCATCTTGAGTCAGCTGGTTTCCGATGCATTGTTTAATCAACAAGAGCCTTTACTCGACAGTCTAGAGCGTATTCTCGAAGGTGAGCCTTGCGATATTGCGATTGTTATTGATGACGCTCATTTACTTAGTGAAACGCTCGTTTCGGAGTTATGGACGTTAGTCTTAGAGGCGCATGAAAAGCCGAACTGGACGATCAACGTGTTGCTTTTTACTCAGTCTGGGCGTTTGGAGTCGGTCTTGTCTCGATTGAGTTATGGGCAAGAACTTAAGCCAGTTGAACTTGATATCGATATGCTATCCGAAGTGGAAGCGCGTCGTTTCTTCGAATCACTAGTGGTTAGGTACGTCGATGACGATGCGGAGAAACGTGTTCGAGATGCATTTAAGAAAGTCGACCCGATTCCGGGTGACATCATGGCATTAGGAGAGATGAAAGTGGAAAAAAGGATCATTATCCGTTCAATTGTCGGATCGCCACTCAACATCGCATTAGTGGTTTTGGTGCTACTGTTGCTGGCCGCTGGTGGTTATTGGTGGATGTTTAATCAGCCAAGCCCAGATGACAAAGCGCAGCAGATCACGGGAAGCATCGAGCAAACTGCCATTCCGACACTCACTGAGCCGACTCTTTCGCCATCAGAATCTAATTTAACCTCAGTGACTGACGACTTGCCAAATGACGGCGATTTATCAGATGCGACTGACGATTCCAACTCATTGCCACCAACGGTGACAGAAGAAGTAGCAAGCGTCGGAAATGATGACACCCAGCAGCGTGTAGTGATTGAATCTGACGTGGTTGATGCTCTGTTAGAAGGTAAGCCTGAGCAAGCGAACACAGACAATATTAAAGCGTTAGTAGAAGGGGCTGAACCTCAAGCGAAAACCCAGTCAGAGACAAACTCTTCTTTGATTAAAGTGGTGAAGCCAAGCGATGCCGCATCAGAAGAGGTTGCGAAAACAGAGACGACCTCAAGTAAACCTATCGTCAAATTCTCGTTTTCACGTGAAGAGTTAAAAGCGTTATCTCCAAGAGCGTACACCTTGCAGTTAGCAGCCATGACATCAATGGAAGATGTGCAAGCTTTTCTTGATGAGCATCAGCTGAATAACAAGGTACGCATTTATCCGACGGTTCGCAGTGGAACGGAATGGTACATCGTGACTTACCAAGATTATCCGACAATTCAAATGGCTCGAGACGCGGTAGAGAAGCTGCCAGATTCACTTAAGTCGGTGAGCCCATGGGCAAAATCGCTAGGCCAAGTTCATCGAGAAATTGATCGCGTGAAATAATCCTGAGCTTCGCTGAAAAATATGTTACATTCCGCAGCCTTAATTTTTGGTCGATAGATAGAGCAGTAGATGAAAAAGCAGCGAGCCTTTCTTAAATGGGCAGGAGGAAAATACGGACTGGTTGAAGACATCCAACGTCATTTGCCACCGGCTCGAAAGCTGGTTGAACCTTTTGTTGGTGCTGGCTCGGTTTTTCTTAATACCGACTATGACCACTATCTGTTGGCAGACATCAATCCCGACCTGATTAATCTCTACAACCTGCTGAAAGAGCGTCCTGAGGAATATATCTCAGAAGCGAAGCGCTGGTTTGTCGCCGAAAACAATCGCAAAGAAGCGTACTTAAGCATTCGTGCTGAGTTTAATAAAACCGATGACGTAATGTATCGCTCACTTGCGTTCCTTTACATGAACCGCTTTGGTTTTAATGGTTTATGCCGCTACAACAAAAAAGGTGGCTTCAACGTGCCGTTTGGCTCTTACAAAAAACCTTATTTCCCAGAGGCGGAATTGGAGTTTTTTGCTGAGAAAGCCAAAAAAGCCACGTTTGTGTGCGAAGGTTATCCTGAAACATTTCGTCGTGCGCGCAAGGGCAGCGTTGTGTATTGCGATCCACCTTATGCGCCACTTTCAAACACGGCAAACTTCACTTCATACGCAGGTAATGGTTTCACGTTGGACGACCAAGCGGCATTAGCCGACATGGCAGAAAGAACGGCTACCGAGCGTGGGATTCCGGTGTTGATTTCAAACCACGACACAACATTAACGCGCCGCCTTTACCACGGTGCGGATTTAAGTGTGGTGAAAGTGAAACGCACCATTAGCCGAAACGGTAGTGGTCGTAACAAAGTTGACGAACTGCTCGCCTTGTTCAAAGCGCCGGAATCAGATAGCGCTGCTTCATAGTTCTGACACTATTTTCTCTAAATAGTGGATCTCCCCACTGGCTTCGGTAGAATTGCGCGCAAATTGGTTTGCTGTTTTGCTCGTCACTACTGAGGTCAGGTATGAAAGATTTTCTTATTGCTCCATCCATTTTATCGGCTGATTTTGCACGTCTAGGTGAAGACGTAGAAAAAGTTCTCGCAGCGGGTGCAGATGTGGTGCATTTCGATGTTATGGATAACCACTATGTACCAAACCTGACTTTTGGTGCTCCTGTGTGTAAAGCGCTACGCGATTACGGTATCACTGCGCCAATCGACGTTCATCTAATGGTGAAACCGGTAGATCGCATCATCCCTGATTTTGCAAAAGCTGGCGCATCAATGATCACTTTCCACGTTGAGGCCTCTGATCACGTAGACCGTACTCTTCAGCTTATCAAAGAACACGGCTGTAAAGCGGGTGTGGTATTAAACCCAGCAACACCGCTTGCGCATCTTGAGTTCATCATGGACAAAGTTGACCTGATTCTACTGATGTCGGTAAACCCAGGCTTTGGTGGCCAGTCATTCATTCCTCACACGCTAGATAAACTTCGCGCTGTTCGTAAGATGATCGATGAGTCTGGTCGCGATATCCGTCTGGAAATTGATGGTGGTGTGAAAGTCGACAACATTCGTGAAATTGCTGAAGCAGGTGCGGACATGTTTGTGGCGGGTTCTGCGATTTTTAGTCAGCCAGATTACAAACAAGTGATCGACCAAATGCGCACTGAGCTTGCTCAAGTAGAATAAGTGCTAAAAATAAGCGTTATAACGCTCTGATTTTAAAGGCTGCCACTTTGCTGGCAGCCTTTGTCGTTTCTGGCACGAGCCAAACAAAAATATCCCGCGCGCTGCGCAAATAATCACTTGCCTATTTAGCGGCCTTTCTGTACTATTCGTGCTCCTTAAACTCAGTCAATTTTCTTTAGTTCCTTGCTTCCTCTGGACGACTGAGCCATTTGTGGAAGCTGAATAATCCGTAAGGAGCAACCCATGCGTCATTACGAAATCGTATTCATGGTGCACCCAGATCAAAGCGAGCAAGTTGCTGGCATGATCGAGCGTTACACTGGTTCTATCACTGAAGCTGGCGGTAAAATCCACCGTCTAGAAGACTGGGGCCGCCGTCAACTGGCTTACCCAATCAACAAGCTTCACAAAGCTCACTACGTTCTAATGAACGTTGAAGCTGACCAAGCTGTAATCGATGAGCTAGAAACTGCTTTCCGTTTCAACGATGCAGTTCTACGTAACATGATCATGCGTACTAAAGCAGCGATCACTGAGCAATCTATCATGCTTAAGCAAAAAGAAGAGCGTGCTCCACGTCGTGAAGAGCGTTCTGAAGCTAAGCCTGAAGCTAAATCAGAAGCTGCTGAGTAAGTTTTGTTATGACCAACCGAATGGAGCTGAGCGGCACCATTGCCAAACCGCCCATTCGTAGTAAAAGCCCTGGTGGCATTGAACACTGTCGGTTTTGGTTAGAGCATCGCTCTACTGTTATCGAAGCTGATTTACCGAGACAAGTTTATTGTCGTATGCCGGTAGTCGTCAGCGGGCTTAGGTCACAAACAATTACTCAGAATTTAGTACAAGGCAGTAACATTAAGGTAAGTGGTTTTGTCGCTTATCAGACCGGCCGAAATGGCGTTGGGAAATTAGTGTTACATGCCGACAATATTACTCAAATTTAAGATCAGGAGATAGCCCATGGCTCGTTTCTTCCGTCGTCGTAAATTCTGCCGTTTCACTGCAGAAGGCGTACAAGAGATTGATTACAAAGACGTAGCAACTCTTAAAAACTACATCACTGAAGCTGGTAAAATCGTACCTAGCCGTATCACTGGTACAAGCGCTAAGTACCAGCGTCAACTAGCACGTGCTATCAAGCGTTCACGCTACCTAGCTCTACTACCGTACACTGACAAGCATCAGTAATCGGTTCCGTTTATTAAGAAAGAGGATTAAGCAATGCAAGTTATTCTACTTGATAAAATCGGTAACCTAGGTGGTCTTGGCGATACAGTAAACGTTAAATCTGGCTACGCTCGTAACTTCCTTATCCCTCAGGGTAAAGCAGTTATGGCTACTAAAGGCAACGTTGAAATGTTCGAAGCACGTCGTGCTGAACTAGAAGCTAAAGTTGCTGAGCAACTAGCTGCTGCAGAAGCTCGCGCTGAGAAAGTTAACGCTCTAGAAGCAGTTGTTATCGCTTCTAAAGCTGGTGACGAAGGCAAACTATTCGGTTCAATCGGTACTCGTGACATCGCTGAAGCTATCACAGCTGCAGGCGTTGAAGTTGCTAAGAGCGAAGTTCGCCTTCCTGAAGGTGCTCTACGTACAACTGGTGAGTTCGAGATCAGCGTTCAACTTCACTCTGAAGTTTTCGCTACTGCGAAAGTACAGGTTGTTGCTGCTGAGTAATTCAGTATCAAGACGAAATACTAAAAAGCACCTCTTCGGAGGTGCTTTTTTTTGGTCTGAAATTGAGTGATAAAAATTGGAGATTAAAACGCGAAAAGCAGATTGACGGAGAACACACTGTCGGCTTTGCTTAATCCCTCTGGCACTTTATCGTGGTATTGACGCGAGTGAGCCAGTTTCAGGGCAATGTCTTCGGTAATGTCATTAGTGACACTGAGTTCGCTATCCACTCGCGTATTACTTTTACCCGTAACAAGCGTGATATCAGCGGCAAAGCTCAAGTTATCCAGAGCGTGCCACGTGGTATTGAGGTTGCCACGGAAAATGCCTTCACGAACGATGTTAGGGAAGACGATATCGTCATCATCAATCTCATCCAAGTTCGGCTCCTGATAACGAAAACCAGGGCCAATCTCAGCTTCTAAGATAAAGTTTTCGGTGTAGGAAAACTGATAACCCAGACCGCCTGATAAGGTGTAATCTTTGAAATAGGCGCTATAGCGCGAATCAACGCCTTTAAAGCTTCCATACAAGTAGGTTTTTGGTCCTAACTTGTAGTCACTTTGAACAGAATATGTCGATGAACGTTTGTCTTCTTCGCCGTCTTTGTACAGGTTGTAGTACTTCCATTCACCGTTTGAACGGTGCCTGCCAGACGTATATTCAGCACTCAAACGAGCATTCAGGGAACGAGAGTCCGTGTTACCTGTGTGAGCTTGATAGCCAAACTCTACCTCAGTTTGTAGAGGGTTGGGCACATCAATATTTTGCTCTGGCTGTACTGATTCTTCAGCGTACGATGCAGTCGTGCACAGTAAGCTCAAGCCAAGTAACCAGTATCGGGACACATCAACCTCGAACGTAATTAAAAAGGAGGGGCATGATACTGATACAGATATTTTGTTGGGTCAATGGTAGGTTAAATTTTATTAGAGCTGAATGGAATTCCCACTTATTGCTAAGGCGACACCTGCATCAAATCTTCCGCTTCAATCGTTTTATCTAAGGGTTCTATGTTTTGATGAGAGGGGTGAATTTAAAACGTTTAGGCTAGCTATCGGCATGTTGATTTCTTAACAAGTAATTGTCGCTTCGGGGAAGCATCTTAGTTAACTTTAAGGTTATAATCGTGGGTCATTAGTAGTTATCGAGCAAAGTCATGGCGGAAAACAGAAATCGCAAACCTTCAGATAGTCAGGTCGACGCAATCAAAGTGCCACCTCACTCACTAGAAGCAGAGCAATCAGTGATTGGTGGTCTCTTACTGGACAATGAACGTTGGGATACCGTTGCTGAGCGAGTTGTCGCCAGTGATTTCTATAGCCGTCCGCACCGTCTTATTTTTGAAGGTGTGAAAACCATTCTTGAGTCGGGCAAACCGCTTGACCTTATCACTCTGTCTGAGCACCTAGAGCGACACGAGCAACTAGAAGATGTGGGTGGTTTTGCTTACCTTGCTGACTTAGCGAAAAACACGCCCAGTGCTGCCAACATTAATGCCTACGCAGATATCGTGGCTGAACGTGCGATCGTCCGTGGTTTGATTGGTGTTGCGAACGAAATTGCGGACGCGGGTTACGATCCTCAAGGTCGCAGTTCTGAAGATTTGATAGACATGGCGGAGAGTAAAGTTTTTGCTATCGCCGAGTCTCGCACCAGTGAAAACGAAGGTCCACAAAACGTCGACAACATCCTAGAAAAGACGCTAGAACGTATCGAACTGCTGTACAAAACGCCGCAGGATGGCGTGACAGGTGTCGATACTGGTTTTACTGACCTCAACAAAAAGACCGCGGGTCTCCAAGGTTCTGACTTAGTTATCGTGGCAGCGCGTCCATCGATGGGTAAAACCACCTTTGCGATGAACTTGTGTGAAAACGCGGCAATGCAGCAAGACAAACCCGTTTTGATCTTCTCGCTAGAGATGCCGGCGGAACAGTTGATGATGCGTATGTTGGCATCCTTGTCTCGCGTAGATCAAACCAAGATTCGTACAGGTCAGTTGGATGATGAAGACTGGGCTCGAATTTCTTCTACCATGGGTATCCTGATGCAGAAGAAAAATATGTACATCGATGACAGTTCAGGCTTAACGCCAACCGAAGTGCGTTCACGTGCCCGTCGTGTTGCTCGTGAGCACGGAGGTCTGTCAATGATCATGGTCGACTACCTTCAGTTGATGCGCGTACCGTCGCTAACCGATAACCGTACTCTTGAGATTGCCGAGATTTCTCGCTCGCTTAAAGCACTGGCGAAAGAGTTGAACGTGCCTGTCGTTGCACTATCGCAGCTAAACCGTTCCCTAGAACAACGAGCGGATAAACGACCTGTTAACTCGGACTTGCGTGAATCGGGTTCCATCGAGCAGGATGCCGACTTGATCATGTTCATCTACCGTGATGAGGTCTATCACCCAGATAGCCCATACAAAGGCACGGCGGAAATAATTATCGGTAAACAACGTAACGGTCCTATTGGCTCGGTGCGTTTAACATTCCAAGGACAACACTCGCGCTTTGATAATTACGCGGGTCCAGCATTCGATATTGATGATGAGTAATGCTATGAGCTACATGAAAGCCGCAAAAGCATGCATTGACTTGTCTGCGTTGCAGCACAACTTGCAGCGTGTGAAAGCGCAAGCACCAGAAAGTAAAGTGATGGCGGTAGTGAAAGCCAACGGTTATGGCCATGGTCTACGTCATGTGGCGAAACATGCTAACCATGCCGATGCCTTTGGTGTGGCTCGCATTGAAGAAGCGTTGCAACTGCGCGCTTGTGGCGTGGTAAAGCCAATTCTCTTACTCGAAGGTTTTTATTCGCCGGGCGATCTGCCTGTGTTAGTGACGAACAACATCCAAACCGTGGTGCACTGTGAAGAGCAACTTATCGCGTTGGAGCAGGCGGATTTAGAAACGCCAGTGGTCGTTTGGTTGAAGATCGACAGTGGTATGCATCGCTTAGGTGTTCGCCCTGAGCAGTATGATGAATTCATTTCTCGCTTAAAAACGTGCCCGAATGTGGCGAAACCATTGCGATACATGAGCCATTTTGGTTGTGCGGATGAGCTTGATAGCAGCATCACGCCGCAACAAATTGAGCTGTTTATGTCATTAACCTCGGGCTGTCAGGGCGAGCGCTCGCTAGCGGCATCTGCGGGTTTATTAGCATGGCCTCAAAGCCAATTAGAGTGGGTTCGTCCGGGCATTATTATGTACGGCGTATCACCATTTAGCGACAAGACGGCCCAAGATTTGGGTTACCAGCCAGTGATGACGTTGAAGTCTCATCTTATTGCGGTTCGTGAAGTCAAGAAAGGTGAAAGCGTGGGGTACGGTGGTATCTGGACAAGTGAACGCGACACAAAAGTCGGTGTTATCGCAGTGGGCTATGGCGATGGCTACCCAAGAAGTGCACCCAATGGTACACCGGTGTGGGTTAATGGGCGTACAGTACCGATTGCAGGTCGAGTATCAATGGATATGCTGACGGTAGACTTAGGTCCTGATGCCACAGATAAGGTCAGTGACGAAGCGATTCTTTGGGGTAAAGAATTACCTGTCGAAGAGGTTGCAAATCACATTGGTACGATAGCTTATGAGTTGGTGACCAAATTGACGCCTCGCGTCGAAATGGAATATACCAAGTAATCCATGAATAAACGAATCACCTCAATGCTGGCACTTTCTGCCAGCATTTTTTTGTCTTCTCCGGCGCTAAGTTCAGAGAAAGACTCAGCCTTTGTCCCGTTCTATTTCAGTACCGATACGTTGGGCAGTACCGTTGGAGTTGCGGGGGTTGCTAAAGGGGTTGGTCAGCCTCAAGCTGCACTATTTGGTATGGGGCTGTATTCGGAGAAAGACAGCTATATTGGTTTCCTCTCTGCATTTAATTATGCGCTCTCCCCCAATGTGCTGTTCAGTACTCAGATGTACCAAGCTCATTTTAATGACAGTCCCTATTACTTAGGTGATCAAGGCGATAACAACTCGTCGTTTGAATCTCAGACGATCACAAACAGTGATGAGCAAAAGTATAAGTTCGAATTCAAATACCTGTTGCCGTGGGGCGCGGTGAAAGATCATGGTTTCAAAGGCGCGTTTCTACCCAGCCGTGACGTTCGCTATGCATCGCCTTTGGCGTCGGGCGTTAGCTCTATCCTGCTGACGCCTTTTTATTCATCACGAGCGTTGGATGTATACAATGATAAGAAAGAGCAAGCTTACGGTTTTACATTGGGTTTTGATTGGGACAACCGCGATAGCGCACGTAACACGACCCGAGGCTCGCATACCTCTTTGAATTTGACGACGGGCGCAGAAAGTTGGCAATCAGAGGATCTGTGGCTCAAGTGGGAATTCCAAAATAGCCAATATTACTCGCTGGGGCCTCTTGGTGATTGGTTTGATCAACAAGTGCTGGCCTTGGATTTTTATACAGCCGACACACCAACTTGGAATCAATGTGATGGTGTTGTTTGTAGTCGTCCGACAGAACAAGAACAAGTTCGTTTGGGTGGGTTGTACCGTTTGAGAGGCTATACCGCAGGTCGTTACCATGGACGCTCTGCAATTCACTATTCTGCCGAATATCGAGTATTACCAGACTGGCAGCCTCTGGACGATATTCCCATTATCAATTACTACGATATGCCTTGGTGGCAATGGGTAGCGTTTGTTGAGGTGGGGCGAGTTGCCGACGAATACGATTTAAAAACACTCCATGAAGACATGAAATGGAGCGTCGGTGGCGCGGTTCGTTTCCAAGTTGAAGGTGTTGTGGTTCGCGCTGAAGTTGCCAAGGGCGCAGACGAAGGGACGTTCCGAGTGATGATTAATCAACCCTTCTAAGCAAGATGAAAAAAACAAAGGCTAATCTTACGGTTAGCCTTTTTTTACCTCTCTTACTCGCCATTGATGGTTGCAATGATGCGTCGGCTGCCGCCAAAGTCTCGGTGCTCTCCCAAGTAAATACCTTGCCATGTTCCTAATGCTAATCGACCATTTTTGATTGGTATCGTCACACTACTGCCAAGCAGCGATGCTTTAATGTGTGCTGGCATGTCGTCATCACCTTCATAGGTGTGCTGATAATAAGGAGCTCTCTCCGGCACGAACTTGTTGAAATGCGCTTCCATGTCCATGCGCACAGTTGGGTCTGCATTCTCATTTAAGGTCAGACTGGCGGAGGTATGCTGAATAAATAGATGTAACAAACCTACTGAAAGCTCGTGTATTTGCGGTAATTGTTGTTCAATTTCATCAGTAATTAGATGAAAACCGCGACTTCTCGCTTTTAATTGCAGTGTTTTTTGTGCCCACATACGTGTTCCTTTGGAAATTTATAAATTGGCGTCTATCCTATTCCAATTAGAGCCTGTCATAAGTAAATGATATGATTCTTGCCACCATAAATGAATTGTTCAAATTCAGGGCAGGGAACGTGACCTAACTCAATGTGAGTGTAAAAGCACTCGGTCATAATTGGCGCCTGAAAAAAAATTACAAAGACTTGTTTTGTGGCAATTCGCCCAAACATCTAATTAATATTCTATTTGCTAAATCGGGGATTCCACAGTTTTCGCTAGACTGTAAGGAATGGAACCTACTGTAACATCGGGATAAAGACCATGTTGAAAAATATCAATCCAACGCAAACACAAGCTTGGAAAGCGCTAACTGCGCATTTCGAATCTGCACAAGATATGGATCTTAAAGAGTTATTTGCTCAAGACGCAGCGCGTTTCGACAAATACTCTGCACGTTTCGGCTCAGACATCCTAGTCGATTACTCAAAGAACCTCATCAATGAGGAAACTCTGAAGCACCTGTTCGCTCTTGCGAACGAGACTGAGCTGAAATCTGCAATTGAAGCGATGTTCAGTGGCGAAGCGATCAACCAAACAGAAGGTCGCGCTGTTCTTCACACTGCACTACGTAACCGCGCGAACACACCAGTAATGGTAGACGGCGAAGACGTAATGCCAGCAGTGAACGCGGTTCTAGAAAAAATGAAATCATTCACTGACCGCGTTATCGGCGGTGAGTGGAAAGGTTACACTGGTAAAGCAATTACAGATATCGTGAACATCGGTATCGGTGGTTCTGACCTTGGCCCTTACATGGTGACGGAAGCACTAGCACCGTACAAAAATCATCTAAACCTTCACTTCGTATCTAACGTTGATGGTACTCACATCGTTGAAACGTTGAAGAAAGTTAACCCAGAAACGACGTTATTCTTGATCGCGTCTAAGACGTTCACAACGCAAGAAACCATGACTAACGCGCACACAGCACGTGATTGGTTCTTAGAGTCAGCAGGCGATCAGGCTCACGTGGCTAAGCACTTTGCTGCGCTTTCAACGAATGCGACAGCCGTGTCTGAATTCGGTATCGATACAGCGAACATGTTCGAATTCTGGGACTGGGTTGGTGGTCGTTACTCACTATGGTCTGCGATCGGTCTATCAATCGCATTGGCGGTAGGCTACGACAACTTCGTTGAGCTGCTTGATGGCGCTCACGAGATGGACAAGCACTTTGTATCAACAGATCTAGAAAGCAACATCCCTGTGATCCTTGCGCTTATCGGTATTTGGTACAACAACTTCCACGGTGCGGAATCAGAAGCTATTCTACCTTACGATCAGTACATGCACCGTTTCGCGGCGTACTTCCAGCAAGGCAACATGGAATCAAACGGTAAATACGTTGACCGTGAAGGCAATGCTGTTACTTACCAAACAGGCCCAATCATTTGGGGTGAACCAGGTACCAACGGTCAGCACGCTTTCTATCAGCTCATTCACCAAGGCACTAAGCTGATCCCATGTGACTTCATTGCACCTGCAATCAGCCACAACCCTGCGGGTGACCACCACCAAAAACTGATGTCGAATTTCTTTGCGCAAACTGAAGCACTAGCGTTTGGTAAGAGTGAAGAAACGGTGAAAGAAGAGTTGGTGAAAGCAGGTAAGAACGCTGAAGAAGTGGCAGCGATTGCGCCATTCAAAGTGTTTGAGGGTAACCGTCCAACAAACTCTATCCTAGTGAAGCAAATCACGCCTCGTACGCTAGGTAACTTGATTGCGATGTACGAACACAAAATCTTCGTACAAGGTGTTATCTGGAATATCTTCAGCTTTGACCAATGGGGCGTAGAGCTAGGTAAACAACTGGCTAACCAAATCCTACCTGAGCTTGCAGATGCGTCTCAAATCAACTCGCACGACAGCTCAACAAACGGTCTAATCAACGCATTTAAAGCGTTCAAAGCTTAGTGAATGTTTGAGTAGAAGAAAAAGAAAAGGTCAGCAAATGCTGACCTTTTTATTGCCTGAGGCAGAAACAAAATAGGTTGGCACTGGCCAACCTATTTTTTCTCTTTTATTCGAAGCAGATTTCGATAAAGGCATTTCCCCACTGGGAAGAGAAAGGCATGATGATGATTGAGCCTTCACACTTGTGGCGAATCGTATGGCCTCGGCCAGATACCACAACGGGTGTTGCCATATCAAAATCAAAACCGCTTTCAGCCAAAATGCGCTTCGCACCACCAGTAACCATGTTGGTGATCTCACCCACCATATCGGTCACTTCTTCGTTGAGTCCGTTTGGACGCTCACCAAGCATGTTCTGCATGATTTCTAGCGCTAACGCTTCATCAAAGGTAATTGACATTGAACCACGTGTTTGTGGGCCAACCATGCCAATCAAACCAGAAACGTCACCTCGTGCGATCTCATCCTTCTTGATTCGCGGTTTTTGTGGCTTCAGCTCAAGAGAAGCCATGGTTTTTAGCACGTTCATTAAAGAAGCTAAAAACGGGTTTACAAATTCAGCGCGCATAACGTTCTTCTATACTTTTTCTTTCGTCTCGGAGGAACAGGCCTGGCATTCACCATGAGTTTCAATAACTTGGTTGGTCAGTTTGAATCCATGCTTCTCGGCGTTTTCAGCTAACAAGGATATCAGTGTCTCATCTTCGAGTTCAACGACATCACCACATTTATCGCAAATTAGTAATTGGAAAAAGTGCTGTTGAGTATTGAAAGAACAACAAGTAATAAAGCTATTTGTCGATTCCACTCGGTGGATAAAACCTTGCTCTAAGAGAAAATCTAACGCTCGATAAACAGTTGGAGGCTTGGCCTGAGGCTCACTCTCTTTTAGTTGCTCCAATAGCTCATACGCACTTGAGGCGCGGCGATTAGAACAAATGAGTTCAAACACGCGTCGGCGTTGCGGAGTCAATCTTACTCCACGCTCTGCGCAGATACTTTCAATTTGTTCAATGATTGTTGGGTTCAAACCTTTCACCATAACTATCGGACGTGCTCTATGATAAATCATTTCTATACGAAGTTCGTTTAGAAATGCTTCATTTTACCCACTATCAGAACGAAAATCATGAATTAAAGCAAGTCGCACAGGGTCTGAAGCCGGAATAGCCATCACAGAACGAGATAACCGTGCCGGAATCGTCCCTTGTTCACTTTTCTTTGATTGATGGACAACGCTCGCATCCGCTGGACACTGGGTATACAATACCCGACTTATTTTTTGAGCGTACTGCTGCGCTCGACCTTAGCAACATAAAAACGGGTGTTTAAATCATGACTCATTCTTGCAGGCTCTCCGTAGCACCAATGTTGGATTGGACCGATCGTCATTGTCGCTACTTCCATCGCTTAATGACCAAAGAAACCCTGCTGTACACTGAAATGGTGACGACAGGTGCGATCATTCATGGAAAAGGAGATTTCCTCGCTTACAACGAAGAGGAGCATCCGTTAGCCCTTCAGTTGGGTGGTTCAAACCCAGAAGATTTGGCCAAGTGTGCCAAGTTGGCGCAAGAACGTGGCTATGATGAGATCAACCTAAATGTGGGTTGTCCATCTGATCGTGTGCAAAACGGTCGCTTTGGTGCTTGCCTGATGGTGGAGCCGCAATTGGTCGCGGAGTGTGTCGCTGCAATGAAAGAGGTGGTTGATGTTCCTGTTACGGTTAAAACACGTATTGGCATTGACGATCAAGATTCTTATGAGTTCCTAACGGACTTCGTATCGATCGTCTCTGAGAAAGGCGGCTGTGAGCAGTTCACTATTCACGCGCGTAAAGCGTGGCTAAGTGGTCTGAGCCCGAAAGAAAACCGCGAGATTCCGCCGCTGGACTACCCACGTGCTTACCAATTGAAGCAAGATTTTTCTCACTTAACTATTGCTATTAATGGTGGTGTGAAATCTCTGGAAGAAGCAAAAGTGCACCTCCAGCACCTAGATGGTGTGATGATTGGTCGCGAAGCTTACCAAAGCCCTTACTTGCTTGCCTCGGTAGACCAAGAACTGTTTGGTTCTAATGCTCCAGTGAAGAAGCGCAGTGAAATTGTTGAAGAGATGTACCCATACATTGAAGCGCAGCTTGCGAAAGGTGCGTATCTTGGTCATATCACGCGTCATATGTTGGGTTTGTTCCAAAATATGCCGGGTGCTAGACAATGGCGTCGTCACATCAGTGAAAATGCGCACAAGCCAGGTTCTGGCCTAGAAGTGCTGCAGGATGCGTTAGCGAAGATTCCAAAAGAGCTGAATGTGTAAAATTCACCAGTGGTTGGTTAAAAATACCAACTTACGGACAGCGAAGCCGGAGCGCAGAAATGCCTCTGGCTTTATTTTTATTTAAAAATCATAACCTTAATTTGTTTTAGATAAGTTGGTATGGAAACTGCTCTAGTCGTTTAAAACAAATGGAGAAGTGATTATGTTGGAGCTGATCTTTATTTTAGTATTTGCCGCGACCTTGTTAGTAACAGGCATCACGATGATGACAGTGTTCGCAGCAACAGGTATTGCGTTGGTTGTGATGTTTTTACTTGGCATGATCGGCGCGGTACTCAAACTATTGCCATGGCTGATAGTCATAGCATTGGGTATTTGGTTCTTTAAAAACTTCGTTGCCCAACCGCGTTATAAATAGTTGGGTATAGACGATTTAGTTGATAGCGAGGCGTGAGAGTATGGTATATTCCCCCTCACGCCCTCATTGTTGAATATCAGCTATCTCGGAGTACACATTCCATGACAAATAAAGCGACCATCGCTTTAACAGCATTATCATTAGCCGCATCTCTTCCTACATTCGCAGAATCTTCTTTTTCCGCAAAAGTGGGGGCAGAAGTATGGGGTGCAGATACAAAAGTTAATGAAGTAAGAAGAGATAGCAGTACAACGGGTACTTTTTACGCTGCCATTGAGCACGATGTGAAATACGTACCGAATGCACGTCTACGTTACTCAAGTGTTGATGCCGATTACATGGGCTTTGATAAACTCGATTTAACCATGTACTACCAAGTGCTAGACCATGATCTATTGCATTTTGATGCGGGTGTTACATTCAGCAATCTAAGCGATACGAAATACATTGATGCTGGTACAAATAAGCGTACTGAAGAGTTTGATGAGCTTATCTGGGCTTGGTACGGCTACGCAGAGATCCAAGTGCCTAATACGAACTTTGATGTGATTGGTGAGATGAACTTTGGTGACAACAAAGGCATCAAGAGCACGGACTTAATGGCTGGCATTCAATACCATGTGCCATTACAAGACGCTCAGTTGGCTTTCCGTGGTGGATACCGCGTGATCGATTTAGAGTCGGAAGTGTTTCTTTCAAGCTTAGGTAAAGAGTTTATCTTCGCAAATGGCTTCTTTGTTAGCGCGGAATACTCATTTTAATTCGATTCCTTTCTTCAGTTTTAAAAACGCCACGATATAAGTGGCGTTTTTTTATACCACTTCATTATATCTATTCGAATTTCTCTCCCTATTTTGTTCAGGTAGACCATGCTTATTTAGGAGCAATGGGAAAGTTAGAGCAGGGATAGCGATGACAATAAATGAACTAAGACATCTATTTCGTGAAAACCAGCTTGTTGAAGCCATTATTGAACCAGCAATCCAAGAAGGTGGATGGGTTGTTGAGTTTAGGCATGCGCGAGGTGGTTTCGTGTTTCTGACCGACAGTCACGGTGAAGAATGTTTGTATGAAGATTTAGATGCCGCCTCAAAATCAGCCATGGCGGTGGGCTTTCAACAAGTCCGCATCGAAGATCGCTGAGCAAAAAGTAAGCCGTTCTTACTTCCAAAAAGTTATAAAACATTCACTTCTATTCTTTCTTGTTATTAAGGAGAGTGGGTACTCTATCGTCACGCAATGAATAGGGATGTCGTGATAATGTCTTTTCAAAAGAATGAGTATTCTCACAAGAATGTGTCTGAAGATAATAATGGGCAAGGCGGAAACCCTCCGATCGCAAGCCCTCTGAATGACCAACAATTTAATTCACTCCAACAAACTGTCTCTGAGTTGTCTTCGCAGCAACTTGCTTGGGTCAGTGGGTACTTTTGGGGTTTAGCTCAACATCAACCAAGTGCGGCGGCAACACCAATCGCCCAAGCAGCTGCCGCAGTATCAGCAAAGCCTGCCGGTAAGTTGACCATCATTTTTGCTTCTCAAACCGGTAACGCAAAAGGTGTTGCTGAAGCGTTAGAACAAGAAGCGAAAGCAGAAGGAATTGCAGTAGAGCTGTTTGACGCAAGCGACTACAAAGGCAAAAACTTAGCCAAAGAAACGCACGTCATCATTGTTGCTTCTACCAACGGTGAGGGTGAAGCGCCAGACAATGCCATTGAGCTGCACGAGTTCTTACAATCTAAGAAAGCGCCTAAGCTATCAAACCTTCAATATGGTGTGATTGCATTGGGTGATTCTAGTTATGAGTTCTTCTGCCAAACTGGTAAAGACTTTGACACTTACTTAGCAAAACTGGGCGCGACGTCTTTTATTGAGCGTATTGACTGCGATGTTGATTACGAAGCGGCAGCGGAAGAATGGCGCAAGAATGCGCTAGGTAAAGTTAAAGAGACACTATCTTCTGGCAATGAAGCGGAAATTGTTCAACTTCCTGTAGGACAAGCGGCAGCTTCACATTCTCAGTACAACAAACAAAATCCATACACAGCGACGTTACTCACCAGCCAAAAGATCACGGGTCGAGACTCGGGTAAAGATGTTCGCCATATCGAAATCGATCTAGATGGTTCGGGTCTGACATACCAACCAGGTGATGCTTTGGGTGTGTGGTACGAAAACAGCTCTGAGCTTGCCAATCAAATTCTAGGCAAAGTTGGTTTGTCTGGTGTTGAAACAGTTGACGTTGATGGCGAAAGCTTATCTATTCACAGTGCTTTAGTGAGTAAGTTCGAGATCACGACATCTAACCCACAGCTAGTGGCTAAGTTTGCCGAGTTATCTGGCAGCAAGAAACTACAAAAGCTGGTGGAAGATAAAGACAAGCTTCGTGAGTACTCAGCCAACACTCAAATTGTTGATGTATTCGCAGAGAAGAAAACCAAACTGACCGCGGATGAGTTGGTTGGTTTATTGCGCCGTTTGACGCCTCGTCTTTACTCTATTGCTTCTAGCCAAGCTGAGGTGGATGAAGAAGTACACCTTACCGTCGGGTTGGTTGAATATGACCACAACGATGAAAAACGTTACGGTGGCGCATCGAGCTTCTTAGCTCAACGTCTAGAAGAAGGCGGTGACGTAAAAGTATTTGTCGAGCACAACAATAACTTTAAACTGCCAGAAAATGATAATACACCGATCATTATGGTTGGGCCGGGCACTGGTATTGCGCCATTCCGCAGCTTTATTCAAGAGCGTGAAAACCGCGATGCTGAAGGTAAAAACTGGTTGTTCTTTGGTGATCGCACGTTCACACAAGATTTCTTGTACCAAGTGGAATGGCAAAAATACCTTAAGTCGGGAGTGTTAAGCCGCTTAGATGTTGCTTTCAGTCGTGACCAAGTAGAAAAGGTTTATGTACAGCACCGCATTTTAGAAAACGCCGCGCAAGTATGGCAGTGGATTCAAGATGGCGCTTACATCTATGTATGTGGTGATGCGACTCGTATGGCGAAAGACGTACATGACGCATTGGTCATTGTTGCGGAGCAAGAAGGCAAGATGCCACGTGACGATGCAGAACAATTTATTAATGATTTACGTAAAGCGAAACGTTATCAGAGGGATGTGTACTAATGACTTTTTCTACTGAAAATAACAAGCAGATTGTATTAGGCGAAGAGCTAGGGCCACTATCTGATAACGAACGCCTAAAAAAACAAAGCAATCTATTACGTGGAACCATCGCCGAAGATTTGCAAGACCGAATCACTGGCGGCTTTACAGCGGATAACTTCCAGCTTATTCGTTTCCACGGTATGTATCAGCAAGACGATCGCGATATCCGTAACGAGCGTACCAAGCAAAAGCTTGAGCCTCTTCATAACGTGATGCTTCGTGCTCGTATGCCTGGCGGTATTATTACGCCAACACAATGGCTGGCGATCGACAAGTTTGCTACAGAACACTCGTTATATGGAAGTATTCGCCTGACGACGCGTCAAACGTTTCAGTTCCATGGCGTACTAAAACCAAACATCAAGTTGATGCACCAAACGCTAAACAGCATCGGTATTGATTCAATCGCGACAGCAGGAGATGTTAACCGTAACGTACTGTGTACCACGAACCCGGTAGAGTCTGAATTGCATCAAGAAGCTTACGAGTGGGCGAAGAAGATCAGTGAACACCTTCTACCTAAAACTCGCGCGTATGCTGAAATTTGGTTAGACGGAGAGAAAGTCGAATCGACCGAAGAAGATGAGCCGATTCTGGGCAAAACTTACTTACCACGTAAGTTCAAAACAACCGTAGTCATTCCTCCACAAAATGATGTGGATGTCCACGCGAACGATTTGAACTTCGTTGCGATTGCCGATAACGGCAAATTGGTTGGCTTTAATGTGCTAGTGGGTGGTGGTTTGGCGATGACACATGGCGATACGTCGACTTACCCACGTCGAGCTGATGACTTTGGTTTCATTCCTCTAGAAAAAACCTTAGATGTCGCGGCTGCGGTTGTAACAACTCAGCGTGACTGGGGTAACCGTTCAAACCGTAAAAACGCCAAAACCAAATACACACTCGACCGCGTCGGTACAGATGTCTTTAAAGCAGAAGTAGAAAAACGTGCGGGCATTCAGTTTGAAGCTAGCCGCCCGTATGAGTTCACTGAACGTGGTGACCGTATTGGTTGGGTAGAAGGTATCGATGGTAAATTCCACTTGGCGTTATTTATCGAGAATGGTCGATTGCTGGATTATCCGGGGAAGCCGCTGAAAACGGGCGTCGCTGAAATCGCGAAGATCCACAAAGGCGACTTCCGTATGACCGCCAACCAAAACCTAATTGTTGCGGGTGTACCTAAAAGCGAAAAAGCGAAGATTGAAAAGATCGCTCGTGAACATGGCTTAATGGATGACAACGTCAGCGAGCAACGTAAAAACTCAATGGCGTGCGTGGCATTCCCAACTTGTCCTCTAGCGATGGCAGAAGCTGAACGCTTCCTCCCTCAGTTTGTCACGGATGTTGAAGGCATTCTGGAAAAACACGGATTGCCAGAAAATGACAATATCATTCTGCGCGTGACGGGGTGCCCAAATGGTTGTGGCCGTGCGATGTTGGCTGAAATTGGTCTGGTAGGTAAAGCGCCGGGTCGTTACAACTTACATTTGGGGGGGAATCGTGCTGGTACACGTGTACCTAAAATGTATAAAGAGAACATCACGGATAAACAAATCCTAGAAGAGATTGATCTGCTGGTGGCTCGATGGTCGAAAGAGCGTGAGGAAGGCGAAGCCTTTGGCGATTTCACCATTCGTGCAGGCATCATTCAAGAAGTGTTCGTATCAAAGAGGGACTTCTATGCTTGATTCTGTGGCTTCCAAACCGGAGCTGGCGGAGTTACTGACATTAACAAAGACGGAGCAAATACTCCGTCTTGCACAAATCAATGTCGAACTTGAACAGCTGTCGGCACAAGAGCGAGTAAAGTGGGCTTTGGAAAATCTGGATGGAGAGTTTGCGGTATCCTCAAGCTTTGGTATCCAAGCCGCTGTCATGCTTCATCTTGTGACTCAAGAAAAACCTGACATCCCAATTATTCTTACGGATACCGGATATCTGTTTGCAGAAACGTATCGCTTTATTGATGAGTTGACAGAAAAACTCAACCTTAATCTAAAAGTTTATCGAGCGGAGCAAAGTGCTCAATGGCAAGAAGCACGTTATGGCAAATTATGGGAGCAGGGCGTTGAGGGGATCGAGAAGTACAACAAAATAAATAAAGTCGAGCCAATGCGTCGTGCATTGAAAGAACTTAATGTTGGAACATGGTTTTCAGGTTTACGTAGAGAGCAAAGTAAATCACGAGCGGGTTTACCGATACTGTCGATTCAAAATGGCGTGTTTAAGTTTCTGCCCGTAATCGATTGGACTAATAAAGATGTTCACTACTACCTCGAGCAACATGGTCTTACCTATCATCCACTTTGGGAAGAAGGTTACTTGTCTGTTGGGGATACACATACGACACGTAAATGGGAGCCAGGAATGTCAGAGGAAGAAACTCGCTTCTTTGGTTTAAAGCGTGAATGTGGACTTCATGAAGATGATGGTAATGAACAAGATGGTTCAGGTATCTAGTTAAAGATATATCTATCTATATAAGAAAGCTGCGATCACGCAGCTTTCTTTATTTATAGGCATACATAATGGGATTAAAAATACACATTTTAGGATAACTCTGTGGATAAGTTGTTTGATAGTTTTGGGTAAAGTTGGATAAATAAAGCTTTGGGCGAAAAGTCGTCGTTTAATCATTATTTTTGCAATTTTTGCAAAATAACACTTGCCAATGTGAGCGCGATCTCTATAATGCCACCTCGTCGACAGGGCAAGGGCTCGCAAGGGTTTCAGCAAGGTTGGCAAGGCTAGAAAGAAAAACGAAATAATTTTAAAAAAGTGTTTGACACAATAAATTATCTCGCTAGAATGGCCGCCTCTTCCGAAGTGATGTGAATCACAAAGAAGAA
>NZ_JBICMD010000023.1:0-31935 GCF_043106015.1 Vibrio sp. GLN_1
GAATAATTCTTAACGAATTAAACGAATGCTTTCGGAAAATCTTGAATTAGATTTGACGAACCAGTAGCAAAAAGGGCATCATTTGATGCCCTTTTTCTGCGCTCAACATTATTTTTGCTGTTTTCTTGTTCAGAAGTGGGTTGGGTGCAGAGCAAGATTAGGCAAAGAGGCTTAATCTTAAGAAGAGTTCGCTGTTTTTCAGCGATATGGAGTTTGCCCTGCAACAGCGGGGTTGTTGTCGTCTATATTAAGACTTGTAACAGGTTGGTTTTATGAAAGCAAATAATGCTGAAACTCCTGATAGCTCAAATGCAGCAGATACGTTTAAGTGGGTTGCCGCTTTCGTATTGGCAGCTGCCGCTGTTGTGGGTAATTACCTGTATGGTGAAATGTCTGTAGTGGTTCGCGCTGCAGGCGTTGTTGTTCTAATTGCAGCTGCCCTTGGCGTTGCAGCAACAACGACTAAAGGTAAAGCAGCGATCAGTTTTGCAAAAGAATCGCGTATGGAAGTACGTAAAGTTGTTTGGCCTACTCGCCAAGAAACCATGCAAACAACACTGATCGTTTTAGCTGTAAGTATTGTAATGGCTCTAGTGCTATGGGGTATTGACGGAATTATGGTTCGTCTAGTAGCTCTAGCAACTGGGGTATAGAGGGTTTTAATTCATGAGTGAAGCTCCAAAAAAACGCTGGTATGTGGTTCAAGCCTTCTCTGGATTTGAAGGTCGTGTAGCTCAATCTCTGCGCGAGCATATCAAAATGCACGGCATGGAAGAGCTATTCGGTGAAGTACTAGTTCCTACTGAAGAAGTAGTGGAAATGCGCGCGGGTCAACGTCGCAAATCTGAGCGTAAGTTCTTCCCAGGTTACGTCCTTGTTCAGATGATTATGAACGATGAATCATGGCACCTAGTACGTAGTGTGCCGCGTGTCATGGGCTTCATTGGTGGTACCTCAGACCGTCCAGCACCTATCACTGATAAAGAAGCTGACGCTATTCTTAACCGTCTTGAGAAAGCGAGTGAAGCTCCTCGTCCACGTACTATGTACGAAGCGGGTGAAGTGGTTCGTGTTAATGAAGGTCCATTTGCTGATTTCAACGGTACCGTTGAAGAAGTGGATTACGAGAAGAGCCGCCTGAAAGTGTCTGTGTCGATCTTTGGTCGTGCAACACCAGTTGAGCTTGAATTTGGTCAGGTTGAAAAACTGGACTAATACTCTGATTTAAAGAGTATAAAAAATCACCTTTTTAGGGTTGTATAAGGCGCGAATTATGACTATAATTTCGCGCCTTTTTACTTCTTGTGAAGTAAAAAGTTTCTTACACAAACGGGGAGCTGATCCGTGATTAGCGTTTGTACCCAAACTTAGGAATTATCATGGCTAAGAAAGTTGAAGCTTACATCAAGCTACAAGTTGCTGCTGGCGCTGCGAACCCAAGTCCACCAGTTGGTCCTGCTCTAGGTCAACACGGTGTTAACATCATGGAATTCTGTAAAGCGTTCAACGCGAAAACAGAATCTCTAGAGAAGGGTCTACCAACTCCAGTAGTTATCACAGTATACAGCGACCGTTCTTTCACGTTCGTAACTAAGACTCCACCTGCTGCTGTTCTTCTTAAGAAAGCTGCTGGCGTTAAGTCTGGTTCAGGCCGTCCAAACACTGAAAAAGTGGGCACTGTAACTGACGCTCAAATCCAAGAAATCGCAGAAACTAAAGCTGCAGATATGACTGGTGCTGACATCGAAGCGATGAAGCGTTCTATCGCTGGTACTGCTCGTTCAATGGGCCTAGTGGTAGAGGGTTAATAAGATGGCAAAACTAACTAAGCGCATGCGCGTAATCCGCGAAAAAGTTGACGTAACTAAAGAATACGAAATCAACGAAGCTGTTGCTCTTCTTCAAGAACTAGCTACTGCTAAATTCGTTGAGTCTGTAGACGTTGCTGTTAACCTAGGCATTGATGCTCGTAAATCTGACCAGAACGTACGTGGTGCAACTGTACTACCTCACGGTACTGGCCGCGACATCCGCGTAGCAGTGTTCACTCAAGGTGCAAACGCTGAAGCAGCTAAAGAAGCTGGCGCAGACATCGTTGGTATGGAAGATCTTGCTGAGCAAGTTAAGAAAGGCGAAATGAACTTTGACGTAGTTGTTGCTTCTCCAGATGCAATGCGCGTTGTAGGTCAACTAGGTACTATCCTAGGTCCTCGCGGTCTTATGCCAAACCCTAAAGTTGGTACTGTAACTCCTAACGTTGCTGAAGCAGTTAAAAACGCTAAAGCTGGTCAGGTTCGTTACCGTAACGACAAAAACGGCATCATCCACACTACTATCGGTAAAGCAAACTTCTCTGCTGAGCAGATCAAAGAGAACCTAGAAGCACTTCTAGTTGCTCTGAAGAAAGCTAAGCCATCTTCAGCGAAAGGTACTTTCCTGAAGAAAGTAAGCATCTCTACTACTATGGGTGCTGGTGTTGCTGTTGATCAGGCTAGCCTGAACACTCAAGCATAATTTATTTGCTTAGGCGCAAAATTTGTGTATAATTTTGCGCCTAATATTTGTGGTTGGGGCTGAACTTTGGTTCTTTGAACTGTCTCCTAGTTCGAAATGAATTAAGACCCAGTCTCCGTCCAAGACCGTAGGTGTCTGACTAACCGTTGACTTAATTATCCTACGTAGATGGTGCCCGAACTGACAGAAAGCTCTATGTAAATAGTTAACTTTCTTCTGGGAATGCACCTCAATAGCTCTCACTGTCGTGATGATAGTGAGTGGTGTAACGACAACCAGGAGTAAATCCAAGATGGCTTTAAACCTTCAAGACAAAAAAGCAATTGTTGCTGAAGTCAACGAAGCTGCCAGTGGTGCACTTTCTGCAGTTGTAGCTGATTCTCGTGGCGTTGAAGTTGGCGCAATGACTTCTCTACGTAAACAAGCTCGTGAAGCTGGCGTTTACATGAAAGTCGTGCGTAACACTCTAGCACGTCGTGCGGTTCAGGGTACAGACTACGAGTGTCTAACTGACACTTTCACTGGTCCTACTCTAATCGCGTTCTCTAACGAGCACCCAGGTGCTGCAGCGCGTCTTTTCAAAGACTTCGCTAAAGAGAACAAAGACTTCGAGATCAAAGCTGCTGCATTTGAAGGCGCGCTAACTGACGCTGAAGTACTAGCGACACTACCAACTTACGACGAAGCAATCGCACGCCTAATGATGTGCATGAAAGAAGCTTCTGCTGGCAAGCTGGTTCGTACAATCGCTGCTATCCGCGATCAAAAAGAAGCTGCTTAATAAGCCTTGCTTTTTACTGGTTGCTTAATAAACTTATTGTTGACTTAAAAGAGAATTGTTATGTCTATTACTAACGAGCAAATCCTAGACGCAGTTGCAGAAATGTCTGTAATGCAAGTTGTTGAACTAATCGAAGCAATGGAAGAGAAATTCGGTGTTTCTGCTGCTGCTGCTGTTGTAGCTGGCGGCGCTGCTGCTGGTGCAGCTGTTGAAGAGCAAACTGAATTCGACGTAATCCTAGAATCTGCTGGCGGTAACAAAGTTGCTGTAATCAAAGCAGTACGTGGCGCAACTGGCCTAGGTCTTAAAGAAGCTAAAGCTCTTGTAGACGGCGCTCCAGCACCTCTTAAAGAAGGTGTTGACAAAGCAGAAGCTGACGCTCTTAAAGCTCAGCTAGAAGAAGCTGGTGCAACTGTTGCTGTTAAGTAATTATTGCATAGTTTCTTAGCCTAACGGCTAATTGGCTGGTGGTTTTTTAACCACCGGCCTTTTTGCGCTGTAGGGTATAGGCGAATTTTCCCGCTGTTTAAGCGCCTGATATCCATGCAAAAAACATTTCATTCTTTCGAAATGAAATGTCACTACAGTAAACAGCTATATTAGTCACTGTCCCTTACCCCCCTTAAGTAACTAGGAGTGGGCGGACAGTTTGGGTCACTTATCAGCGAGCTGAGGAACCCCATGGTTTACTCTTATACCGAGAAAAAGCGCATCCGTAAGGACTTTGGTACTCGTCCACAAGTTTTGGACATTCCATACCTGCTATCGATCCAGCTCGATTCGTTCGACAAATTTATCGAACAGGATCCTGAAGGTCAATACGGTCTTGAAGCTGCTTTCCGTTCTGTATTCCCGATTCAGAGCTACAACGGCAACTCTGAGCTGCAATACGTTAGCTACCGTCTTGGTGAGCCAGTTTTTGACGTTAAAGAATGTCAAATCCGCGGTGTAACTTACTCAAAGCCACTACGTGTAAAACTACGCCTAGTTATCTTTGATAAAGACGCGCCAGCAGGTACTGTAAAAGACATTAAAGAACAAGAAGTCTACATGGGTGAAATTCCACTCATGACAGACAATGGTACCTTCGTAATTAACGGTACCGAGAGGGTTATCGTATCCCAGCTGCACCGAAGCCCAGGCGTGTTCTTCGACAGCGATAAGGGTAAGACCCACTCTTCAGGTAAAGTTTTATACAACGCGCGCGTTATTCCTTACCGTGGTTCATGGCTTGATTTCGAGTTTGATCCTAAGGATAACTTGTACGTTCGTATCGACCGTCGTCGTAAGCTACCAGCATCGATCATCCTTCGTGCACTAGGTAAATCGACTGAAGAAATCCTAGATATCTTCTTCGAGAAAGTGAACTTCGAAGTGAAAGACCAAACTCTACTGATGGAGTTGGTTCCAGATCGTCTACGTGGTGAAACTGCGTCATTTGACATCGAATCGAATGGTAAAGTTTACGTAGAGCAAGGTCGTCGCGTAACAGCTCGTCATATCCGCCAACTAGAGAAAGATGGCGTTGATCACATCGAAGTACCAGTAGAGTACATCGTTGGTAAAGTTGCATCGAAAGATTACATCAACGAAGCAACAGGCGAGATCATTGTTAATGCTAACCAGGAAATCAGCCTGGAAGCGCTAGCGAACCTGTCTCAAGCTGGCCACAAAGCGCTAGAAGTTCTGTTTACGAACGATCTAGACCACGGTCCATTCATGTCAGAAACACTACGCATCGACAGCACTGTTGACCGTATTTCTGCATTGGTAGAAATCTACCGCATGATGCGCCCTGGTGAGCCACCAACAAAAGAAGCTGCAGAAGCACTATTCGAAAGCCTATTCTTCTCTGAAGAGCGTTACGATCTATCGACTGTTGGTCGTATGAAGTTTAATAGCTCTATCGGTCGTGAAGATGCTCAAGAGCAAGGCACACTTGATGAAACAGATATCATCGAAGTGATGAAGAAGCTTATCGCGATCCGTAACGGCAAAGGCGAAGTGGACGATATCGACCACCTAGGCAACCGTCGTATCCGTTCTGTCGGCGAAATGGCTGAGAACCAGTTCCGTGTAGGTCTAGTACGTGTTGAGCGTGCAGTTAAAGAGCGTCTAAGCCTAGGCGATCTTGACGCAATCATGCCTCAAGACCTGATCAACGCGAAGCCAATTTCTGCAGCGGTTAAAGAATTCTTTGGCTCTTCACAGCTTTCACAGTTCATGGACCAAAACAACCCGCTATCAGAAGTAACGCACAAGCGTCGTATTTCTGCATTGGGTCCTGGCGGTCTGACTCGTGAACGTGCTGGCTTCGAAGTTCGAGACGTACACGTAACTCACTACGGTCGTCTATGTCCTATCGAAACGCCGGAAGGTCCAAACATCGGTCTGATCAACTCTCTATCTGCGTTTGCGCGTTGTAACGAGTACGGTTTCCTTGAGACGCCATACCGTCGCGTTGTAGATGGTGTTGTAACAGACGAAGTAGATTACCTATCTGCAATCGAAGAAGGCCAATTCGTTATCGCTCAGGCGAACGCTAAGCTAAACGAAGATGGTACTTTTGCAGATGAGCTGATCACAGCTCGTCAGAAAGGTGAATCTGGTCTACACCCTCGTGAGCACGCTCAGTACATGGACGTTGCGACAAACCAGGTTGTATCTATCGCTGCATCGCTTATCCCGTTCCTAGAACACGATGATGCGAACCGTGCATTGATGGGTGCGAACATGCAACGTCAGGCAGTTCCAACACTGAAAGCTGACAAACCGCTTGTTGGTACTGGTATCGAACGTAACGTAGCCGTTGACTCAGGTGTAACTGCAGTTGCGAAACGTGGTGGTGTAATCCAGTCAGTAGATGCTTCTCGTATCGTTGTTAAAGTGAACGAAGAAGAGCTAGTACCAGGTGAAGCTGGTATCGACATCTACAACCTGACTAAATACACACGTTCTAACCAGAACACATGTATTAACCAGCGCCCATGTGTGATGCCAGGTGAACCTGTAGCACGCGGTGACGTTCTTGCTGATGGTCCTTCAACAGACCTTGGTGAGCTAGCGCTTGGCCAAAACATGCGTATCGCGTTCATGCCTTGGAACGGTTACAACTTCGAAGACTCGATCTTAGTATCTGAGCGCGTAGTTCAAGAAGACCGCTTCACGACAATCCACATTCAAGAACTGACTTGTGTGGCGCGTGACACTAAGCTGGGCTCTGAAGAGATCACAGCGGATATTCCAAACGTAGGTGAATCTGCTCTGTCTAAACTAGACGAGTCAGGTATCGTTTACATCGGTGCTGAAGTTAAGGGTGGCGACATCCTAGTTGGTAAAGTAACACCTAAAGGTGAAACTCAGCTAACGCCTGAAGAGAAGCTACTACGTGCAATCTTCGGTGAAAAAGCATCTGACGTTAAAGATACTTCACTACGTGTACCTAACTCTGTTTCAGGTACGATCATCGACGTTCAAGTCTTCACTCGCGATGGCGTAGAGAAAGACAAGCGTGCGCTTGAAATCGAACAGATGCAGCTTAAAGAAGCGAAGAAAGACCTAACTGAAGAATTCCAGATTCTTGAGGGTGGCCTTCTAAACCGTGTTAAAGCTGTATTGATTGAAGGCGGTTACTCTGAAGCGAAACTAGACGCGACTGATCGTAAGAAGTGGCTAGAACTAACGCTAGAAGATGACGCACTACAAACTCAGCTTGAACAACTTGCTGAGCAGTGGGACGAGCTAAAAGCTGACTTCGATAAGAAGTTCGAAACTAAGCGTCGCAAGATCACTCAAGGTGATGATCTAGCACCTGGCGTACTGAAGATCGTTAAGGTTTACCTAGCGGTTAAACGTCGCATTCAGCCTGGTGATAAGATGGCGGGTCGTCACGGTAACAAGGGTGTAATCTCTAAGATCAACCCTGTTGAAGACATGCCATACGATGAGAAAGGTCAGCCTGTAGACATCGTACTTAACCCACTGGGTGTACCTTCGCGTATGAACATCGGTCAGATCCTGGAAGTTCACTTAGGTCTGGCAGCGAAAGGTATCGGTGACAAGATCAACCAGATGGTTAAAGAGCAGCAAGAACTAGCGAAATTCCGCGAGTTCCTACAAAAAGTTTACGATCTAGGCGACACTCGCCAGAAAGTAGACATTGCTTCTCTATCTGATGATGAAGTACGTACTCTGATCAAGAACTTGCGTGGCGGTCTACCAATCGCGACACCTGTATTTGATGGTGCTCCAGAAGCATCAATCAAAGCACTTCTTGAGCTAGCAGACCTGCCAACATCTGGTCAGCTAACGCTGTTTGATGGTCGCACAGGTGATGCGTTTGAGCGTCCTGTAACTGTTGGTTACATGTACATGCTGAAACTGAACCACCTTGTTGATGACAAGATGCACGCACGTTCAACTGGTTCGTACAGCCTAGTAACTCAGCAGCCACTAGGTGGTAAAGCTCAGTTCGGTGGTCAGCGTTTCGGTGAGATGGAAGTATGGGCACTAGAAGCATACGGTGCGGCTTACACTCTACAAGAAATGCTAACCGTTAAGTCAGATGACGTTAACGGCCGTACTAAGATGTACAAAAACATCGTAGACGGTAACCACAGCATGGAACCTGGCATGCCAGAATCGTTCAACGTATTGTTGAAAGAGATCCGCTCGCTAGGTATCAACATCGAGCTAGAAGACGAAGAGTAATCCCCACGGGATTATCGGTAGAAAGGTGCTCACTTTTGCGGGTGAGCTCCTTTTAACTCCTTACAGGAGCTGATTGTGAAAGACTTATTAAACTTTCTAAAAGCACAGCATAAGACCGAAGAATTTGATGCAATCAAAATCGGTCTATCTTCACCAGACATGATCCGTTCATGGTCTTTCGGTGAAGTTAAAAAACCTGAAACGATCAACTATCGTACGTTCAAACCTGAACGCGATGGTTTGTTCTGTGCGCGTATCTTTGGCCCAGTTAAAGACTACGAATGTCTTTGTGGCAAATACAAGCGCCTGAAGCACCGTGGTGTTATCTGTGAGAAGTGTGGTGTAGAAGTTACACAAACTAAAGTTCGTCGTGACCGTATGGGCCACATCGAGCTTGCTTCACCAGTAGCTCACATCTGGTTCCTAAAATCGCTACCGTCTCGTATCGGTCTACTAATGGATATCCCTCTACGTGATATCGAACGTGTTCTTTACTTCGAAATGTACGTAGTAACTGAACCGGGTATGACTGATCTAGAAAAAGGTCAGATGCTAACTGAAGAAGAGTATCTAGACCGTCTAGAAGAGTGGGGTGACGAGTTCACAGCTAAGATGGGTGCAGAAGCTATCAAGGACCTACTAGGTTCTATGGATATGCACGCTGAAGCTGAACAAATGCGCGAAGAGCTTGAGACTACAAACTCAGAAACTAAGCGTAAGAAAGTCACTAAGCGTCTTAAACTGGTAGAAGCGTTCATCGCATCGGGTAACAACCCAGAGTGGATGATCCTGACTGTACTTCCAGTACTTCCGCCAGATCTACGTCCTCTAGTACCACTAGATGGCGGTCGCTTTGCGACTTCTGATCTGAACGACCTATACCGTCGTGTGATCAACCGTAACAACCGTTTGAAGCGTCTTCTAGAGCTAGCGGCTCCGGACATCATCGTACGTAACGAAAAACGTATGCTGCAAGAGTCTGTTGATGCGCTACTAGATAACGGTCGTCGTGGTCGTGCGATCACAGGTTCTAACAAGCGTCCTCTGAAATCTCTTGCTGATATGATCAAGGGTAAACAAGGTCGTTTCCGTCAGAACCTTCTAGGTAAACGTGTAGACTACTCTGGCCGTTCTGTAATCACAGTAGGTCCATACCTTCGTCTGCACCAGTGTGGTCTTCCTAAGAAGATGGCACTTGAGCTATTCAAACCATTTATCTACAGCAAGCTAGAGACTCGTGGTCTTGCGACTACAATCAAAGCTGCGAAGAAAATGGTAGAGCGTGAAGAAGCGGTTGTTTGGGATATCCTAGACGAAGTAATCCGCGAACACCCAGTACTATTGAACCGTGCACCTACACTTCACCGTCTAGGTATCCAGGCGTTCGAACCAGTACTAATCGAAGGTAAAGCGATCCAGCTACACCCACTTGTTTGTGCGGCGTACAACGCGGACTTCGATGGTGACCAAATGGCGGTTCACGTACCTCTAACTCTAGAGGCACAGCTTGAAGCTCGTACTCTGATGATGTCGACAAACAACATTCTGTCGCCAGCGTCAGGTGATCCGATCATCGTACCTTCTCAGGACGTTGTATTGGGTCTGTACTACATGACTCGTGAAAAGATCAACGTGAAAGGTGAAGGCATGTACCTTTCTGGCCCAGCAGAGGCTGAGAAAGCATACCGCACTAAACAAGCTGAGCTTCACGCGCGCGTTAAAGTACGTATTACAGAGACAGTTGTAGACGAAGACGGCAACAGCACAACTGAGACCAAGATGGTAGATACCACTGTTGGTCGTGCAATGCTATGGCAAATCGTGCCAGCTGGTCTACCGTACAGCATCGTTAACCAAAAACTAGGTAAGAAGCAAATCTCTAACCTACTAAACGAGGCGTACCGTAAGCTAGGTCTGAAAGACACTGTAATCTTCGCTGACCAAATCATGTACACAGGTTTCGCTTACGCGGCACTTTCTGGTGTATCTGTTGGTATCGACGATATGGTTGTACCGCCAGCTAAGTACACTGAAATCGCAGAAGCGGAAGAAGAAGTACGTGAAATCCAGGAACAGTACCAATCAGGTCTTGTTACTGCAGGCGAACGCTACAACAAAGTGATCGATATCTGGGCATCGACCAACGACCGCGTTGCGAAAGCAATGATGGAAAACCTTTCATCTGAAACGGTAGTTAACCGTGAAGGTGAAGAGGAACAGCAAGAGTCATTCAACAGCATCTACATGATGGCGGACTCGGGCGCTCGTGGTTCTGCAGCACAGATTCGTCAGCTTGCCGGTATGCGTGGTCTGATGGCGCGTCCAGATGGTTCAATCATCGAAACGCCGATCACAGCGAACTTTAAAGAAGGTCTAAACGTACTTCAGTACTTTATCTCAACGCACGGTGCTCGTAAGGGTCTTGCGGATACGGCACTGAAAACAGCGAACTCGGGTTACCTAACTCGTCGTCTAGTAGACGTTGCTCAAGACGTTGTTGTAACTGAACATGACTGTGGCACTCACGAGGGTGTTGACATGATGCCTCACATCGAGGGTGGTGATGTTAAAGTTGCACTGTCTGAGCTAGCTCTAGGTCGTGTAGTTGCTGAAGACGTTCTAAAACCTGGTACTGAAGATGTTCTTATTCCACGTAACACCCTGATCGATGAGAAGTGGTGTCAAATCATGGAAGAGAACTCAGTAGACAGCATGAAAGTGCGCTCTGTAGTAACGTGTGATTCTGACTTCGGTTGTTGTGCACAGTGTTACGGTCGTGACCTAGCACGTGGTCACCTAGTAAACCAAGGTGAGGCAGTAGGTGTTATCGCTGCTCAGTCTATCGGTGAACCGGGTACACAGCTTACGATGCGTACGTTCCACATCGGTGGTGCGGCATCGACAGCAGCAGCAGAGAACAGCATCCAAGCGAAGAACAACGGTTCTGTTAAGCTTCACAACGCTAAGTTCGTAACAAACAAAGATGGCAAGCTAGTTATCACTTCTCGTGCATCTGAACTAACCATCATCGATGAGTTCGGCCGTACGAAAGAGAAACACAAACTGCCATACGGCTCGCTACTAAGCAAGGGCGACAACGACGCAGTTGAAGCTGGTGAAACAGTAGCGAACTGGGAAGCGCACACACTGCCAATCATCACTGAAGTAGCTGGTCGTATCCAGTTCGTAGATATGATTGATGGCGTAACAGTTTCTCGTCAAACAGATGACCTAACTGGTCTATCTTCAAGCGAAGTAACGGACGCAGCAGCTCGTCCAGCAGCAGGTAAAGATATGCGTCCAGCTATCAAACTTGTTGACGAGCAAGGTAACGACGTAATGATCCCTGGTACTGAAATGCCAGCTCACTACTTCCTACCTGGTAAAGCGATCGTTAACATTGAAGACGGTGCAGAAGTAGGTGTGGGTGATACGCTAGCACGTATTCCTCAGAAATCTGGCGGTAACAAAGATATCACCGGTGGTCTTCCACGCGTTGCTGACTTGTTCGAAGCCCGTAAGCCTAAAGAGCCTGCGATTCTTGCTGAACACACAGGTACAGTTAGCTTCGGTAAAGAGACCAAAGGTAAGCGTCGTTTAGTTATCACTCGTGATAGCGGTGAAGTTTACGAAGAGATGATTCCTAAGCATCGTCAGCTTAACGTGTTCGAAGGTGAGCGCGTTGAACGTGGTGATGTAATCGCTGATGGTCCAGAGTCTCCACATGACATTCTACGTCTACGTGGCGTACACGCGGTAACTCAGTACATCGCTAACGAAGTACAAGAAGTTTACCGTCTACAAGGCGTTAAGATTAACGATAAGCACATCGAGACTATCGTTCGTCAAATGCTACGTAAGTGTACAATTACTCACGCTGGTGACTCTGAGTTCCTACCTGGCGAGCAAGTTGAATACTCACAAGTTAAGATTGCTAACCGTAATCTAGAAGCTGAAGGCAAAGAGCCTGCACGTTTTGAACGTGAACTTCTAGGTATCACTAAAGCGTCTCTAGCAACTGAGTCGTTCATCTCTGCGGCATCGTTCCAGGAGACAACTCGCGTACTAACAGAAGCTGCGGTTTCTGGTAAGCGTGATGACCTACGTGGTCTGAAAGAGAACGTAATTGTTGGTCGTTTGATCCCAGCTGGTACTGGTTTCGCATACCACCAAGAGCGTCAAGCTAAACGTGCTGAAGCGCAAGAAGGTCCATCTGCTGAACAAGCAACAGATAACCTAGCAGCACTTCTAAACGCTGGCTTCTCTTCTGACGAGTAATCGTTAAGAGCTTAAAAGAAAAGGCACCTTCGGGTGCCTTTTTTGTATCTATTCGCTTCACTCGGTAGTGAGGTACAAAAAAGGGCTGACATAGTTATCAACCCTTTCACTCCTTTCTATTATCATTTATGCGCCAGGAGGCATTGCAAGGCTATCTGCGATAAGCTGGATCAAGTGGTCTTCCACTTCAAAGCGCGTTTCAATGATCTCTCCGATCAAAGACATATCGGAGTCGAAATCCTCTAACTCATCATCTTCTGTCACGTCTGAATACTTATCGGTGAAGTTTAACAACGGTTCTGTGGTTAGCACGATTTTGCCGTAAGTTTGATTGATTTCGTTTGTTGCGACAAAGCCTGTGGCTTTCCACTTATCCATCACCATATCGTAGATTTTGAAGTGGCCTTCGGAAATATAATCGACTAGGTGTTGGCAGAAGTTTTGTAGCTCGGAGGGAGAAGGAAGTTCTAGAACGTTGGATTTCGAACAAGGTTGCAGTGCTGCAAGCTTACAGTATTCGACAATTAAGGATTGTCTCGTCTCTAACCAGTGATCAATGACATCACTTGAGCCACCCCACTGGTCTTGTGTTTGTTTGAATTTTTTTAGCATGACCATGCCCTCATGATCTGATCGCCGGCTGGCGAACGTATCCTTTGCAAAGCAAAGTTAGTAAAGTTATTACAAACTCTTGTCCTTACTAGAATTTATAGTTGCAAATATCGTTAAGAACAAACTCTAGTATGAAATTAGATTGCCAGTAAAATGAACGAACTTCAAGCAAAGGGATGGTGTAATGTTAAGAAAAGGTGATGTTAACCGTGTGGCAAATGCACATTGGTGTGTTGTTGCAGGAAGTGAAATTTGGCTGGTGGATGGTGCTGTGCCTTTTGGTAGTGCGGAGCAGTTCTCACTGCCAGAAGAGAATGCGAGGCAAATTGGTGACTATCTTGGTTCGCCAGTGATGTGGATTAATTTTGCAGATTTGGAGCAAGATCTCCCACTCGTTTCATTGCGCGACTGTCTACATTTCCCTGAACCGTTATTTATGCTGTTGAGCAAGGCTATCCAATATGGGCACATGACCCAAAGCTTACGCTTTTGTCCGCAATGTGGTGGGCGCAACTTTCTTAATAATAATCAATTTGCCATGCAATGCGGAGAGTGCCGAACTTTGCACTACCCGCGCATTTTCCCATGCATCATCGTTGCTGTGCGTAAAGAAAATCAGATTTTACTAGCGCAGCACCCAAGGCATCGAAATGGCATGTACACCGTGATTGCGGGCTTTTTAGAGGCGGGAGAAACCTTAGAAGACTGTGTCGCGCGCGAAGTGCATGAAGAAACGGGCATTCACGTGAAAAACATTCGTTACTTTGGCAGTCAGCCTTGGGCCTTTCCATCCAGTATGATGATGGCATTCCTCGCCGATTATGATTCTGGTGAGCTCAATCCGGATTATACGGAGTTATCCGATGCACAATGGTTCGGTGTGAAAGAAATGCCACCAGTGGCTCCAACAGGCACTATTGCAAGGGCGCTAATTGAGCAGACCGTTAGTGATATTCTTTTAGACTGAGATGCTGATCGTAAAGGAAGTAAAGGTCAAAAATTAATCATTTTTGAGACATAACTGTTGCTAGACTAGCTTGGTATGACGTTCTGTATTGATGGGTTTATAAATAATGGAGTATACCGAATGAAGTTGAAATCAGCGTTATGGCTAGGATTAGTATCGTGCACAATGGTGAGCATGTCGGCAAATGCAAGTATCGAAGTAAAAGCGAAGCGCATGTTGACAGAAAATACCATGACAGAAAATGTAACCAAGGTGCAGCAGGCTTGTGGTAATGAAGTACTAGAAACCAATATCGATTGGGCTCAGTGGGATAATTATGATTTTTCTGAAGCTCGACTTGATAAAGTAAAAACCACAGGTTGGTTAGGTGGTCTTATTAACTACATCTATGATGATATGGTGAAGTTGTGCACGACAACTGAGCACGCAGCTTTGTATAAAGAAGAGTTTCAAAAAGTTCAAAAAATCCAATTCGTAGGTCAAGATTCAGTGAATGCGAAAAAAGCAGGTTTCGCGTTAGATGAAGGTGGTAGCGTACTCAAAGTTGCTCTGAATCCAAATGCGGCTTACGACTCTTCAACGTTGAAGTACCTTAAGCAGGCATGGAACTAAAACGATGAAGAAAACGTTATTGTCGTTATTCATGGTGTCCGTCAGCTTTGCCGTGGTCGGTGAAGAAGCTCGTTACACCATGGACGACTTAAAGGCATTAAACGGCTCTAAAAATTGGAACGAGCTATTAGCGCATGCGGAAGATATTCGTCCATCTCAGCGTAATAGCGAGTGGGAAAGCCTAGTTCAAAATGCGGCGTTGGGAGCGTTTGAACACTATGTCGCATCTGGAGCAAAAGATGATGCGATTGGTCTGGGTCAGCAGTTAATTCTATCTTACCCGTTTCTTTCTCAATCTAAGAGTTTTACTCAGCAGTTCTCGAAAGAGCTGGTGCCTGCAGCACAACCATGTATTCAATATGCGATAGAGGGATGTGTGGAAAATTATGGTCAGCTTCTTAGTACCTTGGCACCAAGCGCTGAGGTGAGTTACGAAGAAGGAACCAAAGTTTACCAGAATGTCTCGAAGTCACTGTCGGTTCCTTTTTTTGCAGCAGCAGTGCAGCAAGCTGAGAACTACTGTGCGGATGAAAACGTCGCAAATGCGTTGCTCTACACCTTGGATAGACCAAATAATACCAACTTCGCTTTGGCGAAAGAGGTTGCTACACAAAGGTGTGCTAACACCGCACTAACAAACTTTGAAAATTACATTATTGAGTCGCAAACCGTAAGAGAAGCTCTTTGCCCGACATATTTGTCTAAAGGACATGTAAAAGGGTTAATGAAAAAAGTTTGCCAGTCATAACTGCTCGTTCTTAAAGCCACCGCAAGGTGGCTTTTTAATTTATTGAAATTTAGGCAAAAAAAACCCTCCGAGAGGGAGGGGGTAAGTAAGATGTCGTTATGAGATGCTGAGTACCGAGTACTCAGTTTATAATTGTAGTTTTCGCTAGCGAACAAATTTTTAACACTGATGCGGATTGTGTGCAAATTAAGCATTGATTTAAAAGTTAATAACTTGATCCAGGTTGCAAAGCACACAGCTATTGGCCTTAAATCAGTGATAGAATACCCCCTTTCAAAGAAAGCCTAACAATTGGAACTACGGAATGACTGAATTAAAAAATGATCGTTATCTGCGTGCGCTTCTTAAAGAGCCGGTAGATTACACGCCAGTATGGATGATGCGTCAGGCAGGTCGTTACTTACCAGAATACAAAGCTACGCGTGCTCAAGCGGGCGATTTCATGTCTTTGTGTAAGAATGCGGAGCTGGCGTCTGAAGTAACTCTTCAACCACTACGCCGTTTTCCTCTTGATGCAGCGATCTTGTTCTCTGACATCCTAACTATCCCAGATGCAATGGGTCTGGGTCTGCGTTTTGCTGCTGGTGAAGGTCCGGTCTTCGATAACCCAATTACTTGCAAAGCCGACGTAGAGAAAATCGGTCTGCCAGATCCTGAAGGTGAACTGCAGTACGTAATGAATGCCGTGCGTCAAATCCGCAAAGATTTGAATGGTGATGTACCTCTAATTGGTTTCTCTGGTAGCCCATGGACGCTTGCGACTTACATGGTTGAAGGTGGTAGCTCTAAGGCCTTCACGAAGATCAAGAAGATGATGTACGCAGAACCTCAAACTCTGCATCTTCTACTGGATAAGCTAGCAGATAGCGTGATTGAATACCTAAATGCACAAATCAAAGCCGGCGCGCAGTCAGTTATGGTATTTGATACATGGGGTGGCGTTCTGATTCCTCGTGATTACAACCTGTTCTCATTGCAATACATGCACAAGATTGTGGATGGCCTGATTCGCGAAAATGACGGTCGTCGCGTACCTGTTACGCTATTTACTAAGAATGGCGGTATGTGGCTAGAGCAAATCGCAGCAACGGGTTGCGATGCAGTTGGTCTAGACTGGACGATCAATATTGCAGATGCGAAAGCGCGTATCGGCGATAAAGTGGCACTGCAAGGCAACATGGATCCATCTATGCTTTACGCTTCACCTGAGCGCATCCGTGAAGAAGTAGCGGGTATCCTAGAAGGTTTTGGTGATGCTGGTACAGGTCACGTATTCAACCTAGGTCATGGCATCCACCTAGATGTGCCGCCAGAAAACGCGGGTGTGTTTGTTGAAGCGGTACATGAGCTATCTAAGCCTTACCACAAATAATCTCGATTTATTGAAATCTAATACCGGCCATCAGTGCCGGTATTTTTTTACCTGAAATTTGAATTGTACAGCTTAGAAACTATTTGGCCTGCTATGATCTAATTACTGTCTAAGCTGTACAATTTAAATTAAAGTCAATTATAAACAATGACTTAAATTTATGTTGTTTGTGTTTCAATTTTCTTATTCAGATTAACTAGCAATTAGATCATCGGTAACTCAAAGCATCGAGTGAACGCGCTGTTGGATATAGGGAACGACTTCCGACTCAAACCATGGATTCTTCTTTAACCACAGCGTATTGCGTGGGGAAGGGTGTGGTAGAGGAATAAACTCAGGTTCCCAATCTTGCCATTGCTGAACGGTTTGTGTGAGAGTTTTGGGCTTGTTGGTGAGGTAGTACTGCTGAGAGAACTGACCAATAAGCAGAGTCAACTCTATATTGGGGAGCTGTTCGAGAATCTTTTTGTGCCACGTAGGAGCACACTCTTTTCTCGGTGGTAGATCTCCCGAGTTACCTTTACCCGGATAGCAGAATCCCATTGGTACAATGGCAATTTTATTCGGGTCGTAGAACACGTCTTTGTCGATATCAAGCCATTGGCGCAGTCGGTCACCACTTGGATCATTCCAAGGTATCGAAGTGCTGTGGACTTTTGTTCCTGGCGCTTGGCCAATAATCAGAATGCGTGCGTTTTTACCGGCTTGAACCACAGGGTTGGCTCCGAGAGGTAAACTCTCAGCGCAGATTTGGCACGCGCGCACTTGTTGGAGTAGATTCTCTAGAGACATCAATCTTTAATACCCTTTCTCGAAATCCACTTGATTGTTTAATGAGAAACCATCGCGCCAAAGTCGGTAATTGTCGGCAAAAATGTCGACCACCTGTTCAGGAAAGCTCAATGCGGCGATGTGTGGCGTGATGGTCACTTGCGGTAACTTCCAAAACGGATGCGCTGGTGGCAATGGTTCTTGCTCAAACACGTCCAAGAAAGCGTGTTCTACCCAGCGATTTTTGATGGCGAGCAACAAGCTGGCTTCATCCAACACATCTCCTCTACCTACATTGAATAATAAAGCTTGGTTGAGATGTTGAAGTGTTTCACGGTTGAGCAAGGCACGAGTATTAGGTGTGCTCGGCAACGTATTAACGACAATATCTGCCTTTCTTAAAGCATTTGCTAGTTCATTGATGTGGAAGGTTTGTGCAAATTCATCATTGGCTGTTGGAATTCCTGTGCGATTAATACCAATCGTGTTAATCCCCATCGCCTGGGCCGTTTGTGCTAGGCATTTCCCAATGCTACCCGTACCGAGAATCACCATGGTTTTGCTTTGCAGTGATGTGTAGAGATGCGGTTGCCACTGTTTGTTTTGTTGTTGCTGGTGGTAGTGCATAAAATGACGATAGTGGCTGATGCAATATCCGAGGACGTACTCTGCGATTAGCGGACCAAACACGCCACGCACATTCGTCAGCGTATAGTCTTGGCGAAATTCTGGGGTAATGAGCGCATTTACGCCCGCATAGGTAGATTGTACCCACTCAAGTTGTGAAAATTCGTCTAATCTATGTGAGAGTAAAGGAGGATCGGCAAGAACAATGTGTGCCTCTTGCGGCTTGTCCGTAATGTTCAGGTCGGGCAGATTTTTCTCCGCCAATAACGTTTCGTAGGTGTCGCGATGCTCTGAGAGCAGGAAAATCTGATTTGGATGCTGCATTAACTTTTTTCCCTGTGATGAATCAAGTACACTTTCGCTGTTTTTTTCTTCAATGATTGAGTGACTATGCTTAAGAATCCTCTTCAGGTTCGTTTAGAAAAACTAGAACCTTGGCAACAAATTACCTTTATGGCGTGTCTGTGTGAACGCATGTATCCAAACTATGCGATGTTTTGTGAGAACACAGAATTTGCTGAACCGCGTGCTTACCGAGCGATTCTTGATAGTGTATGGGAAATTCTGACCGTTAAGAACGCGAAAGTGAATTTCGAGCGTCAACTAGAGAAGCTCGAAGAATTGTTCCCAAGTGCCGACGAGTATGATTTTTACGGTGTATACCCAGCGATGGATGCGTGTCAGGCATTGTCTACTCTATTGCATGGTCTGTTGGATCGCGACTACCTTTTCGATTCAATGCTTAAAGTGAGCCAACAGTCGGTACAAACCGTTGCTGATTTAGAGCAAGCACAGGGCAGTGAGCCAATCACAAACGACAATCAAAAAGAAAATGAAGCCGTATGTGAAGAGTGGGATGTCCAGTGGGCAATCTTCCGTCCGCTGCGTGAAGCAACGGAACGTGATATCAACTTGATCAAAGACTTGCGTGAAGAACTACGCGAAGAAGCCGTGAGCAACATCGGCATCGCACTGTAATGCGAAAGCGAATATGAAAAAGGCATCCCGGGGGATGCCTTTTTTGTTGGAAACGTGGTTACGATTCTTTTGAGTCTGGTTTTGTTGGCTCTTGTGTTTCTGGCTCAACGTTTTGTTTTTCTAACTCTTCGTCGTCGTCATCGCGGCTTTCGATTACACCGTGCATTTCTTTCCAGCTTTCCCAGCGTTGGTAGGCCAGTTCTTGCATGTCGGTGCTCTTGTCGGCTTCGTCGATGATTTCTTCACCAACTAAGTGCTCAAAGATGTCTTCTAGTGTCACAAGGCCAAGCACGGTGCCGTATTCGTCGACCACAAGTGCCAGTTGTAGGCGGTGCGTCATCATTTGATCGAATACTTTTGGTAGCGCTGTATTGTTCAGAACCACTTGGATTGGACGCATGACCGCACCGAGTTGTTTCTGACCACTGCCGGATTGCTGCATCTTAAATAGTTCTAGACGATGCACAAAGCCGATGATGTTGTCTTTCTGCTCGCTGTATACCAGCGGACGTGAGAACGGTGTGTCTTTGTGTTTGTCCAGAAACTCATTGATGGTCATCGTTGCGTCAACGCGGAAGACAACAGGGCGAGGTGTCATGACTTGTGTGACAGGCACATCTTGAATCCCTAGCAGGTTGCTTAAGATTTTAGATTCGCCTTCTGCAAATTCACCACTTTCGCGTGCCAAAATCGCCATCGCAGAAAGTTCATCACGCATTTTTGGTGCTTCGTGGTTACGAGCCAAACGCTTGGTTATTTGCTCTGAAAACCATACAAATGGCGTTAGCGCCCATACCATCCAACGTAGCGATACCGCCGCTGCTGGTGCAAGCTGACGCCAGTATGTTGCACCGATGGTCTTCGGTACGATTTCAGAGAGAACCAAGATCGCCAGTGTCAGCACAGCAGAGAAGATGCCAAGTGCTTCGCTGCCGAATACGACGGCCGCCTGTGCACCTGCTGTTGCTGCACCGATAGTGTGAGCAATAGTGTTTAGAGTCAGAATCGACGCTAATGGGCGGTCGATGTCGGACTTGAGTTTAGATAGCTGCTCAGCAGCAGGATGCCCCTGTTGATTGAGCTGCGCAATGTAGCTCGGACTGATACTCAGTAGTACCGCCTCCAGTACCGAACAGATAAACGAAATGCCGATAGCAATAGAGATATAAATGGATAACAGCAGCATAGTTGCCCTTGAAAGTAGTCTGATAGTTGTTATTTGCAGTGATTATAACCGCAAAAGTGCCTTATTAATTGGTCCAAATACGTAGGAAAGCAAGGGCTTTCAGACCGCATGTGGTAACAAATTGTGAGTTATTACTCATATTATGGCTAAAAGTACGTCAGAAAATCGAAAGATCGCTTACAAACCTTTGCCAGATGGGGCATTTATGCTTTAGAGTGAGACGAATTCGATAACATATGAGAAGGGAAACCTAATGAACAAGACCCAATTAATCGACTTTATCGCAGAGAAAGCAGACCTATCAAAAGCACAAGCTAAAGCTGCTCTTGAAGCGACTCTTGAAGGTGTAACTGGTGCACTTAAAGAGGGTGACCAAGTTCAACTAATTGGTTTTGGTACATTCAAAGTAAACCACCGCGCTGCACGTACTGGTCGCAATCCTAAGACTGGTGACGAGATTCAAATCGCAGCAGCTAACGTACCTGCATTCGTAGCAGGTAAAGCGCTGAAAGAATCAGTAAACTAAGTTAGAATGCACCGAGGTATCCTGCCTCGGTGCAATTTCATGAAAAAACATCTACTCACTTCACTCCTCCTATCTAGCCTTTCTCTTATTGGCTGTTCTTCTGTTGAAACGCCTAATCTAGAACAATTTACCCACTTTTCTGGCGGAAAAACCGCAGGTGACACCAGTAGTTTGTATTGGATGACTGAGCGATTAACTCGAGTCAGTACCGCGGCAGATTACGTCACGATGGGTGATCATGGCTGGTATAAAAGTGATTACCGTTGGGATGAAGGCGAGTTGCGTGAGTTGATTCGAAAAGGTGAGCAAATCGATGCCAAGCAAAGACTGGTGCCTTTTCAAATCCACATCCGCTTTAATAAAGATGGTGAAGCGATTTATCAGCAATATCGCGTAAATCGCAAAGTCTTGCCGTTGCAGCGCGAGCAACTTGATCGATACAAAGCCGAAGCTAATGATGTCGTTGTTGCCATCAAAGAGCAGTCTCGCAACGGGCAGAACCTCGTACAAGGCTATTGGAATGGTCAAGCATTTGAAACCTGCAAAGGGAAAGAGTTTTCGACGCTAGAGTTCAACCAAACCCTGCCGAAATTTGTCGTCGACCGTTTATCATCGGTCGATAGCTACATTGCCTTTGTTGGTAAAGAATCTCGTAATGAAGTGGTGGTAGACAGCCTCTTGATGCTCAATGATGACGACTTTGATTGTGTATCACGACCAAAGTTTATCTCTGAGTAAGGCTTCTACGTTTTTACGCTGGATGCGACAGAGCAATAAAAAAGGCGCTGAATGCGCCTTTTGTCTTTTTAGCCAACTGAAGTTGTTATTATTTTTCTTGCTCGCGAGCGATAGCACGGTAGCCGATGTCATTACGATGGAACATGCCATCCCAACTGATCTGTTTTGCTAGCTCGTATGCGCGTTGTTGTGCTTCTGATACGCTGTTGCCCAATGCAGTTGCACACAATACGCGACCACCATTTGTCACGATGTCGCCATCTTGATTGTCTGTACCCGCGTGGAAGACTTTCTCGCCTTCAATTTCAACTTGAGGCAGGCCAGAGATCACGTCACCTTTGTTGTACGCTGCTGGGTAGCCACCGGCTGCTAGCACGATACCGATAGATGCGCGTGGATCCCATTTAGATTCCACTTGATCAAGCTTCTCGTCGATTGCTGCTAAGCATAGATCTACAAGATCCGATTCCATGCGCATCATGATTGGTTGTGTCTCTGGATCACCAAAGCGGCAGTTGTACTCGATCACTTTCGGAGTGCCATCTTTGTCGATCATCAGACCCGCGTATAGGAAACCTGTGTATGGGTTCCCTTCAGATGCCATGCCACGTACCGTTGGGTAAATGACTTCTTCCATGATGCGATTGTGAATTTCGGGTGTGACCACAGGAGCTGGAGAGTAAGCGCCCATCCCCCCGGTGTTCGGGCCCGTGTCTTTATCACCAACACGTTTGTGGTCTTGGCTGGTGGCCATTGGCAGAACGTTTTCACCATCGACCATTACGATGAAGCTTGCTTCTTCACCATCTAAGAACTCTTCGATAACTACGCGGCTGCCTGCGTCGCCAAATGCATTGCCCGCTAGCATGTCTTTGATTGCGTCTTCTGCTTCTTCTAGCGTCATCGCAACGATTACGCCTTTACCAGCAGCAAGACCGTCTGCTTTCACCACGATTGGTGCACCTTGCTCACGCACGTAAGCAAGCGCTGGTTCAATTTCTGTGAAGTTTGCGTAAGCACCGGTTGGGATTTGGTGACGAGCAAGGAAGTCTTTAGTAAACGCTTTAGAGCCTTCAAGCTGCGCTGCGGCTTGGGTAGGGCCAAAGATTGGTAAGCCCGCTTCGCGGAACGCATCAACCACACCAATAACCAATGGTGCTTCTGGGCCAACGATAGTCAGTTCAATTGCCTTCTCTTTGGCGAAAGCAACAAGGCCAGCGATGTCTTCTACATCGATGTTTACGTTCTCTAGTTTTGGCTCTAGTGCCGTACCTGCGTTGCCTGGAGCAATGAAAATAGTCTCAACATTTGGGTTTTGCGCTGCTTTCCAGCCTAGCGCATGTTCACGACCGCCTGAACCAATGATTAAAACTCGCATATGAAAATCCTTAATCTTATAAATACTGTTTACTCAAAGTAGTTGATGATGTGGCTAGGCAACAATAGAGCCCATCCCGGAAACATAGCCAGCTACGTAACTGGGGTGGGCAAAAGCAGTTAACGACGCCACAGTGCCAAATACGATGAGGAAATTAGTGGCGGAAGTGGCGCATACCCGTGAAGATCATCGCCATGCCGTGCTCATCTGCTGCTGCGATAACTTCGTCGTCACGCATAGAACCACCTGGTTGAATTACGCACTTAATGCCGGCTTCTGCTGCGGCATCGATACCGTCGCGGAATGGGAAGAAAGCGTCAGATGCCATTACGCTACCGGCAACTTCTAAGCCTTCATCTGCGGCTTTGATGCCGGCAATTTTCGCCGAGTAAACGCGGCTCATTTGGCCTGCGCCTACACCGATAGTCATGTCACCTTTCGCGTAAACGATAGCGTTAGATTTCACGTATTTCGCTACCTTCCAGCAGAATAGGGCATCTTTAAGCTCTTCTTCTGTCGGTTGACGCTTAGAAACCACTTTAAGGTCGTCTAGGCTTACCATGCCTTGGTCGCAATCTTGAACCAGTAGACCACCGTTGACGCGTTTTACGTCAAAGCCAGTTGTCTTCGTTGACCACTCGCCACACTCTAGTAGACGTACGTTCTTCTTCGCGGCAACGACTTCAATCGCTTCAGTAGAAACAGAAGGAGCAATGATTACTTCAACGAATTGACGTTCAACGATAGCGCTAGCCGTTTCTGCATCTAGCTCTTGGTTGAATGCGATGATGCCGCCGAACGCTGATGTTGGGTCTGTTTGGTAAGCGCGGTTGTACGCTTCTAGGATGTCTTTACCTAGCGCGACGCCACATGGGTTGGCGTGTTTTACGATTACACATGCTGGCTCATTAAACTCTTTCACGCATTCAAGTGCGGCGTCCGTGTCTGCGATGTTGTTGTAAGAAAGGGCTTTACCTTGGATTTGGCGAGCAGTAGAAACAGACGCTTCTTGTGGGTTGGCTTCGACGTAGAACGCGGCAGCTTGGTGGCTGTTCTCACCGTAGCGCATGTCTTGTTTCTTCTCGAATTGTTGGTTGAAGGTGCGAGGGAATTTACTCTCTTCATCGCCTTCCTTGTTCTCACCGTAAGATGGAACCATGGTACCGAAGTAGTTTGCGATCATGCCATCGTAAGCGGCGGTGTGTTCAAATGCTGCGATAGCAAGGTCGAAACGCGTTTCTAGAGTTAGGGACTTGTCGTTTGCGTCCATCTCTGCGATTACGCGGTCGTAGTCTGAAGCGTTTACAACGATAGTTACGTCTTTGTGGTTCTTCGCTGCTGAGCGAACCATGGTAGGACCGCCAATATCGATGTTCTCTACTGCGTCAGCAAGAGTACAGCCATCTTTTGCAACGGTTTCTGCAAATGGGTATAGGTTAACAACGACCATGTCGATTGGGTTGATGCCATGTTTTGCCATCACGTCATCGTCTTGGCCACGACGACCCAGCACACCACCGTGAACTTTTGGGTGAAGCGTTTTAACGCGACCATCCATCATTTCTGGGAAACCAGTGTAGTCAGAGACTTCAGTTACTGCGATGCCTTGCTCTGCAAGTAGACGAGCAGTACCACCAGTAGATAGGATATCGACACCGCGCTCAACAAGAGCTTGTGCAAACTCAACAATACCTGTTTTGTCTGATACGCTGATAAGCGCACGGCGAATAGGACGAGCGTTATTCATGCTTCCATTTTCCTCAAATTCACGGAGTTAAAGATGTTTGCCAAAAATGAACTTGTTTTCACCTCTTGGGGTAAAATATTGGCCAGTTTTGGTAAAGACCTTTGCAGGTGTTTTCATGTTTAGAAAACAGTCTCCACATTTGATGGCGCGTATTCTAACCAATTTATTACAAAAAAGCTCGCGCAATCGTTTGGCATCTCAAAAATAATTGCAAAAAAGTCGTTCTTTAGCTTTAAAAGTAACGAGATAGTTAATAAGGAAAGTTATGTTTCAGATAGGTGAGTTGGCAAAACGCTGTGGTGTGACTTCAGATACACTGCGTTTTTATGAGAAAAATGCGTTGATAAAACCCGCAGGGCGAAGCGAATCAGGCTACCGACTTTATAATGAAGAGAATCAAAAGCAGGTGCGCTTCATCTTAAAAGCGAAAGAGCTAGGGTTGAGTTTGGATGAGATAAAAGATCTATTAGAAATTAAGTTAGAGGTGACAGAACACAGTTGTGCAGAGGTAAAAGCCATTACTTCTGCCAAGTTAGAGCTGATCGACGAGAAGATTAATGAACTGACGAAAATTCGCCGTGCTTTGAAGAAGATTAATGATGCGTGTTGTGGCCATACAAACGATGATGCCAGTCATTGTTCTATTCTTGCAGCACTTGAGTAGTCTCATTTTTGCATCACTTAACTTAAGTTTGCATTTTTGGCGGCTTGCTTTTCTAGGTGCACGCCGTTTTCCCACCTATAATCTCGCTTTTGGTCGACTGTGCGAATGTGAAGTTCCATCATTCCTACAGCGATAGCTGTCTGGTAGATACGAGAGTTTTCATACATGGTTGGAGTCTATTTTCAAATCAATGACTGGGTTTTAAGCGTTGATGAAAATAAGCTGTATCGACAAGATAGGGAAGTTACTGTTGAGCCGCGCTTAATTAATCTTTTGCATTTCTTAGCTGAGCATGCAAATGAGGTGTTCAATCGCGAGGAATTGATCCAGTACGTTTGGGCTGGGGCGATTGTGACCGATCAAGTGGTGACTCAGTCCATTTTTGAGTTGCGTAAATTGCTGCGTGACGGTCGGGAAGAAAATACCAGTTACGTCATTACTGTGCCGAAACGTGGCTACAAGCTGGTAGCGAACGTGACTCCGATGACGCATGAAGAGTTTGTCGCAAGTCGCCAAAGTGAAGAGGAAGAGAACGCCCCTTTGGTTGAAGAACCAGAAGAAGAGACTCTGCCTATCGCACCTGCCGTTACTTTTCCTGCCGGCCCTCTGACTCGTGCGGTCTGCGAGATGTCGAAAGAGAAAAAGGCCCCTCAGAAAAAAAATAAAATCAGCCCGTGGCGCTTGGGACTGATGAACTTCATCTGGATCAGTGTTTTGGTCGTGGTGATGGGCGTGTTTACCTACAAGCAATCGGAAGTGCGTATTACCCAAGCCATCGATACTCACCTTATCGAATTCAAGTTTCAAGATAACTTCACGAGCGAAGGGTTAAGCTATGACTTGGCAGACGGGTTTGCCCAAAAGTTGATGTCTGACATTGCTCAAGTCAGTGATTACCGAGTCATGCTAAAGAAGGCGTCGTTTACTTCTGGCATTGTGCCTGGTAAATCCGTTGTGGTACGAGTTCGTGAAAATGACGGTGGCAGCTTTTTAGAGGTGGAATATCGCAATAACTCATCTGAAAAGGTGTTGTTTAGTCGTCAATACGCGTTAACCAGTAGCCATTTAAAGACAGTGCTTCAACAAGCGTCGTTGGATTTGATGCAAGTGCTGAAAGTGCCGGATGCCAAATTAAAATCTACGATGCTGGTGGCGGGAATGCCCATGAATCCCGATGCCTTGGAATTGTTTGTGCAAGCTAACCATTATCTTAATGTCTCTGATGCAAAGCAGTTTCGCCAAGGCATCGATTTGATGGAAAATATTTTAGAAATCGAGCCAGATAATGCTTATGTTCAAGCTGAATTGCTGATTGCTTACCACGTGCAGAAAGTGCTCGATTCGTCTCTTGAGCTAAAGAAAGGGCGAGTGCAACAACTCAGCGATGCGCTGGAAACCAACGTGAAAATGATGGTTGGGCCAATTCAACCTCGAATTTATGAAGCTTTGGCCCTACACGAAACCATCGCTGGTGACATGGCTTCAGCCAAGCTGCATCTTGGGCAAGCGTTGAGGTTACGAGATTCGGTGCTGTCTTATGTGATTCGTGGTAAGCATGCTGAATTGGATGGTGATCTGGATTTGGCCAGTGAGTCTTACAGCGAAGCTTTTTATATTGATACGTCGGTTGAGACGTACCTGCTGTGCGAAAACTTGGTCTTCCCAAGTAACATGAAGGCGATTGATTACGCCATGTATCGCGCTGTTCACCCTTCTGTCGTTCGAATGCTTTAATTTTCTCGGACTCAAATACTAGCCCCTCATTTCGGTGAGGGGCTTTTTTGTCGCTGTCGAAAAGTGAAAAAGCTGGGGCGGTGGGGCAATGACTTACGAAGGAGCTAACAACGCAAGCTTGCAACGGGAAGACATATCCGGTTTGCTTCTCTATCTCTATCTCTATCTCTATCTCTATCTCTATCTCTATCTCTATCTCTATCTCTATCTCTATCTCTATCTCTATTGATTGTATGGAGTGTCTGGCTGAGTTATGTGGCGAGAATGATTCTGATGCTTTCTTGCAGGCGAGATGAATATTGATGTGGGTCAAAAAGCGCGATCAGGGAGAGATTTATGGAATCAACAGTTCAGGAAATTAACCCTTCGGGATGGGGAAGTTGATAGAGGTTGATAACTTTTATCGCGATTACCGACGAGTTGATGAGAGTTTATCTATCGGTAGAAGGTTTGATGTTTTTCTTATAACTACATGAATAATTTGGTTTTATATTTTTGTGTTTATCATGTTTATCTCAACTTGATGTTGATTAACTAATCATTTTATTGATAACGCCAAGTTTATTTTTTTCCCGATTTTTGGGCGTAGTCTTCACTTCGAAATTTAGCGAGGTCGAGCAGGTATCTACTTCATAGCATCTCGCTAATAACCGTTCAGTTTGAGTCACGTTGACTTGAGTAGAATAGATTTGGAGATGTTATGTCATCGAATACGAAAAAAATCGGTCTAATTGCCTGTACGGGTGTAGTCGCCGGTAACATGATGGGTAGTGGTATTGCACTGTTACCTTCTAGCCTAGCTTCAGTAGGCTCTGTTTCAATTTTCAGCTGGCTGATCTGTTTGATCGGTGCACTGAGCCTTGCGTTTGTTTACGCTCGTCTGGCAACCAAAAACCCTCAAGAAGGTGGTCCTATCGCTTATGCGGGCGAAGTTTCCCCAGTCTTTGGTTTCCAAACGGGCGTGCTTTATTACCACGCGAACTGGATTGGTAACCTAGCTATTGCTATTACAGGTGTTTCTTACCTTTCAGTATTCTTCCCTGTGCTTAATGACCCAATCCCAGCGGGTATTGCGACGATTGCATCGGTATGGATCTTCACTTTCGTCAACCTACTTGGTGGTAGCTGGGTAAGCCGTCTATGTACGCTTGGTCTTGTTCTAATCCTAATTCCAGTTGTTGGTACCGCTCTATTTGGTTGGACGCACTTCGACACTGCGCTATACAGCCAAAACTGGAACGTATCTGCGGGTACTGATAGCCATGCGATTGTGACTGCGGTTCTTATCTGTCTATGGTCATTCGTTGGTGTGGAATCAGCAGCAGTATCGACAGGTATGGTAGAAAACCCTAAACGTACTGTACCGCTAGCAACCATGCTGGGTACTGGTATCGCAGGTGTGATTTACATCCTATCAACTCAAATGATCAGCGGCATGTTCCCTGCTTCTGAAGTTGCGGCATCAGGTGCGCCATTTGCATTGGCTACCACTGAGCTATTCGGTAGCTGGACTGCACCATTCGTATCAGCATTCACTGCACTAGCATGTTTTACTTCGCTAGGTTCTTGGATGATGCTGGTGGGCGAAGCTGGTAAACGTGCAGCAAGCGATGGCAACTTCCCTAAAATCTACGGCGAAACTGACAAAAACGGTGTGCCTAAGAAAGGTCTAATCCTTGCGTCAATCAAGATGACAGCATTAATGGTTGTACTGATGTTCTTCAGCTCTAAAACAGCACACGCATCAGACCTGTTCAATCAGCTAACGACTGATGCAGTTCTACTAACTATGCTGCCTTACTTCTACTCAAGCATTAACTTGATCCGCTTTGAAGGTATGACAACACGCAACGGCTTCGTAATGCTGTTCTCTGGTGTAGCTTGTCTGTTCTGCTTCATTGCCCTTGCTGGTGCAGAAGGCGGTACGCTAACAGCAACCTTCATCGTGTCTCTCGTTATCTTGATGTTCTACAGCAAAAAAGCCGGCTTAGCTCAGTACATGAAGCTACACGCTGACGACATGCCTGCTCAAGCAAGCAACTAATCCCCAAACGCTGGCACTTCGGTGCCAGCCAATAAAAAACAAATTCACTCGGCGCTCACCTTACTCACTGCCTGTAAATGGCAGAGAGCGCCTTCATTCGCCTTGGAGATGTCCAAATGAATATTTTCGCTATCTTGAACCACATGGGTGTGTTCTTTAAAGAAGAGCCAGTTCGTCAACTTCACGCTGCTCTTGAGAAAGCGGGCTACGAAGTGGTTTACCCAGTAGATGATAAAGACTTGATCAAAATGATTGAGATGAACCCACGCATTTGCGGTGTGCTGTTCGACTGGGATAAATACTCACTAGAGCTATGTGAACGTATTAGCCAAATCAACGAAAAACTGCCTGTTCACGCATTTGCTAACGAACAGTCTACTCTCGATATTTCACTAACAGACCTACGTCTGAACGTGAGCTTCTTCGAGTACGCTTTAGGTATGGCTGACGACATCGCTATCAAAATCAACCAAGCGACCGAGGCATACAAAGATGCCATCATGCCTCCATTCACTAAAGCGCTATTCAAATACGTAGAAGAAGGTAAATACACCTTCTGTACTCCAGGTCACATGGGCGGTACTGCATTCCAGAAAAGCCCTGCTGGTAGCATCTTCTACGATTTTTACGGTCCAAACACATTTAAAGCGGACGTATCAATCTCAATGCCTGAGCTAGGTTCTCTACTAGACCACTCAGGTCCACATAAAGATGCAGAAGAATACATCGCACGTACCTTCAATGCAGACAGTTCTTACATCGTAACTAACGGTACGTCTACATCGAACAAAATCGTGGGCATGTACTCAGCACCTGCGGGCAGCACAGTACTGATTGACCGTAACTGTCACAAATCTCTGACTCACCTAATGATGATGAGCGACGTGACACCAATCTACTTCCGCCCAACTCGTAACGCATACGGCATCCTTGGTGGTATTCCACAAAGCGAATTCAGCCGCGATGTCATTGCAGAGAAAGTTGCGAAAACACCAGGTGCAACAGCGCCAAGTTACGCAGTAGTGACTAACTCAACTTACGATGGTCTGTTGTACAACACGCAATTCATCAAAGAGTCGCTAGATTGTAAACACATCCACTTCGACAGTGCTTGGGTGCCTTACACTAACTTCAACCCAATTTACGAAGGTAAATGTGGTATGAGTGGTGAAGCGATGCCAGGCAAAGTGTTCTACGAAACACAATCAACACACAAACTGTTGGCAGCGTTCTCACAAGCTTCAATGATTCACGTGAAAGGTGACTTTGATAAAGAATCTTTCAACGAAGCATTCATGATGCACACTTCAACTTCACCTCAGTACGGCATTGTTGCTTCTACTGAAACTGCAGCGGCAATGATGCGCGGCAACACTGGTAAGAAGTTGATGCAAGACTCTATCGATCGCGCAATTCGCTTCCGTAAAGAGATCAAACGCCTAGAAGCAGAAAGTGACAGCTGGTTCTTCGATGTATGGCAACCAGAAAACATCGATACCACAGAATGTTGGAAACTAGACCCTAGCGATACATGGCACGGCTTCAAGAACATGGATGACAACCACATGTATCTTGACCCAATCAAAGTCACGCTACTGACTCCGGGGATGAATAAAGAAGGCGAACTAGAAGAATCAGGTATTCCTGCTTCGCTGGTGGCTAAATTCCTAGACGAGCGCGGCATCGTGGTAGAGAAAACAGGTCCATACAACTTGTTGTTCCTATTCTCAATCGGTATCGACAAATCAAAAGCAATGCAATTGCTACGCGGTCTAACTGAATTTAAACGTGGCTACGACTTAAACCTAACCATCAAGAGCTTCCTTCCTTCGCTATATAACGAAGATCCAAGCTTCTATGAAGGCATGCGCGTTCAAGATTTGGCACAAGCAATTCATAACCTAACTAAGAAATACAACCTACCAGAGCTAATGTACAAAGCGTTCGATGTTCTTCCAGAAATGAAAGTAACACCACACGCAGCATGGCAAGAAGAGCTTCGCGGTAACGTAGAAGAAATCAAACTGGAAGAAATGGTTGGTCGCGTAAGTGCGAACATGATCCTTCCTTACCCTCCAGGTGTGCCACTAGTACTTCCTGGTGAAATGGTGACTCAAGAGTCTCGCCCAGTGCTGGACTTCCTAGAGATGCTTTGTGAGATCGGTGCGCATTACCCAGGTTTCGAAACCGACATCCACGGTCTATACCAACAAAAAGATGGTAGCTACACCGTAAAAGTATTGAAGAACTAAGTTCCTCTCGAAGATGACGCCATTGGGAATGCAAGCATGCTCCACTCTTACGAGCTCAATGTGTCATCGAACAACCACGACATTTAGATATACCCCTAGCTAATCTGTCGTAAAAGAGAAGGGCAAGGATGCTCTGATCTTTTCTTCTATATATAGAAGAAACACTTTTCCAAGACTTCACCTGAAGCATCCTAAATAAAAAGCAAAGACCAAAGAGCAGTTCGTCATCGTCCTGCTCTTTTTTTTCGTCTTTATATAGATAGAAAGAGAAAAAAGAACCAAGACAGATAAGATCAGCAACCGAAATCGCAAAGAAATCGGCGATCTTTTAATGCAGAAGTCAGGTGTTTCTTCATGAAAATATCCTCTGCAACCCGAAATATTAGACAAGATCGTTGAGTATCTATGCATAATGCTCGTTATTTGTTCGGTTGAAAGTTTTTTTGTAAAAAACGCTTGTACTAATTTCTCAACTCCCTATACTGCGCATCCACCGACACGGAGTGAGACGAAAGTCACACAGCGAGTCGGAACTGAGAGAAAAGAAATTTGAAAAAAATGCTTGACTCTCTCACGGTGTGAAGTAAGATACGCACCCCTAACGACGAGCAACTAAGTTGCTGAAAATGTTAGAAAAGCTCTTTAAAAATAAGAACCTATCAATCTGTGTGGGCACTCGTTGATGATAATCCAATT
>NZ_JBICMD010000024.1:0-74884 GCF_043106015.1 Vibrio sp. GLN_1
GAGAGTCGTCTCATTAAACACGAACTACAGGGGTGTAGCTCCAATTGGCAGAGCAGCGGATTCCAAATCCGCGTGTTGGGAGTTCGAATCTCTCCACCCCTGCCATATTTAAAGCCTCAGTCGAAAGACTGGGGCTTTTTTACGTTTGTAAAATGGCAAAATTTATTCTTTGTGAACTCAAGTTCCCAAATAGGCGATTCTAGGCGCGTAGCTAATGGTAGCTAAGTCTGAACTGCCCTAATCTCTTATCTACTTTCCCTACATAAAGAACAGCAGATTTCCAGCGGGATTGATATCTAGCCGCTAGTGATCCCTTGTCGTTGAATGTCACTGATTGGAATCTCAAGCTCTTGTTGATATTTATTAGCGTTTTTCTGGGTATTTTTAAGAACGCGTCTAGTTGTTGTTGGGATGATTAGCGTTGTTGTTCCTGTTATCATCTTAGGACAATACAAATATAGGATTAACCTTATGCCACATCTACGATTTCGCGCTGTAGAACCTCAAGCAGTACAAGCTTTGTCAAAGCCACTGACTGACGAGCTCCAGCCACTAATGAATAGTCCACGAGAAGATTTTACTTTTGAGTACATCTACACAACTTTCTTTAGTGAGGGCGAGGTAAGTCCTGCTTATCCTTTTGTTGAAGTTTTGTGGTTTGATCGAGGACAAGAGACCCAAGACAAGGTGGCGAAAGTAATTACACAACAAGTTCGTGGTGTAGTCGGTGAAGATATTGATGTAGCAGTCATTTTTTCTGCACTATCGCCAAATGCCTACTATGATAATGGTGAACATTACTAAAGGGGATGTATGATGCGGCTGAGTCTTTCTTTTTATTTCAGTTTATTTGTCTCAGCTCCTCTTTATGCTACGCCATGGGAGCAAGTTAGTGCTCCCACTCATAATATGTCCTCTTCTATTGGTAGTTACGCGAACGGCTGCTTAGATGGGGCCTCCCCCCTGCCTTTAGAAGGTACAGGTTATCAAGTGTTACGTAGTCGAACGAATCGCTACTATGGGCACCCTAACACTATAGATTTTGTTGAAAGCCTAGCTTTAAAGGCGAATCAAAAGTTAAAAACTACTTTACTAATTGGCGACCTTTCTTTACCTCGTGGCGGCCGTTTTTCATCTGGTCATTCAAGCCATCAAACGGGGCTGGATATTGATATCTGGTTGCGTTTAGCTGACTCTCCTCTCTCCTATAACGAACTTCAATTGCCGAAACCGATGAGTGTGGTTGATCTGCAAGACTACTCGATATTAAATCATCGATGGGATAAGAGGCATTTTGAACTCATCCGTTATGCTGCTAAGAGCGATGAGGTGGCTCGTATCTTTGTTCACCCTGTTATCAAGGAGCAACTGTGTGCTCAGGAAGGGGGAAAAGATCGTTCTTGGCTACGTAAAGTTCGTCCTTGGTGGGGACATCATTATCATTTTCATGTGCGCTTATCATGCCCTGACTCAAGCTCTAATTGTGTCGATCAAGCACCTCCTCCTTCTGGTGATGGGTGTGGTTCGGAGTTAGCGAGTTGGAAGCCAAAAGCAGTTGTCCCTGCGAAGCCCCAGCCAGAAAAAGTAGCGGCTAAACCTAAAAAGAAAAAAGCGATTCCACCACAATGTCAGCCACTTATCGTCAGTAAATAACGTCTTATCTTTGTTCTTGTTTCGGCTCAGGTATCTCTTTTATGAAACTGGAGAAACATCATACTTTTGTCTACAGTGAATAATACCAATACAAAAACTAACCCAACTCGTTTGGGTGACATATTATAGAAATCTTAAATAAACAACGGGTTGTATGTATTGTTGAGTGGTAACGACTCTGTTTTGAAAGATCTTTCGTCACGATACTCTGATTTCTGAACAATATGTCTGTCGGTTGGTAAGTAAAATAGGCAACGCAGACAAGGTATTGAGGCGGGGTTGTGGAGTGACCTGCCGTAGAATGAATCAAGGACAAAACCATGACTATGATTTGTGCAAAAGAATTTGCAGAGTGGTTAAGACACAGATTTAGCAGTGATCCCAAGGGAGTTTTATTGACTCGTGAAGATGTTAATCACCTGACGGGACGTCAGCGTCTCGATCCGGGATTTGTTAATGATGTGCATTACGAGCTAATGCAATATGGAATGGCTTTCGTTACAGATACGAGCAGGGAAAACTTCTATTTAATTCCTGTATCTCAAGCTGAAAATTGGCGTGAAAGACTCGAGTATCACTTTGAGAAAGAGTTGTTTTGCAATATCTATCCAATCGAAAAATCAGGATAAAAAAAGGTTCAACTTTGTTCGCAAAGTTGAACCTCATTTTATTTAGGCGAGTCCCTGAATCACCACAAACTTTTCAAGCAATTGCTCTTCTGTCTCAATGTGGTTTGGATCAGTAATAATACATTTTGTTATTGGACAAACTGACTGACAGGTAGGCTTTTCGTAATGACCTTTGCACTCAGTACATAAGTTAGGGTCGATTTCGAAGATGCTGTCTCCCATGCTGATCGCGCCATTCGGGCATTCCGGATCACACATGTCGCAGTTAATGCATTTGTCAGTGATGAGTAACGCCATGATTACTTACCAGTAGGGTTACGAGTGTCCTGGCCTGCGTTTAGATTGCGCATCAACAGACCGTATTCTAGGTCCATGTCTTCAGGAACAGGAATGAATACGAAGTGGCCGTTACCTTTTGCGTCTTCAATTGACTCTGATTTGCGGTTTTCCATCGCTTCTAGAGTGAAAACAACGTTACCTTTTGGTGTCATTAACTCCAGGCTGTCACCTACAACGAATTTGTTTTTCACTTCAACTTCTGCCATGTCGCCACGACGTTTACCTGTGAACTCACCGACAAATTGTTGTGCGTCAGAGACTGAGTAACCGTAGTCGTAGTTTTGGTAAGTATCGTGTGTATGACGACGTAGGAAACCTTCTGTGTAACCACGGTGAGCTAGGCTTTCTAGTGTACCCATTAGGCTTTCATCGAATGGTTTACCTGCAACTGCGTCGTCGATCGCTTTACGGTAAACTTGCGCTGTACGTGCGCAGTAGTAGAACGACTTAGTGCGGCCTTCGATTTTTAGTGAGTGAACACCCATCTTAGTTAGACGCTCTACGTGCTGAACCGCGCGTAGGTCTTTTGAGTTCATGATGTAAGTGCCGTGTTCATCTTCGTAGGCAGCCATTTTTTCTTCTGGACGATGCGCTTCAGAAAGCAGAACCACTTCATCCGTTGGTTTACCACGACCGATAGTGGTTTCAGGGCGCTCGTCTTGAACTTCAACAGGCTGTGCTTCAGTTGGGTCAAACTTCTCAACGATGTCGCCAGCGTCGTTTTCTTTGCCTTCTTCAACTTTGTATTCCCAACGACATGCGTTAGTACATGTACCTTGGTTAGGGTCACGCTTGTTAATGTAACCAGAAAGTAGGCAACGACCAGAGTAAGCCATACATAGTGCACCGTGAACGAATACTTCTAGTTCAGTTTCAGGGCAATGCTCACGAATTTCTTCGATTTCTTCTAGAGAGAGCTCGCGAGAAACGATTACACGTTCAACGCCATTCGCTGCCCAGAACTTAACGGTTGCCCAGTTTACAGCGTTTGCTTGTACAGAAAGGTGAATTGGCATTTCTGGGAAAGCTTCACGAACCATCATGATTAGACCAGGATCTGACATGATCAACGCGTCAGGGCCCATCTCAACGACTGGTTTAAGGTCACGAATGAAGGTTTTTAGCTTCGAGTTATGTGGTTGGATGTTGCATACCACGTAAAGCTTTTTGCCTAGGGCATGTGCTTCATCGATACCGATTTTTAGGTTCTCGTGGTTAAACTCGTTGTTACGTACGCGAAGGCTGTAGCGAGGTTGGCCAGCGTAAACTGCATCTGCGCCGTAGGCGAATGCGTAACGCATATTTTTCAGGCTGCCCGCTGGAGACAGTAGCTCAGGTACGAATGCTTTCTCAGTTGTCATTGCTCAATTCTCTTTTATCTGATCACAAGTCAGGCCAATTCCACCTTATGGAAATGGGGCGCAAATTTTACGTCAAAATGTGAACTGTGACTAGGAGAATTGTGCTTTAGATGAACAAACGCCCTACAAAAAGTGAGGGCGTATTTATTAAAAAGTAGGGTTATCTTATGCGTTAGGGTTAGGCAGGCCGCCTAGCGCTTCATATAGATTTGGTAGGAAAGCGCTGAATTCACCGCACATTAGTGAGAAGTCAGCATCAAAGCGAGCCGCTTGATCTTCACGTGGGATATCGTCGTTTTGATCTTTCAACTCATCTGAGAATTTTAGACGTTTGATGCCGGAATCTTCAGCTATGATGAACTCGATTCGGTCTTGCCAGTTAAGTGCAAGTTTCGTCACGACTTTGTCAGCTGCGATGTGATTGCGGATTTCATCTGTGGTCAGCTCTTGCTTCTTACAGCGAATCACGCCACCTTCTTCAAGTACCGATTTTAACTCAGCTTCGTCCATCATGGTGATGCCTTGCGGTGTGTTACCTGTTTTAACCCATTCAGTTAGCGTGGTTTCAATTGCTACTTCTGGAATCGCAGGAACAACAGGTAAGCTACCCATGGTTTTACGCAGTAGCGCTAATACGTCTTCTGCTTTTTTGTAGCTGCTTGCATCGACAAGGATGAAGCCTTCTTTTGGCATAATCAACACGTGAGTGTGGCTGCTGCGGCTAAAGGCACGAGGCAGCAAGTCCATCACGATGTCATCTTTTAAGTTGTCTTTCTCTTTCTTCTTCAGAGGGCGACCTTCTTGCGCTTCCATAGCGTCTACTTTTGCATTCAGAGACTCTTTAATCACAGAAGCAGGCAGCATTTTCTCTTCTTTTTTTGCACAGATCAGAATGCGGTTTTCTGACACGTGCGTCATCATGTCGCCATGTCGACCCATAGCACTAACCCAACCAAACTTTTGTTTATCTTGGCTACCACAAGGGGTGAATCGAAACTCAGCGAGTTGAGTTTCTAGTTGATCGGCGTTGAAGTTAACCTCGCGGTTAACGCGATATACCAGACAGTTTTTAAACCACATAAATCTTCTCTAGGCTTGATGACAAGGGAGTAATCATAGGGAATTTTTGAGCTGATGTCTTAATAGAAATGAAAAATATCAGGATGAACCCCAAAAGAAAGTTATATGAAAATTTGTTTTCAAAGGTCACAAAAGTGTCATAATTGGTAGTGATAATGCTTATGCATCGAGGGGCGCTTTGTCTCTTAAATTCATTAGCTCAACAAACATAAGGTTACTCAATTATGTCTAGAAGGATTCTGGTTGTTGAAGACGAAGCTCCAATTCGTGAAATGCTTTGCTTCGTGCTTGAACAAAAAGGTTACCAGGCGGTAGAGGCGGAAGATTACGATACTGCTGTAACCAAACTGGCTGAACCCTTCCCTGATTTAGTATTACTGGATTGGATGTTACCTGGCGGTAGTGGCATTAACTTTATCAAACACATGAAACGTGAAGAGCTTACACGCAACATTCCTGTTGTGATGCTGACTGCTCGCGGTGAAGAAGAAGATAAAGTTCGCGGTTTAGAGGTTGGTGCAGATGACTACATTACCAAACCGTTTTCTCCTAAAGAGTTAGTTGCTCGCCTTAAAGCGGTTATTCGCCGTGTTACGCCGACCGCATTAGAAGATGTGATTGATGTTCAAGGTCTTAAACTCGATCCTGTTTCTCACCGTGTTACTGCGAATGATGAAGCGGTTGATATGGGGCCTACCGAGTTCAAGATGCTGCACTTCTTTATGACCCATCAAGAGCGTGTTTACAGCCGTGAGCAGCTGCTAAATAACGTGTGGGGCACCAATGTTTATGTTGAAGACCGTACTGTTGACGTTCATATCCGTCGTCTTCGTAAAGCACTGGAAGCTGCCGGTCACGACAAACTGATTCAAACCGTTCGTGGCGCTGGTTACCGCTTCTCAACAAAGGCTTAGATTTTTACGCAGCTTATCAATGCCATTTCTGGAGTAATGAGTGGTTGAAAGATTAACGTGGAAAAAGCTGGCCTGGGAGCTGGCTTTTTTTTACACCCCTTGGGTGATAGTGGGGTGGATATTCGGTTATATGCCGTGGTTGCTTTTGGCTGCCACGGCTTTACAGCTTGTGTGGCATTTGCATAACCAAGTGCGCTTGTCTTCTTGGTTATGGGATGAAAAACGCCTGACTCCGCCGTCTGGCAGTGGTAACTGGGAGTCTCTCTTTAACGGTCTCTATCGTTTGCAACAGCGCCAACGTCGTAAACGCAAAGAGCTCACCAATCTGATCCGTCGCTTTAGAAACGGTGCCGAATCATTGCCTGATGCCGTCGTAGTATTTCGCGCGGAAGGCAACATTGTTTGGTGTAACCGATTAGCTCAACACCTGTTAGGCTTCCATTGGCCAGAAGATTCCGGTCAACCTATCTCGAACCTGATTCGAACTCCAGATTTCATAAAGTACCTCAATAAAAAAGATTTCTCCGAACCGCTAGAAATGCGCTCGCCGTTGAATGTCGAACGTATGTTAGAACTGCGTATCGTGCCTTACACGGAAGGTGAACACCTGATGGTGGTGCGTGACGTGAGCCAACTTAAGCAACTCGAAGGAATGCGTCGTAACTTCTTCGCCAACGTTTCTCATGAGCTACGCACTCCGATGACCGTACTACAAGGTTATCTGGAGATGACGGAAGACCCAGACATGATCGTCGGCCCGATGTGGACTAAAGCGCATGGGGTGATGACGGAGCAGCTTAACCGCATGAACAGCTTAGTGAATCAACTTCTTACCTTATCTAAGATTGAAGCCGCGCCGATGCATGAGTTGGAAGATGTCGTTAATGTGCCAGCAATGCTTGAAGTCTTAGAGAAAGAAGCGATCAGCTTAAGTGGTGATGACCAACATAAACTCACGTTTGATGTCGATACTAGCCTTCGCGTGCTTGGAGATGATGACCAATTGCGCAGCGCGATCTCCAACCTTGTTTACAACGCAGTGAAGTACACTCCTCCGGGAGCCAATATTCATGTTCGTTGGTATCAAACCGCACAAGGTGCGTGCCTTGAAGTTGAAGACAGTGGTGATGGCATTGAGCCACAACACTTGCATCGACTGACTGAGCGTTTCTACCGAGTTGATAAAGCACGTTCACGCGATACGGGTGGCAGTGGTTTAGGATTGGCAATTGTGAAACATGCGTTGAGCCATCATGACTCACACCTGGAAATTCAAAGTGAAGTCGGTGTAGGCAGTAAGTTCTCGTTCGTACTTCCAAGTCGTTTGGTGGTGAAATAATGGGACGTCGAGTCAGTAGAGCCATCGCTTGTATCGCGCTTACTTGTTCGAGTATGGCGGTTGCTCAAGATAAGCCATTACCGAACTACCATAAAACCACTGGCATTGTTGGTAACTTGCTCTCGGTAGGCTCAGACACTTTGGCGGGGATGACCACACTTTGGGTGGAAGAGTTTAAATCCATTTACCCGAACATCAACGCGCAAGTTCAAGCTTCAGGTTCGTCAACGGCGCCACCTGCTTTAACAGAGCAAACGGCGCAGTTTGGTCCAATGAGCCGCCCGATGCGTTTGAAAGAAATCGAGGCGTTCGAGCGACAGCATGGCTACAAACCTACAGCATTGCGCGTTGCTATTGATGCTATTGGTATTTTTGTGCATCAAGACAATCCCATTCAAGGTTTGAACTTTAATCAATTGGACGCAATGTTTTCCGCTACGTTGCGTTGTGGAGAAAGTCAGTTCATCACTAACTGGCAGCAACTAGGTTTAAAAGCCGAATGGGCGAAGCGCAACTTGCAGTTGTTTGGGCGTAACTCTGTGTCCGGGACGTATGGTTACTTCAAAAGCAATGCGCTGTGTGGCGGTGACTTCAAAACCCGAGTGAATGAACAACCGGGCTCGGCTTCTGTGGTGCAATCTGTGGCATCGACCATCAGCGGAGTTGGTTATTCTGGCGTTGGTTATCGAGTGGCTGGCGTAAGGTTGGTTCCCATCGCTAAAAAGGGGGTTAACTATGTTAGCCCGACTCGTACAAATATTGTCTCAGGTAAGTACCCACTATCACGCTACCTTTATGTGTACGTGAACAAGCATCCTGATTACCCGTTGTCTCCAATAGAAGCCGAGTTTATTCGTTTTATGTTCTCTGCTCAGGGACAAGCGTTAGTCGAAAAAGATGGCTATGTGCCGATCACTGCAGATTTCGCAGCGGAAGAGTTAAAAAAAGTCGGCCTTTAAGCCGACTTTTTTCATTGTACCGAAAACTAAAAAGTGAGTGTCCACTTCGCACTTGCCCATCGATCTTGTTCTTCCAGCAAATCGGCATGCAGCAACTTATTATTATCTAACCATGCTTCATCGGTACAAGCGAGCATCCATTCATCGCCTTTGATCGATAAAGTGATGTCAGGTAGTGGGTCGTCGTTGCGTTGCCCATTAAGGACTATGGACAGACGAAGAATCTTAATCAGGCTTAACACATCACTTTGTTTGTAGAGGTTGAACTCTGGCAACTCATTGAGCCTTAGCGCTTTGCGTTGAAAGCGTGCAAGCGTCGCCAAGACGAGTTGTTGCTCACGGTTAAAACCTTGCAGGGTTGAATGCAGAAGAATATAAAACGAGTGGCGATGGAAGCTGCGTAGGTTGATGCTTAGCCCAACTTCATGCAACAGAGCGGCCCATTCTAATAAATCAAACAGTTCGCTTTTCTTTTTAATCCCAAGCTCAGAATGTACTTGTTCAAGCATCTCGCGTGCGTGACCTTTTACGCGTGCAGCGTGCTCGAGATCCACACGATGTTTTTGTGCTAGGTTTTCCGTGGTACGCATGCGAATGTCAGAGCGAGCAAACCGCTCTTCCATTTCATATAACAAGCCTTCTCTTAATGCTCCATCAGAGAAAAACATCTGGTCGATTTTTAGTGCCTGAAAAATCGCAGCTAAAATCGCCACACCAGCGGCAAATACCGGTTTACGTTCATCGGTCAAGCCAGTCAACTGAATATCATCAATTGATGCGAACTCGTTTAAAGTATCAATGAGCTTACTCAGACGCTTTGCTGTGATTAACCCGTCTTCAAAGCCCAGCCCAATCAATACCTCTTGAATCGCTTTGATGGTGCCTGATGAGCCGAGTGCAATATCCCAACCTTTCTTGCGGTATTTGGTCGCGATGGACTCTAGTTTTTGTTCGGCAGCGAGCATGGCTTTGCTGAAGTTTTTGCTCGATAACTTGCCATTTTTGAAGTACTGCTGTGTAAAGCTGACGCAGCCCATCTGTTTGCTATTAAGCAGTTCTGGTTCGAACTCTTGTCCGATGATCATCTCGGTGCTGCCACCGCCAATATCGACCACCAGTTTAGAGTTAGATTCCACTTGAGTGTGTGCGACACCCAAGTAAATTAGGCGCGCTTCTTCCTCACCCGGAATAATCTCTATCGGGAACGGCATGACTGCTTTTGCTCGTTGGATAAACAAATGCGCGTTTTTCGCTCTTCTTAGCGTGTGTGTAGCAGCAATGCGCACATTGGATTCCTCAAAGCCTTGCAGCCTCTCTGCGAACATCGCAAGACACTCCAACGCTCGCTCCATGGAGGCGTGACTTAAATTCAATTCACTGTCTAGGCCAGAGGCTAAACGAACCCTCTGTTTATGGCGACTGATGAGCTGTAGGTCGCTGCCGACCACTTTCGCCACCACCATGTGGAAGCTATTAGAGCCGAGATCGATCGCGGCAATATAGCGTTCATCTTGTTCAAGTATATGAGACATCTGACTTTTGTCTTCTTGTTTGCTTTTCTATATTTTTAAGATAGTCGTAGATGGCAACTTGTGAGCGAACTTTTTTACGGTTTCCGCGCGGTACATAGCTATTGCTCATCTCTTTGTCTATCAAACGTGCCTTTACTGTATCGGTAAAGTGGATGTTAGTTATATCAATAATTCTCTGTTTCAAACGTGGATCACGAACAGGAGCGGCAACTTCGATACGATGATCGATGTTTCGTGTCATCCAATCGGCAGATGAAATGTAGACTTGAGGATCCCCATCATTGTGCGTGATCACTACGCGTGGGTGTTCCAAAAAGCGATCAACGATACTGATGATTCGAATGTTTTCGCTGACGCCTTCAATTCCAGGAACCAACGCACACATGCCGCGGATGATCATGTTGATCTTTACCCCCGCGTTGCTTGCTGCGTAAAGACGGGTGACGATGCCTTTATCGACGAGGTTGTTGACCTTTATGGTTAATCCTGCCTTTTTGCCCGCCTTTGCATTGGCGATTTCATTGTCAATCAGGCGGTAAATTTGGGTGCGCGAATTACGCGGAGAAACCATCAAGTGATTGAACTTCACTGGGCGATAAGGGTTCTCAATGTATCCAAACACGTTGCGCACTTCATTGGTGATTTCTTGGTCTGCGGTGAGCAGCGAAAAGTCGGTATAGATTCGAGCGGTTTTTTCGTGGAAGTTACCCGTGCCAATGTGCGCGTAGCGAATAATATCGTCACCTTCACGGCGACTGATCATCAATAACTTTGAGTGAATCTTTAAACCGGGCGCACCAAAGATGACGTGCACGCCAGCTTCAGTCAGAACTTTTGACCATTCAATATTTGCTTCTTCATCAAATCGCGCCTGCAACTCAACGACAACAGTAACGTTTTTGCCGTTATGCACTGCATCAATCAAAGAGTTCATCAAGCGAGAGTCTTTGGCTACGCGGTAGATATTAATTTTGATGCTGAGCACTTTCGGGTCAAAGGATGCCTGGCGAACCAATTCACCAATATGGTCAAAGGTGTGATAAGGGTAGTAGAGCAGAATGTCTTTGGCTTTGATGGCTTCGAAACTGTTGGCGTAACCTTCAAAGTCTGCACACTTCATTGGTGGCATAGGTTTGTTTTCGAGGTATTCTCGCCCGACGTTTGGAAAAGCGATGAAATCTTTGAAGTTGTGGTAGCGTCCACCTGGAATTAGGTTGTCGTAATTGGAAATTCTTAGTTTGCTGCACAAGAAGTCGAGCATCTCTTGCGGCATTTCACGCTCATACACAAAGCGTACTGGCATGGCGGTTAAACGTTGGTTTACACCTGCTGACATTTGCTCTAGCAAGCTGTATTCGATTTCATTACGCAAGTCGTATTCTGCATCACGCGTCATTTTCATCGCGTAGCCTGCGAGCTCATCATAGTCGAAAAATCCTTTAAATAGCTCGTCTAAACAGTATCGGATGATGTTATCAAGCAGGATGATGGTCTTACGGCGTTTGCCTTTTTGCTCTGGCACCATCACGAAGCGTGGCAGGTGGTCGGTTGGAATTTCGATGAGAGCGTATTGAGAGTGGTCTTCTTTGCGCAGTTCGACGGCGATGTAAGCGTATTCGTCTTTGAGGAATTGCAGCACGTCGATTTCATCTTTCATCAACAAAGGCGTGATATGTGGCATGACTTCTTTGCGGAAGTATTTGGTGATCCACTTTTCCTGCGCTTCATCGAGTTGATGCTCATTGACCAAGAAAATGCGACGCCGTGCCATTTCTCTAATTAATTCACTGTAAAGTTCGTCGAATTGTTCGTTAAGCTTAAGGGCTTTGGCTTGCATCTTACTCAACAGACGCTTGGAGTTGTCACTCCCTCCTCGCTCTTGGTTGATCAAAATACGACGTTTCACATCAGCGAAGCGCACTTTGTAGAATTCGTCGAGGTTGTTGGAAAAGATCCCAAGAAAACGAATACGCTCGATCAACGGAACGGTTTTGTCGGCCGCTTCTTGTAACACTCGTTCATTGAAAGATAACCAACTAAGCTCTTTTTCTATATATAGTTTTTCTGCGCTCATAACCTTACCTAGCCTAAAGTGAAGTAATCGTACTGATCATGGGGATAAACAGACGAGTGAAAACATTATGAGATTTTTGTTACAGATATATTTCATACCACGCATTGCATAAGAGTTGTATTCTTTTCAGGTGTTTAATGTGATCTGTAATATAATTGTCATCTTAACGACATATTCTAGTACTAAGTCAAAAAAGGTAGAGAGATAAATGGCCCAAGCCGAGTTTTCATTGCAGGAAAAAGATAAGAAACGGCTGATTAAAGATCGTTTAGTTCGACTTGCAGTGACATCTGGTGGCGTGGGTGTGCTCGCTGCCCTTATTCTGATCTTCGTCTACCTTGCGATGGTGATCATTCCTCTGTTTTCTGATGCAGAGATCAAACCTAATCACGCGACTCGAACCACGCAAGTGGGCATGCCTCTGGCCATTTCTGTCGATGACTATTCACAACTTGCTTTCGTTTTAACGCAAAGTGGTGAGATTCAATATTTATCGATGGACGCACCTGACAAGCCCGCCATTTATACTCAACAGTTAGCGACTAACCCGGTATCTTTTTCTCAATCGGCTCCTGGCCTTGGTTGGTATGGATTAGTGGATGATCAAGGTCTAGCTCATATCTTCAAGCCAGAATTCAACGCGACGTTGAGAGAAAATACTCGCCCGCCAGAAGTGGTGGCGCTGTCGACGGATATGAATTTGACGCTCACCGACGCGCAAGATCCTGTGACTCAATTTGTCTTCAGTGCATCAACGCAAACTCCAACTATTGTTTGGCAGACTCGCAGCGGGAAAGTCAAAGCGCGTTGGCAAGAGAAGTCTGCGCTAGGCGTCGCTCCAACCACGATTGATTTCTCCTTTTCTGCGGGCTTTGACGCTCCCCAACAGATGCTCTTAACACCGGATGGTGAAACGCTTTATTTACGTGATGGTTCGGAGTTAATTGTTCTGACCAAAGCCGCTCAAAAGTTTACGGTGCGCGAAGTTATTGATCTTACTCAAGGGGATAAAAAGCATTCTGTAAGAACGATTGATTTGCTTGCGGGCGCATATTCCCTGTTGGTGACGCACAATGATGGTCGCGTTTCGCAATGGTTTGATACTTTGCAAAATGATAAGCGAACCTTAACTCATATTCGTGACTTCAAATTAGCGTCTGAACTTAAATACTTATTGCCGGATTCACACCGCAAAGGATTTTACAGTTTCTACACTAACGGTACACTTCAGAGTCATTACACGACCAGTGAAAAACTGGTGTTGTTTAAGCGAGCTTATAAACAAGCGCCTGCGATGGCGGCAATGTCGAACAATGAACGCTATCTGATTACTTGGAATGATGACTCGTTAAAGGTGGCGGAGGTCGATAACTCTTACCCTGAAGTCTCGCTTTCTTCACTGTGGCAGAAAGTGTGGTACGAAGGCTATCCAGAGCCTGAATTTGTATGGCAATCTACATCGGCCAGCGATAACTTTGAAGCCAAATTTAGCTTGGTGCCGATTGCGTTCGGCACGATAAAAGCGGCTATGTTTGCGATGCTGTTTTCAGTGCCTTTGGCGGTGCTAGGCGCTATTTATACGGCGTATTTTATGTCGCCACGCATGCGTCGAGTGGTTAAGCCGTCCATTGAATTGATGGAAGCACTGCCGACCGTCATCATCGGTTTCCTTGCCGGGTTATGGTTTGCTCCGATAGTCGAAGACCATCTGATTACTGTCGTGGTGATGTTGTTTGTGTTGCCATTGAGCACCATGGTCATGGGGGGCTTGTGGGCTCTGATACCTCAATTTCTGCGTAATCGTCTACCTAATGGATGGCATGCGCTGGTTCTTATGCCAGTGATTTTACTGTTGATTGGTATCGGAGTTTGGATTTCTCCAAGTATTGAACAAACCTTCTTTGGTGGCGACATGCGTTTGTTTTTGACCAATCACGGGATTGGTTTTGATCAGCGTAATTCTTTGGTGGTTGGCCTTGCGATGGGCTTTGCAGTGATTCCTACCATTTTTACCATTGCGGAAGATGCCATTTTCTCTGTACCAAAGCACTTGTCTGATGGTTCGTTAGCGCTTGGGACCACTCCTTGGCAAACCTTGATTTACGTCGTGCTCCTTACGGCCAGCCCAGGAATTTTTTCCGCCATTATGATGGGGCTTGGACGTGCGGTTGGTGAGACGATGATTGTCTTGATGGCGACTGGTAACACGCCTTTGATGGACTGGAACATTTTAGAAGGACTTCGCAGCTTATCGGCTACCATTGCGGTGGAGTTGCCAGAGTCTGAAGTTGGCAGTTCGCATTATCGTTTGTTGTTCCTCGCTGCGTTGATTTTGTTTGTCTTCACCTTTGCTGTGAACGCGTTGGCAGAGTTGGTACGTCAAAGATTGAGAGATAAATACCGTGCGTTGTAGTTTAGAACAGGAAAAAGAGCGAGTTACTGAATGTTAAATTGGATTCGTTCTGGCGCACCGTGGATATGGCTAACAGGCGGTGCGGTCAGCATCAGTTTGTTATCGGTGTTAGGGCTATTGCTCCTCATTGGTTGGAAAGGATTAACCTATTTCTGGCCTGCGCCATTATATCAATGGAACGTAACGTCGTTAACGCCGGTGCAAGGTGAAGTGCTGCATGAAAACACCATTTTGATTGGTCAGATTTACGAGCGCAGTTTTGTTCCGAGAAGCTATCTTCCAGTGGATGCCGTCAAGAAGTTAGACGAAGATGAGGACTTCGCGACTCGATTGAACATCAAAATTGCGAATCGCGAGTTATATCCGGCCGATTTTATTTCCGTATTGCAGATGCAGCTGGATGAGCCAACCACACCCAAAGAGTGGGCGGTGATTGAGCGCAGCAGCGGCGGATATTTTTTTGGTAAGCTGGTGGCGTTTCAAGATGGCGACAAGCTCTATCAAACTGATATCCAAACGGTGTTGAACAAAAAACTTGATGACGCAGAAACGCTGCGCCACGAGATTGATTCTTTGGTCGTCGACCAACTGAAAGACCTGGGTTGGAAGCTTGAGCAATTGCGTTTAGACAAGCGCAAACATGAGCTCAACAATACCCTAACGGAAGATTTTTTAGCGCAGAACTTGCAACAAAAAGAGCAAGTGGAACAAGAGCTGGCGAAGTTGGACTTACAACTGGATGGCTTGCGTTTACAGCTTTCTGGCTACGCACTAATTGTTGAGGACATGACGGGTTCTCATGTTTCGATTCCCCTTGAAGACATATTGGACTACTGGTACCCAAACCAAATGTCGTTACCTGACAAAGTGATGCATTGGGGTAAACAGGTCTGGAAATTCTTATCCGAAGATCCAAGAGAATCGAACTCTGAAGGCGGCGTTTTTCCTGCAATATTCGGAACCGTTTTCTTGGTGCTTATCATGTCGATTATCGTGATGCCGCTTGGGGTGGTTGCTGCGATTTATTTGCATGAATACGCGAAGAACAACGCACTTACGCGAATTATTCGAATTGCGGTCATCAACTTGGCGGGGGTTCCTTCGATCGTGTATGGCGTGTTCGGGTTGGGGTTCTTTGTCTATACCATCGGCGCATCCATCGATAACGTGTTTTATGCCGAGCGATTACCAGCGCCAACTTTCGGTACGCCGGGTTTGTTGTGGTCGGCTTTGACATTAGCAGTATTAACACTGCCCGTGGTTATTGTTACGACAGAGGAAGGCTTAACACGTATTCCGAGCTCAGTACGCCACGGCTCTTTGGCGCTTGGCGCGACGCAATTTGAAACGTTGTGGCGCGTGGTATTACCAATGGCAACGCCTGCGATTATCACTGGTTTGATTCTGGCGATTGCGCGTGCCGCAGGGGAAGTCGCGCCACTAATGCTAGTGGGGGTTGTGAAACTGGCGTCCAGTTTGCCTGTTGATGGTCAGTTCCCTTACGTGCATTTGGACAGAAAGTTCATGCACTTAGGTTTTCATATTTACGACGTTGGATTTCAAACCTCCAACATTGAAGCGGCGCGCCCGCTGGTGTATGCCACTTCCTTCTTACTCGTTACCGTGATTGTCGGACTAAACTTAACAGCAATCAGCATTCGCAATAATTTACGAGAAAAATACAGAACGTTAGGACAAGATTAAGTATGTTTAATTTCGATAATACATTAGGTTATGAGCCACCACTGGACGTCCATAACTTAACGGATGAGCAAACGGCGATCTCGATAGAGAACCTTAATCTTTTCTACGGTCAAGCGCAGGCATTACACGATATTTCGATGCGTATCCCAAAAGGGCGAGTGACAGCATTTATCGGCCCGTCTGGTTGTGGTAAATCGACATTGTTGCGCTGTATCAATCGTATGAACGACTTGGTGGAAGGATGTAAAGTCACCGGAAAAGTTCGTTTGCACGGTAAGAACGTCTATCACCCGAATGTCGATGTAGCAACGCTTAGGCGTCGCGTTGGAATGGTTTTTCAGCGTCCCAACCCATTTCCTAAGTCGATTTATGAGAATGTGGTTTATGGCTTACGCTTACAAGGTGTCAAGAACAGTCGCACATTAGATGATGCGGTTGAGCGTTCACTTCGCTCTGCTGCGTTGTGGGATGAAGTGAAAGATAGATTGCACGAAAACGCATTTGGACTTTCGGGTGGTCAGCAGCAACGTTTGGTTATTGCACGTGCGGTAGCAATTGAACCAGAAGTGCTGTTATTGGATGAGCCAACATCGGCACTGGATCCAATATCAACTTTAACTATTGAAGAACTTATCAACGAGCTTAAGACTCAATATACTGTCGTGATCGTTACCCACAACATGCAGCAAGCTGCGCGAGTGAGTGACCACACCGCATTTATTCACATGGGGAAGTTGATTGAATACTCCGACGCAGACTCAATCTTCACATCGCCAATGAAGAAACAGACAGAAGACTACATTACTGGTCGATACGGCTAAGGCTCGACCAAACACGGAATAAGGAAAATCATGCACTTTGGACGTCATATTTCAGGACAATTTAACGTAGAGCTAGAATCGATTCGTACTCATGTGTTGACCATGGGTGGCTTGGTGGAACAGCAGCTTTCGTATGCTATTCAAGCCTTGCATAAAGAAGACATTGAGCTCGCGCGAAAGGTTGTGCGTGACGATCATAAAGTGAATGCGATGGAAGTATCGATTGATGACGCGTGTACTCGAATCATCGCCAAACGTCAGCCGACCGCGAAAGATTTGCGCTTGATTATGGCGATCATCAAGACCATTACTGATCTTGAACGCATTGGGGATGTCGCGACACGCATTGCTTATGTCGCTATCGAAAGCCCGTCATCGAAAGAACGCCAATTCCAAGTTTCATTAGAACCTCTCTGCCGTCAGGCGATTCAAATGTTGCATCAGGTTTTGGATGCATTCGCTCGTATGGATGTTGAAGCCGCAGCAGAGGTTCACAAACTTGATGATAAGCTGGATGCCGAATACGAAGCGGTGATCCGTCAGCTCATGACTTACATGATGGAAGACCCAAAAAATATTCCGCATATTCTTCAGGTGATGTGGTCTGCTCGCGCTATTGAACGAGTAGGGGATCGTTGCCAAAACATTTGTGAATACATTATTTACTTTGTGAAAGGTAAGGACGTTCGTCACCTTGGTGATCAAAGCATTGATGATGCGTTGAAGTAATGCTTAGTATGAATGAAAAAGACCAGCGAACGCTGGTCTTTTGGATCTTAGAAGCCGAGATCAGTACTTATCCGGTACAAACGTTTGATCGTCTATTGGCGCTCTGACGTAGCCCTCTTTATTGATCTCTGGTAACTCAATTGGTGGGTACTCTAGCGCTTTGTATTCAATTTGGCTGAGTAGATGACTAATGCAATTTAAGCGCGCTTTTTGTTTTGAATCTGAAGGTACAACCCACCAAGGACAGTTTTTGGTGTCGGTGTAAGCGAACATCTTGTCTTTTGCTTCAGAATACTCAGCCCAGCGGTGTCGAGATTCTAGATCCATCGGGCTGAACTTCCAGCGCTTTATCGGCGTGTTGAGGCGCCCTAAGAAGCGTTTTTCCTGCTCCTCGTCGGAGACCGAAAACCAGTACTTGAGCAAAATAATGCCTGAGCGTTGCAGCATTCTCTCGAATTCAGGGCAAGAGCGTAGAAATTCTTCATATTCATCTGGCGTACAAAAGCCCATGACTTTTTCGACGCCAGCTCGGTTATACCAACTGCGGTCAAACAAGACGATTTCACCGGCGGATGGCAGGTGCGCGACATATCGTTGAAAGTACCATTGTGTCTTTTCTTTTTCAGTCGGGGCGGGCAATGCCACTACGCGGCAAACACGGTGATTTAACTTTTCCGTAATTCTCTTAATTACGCCGCCTTTGCCTGCGGCATCACGGCCTTCAAACAGAACGACGACTTTTAGTCCTTTGTGTTTAACCCATTCTTGCAGCTTTACCAATTCGACCTGCAGCTTTTTAAGCTCTTGTTCGTATTCCTTTTTCTTTAGCTTAGACATTATTCGTTCCTCACTCCTTGATGCTCAATATGTTAGCACTCAACGTAGGAAGTGGGGATTTCGAATGTGTTATTTGAGAGCTGCTGCGACGTTGGCGATGGCTTGAGTACTGGTAATAGGAATCGCAAAATCATCGACATCTGAAGCGCCCATTTTGCTTTGTTCAGCAATAAAGGTCATTTGGCTAGGGCGTGTGGTCTTGCCTGAAAGATGGACTTCTTGCACGTTCGTGTTTTTGACTAAATGACGGACGTTGTCTGCATTCACTCCCGCCCCGGCCATGATCGCAATGCGCCCTTGGGCTTGTTCCACAAGAGATTTAAGTACGCTCTCGCCTGCTGGTGCAGATGGAGCGAGGCCTGAAGTCAGAATACGTTCGCAACCTAAATGGATGATATCTTCCAACGCTTGTTCTGCATTGCGACATTGATCAAACGCACGATGAAACGTGATGCCAAGACCCAGTGCTTGTGCAAACTCGCACAATGCGGTGGCAAACGGCATGTGGATATCACCTTCTTGGGTCAGTACGCCTAGCACCACTCCATCTAAACCAGATTGATGGGCGGCTTCGATGTCCCAACGCATCATGTCTAGCTCCTCTTCGTTATAGAAAAAGTCGCCTTGGCGTGGACGAATCATGGCATACACTGGAACAGAAGATTGTTTGGCCGCTTGCTGCATAAAACCGTAGCTTGGCGTTAAGCCACCCAATGCGAGAGATGAGCAAAGCTCAATACGAGTTGCGCCACCAGCAATGGCGTAATGAAGAGATTCAATATTATCAATACAGACTTCTAGATGAGTAACCACTTTGATTCATCCTACTAACGTTACAGTAAGTGTTATGGCTAAGATATTAGCAGGGCCAACAGGCAGAATCTGTATGATGTCGATGGGAAATAGAGGTAAAGTTTTCGCTTAGGCGTTACCTCATTTGAGTGCATTTATTGAAGATAAAAGAAAGCCCAGAGCATATACTCTGGGCTTCGATAGGACTTTACTTAGACTGATTGGCGTTTGCGGTTTTCCCGCTATAGCTTTTTGCTTTATATATACATCCAACCATCACACCCGTTGAGCTTGGGTGAAGGTCTATTATTTTTTGCCTAGGTCAGCTGCGTGCTCAGATAGGAACGCTGCAACACCTTTTGGAGATGCGTCCATACCTGCTTTGCCTTCTTCCCATTGTGCAGGACATACTTCGCCGTGCTTCTGGTGGAAGTTTAGAGCATCAACCATACGTAGCATTTCGTCGATGTTACGGCCTAGAGGTAGGTCGTTAACTACTTGGTGACGTACAACGCCTTCTTCGTCGATTAGGAAAGAACCACGGAAAGCAACACCTGCTTCTGGGTGCTCAACGTCGTAAGCTTTACAGATTTCATGCTTAACGTCAGCAACTAGTGGGTACTTAACTTGACCGATACCGCCATCTTCGATAGCAGTGTTACGCCATGCGTTGTGAGAGAACTGAGAGTCGATAGAAACACCGATAACTTCAACACCTTTAGCTTGGAAATCAGCTAGACGGTTGTCGAATGCAATTAGCTCAGATGGGCAAACGAAAGTGAAATCTAGTGGGTAGAAGAAAACTACTGCTTTCTTACCTTTAGTGAACTCTGCAAAGTTGAAGTTTTCAACGATTTCACCGTTACCTAGAACAGCTGCTGCAGTAAAATCAGGGGCTTGACGACCTACTAGTACCATTTTTTTGCTCCTAAAAAGTATGGTTAGTTCCAAACCGAATACAGTAATGTCGGTTTGGTCCGTGTTTGTTCGAGACAAACTATAGTACAGATTGTAGTATTGAAAAAAGCGAAATAAATAGATTGAGTTAATCGAAAAAAGCGATAACAACAAAACTATTAACTCGATCACTGGAACAGCGGTAGATACAAATACAATTATGAATAAATGGCCCAGTCTGAAGCAGTTACATTATTTAGTGACACTGCATGAAACTCGACATTTTAGCGAGGCAGCAGAACGCTGCTTTGTCAGTCAATCAACGTTAAGTAAAGGGATTCAGAATCTTGAAGAGTTGATCGGTTGTCCGCTTTACGAAAAGAAAGACAAGAAAAGCCCGTTGGTTTTTACCCAGACGGGAGAAATGGTCGTAAAGCAAGGTCGAGAGCTATTGGCCAAAGGACAAGATTTAGTAGAACTTGGCCGATTATGCCAGGGCGATGATATGAAAGGCCAGTTGAAGGTTGGGTGTATTCCGACGATTGCGCCGTTCTTATTGTGTGACCTCGTCCAAGAGGTGAATTATCGATTCCCTCAACTAAACCTTCTATTAAGAGAAGACACCACCACCAATTTGTTGCAAGCACTGCGTCATGGTGAGTTAGATGTATTGATCTTAGCGTTGCCTGTTGAAATCGATGGTATGGAGAGTCGCGTCGTCGGCAAAGATCCGTTCCGTATGGTGATCAGTGCAAACCAAGTCGATTCGATTCCTGTACCGATCCGTTATGACGATCTGCCGGATGAGTCGGTGTTCCTATTAGAGAAAGAGCATTGTTTAACTGAACATGCAGTTTCAGCTTGTAAACTGACCGATAAAGAGAAAATTAACCCGTTTACGGCAACCAGCTTACATACCTTGGTGCAGATGGTCGCGAACGGCTTAGGTACCACTTTTATTCCTCAAATGGCAATCGAACACGGCTTGTTACACAACCAAAATTTGGTGGTGATCGACCCTCCTGGCCAGCAAGCGTATCGCGAAATTGGTTTGGTTTGGCGCCCTAGTTCATCAAGAACAAACACTTTTAACCAACTTGCAGATGTGGTTTCCGAACTGCTTTAGCTATTAGTATTAGCCTTTACTTCCTCACTATTTCTCTAAAAGCGCACTGGAAACGGTGCGCTTTCTAGTATTTTATTCTGTCGGTGAACTTTGACTTGTAAAATTTCACAGCTTTATTTTCGTGAAGCTTTCATAAAATTGTGAAATTTCACAATGTTAATTTTACACAATTGGCTGCGCATTGTGTTTAACCTCCGTTTAAATTCCTTACGCTAGACCTTATGAGTACAAGGTTTTCTCGCTTGCCTCTATATTCATACACCTGTTTTAAATCATATTTCATTGTAAAATTTAATGTAATTTAATTACGTAATAACTTACAAATTGGCATCCAAAATCAGTGCTTTGTTTGGTGCCGAATAAAACTTCGAATTTTGTGTTTTGTTTGTCTAGGGGGTTTCGTTAAACCCTTTGTTGATATAGCTTATTTAAAGGCTGCTAAGACTTATGTCTAGATTGAAAAAGCACTCAGGCTTAAGCAATCTATGAACACGGCCACACAGATTGAACACAAAGTTAAAGGATGTATTTTGTTGTTCATAACTTACAAATGTAGCTTTACGCTGACTGCCCAAGATAGATAAAGCGCGTTAAGGATGAATGATTATGCTTGCTCAGACAGAACAAAAAACACAACCATCACAGCAAACCCAAGGCATGCTTGAGGTGACTGGAGCACTTGCTCCGGAGCATCAAGCTATTTTCCCTGTTGAAGCCCAAACCTTTTTATCTCTGCTGTGTGAAAAATTTGCTGGGCGTGTTGAAGAGTTGTTGGAAGCGAGAGAAGAAAAGCAAGCACGCATCGACGCTGGGGAGTTGCCAGACTTCCTGCCTGACACGCAAGATATTCGTGAAGGTAGCTGGAAGATCTTAGGTATTCCTCAGGATCTACAAGATCGCCGTGTTGAGATTACAGGCCCAACGGATCGCAAAATGGTGATCAACGCTTTGAATGCAAATGTAAAAGTATTCATGGCGGATTTCGAAGACTCTATGTCGCCAGCTTGGGACAAGGTTCTCGATGGTCAAGTTAACTTGCGAGATGCCGTTAATGGCAACATTAGCTACACCAACCCTAGCAATGGCAAGCATTATCAGCTGGTGGACGACCCAGCGGTGTTGATCTGCCGTGTTCGCGGCCTTCACTTAAAAGAAAAACACGTGACGTGGCACGGTCAGATCATTCCAGGCGCGCTTTTTGATTTCGCACTGTATTTCTACAACAACCATAAAGCATTGCTTCAAAAAGGCAGCGGTCCATATTTCTATCTTCCTAAACTGCAGTCTCATCATGAGGCGAAGTGGTGGAGTGAAGTGTTCCATTTCACAGAAGAATATTTTGGTTTAGAGACTGGCACGATCAAAGCGACCGTGCTGATCGAAACGTTACCAGCTGTGTTTGAGATGGATGAGATTTTGTTCTCACTTAAAGAGCATATCGTAGGGCTGAATTGTGGTCGTTGGGATTACATTTTCAGTTACATCAAAACACTGAAGAAACACCCAGATCGTGTTCTGCCGGATCGCCAAGTCGTCACCATGGACAAACCATTTTTGAACGCCTATTCGCGTTTGCTGGTTCGTACTTGTCACAAGCGTGGTGCTTTCGCGATGGGAGGAATGGCCGCCTTTATTCCCGCGAAAGACCCGCAAGAAAACCAGAAAGTGTTGGATAAAATTCACAACGATAAGTCACTTGAAGCGAATAACGGTCACGACGGTACGTGGGTTGCTCACCCGGGGCTCGCCGATACTGCTATGGAAGTATTCAGTGCGGCACTTGGAGAGCGAACAAATCAACTAGATGTTAGTCGCTCCGAAGATGCGCCAATTACCGCAGCCGAGTTGCTAGAACCGTGTGACGGTGAACGTACAGAAGAAGGCATGCGCCACAACATTCGCGTTGCGCTGCAATACATCGAAGCTTGGATTTCTGGAAACGGCTGTGTACCAATCTACGGATTAATGGAAGATGCTGCGACTGCTGAGATTTCTCGCGCCTCAATCTGGCAATGGATTCAGCACGGTAAGTCACTCGACAATGGTCAACAGGTGACAAAAGCGCTGTTCGAAACCTACTTGCAAGAAGAAGTAGAAGTAGTGAAACAAGAAGTGGGCGAAGAACGTTATCAAGCCGGGCGTTTTGAAGAAGCCGCACAATTGATGGCGAAGCTAACAACTAGCGATGAGCTAACCAACTTCTTAACCGTTCCTGGTTATGACTACCTAGACTAAGAATTCTTAACTGTAATACCAATAACGTGAAAACTTTCGAGGCAGATAGGGATGTACTGCCTGAGAACGGAAACTCAACGCACAAACAAAAGTGCAAATAATAAAGAGGGATAGACCAATGACATTGACTCGCCGCCAACAAATTGAAGCTCTGGAAAAAGACTGGGCAACGAATCCACGCTGGAAAAACGTAAAGCGTACTTATACTGCAGAAGAAGTCGTAGAACTGCGTGGCTCGATGGTACCAGCAAATACAATCGCACAACGTGGTGCTGATAAGCTGTGGTCACTGGTCAACGGCAGTGCGAAAAAAGGTTATGTAAACTGTCTTGGTGCACTGACAGGTGGTCAAGCCGTACAACAAGCGAAAGCGGGTATCGAAGCGATTTACCTATCAGGCTGGCAGGTAGCGGCAGATAACAACACTGCATCGACTATGTACCCGGATCAGTCGCTATACCCAGTGGACTCAGTGCCTTCAGTGGTTAAGCGCATCAACAACTCTTTCCGTCGTGCTGACCAAATTCAGTGGGCGAATGGCAAGTCTCCTGAAGATGAAGGTGGTATTGATTACTTCCTACCAATCGTAGCGGACGCAGAGGCGGGCTTTGGTGGCGTGCTAAACGCATATGAACTGATGAAGTCGATGATCGAAGCCGGTGCTGCTGGTGTTCACTTTGAAGACCAACTCGCTTCGGTTAAAAAATGTGGTCACATGGGCGGTAAAGTACTGGTTCCGACGCAAGAAGCGGTACAAAAACTGGTAGCTGCGCGTCTTGCTGCAGACGTTTCTGGCACAACAACGCTAGTTATTGCACGTACTGATGCGAACGCGGCAGATCTGCTAACTTCAGATTGTGACCCATACGATAAAGACTTTATTGAAGGTGAGCGTACTCAAGAAGGCTTCTACCGTGTACGTGCAGGTATCGACCAAGCGATTTCTCGTGGTTTGGCTTACGCACCATATGCAGACTTGATTTGGTGTGAAACTGCAACGCCGTGTCTAGAAGAGGCGCGTAAGTTCGCAGAAGCGATTCACGCTGAGTACCCAGATCAACTGCTGGCATACAACTGTTCGCCATCGTTCAACTGGGAGAAAAATCTCGATGCAGAAACCATTGCGAAGTTCCAGCAAGAGCTTTCAGACATGGGCTACAAGTACCAGTTCATCACGCTAGCGGGTATCCACAACATGTGGTTTAACATGTTTGAATTGGCACACGCTTATGCGCAAGGTGAAGGTATGCGTCATTACGTTGAGAAAGTTCAACGTCCTGAATTCCAAGCTGCAGAGAAAGGCTACACCTTTGTGGCTCACCAACAAGAAGTAGGTACAGGTTACTTCGATAGAATGACGAACACCATCCAAGGTGGTAACTCATCTGTCACTGCGCTTACCGGTTCGACCGAAGAAGACCAATTCTAATTGGCACTGCAACACTTCCTTAATCAGCGTCAGTAATGGCATATTTTGAGCGGCATCCCGGCCGCTCTTTTTTCATCTTTATAACGCTTCTTCATCCGGTTCAATTTCTTCTGGCTCAACCTCTTCTTGCAGTTCAAGCAAGTTGATCGCGATCGTAACGAAGTCCGTGTCAGTAATGATTCCAACCAGATGCCCTTTATGCACGATAGGCAAGCAGCCCACTTTGTGCTTTTGCATGTAAATGGCGCTCTCTTTTAGACCTGCTCTTGGCTCTGCAGTCATGATGTTAGTGTGCATCATTTCGTAGAGAGGCGTATCGAGGGTAAAAGATTGCTCAGCGTCATCTGGGTGCAAACAGGATTCTTGAGCAGCAAGAATATCACGTTGAGTCACCAAGCCTTGTAAGTGATGATTGGCGTCAACAACCGGAATATGTCGAATATCCAACGCGTCCATCATGCTCTTTGCATCGCGCAAGGTATGCGTGCGTAGCAAGGTATGAGGGTTGCGAGTCATCATGTCTTCAACCTTGATCATAGAGACCTCCAGCGGCATTGTCCTTTCTTTAAATATAGAGAATATTTTGCCGTATATCTGGGAGCCAACTCGTTTTTCATCAATTAAATAGCACAATGCTCTTGCACCTCTTTTTTACTGCGTAATCTGTGTGTTATCGATGTTTTTATTAATTTGAATAAGTCGGTTTGCGTGCGAGTCAGTTGGCATTTTTGATTGATATTGAATGTGTACCCAAGGTAATCCAATGAATTGAATCGCACATTTTTATTCGTTGGATTTTCCAAGATTCGTCTCTCGAAGAAGATACGCTCAGGCTTACCAAATTGAAGACGATTATGTACAAAAAATTATTTGCACTGATGGCTGCTGCAATGAGTGTCCAATCCGCTCAGGCCATCGTTTTGGGCAGTGTGGAGTCAAACCCTGCAGATCGCGTTGCGATTCGAGCCAGTAACATGGCGGAATTTCAAAACTGTGGCGGCACTATGGTCACTGACCAGTGGGTAATGACTGCGGCCCACTGTGTCGTAATGGGGCAAGGTTCGAACGAAGCGAGCTATTACGTTACCCAACCGGGTGAACTGTCTATCACCGCTCGTGTACATAATCTTCACGATACGAGTATCGACAACTACTACACCGTTTCGCATGTCGTCGTGCATCCAAACTACACTCGTATCTCGAAAGCGGATGTTGACAGCAAGGGGAATGTGAAGCCTATTCAAACGGCGCTCGATAATGACATTGCGCTGCTTTACCTTACTCGCCCAGTTACTGGGGTGAATGTGGCTGACCTCGCCACGAAAGAAGACATGATCAGCATTGAGGCACGATTAGCTGCGGATTGGAACGATAACTACGACACCAACCAGCGAACTGAAAATGTTCAGGTTTATGGATGGGGAACAACAACGCCAATGGCATCGGAGGCTTCTCCTTTGTTACAAACCACTCAGATCGGTTTTCTTCCGATAGACAAGTGTTATGAGCGTCTGGAAATTGGCAATAGCTATCCGGGGTTGATTAACTCTAGAACCAACGCGACTAAGATCTGTACAGTGCCCACATTCAATAGGATTTTAGAGCCAAGCAGCAGCACTCAATATGGTAACTCTGCTTGTAAAGGGGACAGCGGTGGCCCGCTGCTGGACATTGCGACAGGCAAGCAAATTGGGGTCGTGAGTGGTGGTCCTTTGGTATTGCCGACTTGTGGCTCGCTGACCATTCCAAGTTTTTACACGAAGGTCAGTAACTACTACGATTGGGTTCAGTCTTACATTACTGCCGACACACCACCAAACCGTTACATCACTGAACCAAATTTTATCATCAATGCTAGAGAAGAAGCGGGCAAAGAGTGTCACGATGGTATTGCAACCAATAATTGTGATTTCAAAGGTTCCGATGACGATGGCGGCAGTCTAAATCTCTGGTTGTTGGCTCTGTTCGCTCCTTTAGCATGGTGGCGCAGACGCGAAGCGTAATCACGTTAACGATGTTGAAAGAAACGAGCAGCGCACGTCGCTGCTCGTTTTATTGTTAGGTCGGTGCTGTATAAATGGCGATGAGTGCGTCGTCAAAATGAATGTCCTTACGCCATGTAAGAATATTGCCAAGTGATCGCGGATTTTCACGTTTTATTACACTCTTCACCATGGCTTTTACAGCGATATTCTGGGGATTTGCTTGCTATTGCAGCATGTAAACATATACTAGTCTGCTGCGAAAAACTCGTCGCAATTTAATCGTCTTCTTTGACGTGATTTGACCAATATATAAGACAAGTAACATGCAAGTATCAGATTTCCATTTCGACCTTCCAGATGAACTCATCGCTCGTTACCCTCAACCAGAGCGTACCGCAAGCCGACTACTACAAATGGACGGCAATACTGGCGAGCTTATAGATGGCACATTTACCGATGTGTTAAACCAAGTTCAAGCTGGTGACTTAGTGGTTTTCAATAATACCCGTGTTATTCCAGCGCGTATGTTTGGTCGTAAAGAATCTGGCGGTAAGTTAGAGGTGCTAGTGGAGCGCATGCTAGATGAGAAAAGCATTCTTGCGCACGTTCGCTGCTCTAAATCACCAAAACCAGGCACTACTATTATTGTGGGCGAGAATGACGAATACTCAGCGGAAATGGTGGCTCGTCACGACGCCCTATTCGAACTGAAATTTAACTCTGATAAGACGGTATTAGAAATCCTTGAAGAAATTGGCCACATGCCACTTCCTCCATACATTGACCGCCCAGATGAAGACGCAGATAAAGAGCGTTACCAAACTGTATATAACCAAAAACCAGGCGCAGTAGCAGCACCGACTGCTGGCCTGCACTTTGATGACGTTCTTTTAGATAAGATCAAAGCCAAAGGCGCTGAGTTTGCTTACGTTACACTACACGTCGGTGCAGGTACGTTCCAACCAGTAAAAGTAGATAACATCAACGATCACCACATGCATGCAGAGTATGTAGAAGTACCGCAAGAAGTGGTGGATGCCATCAATGCAACCAAAGCTCGCGGTGGTCGTATCATCGCAGTGGGTACAACATCAGTACGTTCACTCGAAAGTGCTGCGCAAGATGCATTGAAGAAAGGCACAGAATTGGTTCCATTCTTCGGCGATACTGAAATTTTTATCTACCCTGGTTACGAATACCAGCTGGTGGATTGCTTGATCACGAACTTCCACTTACCAGAATCAACATTGATCATGTTGGTGAGTGCGTTTGCTGGCTACGAGAACACCATGAATGCTTACAAGCATGCGGTGGAAAACAAATACCGCTTCTTCTCGTACGGTGACTCAATGTTCATCAAAAAGAAAACGATTTAGTAAAAAATAAGATTTACGAGTGCTAGCAGTAAGCTAGGAAATAAAGCATTCATTGCTTTGTCTCTCGCAAGGAAAAGCGACCGCTCCTTAAAGTAGGGCAAAGCCCTAAACACTCAGTCAGACTGTTTCTCTGACATTCGGAGGCATCGTGAAATTAAAATTCGATCTTAAGAAGAAAAACGGCAATGCGCGTCGTGGTCAACTGACTTTCGAACGCGGCACTGTCCAAACTCCAGCGTTCATGCCAGTCGGAACCTACGGTACGGTTAAAGGCATGACACCAGAAGAAGTAAAAGGCACAGGGGCAGAAATTCTGCTAGGCAACACGTTCCACTTGTGGCTGCGTCCTGGTCAAGAAGTGATGAAAATGCACGGTGACCTGCACGATTTCATGAACTGGCACGGTCCTATTCTTACCGATTCAGGCGGTTTCCAAGTATTCAGCCTAGGTAAGATGCGTACTATCACAGAGAAAGGTGTTCACTTCCGTAACCCTGTGAATGGCGACAAGATTTTCATGGATGCAGAAAAGTCGATGGAAATTCAAAAAGATCTAGGCTCTGACATCGTAATGATTTTCGACGAGTGTACGCCATACCCTGCGACACATAACGAAGCGAAAAAATCGATGGAAATGTCGCTACGTTGGGCTCAACGCTCACGTGATCACTTCGATAAGCTAGAAAACCCGAACAACCTATTTGGTATTGTTCAAGGTGGTGTTTACGAAGACCTTCGTGATGTATCGGTAAAAGGCCTAACTGAGATCGGTTTTGACGGCTACGCAGTGGGTGGTTTGGCGGTTGGTGAGCCAAAAGAAGACATGCACCGTATTCTTGAGCACACTTGTCCACAACTTCCAGAAGATAAGCCACGCTACCTAATGGGCGTAGGTAAACCGGAAGACTTGGTAGAAGGCGTTCGTCGCGGTATCGACATGTTTGACTGTGTAATGCCTACGCGTAACGCACGTAACGGCCACCTATTTGTGACTGGTGGTGTGATCAAGATCCGTAATGCGAAACATAAAACGGATACAACGCCGTTAGATCCGCATTGTGACTGTTACACTTGTCAGAACTACAGCAAGTCGTACCTTCACCACCTAGAGCGTTGTAACGAAATTCTAGGTGCTCGTCTGAATACGATCCACAACCTGCGTTACTACCAGCGTCTGATGGAAAGCATTCGCAAGGCGATTGATGAAGACCGTTTCGATGAGTTTGTTCAAGAGTTTTACGCTCGTCGTGACCGCGAAGTGCCACCACTAAGCAAAGCTTAAAAGAATTAAAGCCTTTGGCATGTCGCCAGAGGCTTTTGCTAATAAAGTAGGCTAACGCACGTTATTTTTGAGAGAGCGATCTCTATTAGTCACTCTCAGACTTGAATCTAAATTGCGAAAGCCCAACTTGTTGGATTATCAATAAAATATAATGAGGATGTTTTAATGTTTATTTCTCAGGCTCACGCAGCAGCAGAAGGCGCGCCAGCTGGCGGTGGTTTCGAAATGCTAATCATGCTTGGCATGTTCGCAGTGATTTTCTACTTCATGATTTACCGCCCACAAGCGAAACGTGTTAAAGAACACAAGAACCTAATGTCTTCTATGGGCAAAGGTGATGAAGTTCTGACCAGCGGCGGTCTAGTGGGTAAAATCACTAAAATCGCTGAAGACAACGACTACATTTCAATTGAGCTTAATGCGAACAATGAAGTTGTAATCAAGAAAGACTTCATCACTGCAGTGCTGCCAAAAGGTACGCTTAAGTCTCTATAAAACAGCTAAAGGGTCCTCGCTGTGCTAAACCGTTACCCATTATGGAAGTACTTGATGGTGTTTTTTGCCATCATCACCGCTGCATTGTATGCACTTCCAAATATCTACGGTGAAGATCCGGCTATTCAAGTTACAGGGGCGCGTGGCGCCTCTGTAGATATGTCAACGCTGGATGCTGTCACCACTGCTCTTGATAAAGAGCATCTCTCTCATAAATCCATTGCTCTCGAGAATGGATCAATTCTTGTTCGTTTCAATGACACTGATACTCAAATTAGTGCTCGTGATGTCATCAGCGAAGCGCTTGGCAAAGACAAAATTGTTGCACTTAACCTTGCTCCTTCTACTCCAGATTGGCTAGAAGCAATTGGTGCGTCGCCACTTAAACTAGGTCTTGACCTACGTGGTGGTGTTCACTTCTTGATGGAAGTGGATATGGACGCAGCAATGGAAAAGCTTGTTGGTCAACAAGAGGAAGCTTTCCGTAGTGAACTTCGTGACGCTAAGATTCGTTACCGTGCAATCCGTCCTTCTGGCAAAGAAGGGGTGGAAGTGCTGCTACGTGACGAAGAGCAACTGGCTGAAGCGAAGCGCACGCTAACGAAGAATCATCCTGACATGAACTTTGTCGAGTCTGATTCGAATGGTCGTTACGCTCTTATCGCCACTTTTACTGAGCAACGTTTGCAAGAGATTCGTAACTACGCTGTAGAACAAAACATCACGATTCTACGTAACCGTGTAAACGAGCTGGGTGTTGCTGAGCCGCTTGTGCAACGTCAAGGCGCTAGCCGCATCGTTGTTGAGCTGCCAGGTGTTCAAGACACAGCTCGTGCGAAAGAAATTCTCGGTGCTACGGCAACTCTTGAATTCCGTGAAGTTGATGATAAAGCTGATTTAGCTGCGGCGGCGAATGGCCGTGCACCTGCGGGCAGTGAAATCAAACAAGATCGCGATGGTCGTCCTGTTGTACTTAAAAAGCGTGTCATCCTAAGCGGCGCTAGCATCACGGATGCAAGTTCTAGTGTGGATGAATACGGTCGCCCTCAAGTTAACATCTCGCTAGACAGCGAGGGTGGTAACAAGATGTCGGCGTTCTCGAAGAAAAACATTGGTAAGTTAATGGCTACCGTGTTTGCTGAGTACAAAGATAGCGGTCGTAAAACGCCTGAAGGCAAAGTTATCCTGACTAAGCACGAAGAAGTGATTAACCAAGCAACGATTCAATCTGCACTTGGCCGTAACTTCCGTATTACAGGTATCGACTCTGCTGCTGAAGCGCACAACCTCGCACTTCTATTACGTGCTGGTGCACTTATCGCACCGATCTCTATCGTTGAAGAACGTACCATTGGTCCGTCAATGGGTCAGCAAAACATCGACATGGGTATCCAAGCGTGTGTTTGGGGTATGGTAGCTGTAATGCTATTTACTCTGCTTTACTACCGCGGCTTTGGTCTGATTGCCAATATTGCGTTGATGGCTAACTTAGTGTTGATCATTGGTGTGATGTCGATGATTCCAGGGGCAACGATGACGCTGCCAGGTATTGCCGGTATCGTATTGACTGTGGGTATGGCCGTCGATGCTAACGTACTGATCTTTGAACGTATCCGTGAAGAGCTGCGAGATGGACGTAGTCCACAACAAGCGATTCACCAAGGTTACGCCAACGCATTTAGTACCATTGCCGATGCGAACATCACGACGCTTATCACTGCAATCATTCTGTTTGCTGTTGGTACAGGTGCAGTGAAAGGTTTCGCAGTTACTCTATCTATCGGTATCTTAACTTCAATGTTCACCGCCATCATTGGTACACGTTGTATCGTGAACCTACTGTACGGTGGCAAACGCGTTGATAAATTGTCGATCTAAGGCTGGGAATTAATATGTTTCAAATTCTAAAAGCAGAGAAGTCGATCGGCTTTATGCGTTGGTCAAAAGTGGCGTTCGTATTCTCAATCTTTATGATTGCCGCTTCTATCTTCACATTATCAACCAAATGGCTGAACTGGGGTCTAGACTTCACGGGCGGTACGCTAATCGAAGTTGGTTTTGAAAAACCAGCTAACCTTGAAGAAATCCGTACAGCACTTGATGCAAAAGGTTTCGGAGATGCGACAGTACAGAACTTTGGTAGTGCTCGCGATGTGATGGTGCGTCTTCGTCCTCGTGACGACGTTTCTGGCGAAACGCTAGGTAACCAAATTATCGGTGCGATCAAAGAAGGTACTGGTGAAAGCGTAGAAATGCGCCGTATTGAGTTTGTTGGTCCAAACGTTGGTGATGAACTAACTGAAGCCGGCGGTCTGGCGATCCTAGTGTCGCTCATCTGTATCCTGATTTACGTATCAATGCGATTTGAATGGCGTCTAGCGGCAGGTGCTGTAATGGCGTTGGCGCACGATATTATTATCACGCTGGGTGTATTCTCATTCCTACAGATTGAAGTGGACCTAACTATCGTGGCTGCGTTGCTAACGGTTGTTGGTTACTCGCTCAACGATACCATCGTAGTATTCGACCGTATTCGTGAAAATTTCCGCAAGATGCGTAAAGGTGATCCTGCGGACATCATGGATGCTTCGATTACACAAACATTGAGCCGTACGTTGATTACTTCTGGTACAACGTTGTTTGTAGTTATTGCACTGTTTGTACAGGGCGGGGCAATGATCCACGGTTTTGCAACGGCACTGTTGTTAGGTATCACGGTTGGTACTTACTCTTCTATCTACGTAGCATCTGCACTTGCTCTAAAACTGGGTATCCAGAAAGAGCACTTGATGCCACCGCAAGTAGAAAAAGAAGGCGCAGAATTCGACGAGATGCCATAAGGCTGATTGAGAATCGAAAACAAAAACCGCTGAACTCTCAGCGGTTTTTTGTATCTAGACTTTGAGCAAAGAAGTAGAGTGTTTTGCGGCCATCAAGTTTTTATAATCTAGCCCAAGTAGCCCAAGTAGCCCAAGTTTTTAGAATCTAAACAATGTGGGTTTGGATACAAAAAAGCCCCGCTCGTTGAGCGGGGCTTCTTAAAGTCATCAGCGTGACGGGCTAAATTGACTTTTAAATCTTACTTAAGGATCGCGCTGTTACCATTTTCGCGAATATGCTTAAGCATAGATTTCACGCCACGAGCGCTTGAAGCAACAATGTTACCAGACTTCATGTACTCAGTGCCGCCAGCAAAGTCAGTTAGGATTGCGCCAGCTTCACGAGCAATAAGCTCACCTGCAGCCATATCCCAAGGTTTTAGACCTAGCTCGAAGTAACCATCAACACGGCCAGCAGCCACGTAACATAGGTCAAGAGCAGCAGAGCCGCTACGACGGAAGTCAGCACATTCAGTGAATAGAGAACCAACGATCTTAATGTAAGACTCTGAGTGTTGCTTCTGCTTGAATGGGAAACCTGTTGCTAGAACAGTACCTTGAAGGTCTTTCAGCGGAGTAACACGAATACGTGCACTGTTTAGCTGAGCACCAGCACCGCGTTGTGCAGTAAATAGTTCGTTTTGCATTGGATCGTAAACACAAGCAACTTCAGTTTTGCCTTTGATACGAACAGCGATAGAAACCGCGAAGTGTGGGTAACCTTTTACAAAGTTAGTAGTGCCATCCAGTGGGTCGATGATCCATTGTACGTCTTTATCTTTACCTTCGATAAGACCTTGTTCTTCAGCAACGATGCAGTGCTCTGGGTAAGACTGCTTGATAGTATCGATGATGATGTATTCTGCTTCTTTGTCTACGTTAGTGACAAAGTCATTAGTGCCTTTAAGTGTAGATTCTACTTTATCAGTGTTTTCTAATGATTTAGCAATATGATTGCCTGCTTTTCGCGCAGCGCGAATAGCAATGTTTAGCATTGGATGCATACAAATTTCCCAACGGATGTTAAAGAACGAATAAAAGCGGCGGCGAGTATACCAAAGATAAACGAAAAAGGAAGTGGTTATTTTTTAGACGTTAATGAATGGTGTCATCTTTGATATCGCGTCATACAACACAACAATTGATGAGAATGCGAATAGAAGTCAGCTTCTCCCTAGGGTGTGTTAAAAAACTATGGTAACATCCTGCGGTTTTAATTTAGGTAGCAATCATAGATGTTGGATCAAGTAAAAGTCGTACTCGTAGGTACCTCACATTCTGGCAATATTGGCTCAGCAGCCCGAGCAATGAAAGTGATGGGTTTAAGCCAACTTGTATTGGTCGATCCACAATGTGAAGTGGATGAACAAACGCTAGCACTGGCCGCTGGTGCCGCTGATATCGCTCAGAATGCTCAAGTCGTAAGCACACTGGAAGAAGCTATTGAAGACTGTGGTCTTGTGGTAGGTTCAAGTGCTCGCTCTCGCACATTAGAATGGCCAATGCTTGAGCCACGTGAATGTGGTGAAAAGTTTGCAGTTGAAGGCCAAAAACATCCGGTAGCTTTAGTGTTTGGGCGTGAAAGAACAGGCCTAACTAACGAAGAGCTACAAAAGTGCCACTATCATGTATGCATTCCTGCTAACCCTGAATACAGTTCCTTGAACTTAGCGATGGCGGTTCAAACGCTAAGCTATGAAGTTCGTGTTGCTCATCTTAATCTTGAGCAGAAACAATTCTCACCAGTTGAAGTCGAAGAGTACCCTCGTCATAAAGAGCTAGAAATGTTCTTTGACCATCTTGAAAAGGTCATCGTAGAGACCCAGTTTATAAACAAAGAACAACCTGGCCAGGTGATGAATAAATTGCGTCGTCTTTTCTCTCGAGCACGACCAGAGACTCAAGAGTTGAATATTCTTCGCGGTATTTTGACCTCGATTGAAAAGAAGCTCTGAATAAAGAATAACCTTTTTAGGTGTAAGGATGAATACCTGAGTAATTTAGTCAAATAAATACTTGACCATTTTACTCGGGTATGGAAAAATCTTAACCATTACAAACCATGTGGATACGGTGTGGTATGAAACTTACATCTAAAGGAAGATATGCGGTGACAGCCATGCTGGATGTGGCACTGCATTCGCAACAAAACCCTGTACCTCTTGCTGATATTTCAGAACGTCAGGGGATCTCGCTCTCTTACTTAGAGCAGCTTTTTTCTAAATTGCGTAAAGCAGGTCTCGTTGCCAGCGTTCGTGGTCCTGGTGGTGGTTACCGACTTGGTGCCGACGCACATAGTATCGCTATCGGTACTGTGATTGCGGCCGTTGATGAGTCAGTTGACGCAACCAAATGTCAGGGCAAAGGAGATTGCCAAGGCGGGACTCGTTGCTTAACTCATACGCTATGGCGTGACCTAAGTTCTCGCATTAGTGACTTCTTGAATAACATCACTCTTGGTGAGTTGATGACAGACAATGAAGTGCTAGAAATTTCTGATCGTCAGGATATTGATCTGGCGGTAACTCATGGGCTTTCAAACAAAAATACAACCGCCGCGCCCATCGGTGTAAACGTCCGCTCTTAGCGGTCAGCATTTTACATTGGAGTAGAGAATGAAACTGCCGATTTATCTTGATTATTCCGCTACATGTCCAGTTGATCCACGTGTTGCTGAAAAAATGGTTCAGTACATGACAATGGATGGCACATTTGGCAACCCAGCTTCACGTTCGCACCGTTACGGCTGGCAGGCAGAAGAAGCGGTAGATACTGCTCGTGAGCAAATTGCTGACCTTCTAAATGCAGATCCTCGCGAAATCGTATTCACATCTGGTGCGACAGAGTCTGACAACCTTGCGATTAAAGGTGCTGCGCACTTTTACTCGAAAAAAGGCAAGCACGTAATCACGTGTAAAACAGAGCATAAAGCGGTGCTTGACCCATGTCGTCAGCTAGAACGCGAAGGCTTTGAAGTGACTTACCTAGAGCCTGAATCAAATGGCCTTATCGATCTTGAGAAGCTGAAAGCGGCAATGCGTGATGACACAGTGCTTGTGTCTATTATGCACGTAAACAACGAAATTGGTGTAATTCAAGACATCGCAGCAATCGGCGAACTATGTCGTGAGCGCAAGATCGTGTTCCACGTGGATGCAGCTCAGTCTGCTGGTAAATTGCCAATCGACGTTCAAGAAATGAAAGTTGATTTGATTTCATTGTCAGCGCATAAGATTTACGGTCCAAAAGGTATCGGTGCACTTTACGTACGTCGTAAACCTCGTATCCGCCTTGAAGCACAAATGCACGGTGGCGGCCATGAGCGTGGTTTCCGTTCTGGTACGTTAGCAACTCACCAAATCGTAGGTATGGGTGAAGCTTTCCGCATTGCAAAAGAAGAGATGCAGAAAGATTACGACCACGCACTAGCACTTCGTAACCGCCTTCTTAATGGTGTGAAAGACCTTGAAGCGGTCACAGTGAACGGTGACCTAGAGCAGCGTGTACCACAAAACCTAAACATCAGTTTTGCTTTCGTAGAAGGTGAATCTCTGCTGATGTCGCTAAAAGATCTAGCGGTATCTTCAGGTAGTGCATGTACTTCTGCGAGTCTAGAGCCTTCTTACGTACTTCGTGCCCTAGGCATGGATGATGAGTTGGCTCACAGCTCGGTTCGTTTCTCATTCGGTCGTTTCACGACAGAAGAAGAAATTGATTACGCAATTGAACAAATCCGCGTTGCAGTGACTAAGCTACGCGACATGTCTCCTCTATGGGATATGTACAAGGAAGGGGTTGATCTGAGCACTGTTGAATGGGCTCACCATTAATCTCACGGACTGAATAGAGGATTCGAGGTAATTTATCATGGCATACAGCGAAAAAGTAATTGATCACTACGAGAACCCGCGTAACGTTGGTTCATTTGACAAAGAAGACCCATCAGTAGGTAGCGGCATGGTTGGCGCTCCAGCTTGTGGTGACGTAATGAAACTGCAAATCAAAGTGACACCGGAAGGTATCATCGAAGATGCGAAGTTCAAAACTTACGGTTGTGGTAGTGCAATCGCGTCAAGCTCACTAGTAACAGAGTGGGTAAAAGGCAAATCAATTGATGAAGCGGCTGCAATTAAGAACTCTGAAATTGCAGAAGAGCTAGAACTTCCACCTGTGAAAGTTCACTGTTCAATTCTTGCTGAAGACGCAATCAAAGCAGCGGTTGCTGACTACAAGAAAAAACACCAAGAATAATTATTCCGTAATATAATGGGAGCCTTTAACGCTCCCATTCCAATCGTAATTTAGACAGACTAAGGTGCAGTATGGCCATCACAATGACAGAAACAGCGGCAAGTCGCGTAAAAGCATTCCTAGATAACCGAGGCAAAGGTATCGGTTTACGTCTTGGAGTGAAGACGACAGGTTGTTCCGGCATGGCTTACGTACTTGAGTTTGTTGACGAGCTAAACGAAGAAGATGAAGTGTTTGATTTCTCAGGCGTGAAAATCATCATCGACAAGAAAAGCTTGGTGTACTTAGACGGTACCGAATTGGATTACGTGAAAGAAGGGTTGAATGAAGGTTTTGAATTCAACAACCCTAATGCAAAAAGTGAATGTGGTTGTGGTGAAAGCTTCAACGTCTAATTGATTGTCCTTCTGGGCAAGCGAGTCCGGAAGGCTTTACTAGGACCCGATCTTAATGAATCACTTTGAATTATTTGGGCTACCAAGTCAGTTTCAGCTGGATGGTAGCCTTCTTTCTTCTAAGTTCCGAGAACTACAAAAGCGCTTCCACCCGGACAACTTTGCTACCGCTTCTGAGCGAGACCGCTTGATGTCGGTGCAAAAGGCTGCGCAAATTAACGATGCGTACCAAGTCCTCAAACATCCTATCTCTCGTGCGGAGTACATCTTGGCAGAGCAGGGAATGGAAATCCGTGGTGAGCAACAAACCATGCAAGATCCGATGTTCCTGATGGAACAAATGGAACTGCGCGAAGAACTAGAAGATATTGCTGACTGCTCTGATCCTGAATCGGCGCTTTTTGACTTCGATTCTAAGGTCAGCAAAATGTATAAGCAGCATTTGGCAAGCGTTGAGCAAGAGCTTAACGATGGTCTTTGGGCTGAAGCCGCAGACCGAGTTCGTAAATTGAAATTCATTGCCAAACTAAAGAACGAAATTGAACTGGTCGAAGATAAGCTTCTCGGCTAGTTAGCGTGACAAGGACCAATCATGGCACTACTTCAAATCGCAGAACCGGGCCAAAGCTCGGCACCTCATGAGCATAAGTTAGCGGCTGGTATCGACTTAGGTACTACCAACTCTTTGGTCGCTTCTGTACGCAGTGGCGATGCCACCACATTAAATGATGAGCAAGGTCGTAGCATTTTGCCATCGGTGGTGAATTACTCAGCAGAATCAACAGTGGTTGGTTACGATGCGAAAGCCAAAGCAGAGTTTGAACCTGAGAACACCATTATCTCAGTGAAACGCTTGATTGGCCGCTCGCTAAAAGACATTCAATCTCGCTACCCATCATTACCTTACCGTTTTAAAGAGAGTGATAATGGCTTACCAGTACTGCAAACTGCTCAAGGGGATAAAAACCCGATTGAAGTTTCTGCAGATATTCTAAAAGCGCTAGGTAAACGCGCAGAAGAAACTCTAGGTGGAGAGCTTGCGGGCGTGGTAATTACCGTTCCTGCATACTTCGATGACGCGCAACGCGCGGGAACTAAAGATGCGGCTAAGCTAGCGGGTTTACATGTACTGCGTCTTCTTAATGAGCCAACGGCAGCGGCGATTGCCTACGGTCTGGATTCAGGTCAAGAGGGCGTGATTGCAGTTTACGATTTAGGTGGCGGTACGTTCGATATCTCTATCCTACGTTTGTCGAAAGGCGTATTTGAAGTATTAGCAACAGGCGGCGACTCTGCACTTGGCGGTGATGACTTTGACCACCTATTAGCGGATTACCTAATGGAGCAAGCTGGCCTAGAAGCGCCGCTTTCTGCTGAGAAAAACCGTGCATTACTGAACATTGCAACGGCGACCAAAATTGCTTTCTCTGAGCAAGACAGCGTAGAAGTTGACGTGTTTGGCTGGAAAGGCACTGTAACACGCGAGCAGTTCGAAGATCTGATTCGCCCACTCGTGAAGAAAACTCTGATGTCTTGTCGTCGTGCACTGAAAGATGCTGACGTAGAAGCGGAGGAAGTACTTGAAGTGGTGATGGTTGGTGGCTCAACTCGTACCTTGCTTGTCCGTGAAATGGTAGGCGAATTCTTTGGCCGCACACCACTCACTAGCATCAACCCTGATGAAGTGGTGGCTATTGGTGCGGGTATCCAAGCAGATATTCTTGCTGGTAACAAGCCTGACTCTGAAATGCTGCTGCTTGACGTGATTCCATTATCATTGGGTATTGAAACCATGGGTGGGTTGGTTGAGAAAATCATTCCGCGCAACACCACGATTCCTGTTGCTCGCGCGCAAGAGTTTACCACCTTCAAAGATGGTCAAACGGCGATGAGCGTGCACGTTGTGCAAGGTGAGCGCGAGATGGTGGATGATTGTCGTTCACTTGCGCGTTTCTCACTAAAAGGTATTCCTCCTATGGCGGCAGGTGCTGCGCACATCCGAGTGACGTACCAAGTTGATGCTGACGGTTTACTATCTGTGACTGCAATGGAAAAGAGCACTGGTGTTCAGTCCGAAATTCAAGTGAAACCTTCTTACGGTTTAAGCGATAACGAAGTTGCGAACATGCTGCGTGATTCGATGACTCACGCCAAAGAAGACATGCAAGCTCGTGCGTTAGCTGAGCAACGCGTTGAAGCCGACCGGGTGATTGAAGGTTTGATCGCTGCAATGCAAGCTGATGGTGATGAACTACTATCAGAGCAAGAAAAACAAGATCTATTAAAAGCCATTGAAGCACTGATTGAGCTGCGTAATGGTGATGATGCAAATGCCATTGAGCAAGGCATCAAAGATACAGACAAAGCTAGCCAAGACTTTGCGTCGCGCCGTATGGATAAATCGATTCGAGCTGCATTGTCAGGTCAATCAGTAGACGATATATAAGAGAAAGTAGTTATGCCTAAGATTATTGTATTACCACACGAAGATTTGTGCCCAGAAGGCGCAGTGTTGGAAGCGAAGACGGGTGAAACCGTTCTAGACGTAGCACTAAAAAACGGTATTGGTATTGAACACGCGTGTGAAAAATCGTGTGCTTGTACTACTTGCCACGTGATCATTCGTGAAGGTTTTGATTCTCTTGAAGAGAGCGAAGAGCTAGAAGATGACATGCTAGACAAAGCATGGGGTCTTGAGCCTGAGTCTCGTCTTGGTTGTCAGGCGAAAGTTGCGGATGAAGACTTGGTTGTTGAAATTCCAAAATACACGCTAAACCACGCGTCAGAAGATCATTAATACTATCGCTCCAAAATAGGGGCGAAGAAAAAGGAAGATGAGCAATGAAATGGACAGATTCTCGCGATATCGCGATTGAGCTTTGTGACAAGTTTCCAGATGTGGATCCACAAACCGTGCGTTTTACCGATCTTCATCAATGGATCATGGAGTTAGATGAGTTTGACGATGAGCCAAACCATTGTAACGAAAAGATCCTAGAAGCGGTCATCATGTGCTGGATGGACGAAGCAGACTGATGCTCAATTCGGCGGTAAAACGCAGCCGAGTTAACAATTCTTACTAAAAAAAGCGGACCTCTAGGTCCGTTTTTTTATCAAGTTGACATTTTTACCCTACATAATGCTAACATCCGTGAGTTATTAAAAAGAAGCGGCGTAGGCTACGCCGATATAAGACAAGGAGAAACCATGTCTACACAGATGTCTGTATTTTTAAGTCAAGATTCTGCTGCTCCACACTGGGGTGAGAAAGCACTACTTTCATTCTCTGAAAACGGTGCGACGATTCATCTAGGTGAAGGTCATGATCTTGGTGCAATTCAGCGTGCAGCTCGTCAGCTAGATGGCCAAGGAATTCATTCAGTTCTACTTTCTGGTGAACATTGGGATTTGGAAAGCATCTGGGCTTTCCATCAAGGTTACCGCAACCCGAAAAAACACGGTTTACTAGAATGGACGGCGCTTTCTGAAGAAGACCAAACTGAACTTCAAGCTCGCATTAAAGCGACCGATTTTACGCGCGATATCATCAACAAAACGGCGGAAGAAGTTGCACCTCGTCAACTTGCTACGATGGCGGCTGAGTTCATCAAATCTGTCGCACCAGAAGGCACAGTAACGGCTCGTATTGTTAAAGATAAAGATCTACTAGCGGAAGGTTGGGAAGGTATCTATGCGGTTGGTCGCGGTTCGGATCGCACATCAGCAATGCTGCAATTGGATTACAACCCGACTGGCGATGAAAACGCACCAGTATTCGCGTGTCTAGTAGGTAAAGGCATTACGTTTGATTCAGGCGGTTACAGCCTTAAACCTTCAAACTTTATGAGTGCAATGAAAGCCGATATGGGCGGTTCAGGTACGATTACTGGCGGTTTGGGGTTAGCTATTTTGCGTGGTTTGAACAAGCGCGTAAAACTGATCTTATGTTGTGCTGAGAATATGGTTTCTGGTCGTGCGCTTAAGCTTGGCGACATCATCACCTACAAAAACGGTAAGACTGTTGAGATCATGAACACCGATGCAGAAGGTCGTTTGGTACTTGCCGATGGTCTTATCTATGCAAGCGAGCATAACCCTGAGTTGATCATCGACTGCGCAACGTTAACCGGCGCGGCGAAAAACGCATTGGGTAACGACTACCACGCGTTAATGAGCTTTGATGATGAACTTTCTCATCAAGCGCTAACCGCAGCAAACAAAGAGAAAGAAGGCCTGTGGCCACTGCCTCTGGCTGATTTCCACCGTGGTATGTTGCCGTCAAACTTCGCTGATTTATCGAACATCAGCTCTGGAGACTACAGTCCAGGCGCAAGTACCGCTGCTGCATTTTTGTCTTACTTTGTTGAAGACTACAAGAAAGGCTGGTTGCACTTCGATTGTGCTGGTACTTACCGTAAGTCTGCATCAGACAAGTGGGCGGCTGGCGCTACTGGTATGGGTGTCCGCACTCTTGCTCGCCTTCTTAATGAGCAAGCAGAAAAATAATATTTATGGTGGCGTCAGTTAGGCGCTGCCGTAGTCAAGTAAGTCACTTTTAAACACTATTATTACAAGTACAAAAAGGAAACTTTATGGCTCTAGAAAGAACGTTTTCCATTGTTAAGCCTGACGCTGTGGAAAGAAACCTGATCGGTGAAATCTACAATCGAATCGAGAAGGCAGGCCTACGTATTATTGCTGCGAAAATGGTTCACCTGACTGAAGAGCAGGCGAGCGGCTTTTACGCAGAACATGAAGGTAAAGAATTCTTCCAACCTCTAAAAGAGTTCATGACGTCTGGCCCTATTATGGTTCAAGTGTTGGAAGGCGAAAATGCGATTGCACGTTACCGCGAATTGATGGGTAAAACCAACCCAGAAGAAGCGGCAGCAGGCACACTTCGCGCAGATTACGCGCTAAGCATGCGTTATAACTCTGTTCATGGTTCAGATAGTCCTGAATCAGCGGCTCGTGAGATCGAGTTCTTCTTCCCTGAGTCCGAAATTTGCCCTCGCTAATCGGTAGTTAGTTTGTGCTCGTAAAGATAGTTAGCCTCGGATAATTCCGGGGCTTTTTATTATCGAAACAGTTCGAAGACGCATTGGTGAGGTTGTTTAATATTTAACCGATGTGTTTTTAATGCCTTAGCAAAGACAGGGTTTTAGACCTCTTGTTGTAGCTGCATAAAGGCTGTACAATTCGCGCCCTTATTCTTGTTTCAGTCATTGAGAGGCAACATGACTACTGAAAAAATCAATCTACTCGACTTTGATCGCAAAGGCATGCGTCAGTTTTTCGCGGAAGAACTAGGCGAGAAAGCGTTTCGTGCTGATCAGGTTATGAAGTGGATCTACCATTTCGGTGTTGATGACTTCGACAACATGACGAACATCAACAAGAAACTACGTGAAAAACTGCAGCACAAGTGCGAAATTAAAGCCCCAACGGTTGCAGAAGCTCAGCACTCTTCAGACGGCACGATTAAGTGGGCAATGAAGGTGGGTGACCAAGACGTAGAAACGGTTTACATCCCAGAAGAGGATCGCGCGACGTTGTGTGTATCTTCTCAGGTAGGTTGTGCGTTGGAATGTAAGTTCTGTTCGACCGCTCAACAGGGCTTCAACCGTAACCTAAAAGTATCTGAAATCATCGGTCAGGTGTGGCGTGCTGCACGTGAAATCGGTTTGCAAAAAGAAACTGGTCGTCGTCCAATCACTAACGTCGTAATGATGGGTATGGGTGAGCCTCTTCTTAACATGAAGAACTTGATCCCTGCGCTAGAAATCATGTTAGATGATCTTGGTTTTGGCCTGTCTAAGCGTCGCGTTACTGTATCAACTTCAGGTGTGGTTTCTGGTCTTGATCAGATGACAGGTAAGATTGACGTCGCATTGGCGATCTCCCTACATGCGCCAAACGATAAGCTACGTAGTGAAATCATGCCAATCAACGATCGTTGGGATATTCAAGACTTCTTAGCGTCAGTTCGTCGTTACATCGCATCTTCGAACGCAAACCGTGGCAAAGTAACAGTCGAGTACGTGTTGCTTGATCATGTGAACGATGACATGGATCACGCACGCGAGCTGGCTGAGCTGATGAAAGACACACCATGTAAGATCAACCTGATTCCGTTTAACCCGTATCCAGGTTCTCCGTACAAGAAGCCAAGCAACTCACGTATTGACCGATTCCAAAAAACATTGATGCAATACGAGCATACGGTGACGGTTCGTAAAACACGTGGTGATGATATTGATGCGGCATGTGGTCAGTTAGTCGGTGACGTTATTGACCGTACTAAACGTACTGCGGCTTTAAAAGCTGCGCGCGGTGCAGAAACCATCGACGTAAAAGCGGTATAATTTGCCCCAAATTAAAAATAGCCAGAGCCTTTGCTCTGGCTATTTTGTTTGTTGTATTTGTAAAGTAACTCCTGAAATTGAATGGTTTTGGCGTTTATTTCAATTTACTGTGTCAAAGTTTGGACAAAAGCTTGAGCTATCTGTTAGTTTGAGTGGAAAGAGTTTTTGTCTTCGTTATACATTCGCTTATCATGGTGAAGAACATTCATGAAGACACCGATTATTCTCAACATTTTTTCTCATACGCTTTGCTGATTTTTGCAAAACGGGTATTCACACTCAATTGTTGAGAATTTCTTAAAAATATAATTTTGGTTAACGCGAACAGGCTAGCTATCTTTAAGTGAGGCTTAAGAACAACAACGAAAATAAATAACCGTGTTAGCCACTAAAACAGATTAAATACCACCATTATGACAGAACACGAAAATACCAATGAAGTACCGCTTTCGATTGAAGCGGGCACATTACTCAAAAACAAACGCGAATCTTTAGGTATGACTCAAAAGCAAGTTGCTGATCGCCTGAGACTTCGCGTTTCTGTTATTGAAGATATTGAAAACAACCGATTTGAATCTCAACAAGTAGCGACATTCACTCGCGGCTATTTGCGTTCTTACGCAAAGTTTGTCGGGCTAGATGAGAAAGTGGTGCTGGTTGCTCTAGAACAGACGGCAGATGTAAAGCCAAAAGAGCAAGAAATCGAAATGCAAAGCTTTTCTCGTAAAACCAAACACGAGAAACACAACAGCCGAATTATGTTGCTGACTTGGGTAATAGCCATTGTCATCATCGGTATCTCAGCAGCTTGGTGGTGGCAAAATCAGCAAGAAAATAGTCTCGCTCAAGTTGTAGCAGAGGCTAATGTTGAAACAAGCCAACCAAGTGCCGATGAAATTGCTGATATTGATCTAATGACCGAAGAAGAGCTGATCGCAAGTACTCCAGCAGAACTAGCGGCATCAAACAATACAGCATCAGAATCATCCATCAATGCAGCGCAAACTGATGAAGTGGTACCTGCAGAAACAGAAGAGTCGACAACAGAAGCAACTCAAGAGCCAGTTGCTGTGATTGAAGCAGCAGAAGAGGTTCAAGAAGCATCTCCTGTAGTGCCAGAAGGTATGACTCTGCTCACCATGAAATTTAAAGCAGATTGCTGGATCCAAGTAAAAGATACAAACGGCAAAACGCTCGTAAGTGGCACTCAGAAACCGGGTCAAGACGTGGAACTTACCGGAAAAGCGCCATTTAAAGTGATATTAGGCGCACCGGAAGGTGTAACAATGACATTTGCAAGTGAACCTGTCGACCTTTCTGGGTATACTTCAGGCAAAGTAGCTAGATTCACTCTACCGTTATAAAAAATTATGCAACACGAATCTCCAATTATTCGTCGTAAATCGACGCGTATTTATGTGGGTGATGTGCCAATTGGTGATGGTGCGCCAATTGCCGTACAGTCAATGACTAACACTCGCACGACTGATGTGGAAGCGACAGTCGCACAAATCCGAGCACTAGAAAAAGTCGGCGCAGACATCGTCCGTGTTTCAGTACCAACGATGGAAGCAGCAGAAGCATTTAAGCTGATCAAACAGCAAGTATCTGTTCCTCTGGTTGCTGATATTCACTTTGACTACCGTATCGCACTGAAAGTCGCGGAATACGGCGTCGATTGTTTGCGTATCAACCCAGGTAACATTGGTAACGAAGAGCGTATTCGCTCGGTTGTTGATTGTGCGCGTGATAAGAATATCCCGATCCGTATTGGCGTTAATGGCGGCTCTTTGGAAAAAGATCTGCAGATGAAATACGGTGAACCAACGCCTGAAGCCCTAGTTGAATCAGCGATGCGTCATGTGGATCATCTCGATCGTCTTAACTTTGATCAGTTCAAAGTCAGCGTTAAAGCATCGGATGTATTCCTCGCGGTTGATTCTTACCGCTTGTTGGCGAAGAAAATCGACCAGCCGCTTCACTTAGGTATTACTGAAGCTGGTGGTGCGCGCGCAGGTGCTGTGAAGTCAGCAGTTGGCTTGGGCATGCTTTTATCGGAAGGTATTGGTGATACGTTACGTATCTCTTTAGCTGCTGATCCAGTCGAAGAAATCAAAGTCGGTTTCGATATTCTGAAATCTTTGCGTATTCGCTCTCGTGGCATCAACTTTATTGCTTGTCCAAGTTGTTCACGCCAAGAATTCGATGTTATTGGTACCGTAAATGCGCTTGAGCAGCGTTTAGAAGACATCATCACACCAATGGATGTGTCTATTATTGGCTGTGTGGTAAATGGTCCTGGTGAAGCTGAGGTTTCCCATTTGGGTCTTGCGGGTAGCAACAAGAAGAGTGCGTTCTATGAAGACGGAAAACGTCAAAAAGAGCGTTTCGATAACAATGACCTTGTGAATCAGCTAGAAGCAAAGATCCGTGCGAAAGCGTCTATGATGGATAGCGAAAATCGCATTGAAATAAAAGTACAAGATTAATCTCAACGAGTATTACGGTAAGTATTGTGGCAAAAACAATCCAAGCAATCCGAGGCATGAACGATTGTCTCCCAACTCAATCTCCACTGTGGCAGAAACTTGAAAACACAGTGAAAAATGTAATTAGCGCATACGGTTATAACGAAGTGCGCATGCCAATCGTTGAAGAAACAAACCTATTCAGCCGCGCTGTTGGTGAAGAGACAGACGTCGTTTCAAAAGAAATGTACACCTTTGATGATCGTAATGGAGACAGCCTAACACTTCGCCCTGAAGGTACTGCGGGTTGTGTACGTTCATGTATTCAAAATAGCCTGATCAACCGTGACGAACAGCGTCTGTGGTACATGGGGCCTATGTTCCGCCATGAGCGTCCGCAGAAAGGTCGTTACCGTCAATTCCACCAATGTGGTGTGGAAGTGTTTGGTCTAAATGGCCCTGACGTTGACGCCGAGCTTATCATGATGACTGCTCGTCTATGGCGTGAATTAGGCATCGACAAGCACGTTCGTCTTGAACTGAACTCAATCGGTTCTCAAGAAGATCGCGCAGACTACCGCACAGCACTGGTTGCCTTCCTTGAACAACATATCGATGTGCTAGACGAAGATTGTAAGCGCCGCATGCACACTAACCCACTGCGTGTTCTGGATACGAAGAACCCTGACATTCAGGCTATTTTAGGTGATGCACCGCGTCTTTCTGAGTACTTAGGTGAAGAATCTAAAGCACACTTCGCAGGTCTATGTGAACTTTTAGACGCAGCAGGTATCGAATACACAGTTAACGAACGTCTTGTTCGTGGTCTGGATTACTACAACCGCACAGTGTTTGAGTGGATCACGGAAAGCCTAGGTGCTCAAGGCACTGTGTGTGGCGGTGGTCGCTACGACGGTCTTGTAGAGCAACTTGGTGGCAAACCAACACCAGCAGTTGGCTTTGCAATGGGTCTAGAGCGTCTAGTTCTTATGTTGGAAACTTTAGAGCTTACAGACGTACGTCGCAGTGTGGATGTTTACGTAGTAACTGCAGGTGAAGGCACCATGATGGCAGGTATGAAGCTAGCAGAGCAGCTTCGTGAAGCTATTTCAGGCGTTCGCGTGATGAATCACTTCGGTGGCGGTAACTTCAAGAAACAGTTTAAACGCGCAGATAAAGTAGGTGCTGTTGTAGCATTGGTTCTGGGTGAAAACGAAGTTGCCGACAATACCGTTGTACTAAAAGACTTAGTTGGTGGTGAGCAAGAGACTTACAACCAAGCTGAAGTTGCTGAGAAGATCGCAGCACTGATTTAAGTCTTTTAATAAGCTAAAGATTAAATCCTAGTTTGTAACAATAAGGCTCCCCAAATCGGAGCCTTTCGACGAAATAGGAGCAATGGCAGCTTTGCTGCCATTTACATGTTTTAAGAGGACAGGAAGTGGAACTTTACGATACTGAAGAACAACAAGTTGAAGCTATTAAAGACTGGTGGAAGGAAAACGGTAAAGCCGTCATCATCGGTGCTGTTGTTGGCTTAGGTGGTCTATTTGGCTGGCGTTACTACCAGGATACTGTGATTCAGGCGAGTGAAACAGCTTCGCAAAGCTACACAACCGCAATGAATACGCTGCAAGAAAAAGGCGTAGATGCACAATCAGATGTGCAAGCTTTTATCGAATCGAACGAAGTTAAAGAATATTCAGTATTGGCTGCTCTGCAACTAGCAAAAGCACAAGTCGAAGCGAAAGACTTTGCTGCTGCTCTTGAGCAACTTAAATGGGCTCAAAGCAATACGAAAGATGCTGCATTATCTCCACTAATTAGCTACCGCATCGCTCGTATCGAGACAGAAATGGGTAACTTTGATGCTGCAAACACTGAGCTAGGTAAAGTGACAGATACAGCATGGGCTGGTCGCATTGCTGAATTGCGTGGTGATATTGCACTTCGTCAAGGTGACAAAGATGCAGCTTACGCGGCTTACACAGAAGCGCAGCAAGCAGCAGATGCAAGCCCAACACTGCAAATGAAATTGGACGACTTGGCGAAATAATAAGGACCGCATTGGATGAAAAGAGTCTTTAAGAAAGCCTTGTTAGGGGCATTAACGGTGGGCATCTTGGCTGGTTGTGCTGGCGAGGAAGATACCATCGTTATGGCACCACTACCGCAGGTAGATAGTCAGTTTACGACCAAGAGTGAATGGAGCACATCGATTGGTGATGGTGTTGGTCATTACTTCTCAAAGCTTTCTCCTGTCTACGCAAACGACATGTTGTTTGTCGCGAGCCGTGATGGTTTGGTGAAAGCGCTTGATCCAGAAAATGGTAAGCAATTATGGCAAACCGATCTGGAAGAAGACGTGATTGCTCGTCTGTCTGGCGGTATTACTGCGGCGTACGAACATCTTTACATCGGTTCTGAAAATGGTGAAGTGATTGCACTAAGCCAAGAAACTGGTGAAATCATTTGGCGCATTAAAGTCGGTGGTGAAGTTCTGGCGAAACCCGTTGCGGATTCAGGCTTGATCATCGTAAATACCAGCCGTGGTATGTTGATTGCTTTGGATGAAAGCACTGGTGAGCAGCGCTGGGCACTAAGTACTGAAGTTCCAAACCTGACACTACGCGGAGACAGCACTCCAACTGCGATTGGTGGTGGTGTTTTCTGGGGTACGGCAAATGGTCGACTAGCCGCAGCGATTGTGGAGCGCGGTCAGCTTATTTGGCAACAACCAGTAGGCACACCGAAAGGCGCTACGGAAATTGACCGTCTGGTTGACGTTGACTCTTCTCCTATTGTACTGGGCGGAACTCTTTTCACCATTGGATACAATGGTCAGTTGATCGCTATTGATTTGCGTTCGGCTAACCCAATCTGGAAGCGTAATTATTCGTCAGCGAACGATATCGCAACGGATGGCAGTCGTATCTTTGTGATCACCGAAAAAGATCACGTGGTCGCAGTTGATGCTCGAAGCGGTACTGAACTGTGGGAAAATAGCCTATTAGAACACCGTCAGTTAACTGCGCCAGTTATCGTCGGTAACTATTTAGTTTTAGGTGATACCCTAGGTTACCTGCACTGGTTAGATCGTTCGACGGGTGAGTTCGTAGCTCAACAATTCGTTGATGACAGTGGTTTTGCGGTTGGTCCGACTCTATTGTCTGATGGTTATGTCATTACAACTCGCAACGGCGATGTAAAGAAACTAACCATTAACGAATAATATCGTGATATAATTCACATTCGGCTCCTGGCTGGTGACAGTTAGGAGCCGTTTTGTTGTTTGAAATTTTTAACCCTGACGTGGTTATAGGTAAAAAGCTGGCTTGATTTGGCATCGGGCAAGTCGTTACCTATAACTACAGAAGAAAGATGATTGTAGAGGTTGTTATGGTACCTGTTGTTGCTCTAGTAGGGCGTCCGAACGTAGGTAAATCTACACTATTTAACCGATTGACACGCACACGTGACGCGTTGGTTGCGGACTTTCCAGGCCTAACGCGAGACCGTAAATACGGCCAAGCTCGTCTTGATGAAGAGCACGAATTCATTGTCATTGATACTGGCGGTATTGATGGCACAGAAGAAGGCGTGGAAACCAAAATGGCAGAGCAGTCGCTAGCAGCGATTGATGAAGCTGACGTCGTGCTATTCCTTGTTGACGGTCGTGCTGGTCTTACATCTGCTGATGAAGCGATTGCGGCGCATCTGCGTAAAATTGAAAAACCAGCGATGCTGGTGGTAAACAAAATTGATGGTATTGATGCTGACGCTGCGTGTGCTGATTTCTGGCAGCTTGGTGTTGATGACATGTACCAAATCGCGGCTGCACACGGTCGTGGTGTTACAGCATTGCTTGAGCGTGCGCTAGCTCCATTCTTTGATGATTTACTAACAAGTGAATCAGAAGAAGGTGAGATTGAAGATCTGACAGAATTTGAAGACGCTGAAATTGCACCAGACGAATACACTGAAGAAGAAGCGGAAGCGGAGTTCCAACGTCTACAAGAACAGCCAATCAAACTGGCAATCATTGGTCGTCCAAACGTTGGTAAGTCGACTTTAACCAACCGTATTCTTGGTGAAGAACGTGTTGTGGTATACGACATGCCAGGCACAACTCGTGACTCAATCTACATTCCTATGGAACGTGATGGCCGTGAGTATGTAATCATTGATACTGCGGGTGTACGTCGTCGTGGTCGTATTAACGAAACGGTTGAGAAATTCTCCGTTGTTAAAACGTTGAAAGCCGTCGAAGACGCAAACGTAGTGCTATTGGTTATCGACGCACGTGAAAACATCTCTGACCAAGACTTGAGCCTGCTAGGTTTTGCATTGAACGCCGGTCGTTCAATCGTATTAGCGGTAAACAAGTGGGATGGTCTAGATAACGAAGTAAAAGAGAACGTGAAGAAAGAGCTAGACCGCCGCCTAGGTTTCGTTGACTTTGCTCGTATTCACTTTATTTCTGCACTGCACGGTACTGGTGTTGGTCACTTATTTGAGTCTATCCAAGAAGCGTACAAGTCGGCAACGACACGTGTTGGTACCTCTGTTTTGACTCGTATCATGAAGATGGCGACTGATGATCACCAACCGCCAATGGTTCGTGGCCGTCGTATCAAGCTAAAATACGCGCACGCAGGTGGTTACAACCCACCAATCGTCGTGATTCACGGTAACATGGTTCGTGAACTTCCGGATTCATACAAGCGTTACTTGATGAATTACTTCCGCAAGTCACTGGAAATTATGGGGACGCCAATTCGTATCAACTTCCAGAATAGCGAAAACCCGTTTGAGAATCGTGCGAACAAGCTAACCTTGTCTCAAGAGCGTAAGCGTAAACGTATGATGTCTGTGGTTAAAAACCGCAAAAAATAATTTAAGCATTTGAAGATACCCAAGTTTTTACTTGGGTATTTTTTTATCTGTTTTTTGCAACCTCTAAAAGTGATGTGAGATGTGTCCTTTTCTAAACCTTACTTTCATCATTATCACAATGTTCTTCTGCGCGGTTTTTCTCTAGTGGTATTAGTGATGACGTGCAGATTCCTGTATCTTCAAATGCTCAGCACATAACCTTAACTTCTTACATTCACAAAGATAAGCAAAGCATGACGATTACCGCGACACAAACCCGTTTCTGCCATCAAACTTGGCAGTTGGACGCTCAGATTCAACTCGTTCAAAACCACAATGAAGTGACCTACGTAGTCACCGACGTGACTCCGTTTCATCCCGTTAGCCATATCTGGCCTGATCATCCCGCGGATAAAGGCATCTTAGTATTTAATGATCAACAATTTGAAGTGATTGATTGTCAAGTTGGTGCCATTGAAGTGGCAACCGGAGAGCTATTTGTTGGAGCGGCAATCCCTGTAAAGCGCGATACAGAAGGCTGGTTATTTGTTGTCGTACATGTATTAGCACTTGTTGACACTCTATCTCAAGGTACACGAGTGACGCTGAAAGTGGATAAAGAGTACCAACAAGCATTGAGTCGTGGACACAGTGCAGGTCATCTCGCCTACTTAGCCCTGAACAAAGTCCTCGCTGCCAGTTACTGGCGTAAAGATGCTGATCGTAAAGACCCACATGGCAACTATGATTTTAATAGTTATGCCCAAGAAGCCAGCTTTGTAACACCAGACAAGTGCCTAGATACTTACCGTTTAGGTAAAACACTCCGTAAAAGAGGCCTAAACAGCGCAGAAATGCTGTCAGACTTAGAGAAAATAGAGAGTCAGGTGAATGCACAATTGAAGCTTTGGCTGGAAAGAGACGCGGCGATCATTATGGACTGCCATGGTGACAACTTGACCGATTCGCGTTATTGGAAATGTGACTTGGGAGAGGGAGAATTGGCCGTGATCCCTTGTGGAGGAACGCACGCAGAGCATTTGAGTGACTTTGGCTCGATACACGTCAAGTTGGTCGAAATGGATTCACAAACGATTGAAATGCACACCGATGTAATAGCTTGCTTTTCCAATTAGATCTTTTTATTAAATTCTGTTTTTTCTTTTTTTTAATTTAATTTCGGTGTTTTATGCTTCTTTAAATTGGAATACAGAATATGTAACTTATGCTTTCGGTGTGTGGTTATATAAATATTCTTTTAGGGGGTGATCGCTGATCAAATGGTAAATATCCGATGATCAGAATAAGATCTTTCTTAAAGTAAGCTTCTCGTGAAGTAAACCCATTACCTTGCATAAGGTGATATACATCAAGGTTAGCGGTTAGAAAATGTGAATACTGGAGCGAGTGAAACAGTAAGGTGAGAGATATGCAACAGAACAAATGTCCAGATTGCGAAGTAGAACTAGAATGGACTGGCCAATACCATTGTGGCCAATGTGAATCCGATTTCAAAAAAGTAGGTTTTTGTCCGGACTGTGGTGCTGAGTTAGAAAAGCTTCAGGCTTGTGGGGCTGCGAATTATTTCTGCAATACCTGTAATGAACTCAAATCCAAATCTCGTGTGCGATTTGAGTTTCAAAAAATCAGCTGATTAAGCTCATTTTAAAATCGGCTAACTAACGGTAGAGTGAATCTCACCATTAGCCAAACGGGTGACTAAAAGGTCGCCCGTTTTTACATCATCTGCGCTTGTAACGACCTTACCTTGATCCGTTTGCGTGATGGAGTAACCACGCTTGAGTGTCGCTAGGGGACTGACGGTATCTAACTTTTCTGCCGCAATCGCTAACTGATGACGCATCGTCAGTAGTTTTCGATCCATTGCGTCCATTAGCTTGTGCTCAACACGTTCAAGCCTCGACTTTTGTTGTGCTAAGTGTTTAATAGGAGAGTTTAATTGCAGACGATGGTGTTTACGCTCAACGGCTTGTTGGCGTGTATCGATGAAGCGCTGCATAGCTCTACGCAAACGCATATCCAGCTCATCGAGTTGCTGTGCCTGACGCTGCAACTGATAACTTGGATGTTGGCGTTCTAAGCGATGCAGAAGTTGCGCAGATTGCTGTTTTTGCTGTGCTAAGTAGTAGCGCATCGCACTAGCTAGTTTATGCTGTTTCGCTACAAGCGATTGATCTTTATGGCTGTTGTCACGGCTAACCAGTTCAGCGGCAGCTGATGGAGTAGGAGCTCGCACATCGGCAACAAAATCGGCAATCGTCATGTCAACTTCATGGCCCACAGCACTAATGATCGGGATTTGACTTGCAGCAATAGTGCGAGCAAGGATCTCATTGTTAAAGCACCATAAGTCTTCTAGAGAGCCGCCGCCACGACCAACAATCAATACATCACATTCATTTCGGCTATTAGCACGACCGATTGCTTGGGCAATTTGAATGGCTGCGTCATCACCTTGGACCATGGTCGGATAAATCACCACGGGTAGGGAAGGATCACGGCGTTTTAAAACGTCCAATATGTCGTAAAGCGCAGCACCTGTTTTAGAAGTGATGATACCAACACGCTTTGGATGCTCTGGTAGTGGCAGTTTGTTGGTTTGAGCGAACAAACCTTCCGCTGCCAACTTCATCTTAAGCTCTTCAAACTCTTGTTGCAGACGACCATCGCCTTCAGGCTGCATGCTTTCGATGATCAATTGGTAGTCACCACGTGGCTCATACAGAGACAGACGGGCTTTAACTAAAACTTGATTGCCGTTTGCAGGTTTGAAAGTAACGCGACGATTGTTACCACGGAACATGGCACATTTTACTTGAGCACGAGAATCTTTAAGGGTGAGGTACCAGTGACCGGAAACAGGAGCAGAGAAGTTGGATATCTCTCCGACAAGCCAAACGATCCCCATTTCGTTTTCAAGGAGTAAACGAACTTCTGCGTTGAGACGAGAAACAGTGAAGATGTTCTGATTGGTCTTGGAGAGCACAGCTAATCTCTTAGACGTGAGTATGGAAATTAGCGGCAATATAATACATAGCAAGGGGGTAATTGCAAGAAAAAAATTAAAAAACTTGTAGTCAAGCGATTGCGTTGAACGTATAATCCCTCCGCAATATCTAATCCAAATGTAACTTGTTACCTAAAACCAGTTACCCTCATTATGCGAAACGATGAGATTGGATTGTTCTTTTTACTCCTCTAATTGTGAGATATTGCAAATGCTAAGAATTGCCAAAGAAGCGCTGACATTCGATGACGTACTACTTGTGCCAGCACACTCCACCGTTCTCCCAAACACAGCTGATCTTCGCACTCAGTTGACGAAAAACATCAGTCTGAACATCCCTATGATTTCTGCGTCGATGGACACCGTGACGGAAGCCCGTCTAGCTATCGCTCTTGCGCAGGAAGGTGGCATTGGCTTTATCCACAAGAACATGTCTATTGAGCAGCAAGCGGCAGAAGTTCGTAAAGTTAAGAAGTTCGAAGCTGGTGTGGTAACAGACCCTGTGACTGTGAATCCTGATGCAACCATCGCCGATGTAGTCGCTCTGACTGAAAAGCACGGTTTTGCAGGTTTCCCTGTAGTAACAGAGCACAACGAGCTAGTGGGTATCATCACTGGTCGTGACGTACGCTTTGTGACTGACCTATCTAAGAAAGTGTCTGCGGTAATGACGCCTAAAGAGCGTCTAGCTTCTGTAAAAGAAGGTGCAACTCGTGAAGAAGTTCAAGAGAAAATGCACGAAGCACGCGTTGAAAAAGTACTGGTAGTGAACGATGAGTTCAAACTAACCGGTATGATCACGGCTAAAGACTTCCATAAAGCAGAACGTAAACCAAACGCATGTAAAGATGAGCGCGGTCGTCTACGTGTTGGCGCTGCTGTTGGTGCTGGTGCGGGTAACGAAGAACGTGTTGCTGCACTTGTAGAAGCGGGCGTTGACGTACTACTTATCGACTCTTCTCACGGTCATTCAGAAGGCGTTCTACAACGTATTCGTGACACTCGTGCTGCGTACCCAGATCTAGACATCATCGGCGGTAACGTCGCAACAGGTGCTGGCGCGAAAGCACTGATCGAAGCTGGCGTGAGCGCAGTGAAAGTCGGTATTGGCCCTGGTTCTATCTGTACGACTCGCATCGTAACGGGTGTTGGTGTTCCTCAAATCACTGCAATCGCTGACGCGGCTGAAGTGGCTAACGAATACGGCATCCCAGTAATTGCTGACGGCGGTATCCGTTTCTCTGGTGATATCTGTAAAGCAATCGTAGCAGGCGCATCATGTGTGATGGTTGGTTCTATGTTCGCAGGTACAGAAGAAGCGCCGGGCGAAGTGATTCTTTACAACGGCCGTTCTTACAAAGCTTACCGTGGTATGGGTTCTCTTGGCGCGATGTCTCAAGGTTCTTCTGACCGTTACTTCCAATCTGATAACGCAGCAGACAAGCTTGTACCAGAAGGCATTGAAGGTCGTATCGCATACAAAGGCCGCCTAAAAGAGATCGTACACCAACAAATGGGTGGTCTACGTTCAAGCATGGGTCTAACGGGTTCTGCAACTATCGAAGATATGCGTACTAAAGCTGAATTTGTACGTATTTCTGGTGCGGGTATGCAAGAATCTCACGTACACGACGTTCAGATTACTAAGGAAGCGCCAAACTACCGTCTAGGTAACTAATAGCCTAACGTAAACGTTTGCTTTTTCCTTGAAGCATTAAGAAGAGGCGAGTACACTCGCCTCGGTTTTAATCACTTAGCCTTAAAAGACTGCTCAAAATGACTAAAAATATCCATGACCAACGTATTCTGATCTTGGACTTCGGTTCTCAGTACACTCAATTAGTTGCGCGTCGCGTACGCGAAATCGGCGTTTACTGTGAGCTATGGAGCTGGGACGTAGAAGAAGCGGATATTCGCGAATTCAACCCAGATGGCATTATCCTTTCTGGTGGCCCAGAAAGCGTTACAGAAGAAAACTCTCCTCGCGCTCCTCAATATGTATTTGACTCAGGTGTTCCTGTACTTGGCGTATGTTACGGCATGCAAACCATGGCAGAACAGCTAGGTGGTAAAGTAGCTGGCTCAAACGAACGTGAATTTGGCTACGCACAAGTAAAAGTTTCTGGCGAATCTGCGATCTTCAAAGATCTTGAAGCGACTCAAGACGTTTGGATGAGCCACGGCGACAAAGTTGTAGAAATTCCAGCAGACTTCGTAAAAGTCGGTGAGACAGACACTTGTCCTTACGCGGCAATGGCGAACGAAGAGAAGAAATACTATGGCGTTCAGTTCCACCCAGAAGTAACGCACACGAAAGGTGGCCTACAAATGCTAGAGAACTTCGTTCTTGGCGTGTGTGGCTGTGAGCGTCTATGGACCTCTGAATCTATCATCGAAGACGCTGTTGCTCGTATTAAAGAGCAAGTGGGTGACGATGAAGTTATTCTAGGTCTTTCTGGTGGTGTAGATTCATCCGTTGTTGCTATGCTGGTTCACCGTGCAATTGGCGACAAGCTTACATGTGTATTCGTGGATAACGGCCTGCTTCGTCTAAACGAAGGTCAGCAAGTAATGGATATGTTCGGCGATAAGTTCGGCCTAAACATCATCAAAGTTGACGCAGAAGAGCGTTTCCTTGAAGCGCTGAAAGGCAAGTCTGACCCAGAAGAAAAACGTAAGACTATCGGTCACGTGTTCGTAGACGTATTCGATGAAGAATCGAAGAAGCTGAAAAACGCAAAATGGCTTGCTCAGGGTACTATCTACCCAGACGTAATCGAGTCTGCTGCATCTAAAACTGGTAAAGCGCACGTGATCAAATCACACCACAACGTGGGCGGTCTACCTGACGATATGGAAATGGGTCTAGTTGAGCCACTACGTGAATTGTTCAAAGATGAAGTTCGTAAGATTGGTCTAGAGCTAGGTCTTCCATACAACATGCTTTACCGCCATCCATTCCCAGGTCCTGGTTTAGGTGTTCGTGTTCTTGGCGAGATCAAGAAAGAGTACTGTGACTTGCTACGTCGTGCTGACGCTATCTTTATTGAAGAGCTTCACGCAGCAGACCTATACGACAAAGTATCTCAAGCGTTCACGGTATTCCTACCAGTTCGTTCTGTAGGCGTAATGGGCGACGGTCGTAAATACGATTGGGTGGTATCACTGCGTGCAGTTGAAACTATCGACTTTATGACAGCGCATTGGGCACACCTACCATACGACTTCCTAGGTAAGGTATCTAACCGTATTATCAACGAAGTTGAAGGTATTTCACGAGTTGTTTACGACATTTCTGGTAAGCCACCAGCGACAATCGAGTGGGAATAATGCTCCTTTAAGAAAGGTCTGGCATTAACAGGCACCAAATCATACTTAAGTCCGCGTAATTGCGGACTTTTTTTGCTTTTGGCTTAGTCATTTTTGGCAATGTCTGGCAACGCCAAGCACGGTTTGACCGTGGTATTTTGATGGGTATGATTCATCGGTAATGCCATGGATTACGCCCGATACCATGCTGAGTGTTTTTGATGGGACATGGTATTAAATTTACATATCTATCTGTTTTATAAATATTAATCTCTATTTTTTTAGAGGTTTTTCAGCATGGTATCAAACAAGAATAAAAGGTCGAAACATGCTGACTGATACCAAGCTACGCAATCTCAAACCCAAAGATAAACTTTACAAAGTCAATGACCGTGATGGCCTCTATGTTGCTGTCACTACCGCAGGCTCTATCTCTTTTCGCTACAACTACTCGATCAATGGCAGACAAGAAACTATTACCTTTGGTCGTTACGGAGTAGGAGGCATCACGTTAGCTGAAGCGCGTGAGCGTCTCAATGAAGCGAAGCGAATGGTTACTGATGGAAAGTCACCGGCCAAAGAGAAAGCACGTGCTAAGGCGAGAACGAAAGATGCTGAAACCTTTGGTGCCTGGGCTCAGAAATGGCTGCGTGGCTATCAGATGGCCGAATCTACCCGGGATATGCGTCGCTCAGTCTATGCACGAGAGTTAGAGGGCAAATTTGGCAATCAGAAGCTGACCGAAATCACCCATGAAGATCTGCGAGCACTGACTGATGCGATAGTAGAGCGTGGCGCGCCCGCAACGGCTGTACACACGCGTGATATTGTACTCCAGGTGTATCGGTGGGCAATTGAGAGAGGGCAGAAAGTTGAGAACCCGGCAGATTTGGTGAGGCCTGCAAGTATCGCTCGGTTTGAGCCAAGAGACCGAACATTAACACCTGCTGAGATCGGTTTGATGTACCGCTATATGGAAAAGGTAGGAACCACGCCTTCGATTCGTGCTGCGGTAAAGTTGCTTTTGCTGACTATGGTACGTAAAAGCGAGTTAACCAATGCAACTTGGAGTGAAATTAACTTTAGCGAAGCGTTGTGGACAATCCCTAAAGAAAGGATGAAACGACGTAACCCGCATCTGGTGTTTTTGTCACGCCAGGTGATGGATATTTTGATCGCCTTGAAGACATTTGCCGGTGGATCTGATTACATTCTTCCTTCCCGTTATGACTCAGATGCCCCAATGAGTAGTGCAACGATGAATCGAGTATTGGCATTGACGTATAAAGCTGCTCAGAAAGATGGTCAGTCCTTAAGTAAGTTTGGACCGCATGACCTACGTAGAACAGCGAGTACACTGCTGCATGAAGCTGGATACAACACGGATTGGATAGAAAAATGCCTGGCGCACGAACAGAAAGGGGTGAGGGCAGTTTACAACAAAGCTGAATATCGAGAGCAACGTGCATCAATGCTACAGGACTGGGCAGATATGATTGATGAGTGGACAATGAAAACATATTTATCTCATTGATTTGTATGTCACTTACTCTTTGCTAAGATGAGTTACTTTGCCGTATAAATTCAAGGTGAAAACTGTTATATTGAGTACTAAGTTTTTATAACTTAACCATTGTTTAAACGCATATGTTCTTAAAACAGACTTCGGCTAGAAAAATAAATGAATAGAACAGCATATTATAACTATATTGATGAAAAAATTCATACCTTAGCTTACAGAATCGAAACCAACGGTAAGCTAAATATGTTGCATTTGCATATGCACTCAGAAAGCTTCTACTTACATCTTTTGAATTTATTATACGGTTATGAACTTGAAAACCTCAATAAGGTTTTACAGAATGTTGAAGCTATTGACTTAATTGATCATAAAAACAAAATAATTATCCAAGTGTCTTCTACTTGCACAAAAAACAAAGTCGAGTCTGCTTTAGAAAAAGAAATAATAAAAAATTACTTAAGTTATAAATTTAAGTTTATTTCAATATCAAAAGATGCGTCAAATTTAAGGAAGAGTAAATTTAAAAATCCACATGGAATTTCTTTTTCACCATCACGAGATATTATTGATATAACATCAATATTGAATGAGATTTTACAAAAAGATATAGCTGGACAAATGTCTGTTTATAGTTTCATTAAAGGTGAGTTAGGCAATGGTGTTGATGTTGCGAAGTTAGACTCTAATCTTGCTATTATTATAAATATTCTAGCAAAAGAAAATTGGCATGGTAATGTGGGTGAGTCTACTGTCAAACAGTTTGAAATAGAAAGAAAAATATCTCATAATGAATTAGATAGCGCTAAAGATTTGATAGAAGAATATAGCCTGTTCCATGGGAGAGTTGATTCTAAATATTCTGTTTTTGATAGTCAAGGTAGTAACAAAAGTAGTTCTGTTTTGGCGACAATTAAGAGAGAGTATATTAAGTCTAAGAAAGGAGCTTCTGATTCAGATGAAATATTCTTTAATGTCATTGAAGTGCTAAAGAATAAAGTTATTGAAAGTGCTAATTACAGTGAGATTCCTATAGATGAACTTGAGTTATGTATAGATATACTAGTTGTAGATGCATTTGTTAGATGTAAAATAATGGATAACCCGGAAGGATATAGTTATGCTGCTTCCTGATAATATTCATCCAGATAATAGTGTTTATTACAACGGAGCTATTGTTCTTAAAATTCTTCAAGAATATAAGAAAGTAGAGTTATTAGAGCTTTATGAAAAAGTAAGAGAAGTAAAAACTATATCATTTCCATTGTTTATATTATGTCTAGATTGGTTATATTTGATTGATGTGGCGGTTTTAAACTCGGGTGACGTTGAATTATGTTTATAAAAAAAATTATTATAGCCACTCCATCTCATATTATTCGTGAGATACCTTTCCATAAGGGGTTAAATCTTGTTGTTGATGAGAGTGATGGTCAGGTAACTGGTAATAGTGTCGGAAAAACTACCGTATTGAAGTTGATTGATTTTTGTCTTGGAGCCAAGCCAAAAATCATATATGAAGACCCTGAGAATAAAAAAGAGATCTATTCACTAGTCAAAGGCTACCTAGTGGATAATAATGTATCAATATTTCTCTATTTATCAGAAAATTTAGACGATGAGAACTCAAGAACAGTTGTTATAGAAAGGAATTTTCTCGCTAGAAGTAAAATTATAAGAAAAATAGATGGGATTAAATATACCGAGAGCGAATTTGAAGATAAACTCACGGAAATATTTTTTCCTAGCCAAGTTGGGAAAAAACCAACATTTCGTCAAATTATATCACATAATATTCGCTATAGTGATCTCAGTGTATCTAATACATTAAAAACACTCGATAATTATACTAGTGATGCAGAATATGAAACTTTATATCTGTATTTATTAGGGTGTGATTTTTCTCAGGGAAGCTCTAAACAGAAGATTCTTCAAGATATACATCAAGAAAATGTGTTTAAAAATCGATTGGAAAAAGTACAAACAAAATCAGCGTACGAAGCTGCGCTTGCTATTGTTGAGACTGAAATTGATGAGTTAGATAGAAAAAAATCTTCATTAAACATTAACGAGAACTTTGAAAGAGATCTTAATAAACTAAACAAAGTTAGATATGAAATTAACCGCGTAAGTAATGATTTGGGTAACCTTAATTTAAGGAAAGATTTAATAGAAGAAACAAAATCAGAGTTATCTTCTACTGCTTCTTATATTGATTTATCTCAATTGGAATCAATCTATAATCAAGCTTCTAATAATTTAGGTAAATTAAATAAGACTTTCGGTGAGTTAGTAAGTTACCATAATAAAATGGTGAATGAACGAATTTCTTATATTACAAAAGAACTTCCAATAATAGAAAGTAAAATAAAGTCAAAAAATCATGAATTAAATAATTTTTTGAAAGTGGAAAAAGATTTAGCAGAACTGGTGTCGAAAAGTTCCTCCTTTGAGGATCTTGAAGTGCTAATATCGAAACTTAATGATAAGTATCGTGATAAAGGCGAGTTTGAAAGTATTATAAGTCAATTGATAGAGGTTGAAGAAAATATACAAAATTATGAGTCACAATTAAGTGATATAGATAATGAATTGTTTTCTGATGAATTTGAGGCAGTGGTTAAACAGCAGGTTAACAGATTTAATAAGCATTTTTCAGCCACGTCCCAGAATCTCTATGGTGAAAAGTACGCTTTAAAATATGATAAAATAATAAATAAAAAAGGTCAGAGATTATACAAGTTCTCTGCGTTTAATACTAATTTTAGCTCAGGAAAAAAACAGGGTGAAATTTCTTGTTTTGACATTGCTTATACTCTTTTTGCAGATGAAGAAAATATACCGTGTATGCATTTTTTATTAAATGATAAAAAAGAGCTAATGCATGATAATCAACTAGTAAAAATAGCTGATTTAGTTGATAAAAATAACGTTCAATTTGTTGCGTCAATTTTGAAAGATAAATTGCCAGATTCTCTAAATAATGAAGATTATTTTGTGGTTAAACTATCTGAGAGTGATAAATTATTTAGAATTGAGTATTTAGAAGATTAAGTTTTTAACGATTGATATAGTTACTAAGGATAAGGTTAGTCGATGATCTTATCCTAACCTTACCTTCTAAGATTCTGACAGGGTTTGGATATTCATAGTTTAAACTCATCACGTATGGTTCCCAAGGCTTTAGAAACTGCCTGGTTTGACAAAAGCTTACCCGTGATTTCACCCAGCAATATACCAATATCTTCATTAGATTTGTTCTGTTTGCGAAGAACCAGCATGCGTTTTTTATTGTCCGTTATCCGAGAATCTACCATCTTGCGCGCTAAATTGCGCAGTTCGGGTACATTAGTTGGGGCCAGTGAAGAGTTCAGCATGAAGTGATAAAAGTACTCATCAATTAATCTATCTCCGGACTTAGCGTTATGACGGTCTGGATGAGCGATTTGGCGTCGTAATCTCAAGACTTCTTTCTCAAATTGTTCTGCAGAGCGCTTGGCTTGCTTATATAGAGAGTTCCATCGGCCATGAAGCTTGGGACGATGGTTTAGACAGTAATTCGTACTCAGATCTGGTCGCTTTTTCTTTCCGTCTTTTTCATCATTGTCACGATCATTGTTTTCTCTCTCAATATATCCGTGTTTCGTCCATGTATGCATGAACTGTGAAAACTCTGTTGGGCTTCCACACAAGGCACACAGTCGTGTTTTTTTATCCGACTTTAAACTGATATCAGGCGCTAGTTTTGATCTATTAGGTTTCTTTCCTTCACAAATCATAAACAATGATTTGAGCATATCCTGAGTCGATATGAATAGTATGTCTTGCTCTGTGTGGGAGCTCTTATCAACAAAGTCGCGTAAATAAAAGTGAATTTGGTCGGCCGTATAACGAAAACCTCTCAACTTGATGAGAGCACTATAGTTACACTTTTCTCTTGAGATAGGGCAATAGGACAAATACTGGTTTGGAAGGCTACTCAAGTATTCCGATACCACGGGATCAATCACCTGTTTAATCAAGTTTATGATGCTGTGGCTTTTAGACTCTTCCGAGTATGAATGCCATTTCTCCCTAAAAATGCGAATGGCATTTGCCACAGAGTTGTCAGAATTCTCCCATACAGGAATATAAAACGGACCTAGTCGTTCTGACGCATCCATCTCAGTTTCAAATATTTTCATATCCAACTTTTTTGTCCAATGATTAGCCTAATCTACAGGCAGCTCCTGGCATTATCAACCCAAGAATGTTGAAAAGGAGAAGGTTATGAATCCATCAATGACAAACAAAACGCTGATAAATCGCAAAACCTTACTCAGCATGATCCCTTTGTCTGATCGAACCATCTATAACCTGGAACAGCGCGGTGAGTTTCCTCGTCGTATTGTTCTGACCAGCCGAAGTGTTGCTTGGGACCTGGCTGAAGTGGAGAACTGGATAGAAGAAAAGCGCAGGTCTGCGTTAAAAGCCGCAAGACCTGGTTTTATTTGGTAAGTCTGAGTTCACATGACGCTTAAAGATGTAACGGATGTTCAGGCTAGGGGAACTATTCGGCAAAAAAGTGCCTCGGGTGCCAGCGGTAAACTAGAGCTAAGCACGAAATATATAGACAACATCATAGCAATCCAGGAGTGCAGTGCTCAGGAGGCTAATGAACTCGGTTTTATTGCTCGGCTTCTGATTCAAGCAACCATACCGCACAGTAAGCCAGAATCGAATGAGTGGAGTCGGAAGAATGGTAATTTCACAATGCACATGATGGCCCCCTCATCTGTAGGTTTGCCTTACGGTTGCTATGCACGTTTGCTTCTGGTTTGGATGACCACTCAAGCAGTAAGAAACAAGTCCAGATTGGATAAGGGTTATATCGGTGAGACAGAGGCGCGTAGGCTTGAATTAGGGAATTCTCAGAGAAGCTTTATGGCCGAACTAGGGTTATCGGGAACTGGGGGGAAAGATGGTTCTATTCCGCGTTTGCGTGAGCAGATGAGCAAACTTTTTAAAACCACCATTAGCGTTATGTTTACGGAACATAATGAAGGTGATGAATATATTTCTGAGGATGAGATTGGTGCCAGAGTAGCGGATGTTTCACATATATGGTGGAGCACAAAGCATCCAGATCAAAATTCATTATGGGGCTCTTGGGTAGATCTGTCGCCAAAGTTTTTTCAACTGATAACAGATAAACCAGTTCCTCTAGATATGAGGGTATTACGGTTGATTAAGCGTTCTCCTATGGCTCTCGATATATATTGCTGGGCAACATACCGAGTCAGCTATTTAAAACGTTCAACAGTCATTCCCTGGGAAGGACTAATGGACCAAATAGGAGCCAATTACCCTAATACTCCTCAGGGACATCGAGATTTCAGAAAACGGTTTCTCGATGGGCTTAAAAAGGTTCAGTATGCATGGCCAGAGCTAGATGCTACTTCAACCGAAAAAGGATTGCTTTTGAAACCAAGTGCTCCACAAGTACCTCGACGGACAAAGCGATAGAGTGAACGGTATGAAACAGTATGTACGCACCATTCTAGATGTTATTAAGCCTGGGTATTTAGAAAGTTATCCACGCATGTTCTGTCCCGCTTTAAAGGGGGTATTTTGCGCATGTTCTGTCCCGGCTTACGCATGTTTTGTCCCGGAGTGCGCATGTTCTGTCCCGCAAAGTGCCAAAAAGTTTTTTAATAACAGGTGGTTGTAGAACTCCCTATAGTACTTTCCTGTAGGTATACCTATATAAAAATTAACCTGTAGTTAAGCAAACAAATATTGTGGATAAGATTTATAAAAATAAACTGCTTAAAACTGTCAATGAAATCATTTTTTGGGAAGTTATGTATTTTCAACTACATGAAAATAAAGTGTTTTTTATTCTTTTTTTCTTGGCGTCTAAACATTCATTGACACTTGAGGGGCAGTTAAACACGAAGGCTTTGAATTTAGCCTAGAGCGGAAAGTGTTAGGAAAGCTGTGTTTTTCTGTGTCGTGATATTGGAGTAAAGCCAACACGCATAAATCGCTGTAGACCGCTATTTTAGCGCTATTGAATCATTATAAGTGCGCTGTCATATCGCTATAAGTATCGGACTTATCGGGTAAACATGGTTTACACGGGAATAAACAGTTAAATGCAGAGAAATGCACAAGGGAATGCATAACTTTCCATGATAAAACCAAAGTTGAAATGCGGGCAGGATGTGTGAAGTAGGCACACCATGCAAGCATGGCGAAGCCTCTTCACTTTGGACTTATTCGCACCTTCGGAGCTCAACGTTAATCCTGCCCTGCGGGGCCAGAAAGAGGAGGCAAAGCATGGGGAACAGCACGAACAAGATCACTCGAAAGAATAGCCCACCGATTAAGGTTTACTGTCTGCCAGAGGAGCGTGAGTTGATCGAGTCGCTGTCTGTGCAAGCAGGTCTTAGTATTTCTACTTATCTACGTGAAGTCGGCCAAGGTTATCGCATTCAAGGTATTACCGATGTAGAACAGGTACGCGAACTGGTAAGAGTGAATGGTGACTTAGGGCGTTTGGGTGGTTTGCTTAAGTTATGGCTTAGTAATGATGCCAAGGTAGCGAATGTGGGAGTCAATACAATCTTAGCGGTGCTTAATCGTATTGAAGCGACGCAAGATCAAATGAGTTCACTTATGGAGTCTATTCTTCGCCCGAGGGCGGACCAATGATCGCCAAGCATGTACCGATGCGTTCTCAGGGGAAATCTGACTTTGCGGGCTTGGTGAATTACATCACCGATCACCAGAGCAAAGAGCATCGACTCGGTAACGTTCGTTTAAATAACTGTGAAGCGAAAACCGTGCGCGATGCGATCAGCGAAGTGTTAGCAACTCAATTCGCGAATACCCGAGCGAAGAGTGATAAAACCTATCACCTCATAGTGAGCTTCCCTAATGGTGAACAGTTAGAAGCGCATACTTTGGCCGCGATAGAAGAGCGCATTTGCCAAGGGTTGGGTTATGGCGAGCATCAGCGTGTCAGTGCTTTACACAACGATACGGACAATCAACATATCCATATCGCAATTAACAAGATTCACCCTACTCGCAACACAATCCATGAGCCGAACTACCCGCATAAGAAGCTAGCGGAAATGTGCGAGGCCATCGAGCAAGACTATGGCTTACAGCCGGATAATCATATACCGCGCAAGCGCGGGGCGGAATCTCGTGCGATGGATATGGAGCGCCATTCGGGTATTGAAAGCTTAGTGGGCTGGGTGAAGCGCGAATGCATGGACGAGATTAAATCAGCCAATAGCTGGCAGGCGTTGCACCAAGTCATGCAGGACAATGGTTTGCAGTTAAGAACCAGAGGAAATGGCCTAGTGATCGTTGCCGATGGTGAAGCGATCATCAAAGCGAGCACCTTGGGACGTGAGTTTTCTAAACCCAGACTCGAAGCGCGCCTTGGTCCCTTTGAAGCGACTGCATCGGGTTCTGTTAAGCCGAGCCGCCAATATACACACCGACCTGTTCGCTTAAAGGTGAATACCACCGAGCTATATGCCCGTTATCAAGCAGAGCAGAAACATGCCGCAGAGAGTAAAACGCAAGCCCTTGAACAGGCCCGCCGTGATAAAGATCGACAGGTTGAAAACGCCAAGAGAAAAGGGCGAGGCCGTCGTGCGGCGATTAAGTTAACTGGCAGCAATAAGCTTACTAAGAAGCTTTTGTACAAACAGGCCAGCAATGCATTGAAAAGCGAGCTTGAGCGCATTCACAAGCGTTACCAAGAGCAACGGCAAACGATATATCAAAGCAATAAACGCCAAGCCTGGGCGGATTGGTTAAAAAGCCAAGCATTGCAGGGAGATAGCGAAGCCCTCAAAGCGCTACGTAGCCGAGAAGCGGCACAAAAGCTTAAAGGCAACACGCTAAAAGGGGATGCAGTTCAGACAGAGCTCAAAGCAACGGTCGATACGATTACGAAAAAAGGCACCATTATTTATCGAGCAGGTAACAGCGCCGTGCGTGATGATGGTGAGCGTCTACAAGTGTCGACGGCTTCCAACCAAACCAGTGTTTTAGCTGCGCTAAAGGTAGCAATGGAGCGTTACGGTGATCGTATTACCGTGAATGGCTCGCCTGAGTTCAAGGCGCGAGTGATCAAGGCGGCAGTAGATGGCAACCTGTCTATAAAGTTTGCCGACCCAGGGCTAGAGCGTCGCCGTCAGGCATTAATAGCCCAGAGCAAAAAGGCCAAACGGTCAGATAAGCCTGGTGTGTTACCGATTGGCAAAGTGCCACCTTCACGCCGTGGCCGGTTGCAGAATCTATCTCAGTTAGAGGTTTTAGCTATTCAGTCAGCCCCTGTAACTGAAAAAGCGGTGGTCATGCCAGCATTAGAGCAGCGTAAAGCCAAGCTGCAAGCTGAGCAGGCAGCTAAAAAAGCGAAACGACAACATAAGAGCCGATCACGTTGATGTGATGGCATAGGAATCGACGGAAGCCCTAACCGCTTCGGTTGGTAATGACACCGATGTTTAACCCTATTTGACCGCGCGTTTAACGGTGTCGCGCTGGTCGGGCGCCGAGATAGTAAGTGGCGAGCTAGCTCTGTACAGGCCCACATTCACCGCTGGTAACGGCAGGAGTAGAGATCAAGTTTCTACAGGTTGGTGAATGCAACTTTTAGTCATAACAACTAAGAGTAATTAACCATGCTAAAACGAAAAATTTTAGCGGCTAAAATTCCCGTGCTTGCCATCTCCTTGGCGTTAAACCTTTCTAATCCTGTATATGCGGGGATTCCGGTTGCTGATGGTACGAATCTAGTTCAGAACATCATGTCGGCAATGGAAGCTGTTACACAGACTGCTAAGCAAATTCAGCAGTATCAAACCCAGTTGCAGCAGTATGAAAACATGCTGCAAAACTCGATGGCCCCGGCTTCTTATGTTTGGGACCAAGCGCAACGCACCATCAACGATTTGAATCAGGCTACCAACACACTCGCCTATTACCAAAACCAGCTTGGTAGTCTCGATGCGTACCTGGGCAAGTTCCAGGACGTGGCCTATTACCGCAGTTCGCCCTGCTTCTCGTCAGTGGGGTGCAGTGATGCTGAACGAGCCGCAATGACCGAGAACCGACGCCTTGCGTCAGAATCGCAGAAAAAGGCCAACGACGCACTGTTTAGGAGTCTGGAACAGCAGCAAGATAACTTGGAAGCCGATGCCCGCCAGCTCAATCGCCTGCAATCTGGTGCTCAGAGTGCGGACGGCCAACTGGCTGCGATTGGTTATGCTAACCAGCTCGCTAGCAACCAGGCCAACCAGCTCCTGCAAATCCGCAGCTTGCTGATCGCTCAGCAGAATGCCGTTGGCACACGAATGCAGGCGGATGCTGACCGAGAAGCGCAATATCAAGCGTCCCGTGAAAGGTTGTTCGATATGGGTGAACCAACCGACCGTTCAGAAAACAGGGGGTTTTAATTATGAAAAATATCACACGAGTTTTTATCGTTAGTGCGTTGGTCTCCTTCGTTCTGGTGGGATGCGGTGAAGATGACGGGCCCAAGCCTGCAACGATCGACTGTGACAACCCAAACCTAACGAAAGAGCAGAGGGAAGAAGGACATTGCTTTTGGGATATGGGCGAACCCACTGACCGCTCCAAGAACAAGGGATTCTAATCATGAGCAAGGTATTCATTCGACTTGTGATGACTCTGATCGTTTTACTGACTTCGCAAACAGCATCAGCGGCCATTGAGCCTAATGGTGTTTTGGATGAAGTGGCCGTGCGTTTCATGACAGCAAGTGCTACTTGGGGCACGGTAATTACAAACTATGCCGCCTGGCTGTTCTGGACGCTGGGCACTATATCCCTTGTTTGGACTGGCGGGACCTTAATTCTTAAACAAGCGGATATAAGGGAGTTCTTTGCCGAGTTCGTGCGCTTCATTTTGACGTTTGGTTTCTTTCTCTGGTTGCTCAGAAACGGCCCAGATTTTGCCACGTCAATCATCGACTCATTGAGAACGATCGGTGCTCAAGCCGGTGGCCTTTCGAGAGACCTAACTCCGTCAGAGCCTATTAGTATTGCGTTTGACATTATTGTGAAAGCTGGTGAGTCCTATAGCATCACAAGCCCGATAGATAACTTGTCTATCTTCTTAATCACGCTGGCAATTTTGGCGTGTATGGCGGTAGTGGCGGCAAATGTGTTGTTGGCTTTGGTGACGGCTTGGATATTGGTCTATGCCGGTGTTTTCGTGCTGGGGTTTGGTGGTTCGCGTTGGACTTCAGATATAGCAATCAACTACTTCAAAAGCGTATTGGGCGTTGCTTTGAAGTTGATGACAATGACGTTGCTCATTGGTATTGCCATGTCGATCATGGACGGTTTCTATGCCGATTTATCCAATGATGCCCCTATGCGTGAACTGCTGGTGATCTTTGTCGTTTCACTGGTTCTCGTGATGCTCATTCACTCGGTTCCCAATGTGGTTGCCAGCCTAGTCCCTGGAGGCGGCGCGGCGGCAGGTGCTGGCAGTATCAGTGCTGGGGCGATGGCCGGAGCGGCTGTTGCTACTGGTGGTATGGCTGCCGGTGCCGCAATGGCTACCGCCGGCGGAGCGTCTGCTATTCAGGCTGCATTTGCAAAAGCAGGCGAGAACGTAGCGAATAATACTGACGTTATGTCGAGCCTGGGCGGTGCATTTAGCGGCGGCGGCGATTCTGATGAAGCTGGCTCCTTTACCCAAGCTTCCGGTCAATCTTCTAGTGGTGGCGAATCCTCTGGCGGTTTTAAAGGTAGCGCTGTAAAAGCGGGGCGTATTGCAGCGGATACCGGTGCAAATTTGATGAAGGGAATGGGTGATATGGCCGGGGATAGAATCAGCGGCACTACAGGAGGTCGTCTAGCTAGCTCGATCCGAAACAGCACGAAAGATGACGGGGATAGCGATGACCAGGAGGGCGACTGACGACGCTTCCCCTGCATTTGACAACGATAACTTAGGCGGTGGCAGCACTGGCTGGATGAATCAAACCGGCGGCTTTGATGGATTATCCAGTGAGGACCAGGAAGAAGCCCGACAAGCACACGCAGAATGGCAAGAGCGCGATCTGGAAAAGCACACCTTCGACGTTGAGGACTATGTGTCGTATGCCCAGGAACGCCAGCAGGAGCGCAACGAAGAGGTTGCCAGTTTTGTTAAAAAAGGTCGCATGACCTAACTAGATAAGGATTACTCATTATGGAGTTTAGCTTTCCACCTCAAAACCTTGCGGAGTTATTTGGTTTCTTCGCCGTGATGTTCATTGTGATGCTTGCCTTCTATTTTTTTGGGCAGTGGTTGCACAACATCAGGCACGGGCCGAAGATGAAAGCCATTGCCGACAAAATGGAGGTATTCCAAAACAAGCTGGCCGGGCGTGCCTACAAGGACATGACGAGATCGGTCGATCAAATCGACAAAATGAGACGCTGGCCGGTTGGTCGACGCAAGTAGTTAGAAAGCACACGGGCCGGTGATGGTGCACCGGCCCGCATTTCCACATACCACCTGACCGAGAGGTGACACATGGCAACCACACATAATATCGAAGTTGAGCAAGTGATATATCAAGTAGCTGTTGAGTTCACATTTCAATTAAAGGAAACTATATTAGTTTGATCTTTATGGAAAAATAGAAAAATGGATGCATCAGGCTTACTTACGGTTATCGCAGTTCTACTTACGGGAGCTGCTCTTCTCCCAAGGAGAGTTATCCTTGATTTAGTTATTCGAATGACAATTATTGATTGGATAATAGTTTTTATCTTGTCAGTTTCTAGCCTTTATTTATTGTTTCTTGATGTCCTGATCAATAATAACATGGCTTTACCATTTAGTTGGTTATTCGGTTTTGATAAAGAAAGCTCGTTGTTATTAGTATCTATTGTGGCCATATTGTACGCAATATTAAAGATAAATGGCTCTAGAATAAGTAGAAAGAATTTTCGTAAGTTAAATTTAACAACTAGCCAATTACTAAAAGATAATAATTTCAAGGATGTTTCATTTTTCGTCGATAAATATTATTTCCAATTAAGAAGATATTGTTTATATAAATCAGTTTTCGTTCGTTTTGGAAATTTAATAGAGCCAAAATCAGAACTGATAATATTTGAATTTAGGCAGAATGAAAAATCACGGATTGAAATTAAAATTAATGAATTAAGGAGCAAGGTTTCCAATTTTTTTCCAAAAACTTATTGGCTTTCAAATGAGGTGAAAGAGTACTTTCTCTACTTATATAAATCTAGATCTTATATGCATCATTTAGCAATTGCTAATCCAGTTCTTGGTGTGAAAATTTTGACTAAAGATTTTTGTTCAGAGTCAATGTACAGACACGAGTTCTTTAAATTTTTGATTAGCAATTCGGTTAGTCCTCTTTATAGAGAGTTAGCTTTATGTCAATGCATTACTACAACAGACTGCTATGAATTAGATCCAACGAATGTACTATTAACAGAGTTGTTTTCTGATGTTTCTGTTGCCCATGATATGGAAGTTTATCAATCAATTTATGATTATGTCTCTGATTTTATTGAATTAACTGGGAAGGATAATTCCTACAATGTTCCCCACATAAATTACTACGATACCGATAAAGCATTCAGTTGCCCTATTTATATGTCGATCCATTTTTTTGACGTTATGATAAGAGCTTCAGTTGAACAAGCATATGAGCACCATTTATATCCAAATAAAATATTTCTATTTGTTAAGAATATAGTAGAACAACTTGATTACAGCCTTGTCGATGATATTGATTGTGAATTTCCAACTAGATACGACAGGTTAATTTATGAATCATTTTCTGTAACAAGTTCTTGGCTTGAAATGGTTAAAGACAGAATGAAACAAACTTTAAAGTATGATTCTTATCTTATTATTGAGTCATATGCTTTAATGCTGAATGAGGTTTTAGCTAGTGATAAGTTTAATGAAGATAAGAAAAGTTATTATTTGAGTATAGTTTTGAGAACAATGAGAGAATTTGATAAAGAAGGTTATTTTTCTCAATGTGAATATATTTCTCATATTGTCTTAGCTAGATATCAATATGGGGTCAAAGATGAAAAACTAGAGAGAATAGTGAAAGGTCTTAGACACAATATAAGTAGGGATGACTTTGAACTATCAGCTATGATTGATAAATATTTTTGATGTTAAGTATCATAATGTCTTGTGATAAAGCTCACGGGCTGGCAATGGTACACCTGCCCGCTTTTATTATATATCGTATTTTATATAGGTACTTGATTAATAAAATTTAATTCATGGTAATTTGCTATGTTTTAGGCTGCGATGCAACATTCAGTATCGCTTTAAACTCTTCTAAGCTATTTTTTGTCGTACTACCAAACAAGCGTTCATAGCCAAGAAAAAGAGCTGTGAGAACAACCGCTGAACTAAAAAGGATGTCATTCCCCAAGGCTTTTATAGAAGCAGCGAACAGGACACCAACAATAATGAGGAAAAAGTCTCGCTCTTTATGTTTGGATATATGAGTGTCTATAAGCAACTTCGCTTCAGCTATATCATCCTCCTTCAATTTATATCTAACCACTGCATGCTTTAAATGTTTCAACCACTTAGAGTTAAATTCTTTCTCGATACTTAGCAGTATTTCTAGCTCTTGATACTTAGTAGATTCTTTAGACCGAGCAAACCAACTTTTTGCTGTAAACCAACGCTCTTTGAATAACTTGTCCCGTTCCTTTGTGTAATCTCTTAGGTATTCTTCTATCCAAGACAATATTCTTCTCCCTTAATTGATAAATAACGAATGACATGAGTTTCTCTCTTGAAACATAGTCGCTCTTATTTGGTGATTTTTGGATGCTGTCAGGATTGTTTTAGATGCATCTTTATCAACGGCTACCAAATAGGTGTGGATGCGGCATCATAGAATTCTATATCTATGCGACGGTCAAGAAATCTATCTGCGTTTGCCATTACTTCTCGGTTTAAGTCCTGGTTCTCATCTCCAAAGATACTGATGAAGACTTTGTTTACTCTACTACGATTAATCTGATCGAATATATGTCTGTCGTTATGAGCTATTGAGTGACCATGAATGTAGAGAGTGCCTCTCAGTTCACCCAACGCTTGGTAGCAAGCATTTAGATATGGGTTATGTTTGATTTTCTCAAGCTTCTTTTGGTAGGTGGGTTCAGACACAAAAAGGGGAAACTCTCCTGCATCTAACCATCGTCTTACTTGGTCAACGATCGCATCCCAATCTTCTTGGTCATAAACCCGTTTATAAATACCTTGCTCAGTATTGTAGAGATGGAGGCCCCCGTGTAGAAAGTGCAAGTTTTGAGTACGTTGTTGCCATTCATCGCCATTAAAACCATCTTTCATACCACACCATCGATCTGGTCTAAAGGGAGGTAGATTCCATTTGTTTACAGCCCAATACAAAAGTAAGTCGTAATTGAGAGAAAATATATTGTTGAAACGAGTGAGGAATCTTCTAGTTAAGGTGAAACTATCATCCGCAATGGCTCCGGGGCGGTGAGGATGAGTATTAGCAATTACCTCAATAAGTGAGTCTTTTAACTGCTCTTGGTCAGCTTGAATCTGTTCAATGATATCTATGTTCACGTCATAGGTTTCGCAAACTTTTTCCGCTGATTGCAGAGCATGCATTATTTTTTCAAAATCAAAAGTATCAAAACGATCAAATATTTCTCTCAGCTCTCGGTCGCTGTCTCTAAAGTTGGCTTCATCGAACAAATTTTCATAATTGAATGTTCTATTGTTCCATGCCCGAGAAAAGCCATTAGCAAGCAGTATTGACGGCTGCTCCCTTTCTTCTAGTTGCTGAAGAGTATCTTCATAAGTCTGTAGTGGTATCGATGCATCCTTTTTGTTATGTAATTATATTTTTCAAGCAATTAACTCAACACAATGCAACCACACCAAAATAAAAAAATCATCTGTAAAGTTTTATGATAATGCTGAGCACTTAGTTAGTATGTTTCAGCAAACAGATCGTGTAGATTGATAATTTAGATGGCATTCTAGGGTATATATGTTGAACGGGCATGTAATGTTTCACATTGGCTAAGGGTGCTTGCGATTTAGAAATTTAACAACAAGAGTCAGTACCACTTACTCTGACTCGGCATTGGTGACACCTTACTTGGTCGAGGATTTACTCGGCTTTAAGCCCGGAGTGTTTCCTGGAGTTTTTTTGTTGTCACGTCGACGTTGATCTGGTTTACCAGTCGACTTGGCTATTGGTTTTGGTCCTGGTTTCAAACCCATGATTTGATCCTTTTATTTAACGAGGTTATTCCTCGTTGTATAATCTTTGGGCAGTATTGATGGCTTTCAAGATGTGTATGAAAAACAATCTAAAAATATCCCCAAGGTTTCTTGCTGGTAACTCATGTTTTGATGCGTTTTAAAATGTACTGCGACAAGTTGGAGGCACAAGATGGATAGAATTACCTCGGGTCCACGACGGCTTAGTGTTGAAGAGATACAAGAGCTTCGTCGTGATATGCAAGAATCCTCAGCTTGGGCCAAAGTAGAACTAAAACGCCGACGAGACGCAAAAAATCAAAAAAATTCTACGCATGGTATAGATGATGGTATCGAGAAAGGTTGCATTTCTAACTAGCTGTTATTCCGATGTATTTTGTGTCCGTTGATATTCGAGTGGGAGTGACGGGCACTGGCTGGCAATGTCTAGCAACGGCAGGCATTTCGGCTGAGGGTAAAAGAACTTTCCGCTAAGCGATAGACTGTAT
>NZ_JBICMD010000025.1:0-35149 GCF_043106015.1 Vibrio sp. GLN_1
GATAACTCGTTTCCGCTCGACTTGCATGTGTTAGGCCTGCCGCCAGCGTTCAATCTGAGCCATGATCAAACTCTTCAATTTAAGATTTTGTTCGGCTCAATGAATACTGAACATTACATAAAGTAATGTTTGAATTGACTGTGCTGAATCCGAAGATTCAATGGTCACTTCGTTTCATTGAAACCTAATTTGATACCGAAGTATCGAATTGGATTATCATCAACGAGTGCCCACACAGATTGATAGGTCTATATTGTTAAAGAGCTTGCTCTGCGAGAAGTTTTTCTCTCAAAGCGGAGGTGCATTCTAGCGAGATAATTGAAAGAGTCAAACACTTTTTTCAATTTATTTTCTCAGAAGCTTTTTACCTCTCCGACCCCGCTGAAGCCTTATCGCGTCTGCCGTGTCGGTGGATGCGCATTATAGGGAGTTGAGTTCCGAGCGCAACCCTTTTTTGAAAAAAAACGGATAAAACCAGCTGTTCGATGACTATTTCATCAAAAAAGCAAAAAAGAGGGTAAAAAACCCTCTTTTTCTGCCTGAAACACGGAATTTAAATGAATGCGTACGCGTCTGCAAACATACGTTCACTCTTTGCTTTTTTATTCTGAGTGAATTGCTCACGAGCTGCGCCCGCCATTTCAAAACGACCTGCAATATAGATATCGTAGTTTTCTAGGCTTTCGAAATCATCACTCACGGCTTGTAGTACATTACCGACTTTCCCTTGCCAATCTGCAGAGGCTTCCTCAACAACCGGAACAAAGTGAACATTTGCGTATTTCTGTGCAAGTTCGAGCAATTCGTCTTTCGCATACAGCTGGCAATTATCACGAGCACCCCAGTATAAATAGATAGGGTTGGTTTTATTCTGCGCTACGCAATGATCCAGAATCGAACGTACGTAACTAAAACCTGTACCACCAGCGATCAATAACAGCGGGCGTTCACTGTCTTCTTGTACCCACGCATCACCGTGTGGCGCATCGATTTCAATATCATTACCTGTTTCTAACGCAGCTTTCATCGCTTCGACAACTTCGATGGCGTAAGCGTTGTGTTCAGCAGCCCCGATATGAAGCTCTAATTCGCCTTCATGTCGGCAAGGGCTGCTTGCAATCGAGAATGGGCGTTTATCCTTTTCTCCCATCACAACCATCAGGTATTGGCCAGCTTTAAACGCAACTGGAGACTCAGGGTGCAGTAGAATTTGGTAAGTATTACAAGCTAACGGCTGAATAGACTTTACTTTACATTGGATGGTCATGGTGTTCCTCTCGCTTACTCATCAAAAGTAAGCACTAAATTACTTTCTGTATAGGCTTGGCAAGGGAATATCCAACCTTGCTGCTGCTCTTTATTGGTTAGCATGGGTTCGAGGTGATATGTCACCTCGCCCGATAGCTTTTTACACATGCACATGGCACAAGCGCCAACTCGGCAACGATGTGGGAAGCGAATATTGTTGTTGAGCGCGGCTTCCAACACCGTTTCCCCTTCTTTAACCTCAAATGTTACGTCTATAGGCAGAAGGTGGACTTGATGACTCATAGAATACCTAACTGGTCCCAAATCTCATCGACTTTAGCCACAAGTTTAGGATCTTTTTTAATTGGCGTACCCCACTCACGCGTGACTTCAGATTCGAACTTGTTAGTCGCATCCAGTCCGAGTTTAGATGAACTTTCTGCCTTACCTGATACTCGAGTGGTATCTCTATCCGGATCCATACGAGTGGTCACCGCCCAAATGATGTCATTCCAATCTCGCGCATTGACGTCCTCATCACACAAGATAACGAACTTGTTGTCGGTGTACTGCGCGAAGAAGTCCCACAGGTATTCCATTAATGCTTGAGATTGGCCCGCTTGGTCTTTCTTCATCGTAACGACGGCAAAACGATTATTGGTTGTTGGTGGTAGATAGATATCAATAATCTCTGGACGCTGTTGTTTCAGTGATTCCAAATCGGCTTCTGTTATTACTTTACTGTCTTGCTCACTGATTTGGGGACGTGTTGCAAGTTCCGCATCCCATTTGATAGTCGCATCTAGTCCCATTTTGGAACCTAACCCCACCACTGGCGACGCAAAGTCGAGAGAATCGATTGGCGTGTTGTCTATCATCAAGGTATCGCGCACTGGATCCATATGTTCGGTCATCGCTTTGACGACGTCATTCCAGTCACGCGCATTTACCGACTCATCACACACAATCACAAACTTGGTGTACATGAACTGACGCAAGAAGGACCAAACCCCCATCATCACGCGTTTCGCATGACCTGGGTATTGCTTCTTCATAGTTACAACGGCCATGCGATACGAACAACCTTCTGGCGGTAGGTAGAAGTCTTCAATCTCAGGGAATTGCTTTTGCAGAATTGGCACGAATACTTCATTCAGTGCCACGCCTAATACCGCTGGCTCATCTGGCGGACGACCAGTATAGGTACTGTGATAAATTGGGTCTTTACGCATGGTGATGTGCGTAATGGTAAAGACGTGATGCTTTTCTTTTTCGTTATAGTAGCCAGTGTGATCGCCATAAGGGCCTTCATCGGCAAACTCGTTCGGGTCGATGTACCCTTCCATGACGATTTCAGCACTTGCTGGGACTTCCAAATTGTTACTGATGGATTTGACCACTTCAGTTTTACTGCCACGCAGCAAACCAGCAAAGGCATATTCTGATAACGTATCCGGCACTGGCGTCACCGCACCAAGGATAGTGGCAGGGTCGGCACCAAACGCCACGGAAACTGGGAACGGCTTACCCGGGTTGGTTTCCATCCAATCACGCAAATCTAACGCGCCACCACGGTGAGCTAGCCAACGCATGATGATTTTGTTTTTGGCGATTTTTTGTTGGCGGTAGATACCGAGGTTCTGGCGTTTTTTATTCGGCCCTTTGGTGACCGTCAAACCCCACGTTAATAATGGTGCTACGTCTTCCGCCCAACAACTCATCACCGGAATTTTATCCAAATCGACTTCGTCACCTTGCCATACAATGTCTTGGCATGGCGCTTTACGCAGTCGCTTGGCTGGCATATTCAACACTTGCTTGAATACTGGCAGTTTTTCCAATGCGTCTTTGAAGCCTTTTGGTGGCTCAGGTTCTTTTAAGTAAGCCAGCAGTTTGCCGACTTCGCGTAATTCTTTTACGTCTTCACGCCCCATACCTATCGCAACGCGCTCTGGCGTACCAAACAGGTTGGTCAGAACAGGAACGTTGTAGCCGATTGGATTTTCAAACAACAGCGCAGGGCCACCAGCACGTAAGGTGCGGTCGCTGATCTCTGTCATTTCGTAAGCGGGATCGACAGGGTGAGTAATGCGTTTAAGTCGACCTTTCTGTTCTAGATGGTCGATAAATTCGCGTAAATCCTTAAAACTCATAGGCCTTCATGCTGGCTGATTAAACTGTCCGCAGTATAACAAATAGGAGGACGCTAAGATCCTCCTATTTTGTGTGGGTATGTGAGCAGGGTTACTTTAATACTTGCTCGATCTGACGAGCCTTTACTTGGCGGTTACTTGAAATTAATTCTTCAAGCCATGTTTGGTGGCCTTGTTGAGCCAGTTGACGAGCGACCAGTGTCGCCTCTTCAGATAATGCCATTTTCGCAATAAGAAACTGTTTCACTTCCGGCGATAATGGATTGGATTTGGTGAGTAAGCGAATCGCGTGAGGTTTGAGGCTTGGGTTGATCGTGGCATTCATCAACTGCTGCAAAGAGAAAGCATCTCCTGTATCAGCTAAGCGCTTGAGTTCCTGTTGGCTATTGTAATCGGCGCGCATTCGCCATAGTAAATCGTACATAGCTTTGTCTTGGCTGACTTGCGCCATACGAACGACCACTGCTGTGGACGGTAGCCAACTGGTGACATTCGCTTGAGTTAACTGCGTCGTTAAGGCCTTTAACGCACTTGGCGATAAGCTATCTAGCTCACGAATGAGCAAGGATTCTCTTGTCTGAATTTGTTGAGACGTCCCCGTTAACCATTGCTGCAGGTTTAACTCTTTTCGTTCAGCTTGCAGCACAAAATCTAACGTGCTTTGGTCTTGTTTCCAACGCTTAATTAAACGACTCGCAATCGCTGGGTAATTGAATGCGGGTACACTGAATTCATAGCCATCGCCTCGCTCCAGCATTTGATACGTTGGTGTCAAACGAACTTGCGATTCCACGAACAGTGCCATGCGCGGGGTAAGTATGATGTTTTGCTGTTCTAATTTTTCCAACAGGCGAAAACGCACCACTTCTTGCTGAGGAAAAGCGAGCCGATCGAGGGAAAATTTAAGCGAATCAACCTCATCTCTGACCACGTACTCAAGGAGTTCAGAAACTTTGGTTTGAATTTGAGTATCCTGAAGCCACTGTTCTACCACAGACTCCTGCATTTCCTTCGCAGAAACGGCCACGGGTAGAGTGAGCAGTGACAAGCTCAGGAGTAATGACGACAACATTCCTTGTTGCATGTTAACCTCCCGATAACATTTGTTCTCATTCTGCTGCTTCTATTGATAGAAAGCAATAAAAAAGCCACCATTTTTGTGGTGGCTTTTTCAAAATAAGAACTCAGTTATTACTGACGACGCATCGCATCGAAGAACTCATCATTCGTCTTCGTCATTGCTAGCTTATCGATTAGGAATTCCATTGCGTCGATTTCGCCCATTGGGTGAACGATCTTACGCAGAATCCACATCTTCTGTAGTTCGTCAGTCTTCGTCAGTAGCTCTTCACGACGTGTACCTGAGCGGTTGAAGTCAATCGCAGGGAATACACGCTTCTCAGCAATCTTACGGTTCAAGTGCAGTTCCATGTTACCTGTACCCTTGAACTCTTCGTAGATAACTTCATCCATTTTAGAACCAGTATCTACTAGTGCCGTTGCGATGATAGTTAGGCTGCCGCCTTCTTCTACGTTACGTGCCGCACCGAAGAAACGCTTAGGACGGTGCAATGCGTTTGCATCCACACCACCTGTTAGTACTTTACCTGATGAAGGCACTACGGTGTTGTAAGCACGAGCTAGACGAGTGATAGAGTCAAGCAGGATAACCACGTCTTTCTTGTGTTCAACAAGACGTTTTGCTTTCTCGATTACCATTTCTGCCACTTGTACGTGACGAGATGCTGGCTCATCGAACGTTGACGCTACTACTTCACCTTTAACTAGACGCTGCATCTCTGTTACTTCTTCTGGACGTTCGTCGATAAGAAGTACCATCAACTCACACTCTGGATGGTTGTATGCGATGCTTTGAGCGATATTTTGCAGAAGCATTGTCTTACCCGCTTTTGGCGGAGCAACAATCAGACCACGTTGACCCTTACCGATAGGCGATGCCAAGTCTAAAACACGTGCTGTGATGTCTTCTGTAGAACCGTTACCACGCTCCATTACCATGCGTTCATTCGCATGCAGAGGGGTAAGGTTTTCAAATAGGATCTTGTTACGAGCGTTGTCTGGTTTGTCGTCGTTAACTGTATTGACTTTTAGAAGGGCAAAGTAGCGTTCACCGTCTTTTGGTGGGCGAATTTTACCAGCAATTGAGTCACCAGTACGTAGGTTAAAACGACGAATCTGACTTGGTGATACGTAGATGTCGTCCGGACCAGCAAGGTACGAACTGTCTGCACTGCGTAGGAAACCAAAGCCGTCTTGCAGAATTTCCAGAACCCCATCGCCAAAGATGTCTTCGCCGCCTTTAGCGTGCGCTTTTAAAATCGCGAAGATGATGTCTTGTTTTCTTAAGCGAGCTAGGTTCTCTAGTCCTAAGCTTTCGCCCAGTTTTACAAGGTCAGACACAGGTCTGTTCTTCAGTTCGGTAAGGTTCATGGTGGTGGATTCTTGTTTAGTCAAAATAAGATCTGTTTTCTAGTTAAGATGGATTTGGTCTCAGGATCGACCAAGAAGAGAAATTTGTTCAATTAACGCGCGATAAGTTAGCACTAATTAATATTCTAGTCCAGAGTTAGAAAAACAAAACCGCGCATTGTTACATTGCACGGTTTTATCTGTAATCACTTGGTGATTATAAGTTTGCGTCCAAGAACTCTTTAAGCTGAGTCTTAGACAAAGCACCAACTTTCGTTGCCGCTACGTTGCCGTCTTTGAATAACAGTAGCGTTGGAATACCGCGAATACCAAACTTAGGCGGCGTGCCTGCGTTATGGTCGATGTTTAGTTTACCGATAGTGAGTTTGCCTTCGTACTCTTCAGCGATTTCGTCCAGGATAGGAGCGATCATTTTACAAGGACCACACCATTCTGCCCAAAAATCTACGAGAACTGGGCCTGCAGCATTGATTACATCGTTTTCAAAACCGTCATCAGTTAGCTGCAAAATCTTATCACTCATCTTCCACTCCAATGTGTTTTTCGAAACTGGTTGGATGATAACCAGTAATTAGATGCCCTATTGGAATGTATTTACTTTCGTATTGCAAGCTTTAGCTGATATTCTATAGCCATGAAAAAGACGCATATCACAGAGCAAAAGTTCGCCGATTTGGGTTTACAGCCCCAAGTTACTGAAGGATTGGAAAAAAAAGGGTTCGAATATTGTACCCCTATCCAAGCCTTGGCGTTGCCGGTACTGCTCACCGGCCAAGACATCGCAGGCCAGGCCCAAACGGGCACTGGTAAAACGCTTGCGTTTTTAACTGCAACCTTCAACCACCTACTTACGACACCTGAGCACGAAGGCCGTCAACCAACGCAACCGCGCGCAATTATTATGGCGCCAACGCGTGAGCTAGCGATTCAGATCTTCAACGATGCTGAGCCGCTGATTGCAAGCACAGGTCTAAAAGCCGCATTAGCTTACGGTGGCGAAAGCTACGATAAGCAACTTGCGAAGCTACAAGATGGCGTAGACATTCTTATCGGCACGACTGGCCGTATCATCGATTTCTACAAACAGCGCGTTTTCAACCTAAACAACATTCAAGCAGTTGTGTTAGATGAAGCTGACCGCATGTTCGATCTTGGCTTTATTAAAGACATTCGTTTCTTGTTCCGTCGTATGCCTGAGCCAAAAGAGCGTTTGAACATGTTGTTCTCTGCGACTTTGTCTTACCGCGTGCAAGAGTTGGCTTTCGAGCATATGCACAATCCTGAGCATGTTGTGGTTGAGCCAGCACAAAAAACTGGTCACCGTATCCAAGAAGAGCTGTTCTACCCATCTAATGAAGACAAGATGGCTCTACTTCAAACTCTGATTGAAGAAGAATGGCCAGATCGCGCAATCGTGTTTGCGAACACCAAACATAAATGTGAGTCAGTTTGGGGCCACTTGGCGGCAGATGGTCACCGCGTTGGCCTACTAACAGGTGATGTTCCACAGAAGAAACGTGAAAAGATTCTTGAGCAATTCACTAAAGGCGATGTCGACATTCTTGTTGCGACTGACGTTGCAGCCCGTGGTCTACACATTCCTCAAGTAACACACGTATTCAACTATGACCTGCCTGACGACTGTGAAGATTACGTACACCGCATTGGTCGTACGGGTCGTGCGGGCGCGAGCGGTCACTCAATCAGCTTTGCGTGTGAAGAATACGCAATCAACTTGCCTGCGATTGAAGAATACATCGAACACACCATTCCTGTGTCGGAATACGATGCATCAGCTCTGATTCAAGATCTGCCTGCGCCAATCCGCATGCGTGCGCCGCGCGTTCAGCAACGCCGCACCAACACCGGTGGTACTCGCTCTGGTAACCGTAAGCCTCAAGGACGTCGTCCTCGTCAGCCACGTCAATCAGCGCCGAAACAATCATAAAAGGAAACTGAAGTCGTTTATGAGTCAAGCAGGATCATCACCGCTATACGCAGCCATCGACCTCGGGTCGAACAGTTTTCACATGCTCGTTGTGCGTCACATCGATGGCAGCGTTCAAACAATGGCTAAAATTAAGCGCAAAGTTCGTCTAGCGGCGGGCTTAGATGAACATAATTCTCTTAGTATGGAAGCTATGCAGCGAGGATGGGACTGCTTAAGTCTATTTGCGGAACGCTTGCAGGATATTCCTACACAAAACATTCGCATTGTCGGCACAGCGACTTTACGTACTGCCACCAATGTGGATGTATTTCTAGAGAAAGCGAACCAGATTCTGGGGCAGCCAATCGAAGTCATCTCTGGTGAAGAAGAAGCCGCCACTATCTATAAAGGTGTTGCCCACACGTCAGGTGGTAGTGGTCGTCGCCTTGTGGTTGATATTGGTGGCGCGAGCACTGAGCTGATTATTGGCGAAGGTTTTGAAGCGAAAGCCCTCACCAGCCTAAAAATGGGCTGCGTGACATGGTTGGAGAACTTCTTTAAAGATCGCCAACTGAATGCCCGTAACTTCGAAGCTGCGATTGAAGGCGCAAAGCAAACCATCAAGCCAATCTTAGAACAGTACACCGATCTTGGTTGGGATGTGTGCGTAGGTGCATCTGGTACCGTTCAGGCGCTACAAGAAATCATGCTGGCGCAGGGTATGGACGAAGTAATTACTCACTCCAAACTTAAGCGTTTACAAAAGCAAGCCATGCTAGCCGATCATTTGGAAGAGCTCGACATCGAAGGTTTAACGCTTGAGCGTGCCTTGGTCTTCCCTAGCGGCCTGTCTATTCTTATCGCGATTTTCGAGTTACTTGAAATCGATGCGATGACACTCGCGGGCGGCGCACTGCGTGAAGGCTTGGTTTATGAAATGGTCGACGAGCTGCGTCAAAATGACATTCGTGCTCGCACCATTTGTAGCGTGCAAAGCCGTTATCAGCTTGATTGCCAATATGGTGAACAAGTGGCAACGCTGGCTGGTAAGCTTTTAGAGCAAGCCGGTGGCGATGAGTGGATTACTGAGCCTCAAGGTAAAGTTCTGCTCGAAACCACAGCAAAATTGCACGAAATTGGCCTAACCATCGACTTTAAAAAAGGCGGTGAACATAGTGCTTACTTACTGCAAAACCTCGATTTGCCAGGCTATACGCGTGCGCAGAAGTTCTTTATTGGTGAAATTGCACGCCGTTACCGCGAGCAGCTAAGCTCACTACCAGAGCAACATGCTATATCTGGAACAAGTGCCAAACGCGTGCTGCGCTTGCTGCGTCTTGCGGTTCTACTGACCCACCGCCGCAACCCAAGCTTAGAACCACAAGTCGAGCTATTAGCTGAAGGTGATAAACTGACGTTGAGCATTGATGCGAAATGGCTAGAAGCTAACCCGCTTACGGCTGCTGAGTTAGAAATAGAATCGAACCGTCAAACAGACATTGGTTGGCCATTAACGATTACCGCTTGCTAATGATTGTTATCGAGTAAAAAGGCTCCTTATGGAGCCTTTTTGTTATTTGGCATTCCAATGCACAGTGCTTGGAGCTTTAGAACACTCATAATCTTATTGCTCCTTGTGCTGTACAACGAGACTTGTACCCGTCCTTCAAATACAAAAAAACCGCTGGATTCAGCGGCTTTTTTGTTATTCACATTCAATCAGCGATATTACGCCGCCGTACTCACTTTGAAGTCTGGGTTTACTGCGGTTAGCTTCTTAATCAGATAATTCAGTAATACACCGTACATTGGGACAAACAAGCCAAGGCTGATCACCAGCTTGAAGCCGTAATCCACCAGCGCGATTTCCGTCCAGTGTTCAGCCATAAATGGATCTGGACTTTGGTAGAATGCAATCGCAAAGAACGCGATGGTATCTAGCGCATTACCAAAGAGTGTCGAACACGTTGGTGCTACCCACCACTGCTTCATTTGGCGTAGACGGTTGAACACATGCACATCCATGATCTGACCAAGTAAATAAGCCATGAAACTCGCAATCGCAATACGTGCGACAAACAGGTTAAATTCCCCTAGATGGCTAAATCCTTGGAACTGACCTTCAAAGAACACAACCGAAAGGAAGTAAGACACCGCTAACGCAGGCAACATCACTAAGAAGATGATCTTACGCGCTAACTGAGCACCAAAAATACGAACAGTTAAGTCTGTCGCTAGGAAGATAAATGGGAAGGTAAATGCGCCCCAAGTGGTGTGCAGACCGAAGATAGTAAACGGTAGCTGAACCAGATAATTGCTGGATGCAATAATGACTAGATGGAATAAAACCAGATAGATAAGGGCGTTGCGCTGCTGCGCAGGGGTAAAGTTACTCATGCGATACCTTTTTAGTTTGGTTTGGGGGCGAGGGAACCCAAATCGAGCATTTTCAGTAACGAAAACGACTCTTACCAACAATGTAAAATGAAAATTCAAATCGGCTTCACTCATTCCAAGCGAAGCGGTGGGCGATTATACATTAACCAATTGCGCTCGCAAGCGGTGCTTTTTACGCAAACGTTTATCCGATAATTTCACCTTTACACCAAAGAATTGGGCGAAAAACGAAAAAGGGTGTTTCATGTGAAACACCCTATAAGGAAATGATTTAAAGAGTTGATAAGTTGAGTTTAGAAGCCGCGTTGAAATAATCCAGCAAGATAATCGAGCTCTTCCCTACTCTCTTCAATGTTCAGCGCTTCAAACCAAATCGCTTCACTGTAATGCTCCGCTTTCATAAATAAGCGGCAACCTTCAAAATCGATCAGCCAAGAGTGGATATCCGCATCCCACTGTTTTTCGATTACCGTCGCAGAGAGTAAACCCACCAAACGCTCACCTAACGCCGGAAAGGTGTCTAAATCAAATCTTGGGGCTGCAATCAGCAAACGACCTTCTTCGGCAATGTATTCTGTTAGGCCAAATTCCTTCTGCATTTTGGTTCCTTATCCGTGGTGAGTGATGTGTTCTTGAATCAGATCCAAGAATGGATCGGCATATTTTTCTAATTTACGTTGACCTACCCCGCTCACCGCCAGCATTTCGCCATACGACGTTGGCAGAATCTCCGCCATATCAATCAAGGTCGCATCACTAAATACAACGTATGGTGGTAAGCCATCTTCATCGGCAATCGACTTACGCAGCTTGCGTAATTTCGCAAACAGCTTCTTATCGTAGTTTTTGCTGGTCAGTTTGTCCGACTTCGCAGCGCGTGCAGTGGTATCCAAACGAGGAACCGCTAGCTCGAGCGACACATCCCCGCGCAATAATGGTCGAGCTTCCTCGGTCAGTTGCAACGTCGAGTTTCGAGTAATGTTTTGAAACAGCAGACCTTTGTGGATTAACTGGCGGAAGATACTCACCCAGTAATCATGGCTGTGATCGCGGCCAATGCCGTATGTAGAGATCTTATCGTGGCCATGTTCACGCACGCGGATATTTTGCATACCACGCAGCACCTCAACCACATACGTCATACCAAAGCTTTGGTTAACGCGGTAAACACACGACAACGCTTTTCGCGCTTCTTCTGTCGCATCAAAATGTTTGGGTGGATCGAGGCAGATATCACAGTTACCACAAGGCTTCTCGCGGTATTCACCAAAGTAGTTGAGCAGAACCTGACGACGACAGGTTTGCGCTTCCGCAAAGGCACTCATCGCATTAAGTTTATGGCTTTCTACTTGCTTTTGCGGTCCATCGTCTTTTTCATCCAGCATGCGGCGTAGCCAACTGATGTCTGCGGGGTCGTACAACATCATCGCTTCAGCAGGTAAACCATCTCGCCCTGCTCGTCCCGTTTCTTGGTAGTAGGATTCAATATTGCGCGGAATATCAAAGTGCACCACAAAACGGACGTTCGGCTTGTTGATGCCCATACCAAAGGCAACCGTCGCGACCACGATTTGAATGTCATCACGCTGAAACGCCTCTTGAACGTAAGCACGCTCATCAGCGTCCATCCCTGCATGATAGCCCGCCGCACGGATGTGGTTGTTGCACAACTTCTCCGTCACCATTTCGACTTTCTTACGGCTACCACAGTAAATGATGCCGCAATTGCCCTTTTGAGTGTCGAGATAACGAATGATCTGAGAAATCGGCTTATGCTTCTCGACCAGGTTGTAGCGGATATTCGGACGGTCAAAACTGCCTAAGTGGACATGAGGTTCATGCAAACGTAAGCGTTCAAGAATGTCGCGACGTGTAGCGTCATCCGCAGTGGCGGTGAGCGCCATAAATGGCACATGCGAAAAATGCTGCTTTAACTGACCCAGCGCAGCGTATTCAGGACGGAAATCGTGTCCCCACTGTGAGATACAGTGCGCTTCATCCACCGCAATCATCGCCAAAGGCAGATTTTCGAGGCGCTCGATGAAGTCACGCATTAACACGCGTTCTGGTGAGACGTAAACCAATTTGAGTTGACCGCTGTGCATGCGGTTATACACACTCAGCAGCTCTTCACGACTCATGGTGGAGTTCACACACTCTGCCGCAACGCCGTTAGCCTTGAGCTGATCGACCTGGTCTTTCATCAAAGAAATCAGCGGCGAAATCACCAAGGTGATGCCACTACGAACCAACGCAGGTATCTGATAGCAAAGAGATTTGCCACCACCTGTCGGCATGATCACCAGACTGTCTTTGCCCTCGACCGCCGATTCGATGACCTCTTGCTGGCCATCACGAAACGTTTGATAACCGAAAACTTCCTCCAACACACGTTGAGGCGTTACAGGTGAGTCTGATTGTTCGGCTAACAAAGTTGAGGTCATGAAAAATCTCAGATTGGGTGATGTAGAAATGCTTTTGCATGCCACCAGCACACAAAGTGAGGGCACATTGTAATGGGGTTTCATGGCGAATAAAACCGCAAATTGTTAGGTGTTTCACACCACGGCTCGTATACTGATTTTCTGCTCTATAAACACACAATTAGGTGACACTTCATGACACCAGAAGAACAACAGCGCGCGCGGCAAGGTGTCCTGCTTGCGGTTGGCGCGTACACGATGTGGGGCATTGCGCCCATGTACTTTAAATCGATAGCACAAGTGTCTCCTCTCGAGATCCTAAGCCACCGAGTGATTTGGTCTTTCTTTTTGCTTGCCGCACTTCTTCATTTTGGCCGTCACTGGCGCTCGGTTTATCACATCGCCACAGATAAAAAGAAAATCGCGTATTTGCTTTCCAGTTCGGTATTGATTGGTGGCAACTGGCTGATCTTCATTTGGGCGGTTAACTCCAATCACATGCTGGATGCCAGCTTAGGCTATTACATCAACCCGCTGATTAACGTGTTGCTCGGTATGGTGTTCTTGGGCGAACGACTACGTAAGCTGCAATGGTTTGCTGTGGTATTGGCAGGATGTGGCGTTTTGGTGCAGTTGATCGTCTTTGGTTCGGTGCCAATTGTAGCGATGGCGTTGGCGATGAGCTTCGGTTTTTACGGTTTGCTACGTAAGAAAGTCGCGGTGGATGCTCAAACGGGTTTGTTTGTCGAAACGCTAATCTTATTACCCGCTGCCGCCGTTTATCTTCTGTTTATTGCCAGTTCACCAACGGCAAACATGATTGAAAACCCATGGCAGCTCAATACGTTGTTGATTGCAGCAGGTGTGGTGACGACCTTGCCATTGCTGTGCTTCACTGGTGCCGCGACGCGCCTCAAATTATCAACGCTCGGCTTTTTCCAGTACATCGGCCCTAGCCTGATGTTCTTGCTTGCAGTGTTAATTTACGGCGAGACCTTCACGATGGATAAAGCGATTACGTTCGCCTTTATTTGGGGAGCCCTTGTGGTATTTAGCTTCGATGGGCTGCGCAACAATCGCCGTTCACGCCGAGCCATTCAGTCACAGTGATCGTTTTTTACAAGACAAGCTAACAATTGATGGATAAGCTTGGTCATTATGTGACCAAGCTTTTTTTGTATGTAATGGAACAGATTCAATACTACGCGACCGACCATGACCAACTGAGTCTGATCGAGGCGAAATACCAAAAGTTTGCCTTTCAAAGGCACTATCATTTGGATTTTCACCTCGGCTTGATCACGCACGGTGAGCAGAAGTTTCATTATCAAGGCTCTCATCACCAAGTCGGTCATGGGCAAATCGTTATTATGCCGCCCGATGAACTGCACGACGGCCAATCTAAGCTTGCCAGTGGCTATCAAGTGAATGTTTTTTCGATCGAACCACACTTACTTAGCGATCTGGCAGATCTTAAACAAAACGGTCAAATTATCCGCTTTAATGAGTTGATCATCTCCGATCCACAGATATTTTCACAACTTAGTAACTTACATGCTCTGTTGAGACGCGAAAATCTCAGTCAGTTAACCAAAGATTGTCTGCCTTTTGAGGGATTTAACCAACTTTTTGATCGCTACGGATCGCTGGCAAGGCAAAAAGTCATTCCATTAGGTAAGCAATCTCTCAACACCTTAAAAGATTACTTAATGGCGAACCTAGACCAATCGGTAAGGCTGGAGTCTCTTTCTGAGCTTTGCCAGCTAAGCCCGACTCAATTTCAACGCCATTTCAAAGCGCAAACTGGCATGACACCGTATGCGTGGTTTGCCCGTTTACGACTCGAGCAAGGGATGAAGCTGCTACAAGCAGGACAATGCGGCACTGAAGTCGCACATCAAATTGGTTTTTACGATCAGGCGCATTTCAGCAAAGCCTTTAAGCAGACTTATGGCGTCTCTCCGTCTCAAGTCACTCGATAGCAGCACGCTAATCTTAAGCTGTCAGTTTTTTACAAGCGCATGCCACAACAAGCCTCCACAATAGCTGCATTGGTAATCTTTGAGATGTGTTATGAATGAATCCACTATCCTGCTGACATTGGCCAGCATTCACTTTATTGCCTTAATGAGCCCAGGCCCAGACTTCGCATTAGTGGTGCAAAATGCCACGCGTCATGGTCGCCAGACGGGCTTATACATCGCTCTTGGCTTATCCGTTGGTATTTTGCTGCACTCGTTGTTCAGCCTGACTGGAGTGAGCTACCTTGTGCATCAACATCCTTTGCTGTATTCGGTATTACAACTGCTAGGTGGCAGTTACCTGCTTTACCTCGGTGTTGGTGCCCTGCGCGGCGTGATCGCTACGATCAAAAACCCGCAAACGGATCAACAAAATAAAACAAACAGCTTCGTGATCAGCAACAAACGTCAGGCTTTTGCCAAAGGTTTTGCGACCAACATTCTCAACCCCAAAGCACTGGTTTTCTTCATCAGCTTGATGTCGAGCTTGGTGCCAGCCGGAATGTCGGTCTCAGGCAAAAGCATCGCGTTAGTTATCCTGTTCAGCTTGTCTCTGGTTTGGTTTTCCAGCTTGGCGTGGATGCTCTCAACGCAACGTTTACAACGTCGATTACAACAAGCTGGCATCTACATCGATGGCATCTGTGGTGTGGTGTTTACCCTCGTTGGCGGCAGCATCTTGGCGCAAACCATCAGCACGTTAATCGGTTAACTCTCTGATTTAAAAGCGTCGTACACCCGACATTTATTAAAACGCTGACTCGACGATCTTCTCCATGGCTGCCAAGCTGAACAATCAAACTGGCAACATGGAGAGTCATCATGCAATGGACGTTCAACCGACTCGTGTCTACGGGTCTTTTTCTTAGCGCCTCTATCACCCACACCGCGTTTGCAAACCAAGCCACCGATGCGATTGCCCCGGAGCAAAGTACTGGGCTTGAGCACAAACAACTGGTCAAAGCCAAAGACTATATGGTGACAGCAGCGAACCCAATCGCCACCCAAGCTGGTGCTGATGTACTGGAGCAAGGCGGCAATGCCATTGATGCTATGGTGGCGGTACAACTGATGCTTGGCTTAGTCGAACCACAGTCTTCCGGTATTGGTGGCGGCGCATTTTTGGTGTATTGGGATGGCGAACAACAAAAGCTCACCACTTATGATGGTCGAGAAACTGCGCCCCTCGCCGCAACCCCAACACTGTTTTTGGACGACCAAGGCCAGCCGCTGCAATTTTATGATGCCGTTGTAGGCGGACGATCTGTCGCGACGCCGGGCACCGTCAAACTGTTGTGGGATACCCACCAAAAATACGGCAAGCTGGAATGGAAAAAGATCATTCAGCCAGTGATCAATTTGGCTGAGGAAGGTTTTGCCGTCAGTCCTCGTCTCGCCAGTTTGATTGCCAACGACGCCGAGCGTTTATCACGTTTTCCGACCACAAAAGCGTATTTCTTTAACGCCGATGGCTCACCAAAAGCCGAAGGCACACGATTAAAGAATCCAGAATACGCGCAAACCTTGCAAGCCATCGCCAAGCAAGGTGATCAAGCCTTCTATCAAGGTGATATTGCCAAAGACATTATCGCAACCGTGCAAACCGCAGTGGGTAACCCGGGCGTATTGGCACAACAAGATTTTGATACTTACCGCATCAAACAGCGAGAGCCCGTTTGTGCGGCTTATCAAAGCTACGACATCTGCGGCATGGGGCCACCAAGCTCAGGCGCGTTAACTGTCGGGCAGATCTTGTCTATCACAGAGCAATACGATCTCAAAGGCTGGGGACCAGACAGCGCCAAATCTTGGCAGGTCATTGCGGACGCATCTGGTCTCGCGTTTGCTGATCGCGGTAAGTACATGGCCGATCAAGACTATGTACCCATGCCAACTGAAGGTTTGTTGGACAAAGACTATCTCAAACAACGTGCCGAGCTTATTCAGGTCGGCAAAGCACTGACGAAAGTGGAAGCCGGTAACCCACCGTGGTCACATGCAATGAACCTCAGTATGGATGAATCGATAGAACTTCCTTCCACCAGCCATTTCAACATCGTCGACAAGCAAGGCAATGTGGTTTCAATGACCACCACCATCGAGAACGCTTTTGGCTCGCGCTTAATGGTTCGCGGCTTCCTGCTCAATAACGAGCTGACAGACTTTTCTTTCCGCACACATCAAAATGGCGTTCCAATCGCCAACCGATTAGAACCGGGCAAACGTCCTCGCTCCTCCATGGCTCCGACCATCATCATGAAAGATGATCAACCATACATGGCAATTGGTTCTCCAGGTGGCAGTCGCATTATCGGCTACGTGGCACAAGCCATCATTGCTCATACTCAATGGGACATGGACATTCAGCAAGCGATCAACCAACCAAGAGTGTTAAACCGTTTTGGTACTGTCGACCTCGAGCAAGATAGCGCAGCAACTCAGTTGCAACCGGCACTCGAAAAGATGGGCTTTAAGACCGAAATTCGCGATTTGAATTCCGGTTTACACGCCATTCGCATCACTGAAAATGGCTTAGAAGGTGCTGCGGATCCGCGTCGAGAAGGTGCAGCCATCGGAAAATAGTAGCCTTTCGCTCGGCCCTTTGTGCGAGATCTCTCACAAAGGGTTGAGTAAAACTCTCTTTTTTAGCAGTAAAGCCCCCCCAAACAACCAATAAGCTATTGAATAATATAAATACGTGTAGTTTTTAAACGTTTGCGGAATAAAAAAATGTGAACTTGCACCGTTGTTGGATAGCGCCAAAAACGTAATATTAAACCTGTCGGAAGGATGCTGACACGGAACAGGAAACACCACGGATTTGGTGAACTTCAGGAAGAAGAAACGGTTATTCAGGATGAATAGTCGGGCATGGAATGCAAAACTGGACATTGAACGGAATCAATAGCGACTAGGATGGTTGCTACTAAGGACGGGAAATGGACACCTCTGGACGAGGCAAGGACTGAACATCAGGATGATGTCATGGACACCGCTCAGGGAACAAGTGATGAGAGCTGACGAGGATAGTTAGCAGACCAGGATAAGGTCATCAAGGACACCGCTAGGAAGGCGACGAAAGGATTAAGCTGAAGGAATACAGCACGCTATCAAGGATTCGATGCAAGGAGCACTTTTTAGTAGCTGGATTGCTGCGAGTAAGACTATAACCCCGATGGGCGCAAGCCCTCGGGGTTTTTCTTTTCTGCCATTTCCGCCCGACCTGCCAAGCACAGTTGTCCCCATCTCAAACTCAAACTCAAACTCAAACTCAAACTCAAACTCAAACTCAAATAATGTACTTTGTAGGCTCCAGATACAACAAGAGCCGCCGAAGCAGCCCTTGAGTTAGTTTGCGAACAATGCAAGCTAGCTTTCGATAAAAGCCTTACAGTTTCTCTAGTCTAGCGTAAGCAGTCACTAACCATTTAATGCCTTCACCATTGAACGCAATTTGAACGCGACTCTGTGGACCGCTGCCTTCAAAGTTAATGATGGTGCCTTCGCCAAACTTTGGATGCATTACGCGTGAACCAAGTGAAAAGCCCGTCTCGTTGAAGTTCTCTTTCACTGCAGTTTGGCTAAAGCGACCACTGCTTGCAGGTCGGCTGACTTGCGCTTTCATCCGCACTTCGTCCAGGCACGTTTCCGGCAACTCACGAATAAAACGCGATGGCTTATGGTACTTATCTTGACCATACAAACGGCGCATTTCCGCATAAGTGATGTAGAGTTTTTGCATCGCGCGCGTCATACCGACGTAGCACAGGCGGCGCTCTTCCTCTAAACGCCCTGCCTCTTCCGCCGACATCTGGCTTGGGAACATGCCTTCTTCAACGCCCACCATAAACACCAATGGGAATTCCAAGCCTTTTGCACTGTGCAGTGTCATCAATTGAACTGCATCTTCAAATTCGTCGGCTTGCCCTTCACCCGCTTCTAGCGCCGCATGAGTCAAGAACGCAGTCAGCAGCGACATCTCTTCCGCTTCTTCTGGCTTCTCGAATTGGCGAGTTGCGGTCACCAATTCCTCCAAGTTCTCAATACGAGCCTTAGACTTTTCGCCCTTCTCTTGCTCATACATGGCAAACAAGCCAGAGTACTTGATCACATGGTCTGTTTGCTCGTGCAACGGCATCTCTAACGTGTCGTCTTCGAGTGCGGTAATAAGTTCGATAAAGCGACCTAATGCCCCCGCCGCTCGACCCGCGAGCACTTGTTCATCCAACATCGCAACGCTGGCTTCCCACATCGTGCAACCACGATCACGCGCCGCACGGCGAATGGTTTCTAGTGTCTTGTCACCTAAACCACGAGTTGGCGTATTCACCACACGTTCAAATGCAGCATCATCATTGCGGTTAGCCATCAAACGCATGTAACTCAGTGCGTCTTTGATTTCCTGACGCTCGAAGAATCGCATACCACCATAAATACGGTATGGTAGACCAGCTTGAATCAACGCTTCTTCCAGTACACGAGACTGGGCGTTGTTGCGGTACAGCATCGCTGCATCATTCAATGCTCCACCTTTGTCTTGCCACTCTTTGATTTTGTTAACCGCAAAACGGGCTTCGTCCAACTCGTTGTAAGCACTGTAAACCGAAATCGGCTCACCAACGACGCCGTCAGTCCACAGCTCTTTACCCATACGCTCAGTGTTATTGGCGATCAAGGTATTGGAAGCTTCCAAAATGGTCTTGGTGGAACGATAATTCTGCTCTAGGCGAATGGTGGTTACGCTTGGGAATTCACGGGTGAATTTCTCAATGTTTTCGACTTTTGCTCCGCGCCAACCGTAAATCGATTGGTCATCGTCCCCCACAATCATCACATGACACTCAGGCCCCGCCATCATGCGTAGCCAAGCGTATTGGATATTGTTGGTGTCTTGGAACTCGTCAACCAGAATGTGTTTAAAGCGTGCCTGGTAGTGCTCGCGGACAAACTTGTTATCGCGCAGTAGCTCATGAGCGCGAAGCAGAATTTCTGCAAAGTCGACCAAACCTGCACGGTCACACGCTTCTTGATAAGCGGTGTATAGCTGCAAGTAGGTTTTGGTCACAGGATCGTGGTAAGCATCGATATGTGCTGGGCGCAGGCCTTCGTCTTTTTTGCCGTTAATCCACCAAGCCACTTGGCGTGCAGGCCACTGCTTTTCATCCAGATTTTGTGCTTTGATCAGACGCTTCAGTAAACGTTGTTGATCGTCGCTGTCGATGATTTGAAAATCTTCCGGTAGCTTGGCATCAAGATAGTGCGCACGCAAAATGCGGTGACAAATACCGTGAAAGGTACCATTCCACATGCCTGACGCACTGCCCATCATCAACTCTTCAATACGGCCACGCATCTCCGCTGCCGCTTTGTTGGTAAAGGTTACCGACATGATTGAGAATGGAGACGCTTGTTCTACCGACATCAACCAAGCGATACGGTGAACAAGAACGCGAGTCTTACCACTCCCTGCACCAGCAAGGACGAGCAAGTTTTCTAGAGGTGCAGCAACGGCTTCACGTTGTTTATCGTTCAAACCGTCGAGTAATAGAGATGGATCCATCATGATGAGCTACTGGTTATTTATACATAAAAATAGATTATAACCTAAACAACTAGGGTGTGTTGAGACAAAACTAGATAAAAAGTTCGACGATTTTTTACTCATCCATTCAATCGGTTATGTAAATCAAACCATCAAAAAGCATTCTCCTAAACTATTTCCCTGAAAGTTTTTCACTCACCTTCCTATCTCTTAAGTTAAGCAAGCGGACAAAAACTGTGCATCTTAATCGCTCGTCTGCTTGCCCATCTCAACGTAAAGGAAATCATTCAGAGGAAATTATTATGAAAAAGTCGAATCTTGCTGTTACTGCTGCGGTTACTGGTCTACTAGCCCTTGGTGGCACTCTACTAACAGCAACACCTGCTGTCGCGGCAGAAAAAGAAAAGTGCTACGGCGTGGCAAAAGCGGGGAAAAATGACTGTGCGACGAAGAACAGCTCTTGCGCCGGCACGTCAAAACAAGACCACCAAAAAGACGCATTTGTGGTGGTTCCAAAAGGTCTTTGCGACAAATTGGCTGGCGGCAGTACCAGCGCATCTTAATTTCTCCGTTAATTGCTGTGGGCGTGTGATGGCTCAACTCACACCCCACAACCTCTTCTATCCAGTTCGAAAAGGAGTTTCACGTGAAACACTACGATTTTCACCCTCTTGTTGGCGTTGGTTTACGGACTCCTCATTTGGACTTTTTTCAGCAACAACGTCCAGAACTGTCTTGGTTAGAAATTCACAGCGAGAACTACTTTCAACCCAATGCAGCCGAACGAAAATATCTACACACTTTGCGCGAGCAATACCAGATCAGCTGCCACGGAATTGGTTTGTCGTTAGGCTCTGTTGAACGCGTTAGCCAAGTACACCTAGCTCAACTGAAAGCGTTGATTGATGCCATTGACCCGATGTTTGTCTCTGACCATTTGAGCTGGAGTGAAAATGGTGGGCATTATTTTAACGACTTGCTTCCCCTACCATACACCGAAGAAGCACTGAACGTTTTTACTCGCAATGTGCTTGAAGTTCAGGATTATCTGCAACGCGAAATCTTAATCGAGAACCCATCGAGCTATGTGAAGTTTCAACACTCGACGATCAGCGAGTGGGAGTTTCTCGCTGAAGTTCAGCAGCGCACAAGTTGCCGGTTACTGCTCGATCTGAATAACGTACACGTATCAGCCTTCAATCACGGCTTTGATTGCAATACCTATCTGTCCGCCATTCCGGCAGACAAAGTGGATGAAATTCATTTGGCGGGTTTCACCATCAAGCAACTCGATAAAGGCGAAATTTGGATTGATACTCACAGCCGTCCAGTTAGCACGGAAGTCTGGAAGTTATATCAACACTGGGTTGAACAGTATGGTCCGCGCCATACCTTAATTGAATGGGACTTAGATATCCCAGCACCAGAAGTGTTATTGGCAGAAGCGGAAAAGGCCTCGCTCCTTCTCTCCCAAATTACCACCCCGCTTAGTGCTACGAGGAAAGCCTCATGAAGCTAGCCACCTTACAAAACCAGTTTGCGAAAGCGCTTCACTATCAGGCATTGGGTGACGACTGTAGCATTGCAAGCGGTCAGTTTACCGCTGACGAGCGCATGCAGATATATCGCAACAACTTTATCATCAGCTTGAGCGAAGTCCTTTCGGCTACTTATCCGATGGTTGAAGCGTTACTAGGGGAAACGTGCTTTGCCCAAATAGCACGCCAACATGTTTTAACGCACCCACTCCAAGAAGGCAGTGTTATTCACTACGGAAAAGACTTTCACCACACTGTGATGTTGTTTGGCCAGGTCATGGCTCAAGCGCCATACAGCCCAGAAGTCGCACTCTTTGAATGGAACATCGACCTTGCTCGCCAAGCTCGTTATGAGCATCAAGCAGACACCGCCGTGCAACCATTGACTGAATTACCACACGTACCAGAGTCGCAACATTCCCATCTAGTTTTCCACCTTCGCCCAGGGTGTAAGAGCTTTGATGCTCATTACGCGGTGTTTGATTTATTCGCAGCTGTTCGTACTCAGCAATTCGATCAACTCAACATCAACCAATTACAACAAGGGGTGATCCGCATCGAGCCCGATGGTGAAGCGCAGTGTTTCGCGCTGGATGACGAAGCCTATCAATTGCTTGCCAGCTTGGAACAAAAGCAATGTTTGAGCGATATCCCTGAGCCGTTGCTCGCTCATCTTAATCACATCATGACGCTTGACCTGATTGAAGGTTTTACGCTGCAAACCGCGTAAGGAGGATACGATGACAGATTCTGTTAAAAGCCTGATTAGCCGCTACGACGAATACACCAACAGCTTACAAACTCACGCAATGCCGTTGTTGCTGCTGTTTTGCCGTTTATGGGTCGCTTGGGTGTTTTTTAATTCTGGCCTTATCAAAATTGCCTCATGGGATAGCACTTTGTACTTGTTCGAATTTGAGTATCAAGTTCCGTTGCTACCTTGGGAATTTGCCGCCTATTCAGGCACATTCGCAGAGTTAGTTCTTCCGGTCTTTTTAGCGCTTGGATTGTTTACTCGCCCTATCGCTGCCATGTTGTTTGTATTCAACATTATCGCTGTCCTGTCCTACCCACTACTGTGGGAGAAAGGTTTCCATGACCATCAACTCTGGGGGTTAATGATTTTGATTGTGATGCTGTGGGGAGGCGGTCCATTTTCGCTCGACCGATTGCTAAAAGACAAATTCGTCAGATAGAAAAATCCCCGCGATTGCGGGGATTTCTTTTATTGCTTGTTTAGATAAGCCAGCAGTTCATCCGCTGAGATACCTTGTTGTGCGAGGTCTTTTGCTAATAGCTCAACTTGCTCGCCCTTGCGTGACTCAATCACTTGTTGAAATTGGTACACAATGTCACGCAAGATTGGTAGAGGTACTTGTTTTGCCGCACTACGAATGCGCTCGGAGCTTTGATTGCCCAGCTCATTAAGCAACTTACCAAACATCACCTTTTCTGGTGATTCTTCCATTTGCTCTAAAATACGAGCCATTTCATACGTGGTTAACGACATTACTTTTTGAATTCCATTATGGTGTCAGGAAAAGTGTGAACGACAAATATACACGCGTTACATACATTGGAAAATACTAAATTACACTGATTTACGCATTAGCGAAGCGTGCGTGCCAGCTCTTACCGGCCTTTGAAAATAGAATCACCAATGCTGGTAGCAATACCCACATATGAATAGCAATCAATGTTTGTGGATCAAACGGCAAACGCTGTAAGGTACCCACTAACAAACCAGAACCGCTCATTTGGAACAAACCGAGTAGCGCTGCGGCTGTGCCCGCTTTATCACCGAATGGTTCCAACGCCTTGCCCGCGGCGCCGCCAAGAATCAAAGCAAAACCAACGGACGACATAAAGATTGGCAGCATGAACGACAGCGCCGTGTTTTGGCCATTCATCACCAGCATCACCACACCAGCCAGAGCCAACGTCGAGATACCAACCACAAGCGTGTTGTGTGTGCCAAAACGTTCCATGAACTTCGGTGCCAACATACAGCCAGCGATGTTAATGACCGCGTTAATGCCAAACCAGAATGTGAACTCATTCATTGAAAGGCCCATGCCTGTCATCAATACCGACGGTGCTGACGTCACGTAAGCTAAGATAACCGCCATAGCCATCAAACATAGTGACGCGTGGAAAATGAAAGATGGCGTGCTCAGTACCGACCAGTAACGACTTGCTTTGAATACCGCTTGTTTCTCTGTTGCAGGGTTGGTTTCCTTCATCATCAAGAACATCAACGTTCCTGAGACAACCGCAAAACCAGCCATAAAGCTGAAGTTTGCACGCCAATCGAATTGCTGTGTTAACCAGCTACCTAAGATTGGGGCCAGTGCCGGAATAAAGCAGATCGCACCATTAAGGTAGCTGATCATCTTGCCGCTTTTCTCTGGGCCGAAAATATCGCGAACTGTTGCAAAGGCTGCTACCGATGTCGCACAAGCACCTAAGCCTTGTAGCAAACGAGACATCAACATCCACTCAATATTTTGAGCACTCCACGCCAATAAAGCGCTCATTGCGTAGATAGTGATGCCGCCCAATGCAACAGTTCGACGTCCGAGTTTATCTGCCAAAGGGCCAGCAAACAGTTGGCCAACACCCATAGCAAATAGGAACCATGTAATCGTGTCTTGTGCTAGCGCATTGTCTACCTGAAAAGTTGAAGCGATAAGAGGTAACGCAGGTAGATAGATATCAATCGCAAGCGGACTGAAAAGAACCAAAAGGGTCAACAACGCCATTTGTTTTTTACTATTAGAAATATGGCTAGACACACAACACTCCAAATTGAACAAGAACTTTGCAGAGAGCTTAATCATCTGATGATATGAATGGAAATGATGTATAATCATGACCATTATTCCCCAGAGGAAATTCACCGTGAACATAGAAAAGCTCGCTCGTCTCGACCTGAACTTACTGGTCTGTTTTAAAGTGTTAATTGAAGAGCTTAACGTGACTCGAGCAGCGCATCGACTGTGCCTCAGCCAATCCGCGGTGAGCAAATCATTAGCCAAACTTCGCATTCAATTTGATGATCCATTGTTTACGCGTAACTCACATGGATTAACGCCAACACCACGTGCATTGTTCCTCAAACCGAAACTGGATCTGTTGATTAACCAATTAGAAGTGCTGACCCAGCCAGAAGAGTTTTCGCCCCAAAGCAGTGAATACCGTTTTCAAATTGCAGCCGTGGAAAGTGTCTACCCATTAATCTTGCCGCATTTCTTACCAGCGATTTTTCAACAGGCGCCCGGCGTCACCATCAGCACGCATCCTTGGTCAGATAACACCTTCAAAATGTTGCAGCGTGGTGAGTTGGATTTGGGATTAACAGGTAAAGACATCGACATCAATGACGCAAAGCTTACCCTACTGCCACCGGATGATATTTGCGAACTCGAAATCTATCGCGACCATCAGATGTGCATCATTCGTAAAAACCACCCCGCACTAAAACAGAAGTGGAACCTCGAAGCGTATCTCGCACTTCGTCACGTACAAGTGCGATGTGATGGAAACGACCGTTGGTTGTTGGATTATCGTTTAGCGGACATTGGCGCAGAGCGCGATATCGCAGTCACTGTTCCAGATTTCAATAGTGCCGCCAGCTTGTGTTCTTACACCGACTTCATCTTTACCGCGCCGAGCCATTTTGTGCAACTGGCTGCCAAACAGCTCGACTTGGTGGTGTTGCCATTGCCGCTTGAATTCCCGCCCATGGCTTACACTCTGTTTTGGCACAGAGACAGAGAAAACGACCCAGCCTTGAATTGGCTACGCACGATGATCACGCAAAAAACCGATCACCTTAGATAAAAATGTCGGACGCAATTTGCGCTTAGCGGTTAAAATGAGTAGCTTAACAGTCGATAGTCCTTTTTGGCTCATCTATGGCCTGTTGTACCCAGACTTAAACGTCATCTTGCTACGACGTTTAACTCAATCACTGCACGAAGCAGAAGGAAACAGCTCCCACACCTGAGCATGAAGGAGCGGTAATTTGAAGGAATAAAACAGATGCACAACGATACCCTAAGCCGCGTGAACGCAATTCGCGAATGGCTTGCTCAACACAACATTGATGCCCTACTGATCCCTCACGAAGATGAATACCTGGGTGAATATGTCCCTGCGCACAATGAACGCCTCCATTGGCTAACCGGATTCACAGGCTCTGCAGGCGCAGCCGTGATCACACAAGACAAAGCCGCGATTTTTGTTGATGGTCGCTACACAGTTCAAGTGACCAAACAAGTTCCTAGCGATTTGTTTGAATATCGCCACCTAATTGAAGAACCGGCATTGGATTGGATTCAAGACAATCTAACCGCAAATGCGTCCGTGGCTATCGACCCACGCATGCACAGTTCGGCTTGGCTAGATATGGCACAAGCAAAACTGGCCGGAAAACTTGAGCTGAACATTCTCTCCAGCAACCCAATTGATGAGCTGTGGCATGACCGCCCTGCACCAGTGGTTTCTGACGTTCGCCTCATGCCAACAGAAGCCGTTGGTCAATCAAGCGAAAGTAAGCGTAAAGAGATCGCTCAACTGGTAGCAAAAGCCGGTGCAGACAGCGCAGTCATCACAGCGCTTGATTCTATTTGTTGGCTATTGAATGTACGTGGCTTGGATGTATCGCGTTTGCCAGTTTTACTGTCGCACGCGATTCTTCATGCCGACTCAAGTGTGGAGTACTTCCTAGATCCCGCTCGCTTACCTGCTGAATTTTCAGCGCACGTGGGCACTGGTGTGACGGTTCATCATCCAGAAGCACTTCAATCTCGACTTGAAGCCATGTCTGGTAAAAAGGTATTGCTCGACCCAGCAATCAGTAACGCATGGTTTAAGTTAGTTCTTCAAAATGCAGGCGCATCGGTTATTGCTGCTGCCGATCCATGTTTAATGCCAAAAGCCGCGAAAAACGAAGTTGAGATTGCGGGCATGAAAGCCTGTCATATCCGCGACGGTGTAGCGATGAGCAAATTCCTTTGCTGGCTAGATGCCGAAGTGGCTGCTGGCAATCTTCATGATGAAGCTACACTGGCTGATCGCCTAGAAGCATTCCGTAAAGAAGACCCAACGCTGATGGATCTGAGCTTTGATACCATTTCTGCGGCAGGCGGCAATGCGGCTATGTGTCACTACAATCATGAGAACCAACCAGAGCCAGGTAAGCTAGAGCTGAATACGCTTTACCTTGTGGATTCAGGCGGTCAGTACCTAGATGGCACAACCGACATTACACGCACCATCGCGATTGGTCAGCCATCAGCAGAAATGATCAAGCAGTTCACTCTCGCGCTGAAAGGTCATATCGGTGTAGCACGTGCCCGCTTCCCGAAAGGCACTCGCGGTTACCAAATCGATACATTGGCTCGCCAACATCTTTGGGCGGAAGGTTATGACTACGACCATGGCACTGGCCACGGTGTAGGTCACTTCCTAAGTGTGCATGAAGGTCCGGCAAGCATCTCTAAGAAACAAATTGATGTGCCGCTAACTGAAGGCATGGTGCTATCAAATGAGCCTGGCTACTACCGTGCAGATGCGTTCGGTATCCGTATCGAGAACCTAGAGCTCGTAGTTGAAACACCGACTAACGGCGACTTCCCTGTTCTATCATTCGAATCCTTGACGCGCTGTCCAATCGATAAACGTAATATCAATGTCGATATGCTGACTCGTCCAGAACTTGCTTGGTTGAACGACTACCATCAAAAAGTATGGGAACAAATCAGCCCGCTTGTTGAAGGCGAAGTAAAAGAATGGCTACGCGAAGCAACTCTGCCGTTGGCCCACTCTTAAACAAAAGTGCGAACATCTATTAAAGATAAAATAGAAAAGGCTCTCCACTTGGAGAGCCTTTTTTTTGGGGGCTAAATTCGTAAATCGCAGCCCATAAATCACATCCATGAAACTCAAAGCTAAGCGTTCATTCAATCACAATGTTTCACGTGAAACATGCCAATGACACAGTAAACGCCTCGGTTAACCTGAGTAAACTGAGTGCCAATCACGCCAGACCGGATCGAAACCTTTCGCTCTAATCATGTCTTCTACCGATGCCGCGCTACGCTCGTCACTGATTTCGAACTGTTCCAGTTCCACCTCTTCGGTCGCATAACCTCCGGGTTGTGTTTTCGATGCCGCAGACATACTCGTAATGCCTAACGGTAATACATTGTCGCGAAACTGCGGTGATTCGCGCGTCGACAATGACAACTCCACTTCCGGATTAAACAGCCGATAGGCGCAAATCAATTGCACCAACTGCTTATCCGTCATGACAGACTTCGGTTGTAATCCCGGCGCTGGTACATTACCGGCACAAGGGCGTAAACGAGGAAAAGAAATCGAATAACGCGATTGCCAATAAGTACGCTCAAGGTAATCCAGATGAGCAGCAGCAAAAAAGCAGTCGGTGCGCCACTCTTCCAAACCAATCAAAGCGCCAATACCGATTTTGTCGATCCCCGCTTTTGCCAATCTATCAGGCGTTTCAAGCCGGTATCGGAAATCCATTTTATTGCCACGCAAATGATGCTGAGCATATGTTTTGGAATGATAGGTTTCTTGATACACCATCACCGCATCAAGGCCCAATGTTTTGAGTTCGGCGTATTCGTCCTGATCCAACGGTTGGACTTCCATCGCTAAATAATTAAATCGCTGCTTGATGATTGGCACCATTTCGCGAAAGTATTTCATCCCAACTTTGGTCTCATGCTCACCCGTTACCAGTAACACGCTGTCGAACTTCATTCGCTTAATCGCATCAATCTCCGCCTCAACTTCGTCCCTATTCAGCGTTCTTCGCTTTATGCGGTTCTCCATAGAGAAGCCACAATAGGTACAAGCGTTGGCGCAAAGATTAGAGAGGTACAGCGGGATATACAGCGACATAGTGTTGCCAAAACGCTTACGCGTCAGCGAATAAGAAAGCTTTGCCATCTGCTCTAAGTACGGTTCAGCAGCAGGAGAAATCAACGCTTTAAAATCTTCCAAATCTCGTTTGGGTTTTGCTAACGCCCTTTCCACATCTTGCGCCGTTTTGGCATAAATCGACATGGATATGTCATCCCATTCGAGCTGCTGAAAGCGATCATAAAAGCTCATCTTGAACCCTCACTTCTACAGTTCATCGAGAAAAGCCGTTAGCGGACTGGAAGCAACGGCATGAGAAACTTTCCCTGCAAGCCCAGCTTCATAAGCCATACGACCTGACTCGACAGCCATCTTGAACGCTTTCGCCATCGCAACGGGATTACTTGCGGCAGCGATGGCCGTATTGACCAACACGGCATCCGCGCCCATTTCCATCGCTCTTGCCGCATGTGAAGGCGCACCAATTCCCGCATCCACGACAACAGGTACGTTCGCTTGGTCAATAATGATTTCTAGAAAATCGTGCGAAGCGATACCTTTGTTCGAACCAATCGGCGCACCCAATGGCATCACCGCAGCACAGCCAACTTCTTCCAGCCGCTTACATAACACCGGATCAGCATGGCAATATGGCAACACAATAAAGCCATCTCGCACGAGCTGCTCGGCAGCGGCTAAGGTTTCTATCGGATCAGGCATTAAGTATTTTGGGTCGGGATGGATCTCCAATTTGACCCAATTTGTGCCCAACGCTTCGCGAGCAAGCTGCGCAGCAAAAACTGCATCTTTGGCATTTTTTGCGCCAGAGGTGTTCGGTAGCAAATTCACACCGGCGTGAATCAAAGGCTGTAAAATGTCATCTTGCTGATCATTCACATCCACACGTTTAAGCGCCATCGTGGCGAGCTGTGAACCTGAAACCTGGATGGCTTCAGCCATTAAACGGCTATTAGAAAACTTGCCTGTTCCGGTGAACAAACGTGATTGAAATTCTTTATCACCAATTTTCAGCATCGACATTATCCCCCTGCGATGGCTTGAAACAGAGAGATGCTATCTCCCTCAGAAAGTACCGTACTCGCCCATTCGCTACGCGGCACCACTTGATTATTAATGGCAAAAACACAGCCCATTTCAGGCAGAGAAAACTGTGTAATGATTTGCTGTAGGTTGGCTTTACACTCGACCTGCTGAGCTTGGTCGTTAATAGCGATAGTTATCACGCTACCTCTCTCCTTTGGCAAATGAACGTACAAACGAATTTGATGCGAATTGATTTGAAACTGTCATGGCGGTCATCTCTTAACTGCTCACTGGAGCAAGATTATTGTCACCACAAACCTGACATTGCTTGTCTTTGGTTATAGACATGGTCTGCCAGTTCATCCGCAGCCCGTCAAAGAGGTGTAACTGACCACACGCAACATGAAAACGATCTATCGCCAACTTTTGAATAGCAGCGAGAGCTTGGTAGTTCCCCAGAGTGCCCACCACAGGGCCGATAATGCCGGTTTCGCTGCACTTCATTGTTTGCTGCAATTCATCAAACGGATACAAGCATCGATAGCAGCCTGAATTTGATGGTTTGTCTGAGTAGTCAAAAACAGCAAACTGCCCTTGCCAACCAATCGCTGCCGCCGATATCAGAGGTGTATTTTGCTCATAACAAACTTGATTGATCTGCTGCCTCGTTGGCAGGTTGTCACTGCAATCCAACACCACATCCGCCAACATGACTTCGAGTCGTAACTGAGCTTGGTCGAGGCGCTTGGTAATCGTGCGTACCTGAATCATTGAATTGAGATGACGAAGCTGCTGAGCCATCGCCTCGGTTTTCGCCAGTTCGATGTCGCCTTCACGATAGATAACCTGGCGCTGCAAATTGCTGCTGTCGACACGGTCATCATCAATCACAACCAATTTACCCACGCCAGCAGCCGCGAGATACAAACTTGCTGCACTACCCAACCCACCACAGCCGATGAGCAATACATGAGATTGACTAAGACGAGCTTGGCCTGATTCTCCGATTTCAGGTAACGAAACTTGACGCTGATAACGAATGAATTCTTGATCAGTAAGCACGATAGTCCTCCATGACCAATGACGTGCTCGTTGTGCTCATCAGTTGATCGAAAAACTCAATCACTTGTTTCGGCGATTCGGACAAGGTAATCGCACGAACCACCGCTAAACTGGACACGCCACATTGCCAAACTTGCTCTGCGTTTGATTGGTCAATGCCACCAATGGCCACAGTTGGATAGCTAACACTTTCACCATATGGAATGCTATCGATCAGCTTTTGATACAAGGCTAAGCGAACCAAACCTTGCGGTTTGGATGGCATTTGTTTGGTGGTGGTCGGAAAGATATGCCCCAACGCAATATAGCTTGGGTTAATTTGGACGATACGCAGCAGTTCATAATAACCATGGGTTGATAGACCTAAGCAAATGCCTGCGGTGCTCAACTGGCTCAAATTGGAATCTTCGATATCCTCTTGACCAAGATGAACCCCGAACGCGCCATGCTTTATTGCTAGTTGCCAATAATCATTAATAAAAACTTGAGCGTCATACTGACGACCGAGTTCAATTGCGCGTGCAATCTGCTGTTCTAAGTCTGGCTGATAGGGGTCTTTGATACGTAGTTGAATGGTGTTGATGCCCAATGGCAACAACCGTTCAATCCAACTGACGTCGTCCACGACCGGATAGAGCCCCAAACTCTGTTTGCTCAGATGAGGAAAGTTAACCGACTGTCCGTGTGATGACCAACCTACTTTGATGCCTAAACGACAATCTTCTAAGACTGGTGTAGGAAAATCAGCAAACTGAGACGCCCACTCCTGCTTAACCATTGTTTCACCATTAATGAGTGTTTCACGTGAAACATTCGTCATTGGGCGCGCTAAGGTTAAAGCATCTTCAATAGGGAAATCGAGAGCAAGCAGCGTTACTATCCACGCTAAGTGTTGATCGGTTTGAAGAGTTGTAGTTCTAAAAGTGGAAGCAACTGACAAAGCTCTTATTTCATCATTAATCGGGTGGCGCCAGATATCCAACACGTCCGCGCTTGTCGTTTCAACAGAATCATCGTGCTTAGACTCTACGTCTTCAATACCAATAAAAATGGCCGAGAATGGTTGTTGGCGACATTCTGAAACCGATAGACCTGATTGGTAGTAAAGCACAAAATCGGCAGTCTCTGCTTCCTCACATACGTCAATCAGATCGGTACCTACACGAAAGGTATTTTGCCCAAGAACAAGTTGAATAAATTGAGTCGGGCTTACGCCCAACTCAATCTCATCAATACTAAAACCCTGTTCTTTCGCCAACAATAAACACTGCTGAACAGATCCTGTCAGCGGAATTAACGACGATGGAATAAGGATTTTAGCCATTACTCATCCGCCTCGGCGTGCACGGCTGGGTGATAAAGCTCGGAACCTGTCGCACGAAACTCTTCAGACTTCTTACGCATGCCTTCCAGCGGGTCATCTAACATCTTGATAGAAATCGCCTGATCCGCGGCAACTTGCTCTGTATCTTTGGCATACTCCCTGACTTCTTGAGAAATCTTCATTGAGCAGAATTTAGGGCCGCACATTGAGCAGAAGTGCGCTACTTTTCCAGACTCTTGCGGCAGCGTTTCATCATGAAATGCACGTGCGGTATCGGGGTCTAAAGCGAGGTTAAATTGGTCTTCCCAGCGAAATTCAAAACGCGCCTTTGATAAGGCATTGTCACGAACTTGTGCTCCAGGATGCCCTTTTGCTAAATCTGCAGCATGCGCAGCTAGCTTGTAGGTGATCATACCGGTTTTAACGTCTTCTTTATTTGGAAGCCCCAAGTGCTCCTTAGGGGTCACGTAGCACAACATAGCGCAGCCATACCAACCAATCATCGCCGCACCAATACCGGATGTAATATGGTCATAACCCGGAGCGATATCTGTCGTTAGAGGACCCAAGGTGTAGAACGGCGCTTCATGACAGTATTCCAACTGTTGGTCCATATTCTCTTTGATCATGTGCATTGGAATATGGCCAGGGCCTTCAATGATGACCTGTACATCATATTCCCATGCGATTTTCGTCAACTCGCCGAGCGTACGCAGCTCTGCAAATTGCGCTTCATCGTTCGCGTCTGCAACCGAGCCAGGACGCAAGCCATCACCAAGAGATAGAGCGACATCGTACTTCGCACAAATTTCACAGATCTCGCGGAAATGGGTGTATAAGAAGCTTTCTTGGTGATGCGCTAGACACCACTTAGCGATAATCGAGCCACCACGCGAAACAATACCCGTCACTCGTTTCGCCGTCATTGGAACATAGCGAAGTAGTAAACCCGCATGGATAGTAAAGTAATCAACACCCTGCTCTGCTTGTTCGATTAACGTGTCGCGCATGACTTCCCAATTCAGGTTCTCAGCAATGCCATTTACTTTCTCCAAAGCCTGATACATAGGAACCGTACCAATTGGCACCGGGCTATTGCGTAAAATCCATTCGCGAGTTTCGTGAATGTTGCGGCCGGTAGAGAGATCCATAACCGTATCCCCCCCCCAACGCGTGGCCCATACAAGTTTCTCCACTTCTTCTTCGATTGAAGACGTGACCGATGAGTTACCAATATTGGCATTCACCTTAACTAAGAAGTTACGGCCAATAATCATTGGTTCAGATTCTGGATGATTGATATTCGAAGGAATGATGGCGCGACCTTCTGCAACTTCTTTACGAACGAATTCTGCAGTAATGTCTTTAGGTAGATTTGCACCGAAGCTTTGACCAGGATGCTGCTGAGTCAGCACGTCATCGCGATATTTAGCGCGACCCATATTCTCACGCAGTGCAATGTATTCCATTTCCGGAGTAACAATGCCTTTACGAGCATAGTGTAGTTGAGTGACACATTTTCCGGCTTTAGCTCGTCGAATACGTGGTAAGTTGCCATAACGCAAACTATCTAAGGTTTCATCGTCAAGACGCTCTTTTGCGTAAACAGAGCTCACATCTTCAAGGATTTCAGTATCATTGCGTTCTTCAATCCACCCTTCTCTAAGCTTTGGTAAGCCATTGTAAAGGTCGATAGAGTGATTTGGGTCAGTGTATACACCAGAGGTGTCATAAACACGTACTGATTCGTTTGACTCGAAAACAGGAGCCTCTTTGGTGCCACCAATTAGGCTATCAGCCAAAGAAATTTCACGCATTGGCACTCGGATGTCAGGACGAGAACCCTCTACATACACTTTGGTTGAGTTTGGGTACGGCTGTACCGAGAGAGTATCAATAAACTGTTTTGCTTCCAGTCTCGCTTGTTTGCGACTCGACATAGCATTTTTCCTTGCTTGTTATTCTAGATAAAAAGTATTGGGATAAAAATGCTTGGCGGATAGATGCGACAAGAGGGGTCGAATTATGGACGATTAGAGTTCAGGTGCTCACTCTTTGTCTATTACTGCATTCGACGTTTTGATAGGTTAGCCAGACGTTGTCTGGTGTAGGTATCTTCTCTTGTTCCCTTCGCAGATATTAATCTGATCAGGTTCAACGGATCCCGAATTAACGGTCTCAGCCTTATGGCACTCCGACAAGTGAAGCCAGTATATAAAAACGGCTTGGTTAAACCAAGCCGACCTGATTACATTTTCGTTACTTTTGCTAGCTACGCATCAATAATTGGAAACCGATCCAAGCCGCCGAGATACTCAGAACAACATTCAATAAGATGTTTAAACCCATTTTAAAGAAAGCACCTTGCTGCATAAGCAGTACGTTATCCATAGAAAAGGTTGAAAAGGTGGTAAGCGCACCAAGGAAGCCTAGGCCAATCACTTGTCTCCATGGTTCAGTTGCTAATATTTCACTTTCAAATGCAGCAATGAGCAACCCCATGATGAAAGAGCCAACAACGTTAACAGTCAGCGTACCGTAAGGAAAGCCCCGCCCGAAAAGTAAGACACAAAACTCAGACACTAAATATCGAGAACACGCACCGATTGCCCCACCGAGTGCGATAAAGCCTAAAATAGAAAACTGCCCCATAATTCCCCCAATAAGTTCTGATGATATTGTAATCAAAATCACTCAGCTATCGGTAACACAATCTTAGAATTCGACAATATAATCGCTTTAAAACCACTGAAATATTTAAAAGTTACAGGAGTCACTTTTACATACGTTCCAAGCAATTTTTCATAGGAAGAACCCTTACGGGAATTTGCCGTTTAGATAAACATATCTCGTTTAAGTACTACTTGAAGAAAATGCTGATTCACATTTTATTGAAAGAGAAATAATAACGGTATGGAAAGATCTCTTCAGCTCAGATCTGCAGATACAAAAAAGCCCCAGTCTTTCGACTGAGGCTTTAAATATGGCAGGGGTGGAGAGATTCGAACTCCCAACACGCGGATTTGGAATCCGCTGCTCTGCCAATTGGAGCTACACCCCTGTAGTATCTACAGTTTATCACATTGTAGATTCAAAAAAACCCCGCAAAAGCGAGGTCTTTG
>NZ_JBICMD010000026.1:0-872 GCF_043106015.1 Vibrio sp. GLN_1
GCTGCACAGATGGACGGTGGTATCCTAGTTGTTGCTGCGACAGATGGCCCAATGCCACAAACTCGTGAGCACATCCTACTAGGCCGTCAGGTTGGTATCCCATACATCATCGTATTCATGAACAAATGTGACATGGTTGACGATGAAGAGCTACTAGAACTAGTAGAAATGGAAGTTCGTGAACTTCTATCTGAGTACGATTTCCCAGGTGATGACCTACCAGTTATCCAAGGTTCTGCACTAGGCGCACTAAACGGCGAAGAGCAGTGGGAAGCGAAAATCGTTGAACTAGCTGAAGCTCTAGATACTTACATCCCTGAGCCAGAGCGTGCGGTAGATCAGCCATTCCTAATGCCTATCGAAGACGTATTCTCAATCCAAGGTCGTGGTACAGTAGTAACTGGCCGTATCGAGCGTGGTATCCTAACAGTTGGTGACGAAGTTGCTATCGTAGGTATCAAGGATACAACTACTACAACATGTACTGGTGTAGAGATGTTCCGTAAGCTTCTAGACGAAGGCCGTGCAGGTGAGAACGTTGGTGCACTTCTACGTGGTACTAAGCGTGACGAAGTTGAACGTGGTCAAGTACTAGCTAAGCCTGGTTCAATCACTCCACACACTAAGTTCGAATCAGAAGTATACGTACTATCTAAAGAAGAAGGCGGTCGTCACACTCCTTTCTTCAAAGGTTACCGTCCACAGTTCTACTTCCGTACAACTGACGTAACTGGCGATATCTCTCTACCAGAAGGCGTAGAAATGGTAATGCCAGGCGACAACATCCAAATGGTTGTTGAGCTAATCGCACCAATCGCAATGGACGAAGGTCTACGTTTCGCTATCCGTGAAGGTGGCCGTACAGTAGGTGC
>NZ_JBICMD010000027.1:0-358 GCF_043106015.1 Vibrio sp. GLN_1
GGCGTCGAGCGGCGGACGGGTGAGTAATGCCTAGGAAATTGCCCTGATGTGGGGGATAACCATTGGAAACGATGGCTAATACCGCATGATGCCTACGGGCCAAAGAGGGGGACCTTCGGGCCTCTCGCGTCAGGATATGCCTAGGTGGGATTAGCTAGTTGGTGAGGTAAGGGCTCACCAAGGCGACGATCCCTAGCTGGTCTGAGAGGATGATCAGCCACACTGGAACTGAGACACGGTCCAGACTCCTACGGGAGGCAGCAGTGGGGAATATTGCACAATGGGCGCAAGCCTGATGCAGCCATGCCGCGTGTGTGAAGAAGGCCTTCGGGTTGTAAAGCACTTTCAGTCGTGAGGA
>NZ_JBICMD010000028.1:0-109160 GCF_043106015.1 Vibrio sp. GLN_1
GGCTGTCTTTTCCCTTCCAAGAAAGACCATTCTCGATGATCTGCAGTTCCACGACTTCGCCATTTATACCAATCTGGAAAATTAACTGGTCAGGTCTATCCACCTTCTCGAGCACATTGGGTGACTATTTTGGATCAATCCAAAACCGATTCTATGCATCGAAGACTTTGGAGGTGATGTCGTCGTAATCAGTAAAATATTGATTGGCTAAATCGCGTTGCCGCAACCAACGCCATACTTGTCCGATAGGGTTTAGCTCTGGAGAATAGGGCGAAAGTTTGATGACACTGACATTTTAAAGTCATTGGCAATTTCTTCTGTATGCCATCCTGCGCCATCCATTACAACGACGGCGTGACGTCCTTCCTACGTGACTGCCAATATTTGTTTTAAGTGCTCTATCATGATGTCTTTATTAACCCAGGGACAATGATAGCCTCACCAATTCCTCTTCTGCGACGACTGAACCGAACAGATAAGCATACTCAAATTGTTGTTTCTCGGCTCTTGGGCGAGCTGCTTTTTCAGTCCATAAGTGTGTTGTCGTGTTTTGAGCGGGAAGTTATCCATGAAAAGCCCATGTGGTCGAGCAGGTAATAGATAAAGTCAGGGCGGTAGTGCTTGCCAAATTCTTTCATGATGTAAGCGTGGATGTCGGAACCAGTCAGTTCTCCGTCTTGTGTATCATTGGCTTTTCTTGCCGTCCTTCCAGCCTTTCTTCAAGAAAGGTTTGGACCAACTTATTGACACTGGTTCGGCTTATCTTGAGAAACTTGGGCGATTTGTGTGCGTGAGTACCCATCTTTGAAATGAGCAAGGGCCAGCAGTCTCATTTTCATCTGAATGGCCTCAATTAGTTCATATTTTTACTTAGATTGGTATTAGGCTCGGGCTTCGCTCTGAGGAGAGTAGAACGGCGAGGTTTCTAGATAATATTGTTGGTGAAGTCTTCGAATTTTAGAGCATAAAAAAGCAGCCCTAAAGCTGCTTTTTAAATATGGGGAGAATGGAATTAGGCTTCAGTTTGTTCTCTTTGTTCTGCTAAAGAGCTTTGAGCTAGCTTTTCATCTTCCATCTTTTTTTCTTCAGCTTTCGCCTTTTCAATCATTGGTGTAATGGTTGAACCTTGAATAAGGATAGAGAACACCACAACCGAATAGGTCATTACAAGGATGATCTCTTTTACATCGATCAGCTTGTCTTGAACCACCCAAATCCCTGATGGAATTGAAAGTGCCATTGCTAGCGCTAGGCCGCCACGTAGGCCACCCCAAGTCAAAATTTTTACTGACCATGGGTTGTATTTTCTGTAACGTTTAAAGCCTATGTATGAGATAAAGACGCTGAGATAGCGAGAGGCTAGCACCAGAGGGACTGCAATTGCCATCATGATCCAGTCTTCTTCATGGAACTTAAATAGCAGCATCGACATACCAATTAATAGGAATAGCACGCCGTTTAGGAACTCATCTACTAACTCCCAGAAGTGGTCTAGGTGGTCTTCACTCTCTTTAGAGAAGCCAATAAAGCGCGTCCAGTTACCGATCATAATTCCCGACACCACCATCGCAAGTGGGCCTGAAACATGAATGTACTCAGCAAATGCGTAACCTGCTGTAGGAACACCGATGGTAAGTAGTAGCTCCATTGAATGATCGTCAGTAGCACTGATTAGGTAGTGGAATACTAAGCCCAATAGAAAGCCATAGACGATCCCGCCAATCGCTTCTTGGATGAAGAGTAGAGTGACGCTACCGACTGTTGGTGCTTCTGAGCCAAATGCAATGGTGAAAAGCGTGACGAAAATAACCAAGCCGAAGCCATCATTGAATAGTGACTCCCCTTCGATCTGTGTCGAGATACGTTTAGGTGCATCTAACTTTTTAACGATAGCTAGAACGGCAATCGGGTCGGTAGGCGAGATTAATGCGCCAAATAGCAAGCAGTAAACCAAATCAAACTGTATGCCGATCAGCATACAAAGGCCATAAAGAACAAAGCCGATGAAGAAGGTTGAGAACAGGGTTGCTCCAAGAGCCAATACCGTGATTTCCCACTTTTGATCTTTTAAGTTGGGTAGCTTGATGCCCAAGCCGCCAGCAAAAAGCAAAAATCCAAGGATGCCTTTCAACAAAAAGTCTTCAAAGTTAATCCTTGTTACCGTCTCGGTTGCAATCTCCGTAAGGTGAAACCAGTTGTTTTGACCGGCGATCAAAATAAGTAGAGAAAGAACCATTGAACCAGCTGTAATGGCGATGGTGGTTTGCATCTTTCCTATCTTGCTGTTTACAAAAGCAATTAGCATTGCAGCTGCGGATAGAAAACATAAAGTATGATAGACCGACATAGAGCTCTCTATTTGTAACATTTTATGAATGGAATTCTCGGCTGATGCTGTCTAAATAGCAAACATTTTTTCGGGTTTATTTTGCAAGTTAAGAAGGAGATAAAATAATCATTAAATATCCATTTAGACGTCTAGACTCCTGAAGTTTGTGTGATAGGATGGAATCATAACTAAAGGAATGAGGCTGTACTGTGGGAAGCAAAGTAAGACAACAGATTGAAGCTCAATTGAAGCAACGTATCTTATTGATTGATGGTGGTATGGGCACCATGATCCAAGGGTACAAACTTGAAGAGCAAGATTACCGAGGAGAGCGCTTTGCCAATTGGCACTGTGATCTAAAAGGCAACAACGACTTGTTGGTGCTAAGCCAGCCTCAACTAATTAAGGAAATCCATAGCGCTTACCTTGAAGCCGGCGCTGATATTCTAGAAACCAATACCTTTAACGCGACCACCATTGCGATGGCTGACTATGAGATGGAAAGCCTGAGTGAAGAGATTAACTTCGCCGCGGCAAAACTGGCTCGTGAAGTTGCCGATGAGTGGACGGCGAAAACGCCTGACAAACCTCGTTACGTTGCAGGTGTACTTGGTCCAACCAACCGAACGTGCTCTATCTCCCCTGATGTGAATGATCCCGGCTACCGCAATGTTTCTTTCGATGAGCTGGTTGAAGCGTATTCCGAGTCAACTCGAGCGTTAATCAGAGGTGGCGCTGATCTTATTTTGATCGAAACTATTTTCGATACATTGAACGCAAAGGCATGTGCCTTTGCTGTCGATTCTGTATTTGAAGAGCTTGGTGTTGCACTGCCTGTCATGATTTCCGGTACGATTACCGACGCTTCGGGCCGAACGTTATCAGGGCAAACCACGGAAGCACTTTACAACTCTCTACGTCATGTAAGGCCGTTATCTTTCGGTCTTAACTGTGCATTGGGGCCAGATGAACTGCGCCCATACGTGGAAGAGCTTTCTCGTATTTCTGAATCATTTGTTTCCGCACACCCTAACGCAGGTTTGCCGAATGCTTTTGGAGAATATGACCTTTCTCCAGAAGATATGGCAGAGCATGTAAAAGAGTGGGCTAGCAGCGGCTTTTTAAATCTGATTGGTGGCTGTTGTGGTACAACGCCGGAGCATATTCGCCAAATGGCGCAGGCCGTTGAAGGTGTTACACCTCGCGCTTTGCCAGATTTGCCTGTTGCTTGTCGTCTCTCTGGATTAGAGCCATTAACGATTGAGAAAGAGACTTTATTCATCAATGTCGGTGAGCGAACTAACGTCACAGGTTCTGCTCGCTTTAAACGTTTGATCAAAGAAGAACAGTATGACGAAGCATTAGAAGTCGCGCGTCAGCAAGTTGAAAATGGTGCCCAAATCATCGACATCAACATGGATGAGGGGATGTTAGACGCACAGGCTTGTATGGTGCGTTTTCTAAACCTATGTGCCTCAGAACCAGAAATCTCCAAAGTGCCAATCATGGTCGACTCTTCCAAATGGGAAGTGATTGAAGCGGGTCTGAAATGCATTCAAGGTAAAGGTATTGTGAACTCTATCTCTTTGAAGGAAGGCAAAGAGAAATTTGTTGAGCAAGCTAAACTGATCCGTCGTTATGGCGCAGCTGTGATCGTCATGGCATTCGATGAGGTTGGTCAGGCAGAAACGCGCGCGCGCAAGCTAGAAATCTGTACAAATGCTTATCGTATTTTGGTAGACGAAGTTGGCTTCCCGCCAGAAGACATTATTTTTGACCCGAACATTTTTGCCGTCGCAACGGGTATTGATGAGCACAACAACTATGCTGTTGATTTCATTGAAGCTGTAGCGGACATCAAGCGTGATTTGCCACACGCGATGATTTCCGGTGGCGTGTCGAACGTGTCTTTCTCCTTCCGCGGTAATAACTACGTTCGTGAAGCAATCCATGCCGTATTCCTTTATCACTGTTTTAAAAACGGTATGGATATGGGCATTGTGAACGCGGGGCAGCTCGAAATTTATGACAACGTACCGGAAAAACTACGAGAAGCAGTAGAAGACGTTGTGCTTAACCGTCGAGATGACGCTACAGAAAGATTGTTAGATATCGCAGCTGAGTACGCAGATAAAGGCGTTGGCAAAGAAGAAGATGCCTCTGCGCTTGAGTGGCGAACTTGGCCTGTCGCAAAACGTTTAGAGCATGCGTTAGTTAAAGGGATCACAGAGTTCATTGTCGCAGACACTGAAGAAGCACGTGTAAATGCGGCAAAGCCACTTGAAGTGATTGAAGGTCCTTTGATGGATGGCATGAACGTGGTGGGTGACCTATTTGGTGAGGGTAAGATGTTCTTACCTCAAGTAGTGAAATCTGCACGTGTAATGAAGCAAGCTGTCGCGCATTTAGAGCCTTTTATTAACGCCGAAAAACAATCTGGTAGCAGTAACGGAAAAATTTTGTTGGCGACAGTGAAGGGTGACGTGCACGACATCGGCAAAAACATTGTAGGCGTTGTACTGCAGTGTAATAACTACGAGATCATCGATCTTGGCGTGATGGTACCGTGTGAAAAGATCTTAAAAGTCGCGCTAGAAGAGAATGTTGATATTATCGGTTTGTCTGGGTTGATTACCCCATCTCTGGATGAAATGGTTCATGTTGCTAAAGAGATGGAACGTCTCAATTTTGATCTTCCGCTTCTGATTGGTGGGGCTACCACATCCAAAGCGCACACCGCCGTTAAGATTGAGCAGAACTACAAAAATCCGGTGGTTTACGTAAACAATGCGTCGCGCGCAGTAGGGGTTTGTTCGTCATTACTCTCCGATGAACGTCGACCTGCCTTTATAGAAAAACTGGATGCAGATTATGAGCGTGTTCGTGACCAACACAATCGTAAGAAGCCGCGTACTAAGCCTGTCACGTTAGAACAAGCGCGTGAAAATAAAGTCGCGATAGATTGGGATGCATACACGCCACCAGTTCCTGCAAAACCAGGCCTCCATATTTTTGATGATTTTGATGTCGCAACCTTACGCAAGTATATCGACTGGACGCCGTTTTTCATGACGTGGTCGCTGGTAGGAAAATACCCGACAATCTTCAAACATGAAGAAGTGGGTGAGGAGGCTCAGCGTCTATTCCATGATGCCAATGAGCTGCTTGATCGAGTTGAGCGTGAAGGATTGCTTAAGGCTCGCGGGATATGTGGCCTATTCCCAGCGGCAAGTGTGGGTGATGATATTGAAGTGTACACCGATGAGTCGCGTACCGAGGTTGCTAAAGTATTGCGCAATCTTCGTCAGCAAACAGAAAAGCCTAAAGGCTTTAACTACTGCTTGTCGGATTACATCGCGCCAAAAGAATCTGGCAAACAGGATTGGGTTGGAGCGTTTGCAGTAACTGGCGGTATCGGTGAGCGTGAGTTGGCCGATGAGTACAAAGCGCAAGGCGATGACTACAACGCCATCATGATTCAAGCGGTGGCGGATCGTTTAGCCGAAGCTTTTGCTGAATACTTGCATGAGCGTGTCAGGAAAGAAATTTGGGGCTATGCAGCAGATGAAAATCTATCGAATGATGAGCTCATTCGTGAAAAGTACCAAGGGATCCGTCCTGCACCGGGTTACCCAGCTTGTCCTGAGCATACAGAGAAAGGCCCGCTTTGGGAGTTACTGAATGTTGAAGAGAACATCGGTATGTCACTAACAACGAGCTATGCAATGTATCCGGGGGCATCAGTGTCCGGTTGGTATTTCTCACATCCAGACTCTCGCTATTTTGCGATCGCTCAGATCCAAGACGACCAGTTAGAGAGTTATGCTGATCGTAAAGGTTGGGATAGGATCGAAGCTGAAAAATGGTTGGGGCCAAACATTAACGGCTAAATCAAGTGAACAAGCAATAAAAAAGGGCTGCCAATGTGCAGCCCTTTAATTTGTCGTTGTTCCCTCAAAACCACGTTATGCTTTTTGAACCACGTTAGTGGTCACTTGAGGAACAAACCAATGTTATTGTTCGAAGAGCTCTGTATGCAGCTTCTGAATGGCTTGCTTCGCCACCGACTCATTCACAAGGAAGCACAGGTTATGAGGGCTTGCTCCATAACAGATCATGCGTAAGTTCAAATCTTCTAGCGTACCAAACACTTGCTTCGCATAGCCTTTACGTTCACTCATCTTGTTACCAATCAAGGCTACCAAACAAAGGCCATGTTCTACTTCGACCTTACACAACTCTTCCAACTCTTCACGTGCTGCTTGAGGAAGTTGTGGTGCGCCTCCTGAGGTATCAGTTTGATCCAGTGTGAGTGACACACTGATTTCTGAAGTGGTGATAAGGTCTACCGAAATTTTGTGCTTGGCTAAAATCTCAAATACTTTTGCTAAGAAGCCGTACGCATGGAACATGTTCGCACTACGCAGAGTGACCATCGTTTGATTACAACGCAGAGCGAGAGCACGGAACAGCGGTGAGCTTTCGACTTGATGACGAATCCACGTGCCACCTTTTTCTGGTTCTTTGGATGAGCCAACAAAAACCGGGATATCATGGCGCAGAGCAGGGACCAGTGTTGATGGGTGTAATATTTTCGCGCCAAAGTTAGCCATTTCAGAGGCTTCACTAAAACTGATCTCTGGGATTGGTGACGCTTTTGGTGCGATGCGAGGATCGGTCGTGTAAATACCAGGAACATCTGTCCAAATTTCAAGTCCAGATGCTTTCACACCTTCAGCAATCAAGGCTGCACTGTAGTCGCTACCACCACGGCCTAACGTTGTTGTATTGCCTTCTTCGTCAGAGCCTATGAAGCCCTGTGTGATGACGACAGAATCAAGGCATAAAGGGATAAGCTTCTCTTGCGCTAGTTGAGCAATGGCTTCGACATTCGGTTCTGCGCGACCAAAGTTGTCATCGGTTCTTAGTACTTCACGAATATCAAATCGTACTGCATTGATACCACGCTCTCGCATGAGCTGCGCCAAAATGTGCGTCGACATTAACTCACCACATGCCACAAGGTGGTCGGTCAGTTTGGTGTTTGCTTGAATTGAGGCGGCTTCTGCAAGGCTGGTCACGGTATCTAAAATTCCGTACACCTCTGAAGAGGCTTCTGTCGCATCTTCCAATTGAGCCAAAATGGAATCATGGATCTCAGCTAGGTCCTTTAGTAACTCAGCACGGTGTTCCTGATCTTGAACGCCATTGGCTAGTTCTACCAAGATGTTGGTTACCCCAGAGCAAGCGCTGCTAACAACAAGGCGAGTATTTGGATTGTTTTCGATGATGGTGGCACAACGACTCATTGCCTCAAAATTGGCAACACTGGTCCCACCGAATTTAGCTACGTTAAATGCGCTCACTGCGTTTCTCCCACGACTTCCTAAAAAATATACACATCCAATGTTTTGTGAGGAAAGGAACAGAGCAAAAAGAGAGGTAGTTAGATTGTCATTTGAAAATGTACCCTCAGAAGCTCTTCATCAGACGGTGCTGATGACAGTTGATGGGACTCAACCCAAGTCAACCGACAAGCCAAACCCTGCAATTTTGACTTACCTCGGCACTACTCCCCCTGAATGATTGGTATTGGAATTGCGGTTCCACAAATCATCTGCCTGGGCAGTGCTCCTCTTCTACATAAAGCTCAAACATTGAACGGTTTTGACGTCACAATGTCAATCAATATTTCAACCAGAATGATGGTTTTTATTAACGAAATTGTGACAGTGGTTTGACCTCTATACTTAGGGCTAATTGCCGTGTGCAACAAAATACATTAGTGTGAAACCTTTGATGCCTGAATGTATTGTTAATCGAAATGAAAATTGCTCCTGTTTTCTGGTGAACGACTTGTTAAATAATTCAAGTGAGTTTTCTTGCAAAGCATGAAGAGTGACGATGTTTTGATGGCAAATAATTCTAAAAATGACTTCTTTCAGGCTAAATGACTGCAATCAAGGAGCTGACATGCCGATCCAAAGCTTTATTCCCCCTCACCGAATTTTAATGGGCCCTGGTCCTTCCGATGTTTATCCGCAGGTATTGCAAGCCCTTAGCCGTCCAACGGTTGGTCATTTAGACCCTCTGTTTATCGCGATGATGGATGAGCTTAAACAGCTGTTGAAATACGCTTTTCAAACCGAAAATGAGTTCACTATTGCGGTTTCTGCTCCAGGCAGTGCTGGGATGGAGACTTGTTTCGTTAACTTGATCGAGAAAGGTGACAAAGTCATCGTTTGTCGAAACGGTGTCTTTGGCGAGCGCATGCGTGAAAACGTTATTCGTGCTGGTGGCGAAGTGGTGCTAGTCGATGATGAATGGGGTGCGCCTGTTTCAGTAGATAAAGTTGAACAAGCACTACAGCAACATCCTGATACAAAAATTCTGGCTTTTGTGCATGCTGAGACATCAACCGGTGCTGTCAATGATGCGCAAACTCTAGGTAAGTTAGCCAAGCAATATAATGTGTTGTCGATTGTGGACGCCGTTACATCGTTAGGCGGCGTACCGTTAAAAGTCGATGAATGGCAGCTTGATGCTGTGTACTCAGGCAGTCAAAAGTGTTTGTCGTGTGTACCTGGCTTGTCTCCGGTGACGCTGTCTCCGGCTGCTATCGAAAAAATTCAATCGCGCACTACGCCAGTTCAAAGTTGGTTCCTCGATCAAAGCTTAGTGTTGGGGTACTGGAGTGGGGAAGGTAAGCGTAGCTACCATCACACAGCTCCAGTGAATAGCCTATATGCATTGCATGAAGCGCTGCTTGTGTTACAGAACGAGGGGCTTGAGAACGCGTGGGCTCGCCATCAATTGATGCATGAGAAGTTGAAAGATGGTCTTCAGAAACTGGGTTTTGAATTTGTAGTGGAAGAAGCTTACCGTTTACCTCAATTGAACGCGATTTATGTGCCGGAAGGGATCGATGAAGCGAAAGTTCGCGCGCATCTACTTGAAACTTACAACCTTGAAATTGGTGCAGGGCTAGGTGCGTTAGCTGGCAAAGCATGGCGTATTGGGTTGATGGGATACGGTGCTCGCGCGGAAAATGTCGCGCTGTGCTTGAAGGCTCTGGAAGAGTCTTTAACTGAGTAAGAGTTGCGCATTAGAGCGTCTCAAGAGCTTGGAACTCTATTACTCATAGACCAACAGGGCCTAAAATCATTGGGCTGAAAACAAAAAAGCGAAGGAAGTCCTTCGCTTTTTTGTTTGTCTATTCCGCATCGGACACGCTAGGCGTTGTCGATTTGGCTTGTGAGGGTGGTTGATAATTTACTTGGCTAAAGTCGATGTTCGGAAATAGGAATTGAGCCTCAGCACGAATTTGTTCTGCTTTACTGCTGTCATCCAGTCCTTGATAAGCCAAGATTAAGTTATTGTAGAACGCAGGGCGTGGCTTATCTTTAATGATCTGCAATGACCAATCAATATAAGGTTGAATCAAACTTGGATCTTGCTTGTACAGACCAATATTCAAAAAGGTACTGTAAACGTCCCAGTCAAATCTGTCTTTCCATACGACCGGGTTACTTACCTGATTCAAAATATCAGGGTTAGTCGGTCGCGTAGTTTCGAACTTCGTCAGAATGTAGTTCGTGTGTAGTGCGCTCACCATATAGAAGGTAAACACGGCCGGAATCACCAAGCTAAAAACACGTAGCAGACTTTTGGTCACTTTGCTAAACCCAACTTGGCGATAGCGCGAGACACGCTGGTCGACCCAATACAGCAAAATGATGAAAATCAGCCAGTGCACGAGAGAGTGATAAAACGGATATTCCAACTGAGAGTGAAGTACGATAGGAATGAATAACGCAAGCAACGCTAGGCGTGTGCCACGTTTGGCTTGATAAATCCTATGTAAAACCAATCCCATTGCGAGGATTATGCCTAATACAGGCAGAAGCCCACCTTCTACGCCCCAGTACAACATTTCATTGTGTGGATGATCCATCGATGGCAAGCCTGCAGGATAGTTCTCATTCAGCGCATGCTGGCGCGCGGTGTACAGCATGTACTCAGATTCAAACTTACCGTAACCGTAGCCAGTGAACGGTTTCTCGATCACCATATCCAAGGTTTGAGGGAAAGTGTACGCTCGAGGTGATTCCATATTCACTTTCTCAGCCGCCAGTCCACTTCCATCCGGGAATGCAATGCTCATTACAACGAACGAGAGCACCAAGCCCGTAACCAAAGCTGCGATCCAGCGAATAAAGCGGCCTTTGGTTGCAAAGCGATACATATACGGAATCACTAACAACAAACCGATGATGGTCGCTAGCCATCCTGTGCGCGAAGCTAACGCGACAATCAACGGCAAGGTAACAACAGGTACGGCATACAAAAGGTAAACGTCGCTTAGCTTACGTGAATACTTATAGGGTTGACGAGCTAGAAGGTAACTGGCAATGACTAATCCAGTAGCGAGAAAGCTAGCCATCACATTCGGTTGCTGAAAGATCCCGTACGGACGGTTCGCAATCGTGTCGTAGCCGAAAGGATTCCCTGGTTTTAGAAAAAGATATTGCGTCAGACCAAATAGAGCTTCAATCACGACAGCCAGTACGATGAACCAAAGTAACCGTTGGCGATGCTTATTACTGAAATGAAATTGTTGTAAGACAACAAAAAACAGGAAACCACTCCACAGGCCGATAAGTTTGTTCGCTGCCAGAGTGCTGTCCGCATTGGGGTAGAATACTGGCAACGTCATGATGATCGCGCTGATCAGTAACCCGATGGTTAGCTTTGAATAGCGTAAAATGCGGTTACTCGCGAGCTGATAGCAACCGATACCTAACGCAAAGCTAAATGCAATCCACGTTGTTGCGTTGAAGGATAGGGCTAACCCTGATCCACCTGGATTGGGCATAAAAAAGTGCATGGCCAGTAAAAACAGAACGGCCAAAGCGATGAGAAACTTGCGATTGAGAGGAACTTGTACTTTTTCAGGAGAAAGTTTGGTTCCACTTACATGTATAGTAGCCATATATATTGCGTTGTTTTGAATGAAAAAAGACCAGCGTTGGCTGGTCTTTGTACTTTACCCGTTTTTTCTATTTCAACATAGGCTTAAGGAATCGAGCTGTGTGCGAACCTTCGATCTGAGACACATCTTCTGGTGTTCCCTGGGCAATGATCTCTCCGCCGCCTTGTCCGCCTTCTGGTCCTAAGTCGATGATCCAGTCTGCTGTTTTGATGACGTCCAAGTTATGCTCGATAACCACAACGGTATTCCCGTGATCGCGCAGGCGATGAAGTACGGTCAATAGCTGCTGAATATCATGGAAGTGCAGACCAGTTGTTGGCTCATCCAGAATGTACAAGGTTTTACCCGTATCACGCTTGGATAGCTCTCTTGCTAATTTCACTCGCTGTGCTTCGCCGCCCGATAATGTGGTTGCCGCTTGACCTAAACGAATGTAAGACAGACCAACGTCCATTAGAGTTTGCAGCTTGCGGGCAATCGCAGGAACAGGATCGAAGAAGGTGCGAGCATCCTCGACGGTCATTTCCAGTACTTCATCGATGGTTTTGCCTTTGTAGCGTACTTCCAGTGTTTCGCGGTTATAGCGCTTACCTTTACACACATCACATGGCACGTACACGTCTGGTAAGAAGTGCATCTCGACTTTGATAACACCATCCCCCTGACAAGCTTCACAGCGACCACCACGAACGTTAAAACTAAAGCGGCCAGGTTTGTAACCACGTGAACGTGATTCCTGCGTACCAGCAAACAGTTCGCGAATAGGGGTAAAGATTCCCGTGTACGTCGCAGGGTTCGAGCGTGGTGTTCGGCCAATTGGGCTTTGATCGATGTCGATAACCTTATCGAAATGTTCTAGACCTTTAATCGACTTATAAGGCGATGGGTGTGCAGTAGTAGCGCCATTGAGCTGGGTGTGTGCAATTTTGAAAAACGTATCGTTAATCAACGTTGATTTACCGGAGCCAGACACGCCAGTAATACAGCTAAACAATCCGACAGGAATAGACAAGTCGACGTTCTTCAGGTTGTTACCTGTTGCGCCTAGTAGCTCGACGGTTTTCTTTGGATCGCGAGGGGTACGCTCTTTAGGGACTGCTATCTCTTTTGCGCCACTTAGATACTGACCTGTGAGAGAGTTCGGGTTGGCGATGATCTCATCCATCGTTCCTTCGGCAACCACATTACCGCCGTGTACCCCCGCTCCCGGGCCAATATCAATCACGTGATCGGCACAGCGAATGGCATCTTCATCGTGTTCTACCACGAGTACGGTATTACCTAAATCGCGCAAATGAGTCAGTGTTTTTAGGAGTCGTTCGTTATCACGCTGGTGGAGGCCAATTGACGGTTCATCTAAGACGTACATGACACCAACAAGACCTGCACCAATTTGGCTCGCTAAGCGAATGCGTTGTGCTTCGCCACCGGATAGCGTCTCTGCACTCCGGGATAAATTAAGGTAGTTCAAGCCCACATTTACAAGGAACTGTAGACGATCATTGATCTCCTTCATGACCTTTTCTGCGATTTGCGCACGTTGACCTTCTAGCTTGAGTGTTTGGAAGAAGGTAAGGGCATCTGCAATACTGAGCTCAACGATCTCAGGTAAGGTAGTATCGGCAATAAATACATTACGTGCTTCAAGGCGTAGACGAGTACCGCCACAGCTTGAGCATGATTTTGTCGAGATGTATTTAGCCAACTCTTCTCGAACTGAGTTGGACTCGGTATCGCGGTAACGACGTTCAAGCGTATTTAAAATCCCTTCGAATGGGTGGCGCTTTACACGAATGTCGCCGCGATCATTGATGTATTTAAACTCGATCTCGGTGCGGCCTGAGCCTTTGAGAATAACGTCTTGCGTTTTCTTTGGCAGAGAGTTGAACGGAGCGTGCAAATCAAATCCATAATGATCCGCCAATGAAGTCAGCATTTGGAAGTAATAGTAATTCTTTTGATCCCAACCACGAATAGCACCTTGTGCCAAACTGAGTGAGTCATCTTGAATCACTCGGCTTGGATCAAAATACTGTTGTACACCCAAGCCATCACAAGTTCCACACGCGCCTGCTGGGTTGTTAAATGAGAACAATCTCGGTTCCAGTTCTTGCATGCTGTAACCACATTGCGGACAAGCGAAGTTCGCTGAAAAGATGATTTCTCCCCCATCGCCATCCATCGGAGCAACCACCGCAATACCACCAGAAAGCTCTAGCGTCGTCTCAAATGACTCAGCTAAACGTTGTTGCAGATCTGGGCGAACTTTGAATCGGTCGACCACGACTTCAATGGTGTGTTTTTTGTGTAGCTCAAGTGTTGGAGGATCTGAAAGATCGCAAGTTTCGCCGTCAATACGCGCTCGAATAAAACCTTGTGCGGCAAGGTTTTCTAGTGTTTTTACATGCTCACCTTTGCGCTCTTTTACGATTGGAGCAAGCAGCATCATTTTACTGCCTTCTGGCAGTTCCAATACTTTATCCACCATCTGGCTGACAGTTTGTGCGGCTAATGGGGCGTGGTGAGTAGGACAGCGTGGTTCACCAACACGAGCGTAAAGCAGACGTAAGTAGTCGTAAACTTCGGTGATGGTACCGACGGTTGAGCGAGGGTTATGCGATGTCGATTTTTGTTCAATAGAAATCGCCGGTGATAAACCTTCTATATGGTCGACATCTGGTTTTTCCATAAGAGACAAAAACTGACGAGCATAAGCAGACAGTGATTCGACATAACGTCGTTGGCCTTCTGCATATAAGGTATCGAATGCGAGAGAGGACTTACCGGAGCCACTTAACCCAGTAATTACTGTCAGTTTATCGCGAGGAATAGTCAGATTGATGTCTTTGAGGTTATGGGTTCGGGCACCGCGAACTTCTATTTTATCCATCATTTTTGCTCTATGTATAACCAAGTTGGGCAAGTATTACATAGTGTGAGAAATGTGCAAAGGAATACTGGACAAAAAAACAGTAAACAAAAAGCCCGGTATAAACCGGGCTTTAGAGTCTAGGCTGATGAAAGGTTTACACTTCTTTCTTTGTTGCGTGCTTACCTAATTCAGACTTCTTTTCATCTTTTAGGTACAAGTTTTCGAAACAGTAGTTTGTTGCTTCAATGTAGCCTTCTACGCTACCGCAATCAAAGCGCTTACCTTTGAATTTATATGCGAGAACACAACCTGCTTTTGCTTGTTTCAGCAACGCATCCGTAATTTGGATTTCACCACCTTTACCTGGCTCTGTGTTTTCGATCAGTTCAAAAATATCAGGGGTAAGGATGTAACGACCAATGATCGCAAGATTGCTTGGCGCTGTGCCTGGTTCTGGTTTTTCTACCATGTCATCTACGCGGTAGATGTCATCTTTGATCATTTCACCAGAAATCACGCCGTATTTGTGCGTCTCATCAGCAGGTACTTCTTGTACTGCCACGATAGAACAGCGGAATTGCTTAAACAGCGCAACCATTTGAGCAAGAACGCCTTCTTCCTCGTTCACACACAAGTCATCGGCAAGTACTACAGCGAAAGGTTCATCACCAACCAGTTCACGACCCGTGAGAATCGCGTGACCTAGACCTTTCATTTCACGTTGGCGAATGTAGGTAAAGTTCGCTGATTCAATGATCTCACGAATATCGACAAGTAACTCTTCTTTGTTGGTACCGCTAATTTGGTGCTCAAGCTCGTAGTTCTTATCAAAGTGATCCATGATTGAGTGTTTGCCACGGCCTGTCACAATACACATACCGTTCATACCAGCTTGAATTGCCTCTTCAACGCCGTATTCAATCAACGGTTTGTTCACTACTGGCATCATTTCTTTTGGCATTGATTTTGTCGCCGGAAGAAAGCGCGTGCCATAGCCTGCAGCAGGGAACAGACATTTTTTAATCATTGGGGGAATATCCTTTCTCGTCATTATCAAGAATCTGCGCAACACTTTAACACGAGAGTCGCGCATGAATCATGAATAAAGTAGGAAAAAATGTGAGACGCAGTGCGGAAAAAAGCATGATCAGTCAGGCCGTGCCGCTGTTGAGGAGCTATGTCTAACAATAAACAGGAAACTTACTCTCTCGTTGTGTTCACTATTCGACTCGCTGGGCTCGTAATCTCAGGTTCTATTAGTCGTCTTAATACATGAATGTAAGGTTAAGACATCAAGTTTTGATCGGCCCAAGCAATGGCTTGAACTCGGTTTTTCACTGAGAGCTTTTTAAAGATCTGATACAGGTGCGACTTGATCGTAAATTCGCTAACAAACAGTTCTTCTGCCATCTGGCTATTCGATGCTCCAGCTTGCAGACAACGCAGCACTTGCAGTTCGCGAATGGTGAGATCGACGGTTGCTGGCGCGGTGTGAGTATTTATCACATTTCGATAGTAGTGCAGCAGTTGGCTGGTTACGTTGCGTGGTAGCCAGTTTTGCCCGTTGACAATGCCTTTCAGTCCTTCGCCTACTTGTTCTAAAGAATCTTCGCTGTAAAACAAGCCTTTTAATTGACCGAAGGCGAGCAGTTCATCCGTAGTGAGGCGTTTTGGAACGTTGAACACGACCGTCTCAAAGTTCTTCCAAACCAATGGCAGGTTTTTAATCGATTGAACGAGTGATTTATGTTCACTGAAGTCAATGAGTAGAATTTTATTTCGATGTTCGGGTTTCGCTTCCATTAGGGCATCGGTTGAGATTACAGGAATGCTCATATCGATGTACTTTTCTAATGATGCGACTTTCTGCGCAGCATCGTCTTCCATACTAATCAGAAATAGCTTTCTTGCGTAAGCCGACTTTCTCACGTGTTCAAATCTCCCAAGGTTCAGTAGAGGCCGTAAGTTGGCATTAAAGTATGGGGAGAGCTATAGCTTTGGTGAATAAATGCGTTGAGATTCAAAGGTTCACGAATGAAGTCTGCAACGCGAATCAAAAATGCTACATATGAAAGTTGAACTGAGATTTTGGTTCTAGCGTAGGGCGTGATCGAACACAATGGCATTGGGCTTTAACCAAAACATCAAAGCGTGTATTCTATTGCGCTAAAATTAATATACAGATCCAGAGTGAAACGGAGCACATCATGGCCAGCCGTGGAATTAACAAAGTTATTTTGGTGGGGAATCTAGGTAACGACCCTGAAATTCGTTACATGCCTAATGGCGGTGCGGTAGCAAACATCACGATTGCTACTTCTGAGTCATGGCGTGACAAAGCGACTGGCGAACAGCGCGAAAAAACAGAATGGCACCGTGTTGTGTTGTTCGGTAAGTTGGCAGAAGTTGCTGGTGAGTACCTGCGTAAAGGTTCACAAGTTTACGTTGAAGGCCAACTTCAAACTCGTAAATGGCAAGACCAAAGTGGCCAAGATCGCTACTCAACAGAAGTTGTGGTTCAAGGTTTCAATGGTGTAATGCAAATGCTTGGTGGCCGTGCTCAAGGTGGCGCTCCTGCAATGGGCGGTCAACAACAGCAGCAAGGCGGTTGGGGTCAACCTCAACAACCGGCTCAGCAGCAATACAATGCACCTCAACAGCAGCAACAGGCTCCGCAGCAACCACAGCAGCAATACAACGAGCCACCAATGGATTTTGATGACGATATTCCGTTCTAAATCCCCGCTATGTTTGAATCGAAAAGGCCGTGAATATCGCGGCTTTTTTATTGCCTGAATTCAGCATGTGAGCCCGATCTTTTTAATCACTTCGCACTAACGATAAAGCTTATCAATGAAAGCAATTCTCTATATGCTTCCAACTCTCACAATCAGACTAATCCGATTGTTTGCCGAGCACTTATCAAGTATAAATATTTCAATAAGGTATATGATGAATAGAAAAGGAATTTGGTATTCATGAGGTATACCCCAACTCTTAAGCTAAGCACGCGGCTGGTGGCTTTTGTCACCATGATCGTTATATGCGCAATGTTTATCTTGTTTGTCGGCGGCACCCTCTCTTTCAAACGACTTGGGCAAGAATATCTTACCCACTACTTGGAAGGGATTGTCGAGGTTGTTGATAAAGAGATGGAAGATCCTGATGCAGCTTATTCTATGCAGCGTTGGATGCCCAAAATGTTGCAAGCAAGCAACATCGTTGAAATGACGCTCTCGACAAACAACGCCGTCGTTTATCGGTTCAAAGACACTTCGCATCAAATAGAAGCGTCGGCCTTGTTTGAAACTGAGTACCAGTTAACTCACAATCAAGACTATGTCATCCGCTTTAAAGCCATCCCTCCTTACTTAGGTTACAGCTACTCCATGCAGGCGTTGTGGTCGATCACTCTCGCCGTTATTTTGATCATCTTTTGTTTGATGCGCGGTGTTGCGTGGCTAAAAGAGCAGCTTGCTGGTTCAGAAATGCTGGAAGAGCGAGGAAGAATGATCTTGGCGGGGCGAGTTGAGCAATACGCCAAGGGAGATAAAAAAGAGTGGCCTTACACCGCGAGTGAAGCACTTGACGTGTTGATTGAAGAATTACAGGATGCGCGCCAGGAGCGCAGCCGCTTTGATACCTTTATCCGCACTCAAACTTTTCTCGATAAGCTCACTGGAACAGCCAATCGAGTGCTCTTTGATAGCAAGCTGGAATCGGCTCTTTTAGAGAGTGGCGCACGTGGCGCGGTCTTGCTGATTCGTATTCAAGATTGGAAGCTCGTGGAAGAAGAGCAAGATAAGCAAATCACCGATGAGTTTATTGTTGAAGTCGGCAGCTTGTTATCCAATTTAGTGCAGCGTTACCCAGACGTGGTGTTCTCTCGTTATTACGATGCCGATTTTGCACTGTTCTTACCTCATCAAAGCGCCAAAGATGTTGCCAACTTGGCCTCACAATGTATTCGTCAACTAGAGAAACTTACGCCGCCAGATCCGCTCGACCCCGACAACTGGTGCCATATTGGTATCACTATGTACAAAGAGGGAGAGCGACACAGCCAAATTATTGATGAGGCGGAAACGGCACTCAGAAGTGCGCAGCTACAAAACAACAATAACTGGAGCCGTTTTAAGAAATGGAACCACGATGAAGAAGCGCGCGGAAGTGTGAGATGGCGTACGTTATTTGATACGGCACTTACATCAGAAAATGTGATACTCTACGCACAATCGGTTCACTCAATAAGTGATGCGACGCATAAAAAAGCCTTACACGAAGAGTTAACATGTCGAATTCGGGATCCTGAAAATGGCATTGTTAAAGCGTCCCGGTTTATCTCTGCTATCAGACAAGTGGGCTATGAAGCTCAAATGGATAGAGCTGTACTTCATAAATTCTTAAAAGACTTTAAAGAGAATTTTGACAGCTCTAAAAATTATGCTCTAAATCTAAATGTGACGCCTTTTTCGAGTCGCGAATACTTCAAGTGGTTTCGTGATGAACTCTTACAGTTGTCACGCGAGCAGAGAAAGTGTCTCAATTTTGAGTTTGTGGAAGCACAATTTGTAAGACACTTAGACTTTATGCGACCAGTCGCTAAAATGCTGGCCGGTTTGGGATGCCATCTCATGGTGGGGCAAGCGGGACGAACCATCGTCAGCACTCACTACCTAAAAGAAGTGGACATTCGTTATCTCAAGCTTCATCGCAGCTTGGTAGCAAAAATCGATCAGCGACATGAGAACCAGCTTTTTGTCCGCAGTATGCTAGGTGCAGCGGCGAACAGCAAAACCAAAATCATAGCAGTGGGAATTGAGAATCAACAAGAGCTAAACACGCTTCTTGAATTAGGTGTGTACGGCGGACAAGGACGCTATTTTTCTGCAGAGCAGCAATATCTTCCTCGCCCACAAACAGCGCAACATTCTCAATCAGAATCCCAAGTTAAATTGGGAAGACGAAATCGCTGGCGGAAAAAATAAAGATAATAATCATGGAATTTAAAGCAGTATTCGACAAGCTGATGCGATCATCTGGTGGTGGTCGCTCTTGTTTTTTGGTTATTCAGCCAGACGCAGTTTATTTATCATCACCAGCTAAAAGTGGCCGTCCGTCTCAGTTTGAAATTTCTGAATCAAATTGGGAACGCGCTGTTGAGCAAGCGTTAAGCGTTGCCGCGAGTGCTTATGATTCTCTGACCGTAGTGCTGTCACACAACTACTATCAGATGTATCAAATCGACAAGCCAGCCATGCCACGCCAAGAGTGGTCGGTGGCGCTGCCGTTTTTACTCAAAGAGCTTATTTCTGAGCGTGCCATCGACATCATCGCTGATGCGGTAGAGCTACCAAACTCAAGTAAAGTGCAAGCTTATGTTTTATCAAGAAAGATGCTTGATAAAATTGTGCTACTGGCTAGTCGTGCTCAATTGCCGTTAGAAGCGATCATTCCGGAAGATGATGTTTGGGGTGATACCGCTGGTGAGCTTGGTAACTTTTTGTTGCTGCAACGCAGCGCGCGTGGGCATTTCCGCATCAGTGCTTTTGTTGAGCACACCATTGCATTTCATCGTTCGATTCGTAGCGTGACACCTCCTCTTACTGGCGTACCGTCAAGCGAGCTACAGATGGACAGTTTGTCTCTGGAGCTGCAACGTTCGATAGATTACCTCTCTGCTCAGCTTCGTCAGGTTCAGTTACACCAATTGAAAGTGTGCTGTGATGAAGAAGATGAGAACGAATTGGTTCAGTCGCTTAACTACCGCTTAAGCACCAAAGTATCGTCACTACTGCCTGAAGAACATGAACTCTCTGGTCATGTGCTTGCGGATGCGGCGGCGGCGTCTACAAATCGACGCGTCAATCTATATCCTGATCATTTAAAGCCGAAAAAAGATCTCCTTACGCTAAAAAATGTGGCGATTTCTTGGGGTGCGGCTGCGGCAGTGATTCTGTTGTCTTACGGCTACGTGTCTTGGCAAAGTGAAGGTTTGGAAGATGAAATCGCGATTGTGAAAGGCAAGGGCGATATTCTTAAGTCTGACTTAGATTACTACCAAGTGAAGCTGCGTAAGCATCAGCCTGATCCAAATAAGTTAGCGGCCAAAGCGCGTCTAGAGCGTGAAGTCAAAGCTAAGCGAGACTCCTTGAAAGCGGTGGGCAAGTACGATGATTCGCAACGCACGGGTTACTCAGGTGTGATGCAGTCATTAGCAAAATTGGGCAACCAAGAAATCTCTTTATCCGAAATTCGCATCAACAACAACATCTTGGATTTAAAAGGCTTAGCGAAAGCTCCGAGTTCAGTGCCGAGTTGGGTAAGCCAGTTCAAGAATGAGATCAGTCTTGTTGGGAGAACATTTGACGACGTGAAAATCGGTCGCAATGAGAAAGACATAGTGACGTTTGAGTTGAAAACGCGCGAGGATAAAGAGAAATGAACGAATTCTGGAGCTCATTAGAAGAGCGCTTTGGAGACATGAGCGCGCGCGAGAAAATGCTGGTGGCGCTGTGTGGCTTCGTGACTGTAGTTATGTTGCTGTTTACGTTGGTGCTAGAACCTAAGCTCAATCAGATCTCAAACAATGAAAGACAGCTGAGTAACTTAAAGCAGTCAAACCAAAAAACAGAAATTGATATTTTACGTGTTAAGGCTCAATTGAAGAAAGATCCAAACGCAGATATTGATTTGGAAATTTCCAACCTGTTGACGGAAAGTCAGCATCTTTCGATGCAGTTGTCGCAAATTATTGAACACTTGGTAACGCCTTCACAAATGGCGGGCGTATTAGAGAGCGTATTAGAGCAGCAAAGTGGCATTCACTTGGTGTCATTGCAGACTCTGCCATCTGAGCCGATCACAGAAGATAAAGAAGCATCACAATACTCTGGCTACTACGTACACCCAGTACGCATGGAGCTAACTGGTGACTACTTTTCTATCGCCAACTACTTAAACAAGTTAGAGAGCTTACCTGCCAGCTATTTTTGGCGTAGCTTCAGTTACAAAGTAGAAGAATATCCAAAAGCGAAATTAGTGCTTGAAGTGTACACATTAGGTTCTCGAGAGGAGTTTATCGGTGGTTAAAAAACTCATTATCTCAATCGCGGCTATCGCCTTGTCTGGTTCAGTCTTGGCAAATCAGGATCCAACTGCACCCCTTGGTTGGCAAAAACCAGCAGAGGTGTCTGCTAAGCCCAAAGCGAAACAATACCGCTTGCCGACACTGAACAGCATTGTCTGTAAGCCGAATACCGAATGTGTCGCAATCATGAATAACCGGCTTGTCGAACAGGGTGAACTGTTTAACGGTTATCGAGTAGCAAGCATCAATAGTGAATTTGTAACTTTAAAGCGTGGTAGCCGTCAGTGGAACCTTGAGCTTTTTGGTTTAAACGTAAAAAAATAATAACCAGAGCCTGATCAGATATGCGCAAATTAGTTGTAGGAATAACGATTGCTTCTTTAATGGGATGTTCGATGGGTCACCGCGATCCGGTTGAAGTGAAGCAAGCTCTCAATGAATCTATCAATCAAGCGAATAGCCGCGCGTTGGAGGAAATTCCTTCTTCGGTAGAAGCGGATCTTATGCCTAACTTAGACTCCAATGTTTCTTCCGATAACGGAACGTCAAAGCGTTTTCGTATCCAAGCCAATGCAGTAGAGGCGAGAAGTTTCTTTGCTTCATTGGTAAAAGGGACAGAATACAGCGTTGCGATTCATCCAGCGGTTCAAGGCAATATCACGGTCAACCTTTCTGACGTGACATTAGATGAAGTGCTTAGCGTTGTACAAAACATGTACGGTTACGATGTCATGAAATCGGGCAAAGTAATCCAAGTTTATCCGGCAGGTATGCGTACGGTGACGATTCCAGTCGACTACCTACAGTTTAAACGCTCAGGTCGCTCACTGACGAGCATTGTCACGGGCTCCGTTACTTCGGCTGGTACGTCCAATTCTGGTGGTAGCTCTGACAGCTCAGACTCTTCAGATTCCAACAACAGCAATAACGGCAATGATAGCTCGACGACATCAACAGGCGGAACGCGCATTGAAACCATCACCGAAAGTGATTTTTGGCCAATGTTGCAACAAGCGGTGGCGAACTTAATTGGTTCGGGTAAAGGCCAAAGTGTGGTAGTTACGCCACAAGCTGGTGTGATCACCGTGCGAGCTTTCCCTGATGATATTCGTGAAGTGCGTGAGTTTTTGGGTGTGTCTCAAGAACGAATGCAACGCCAAGTGATTCTTGAAGCGAAAATCTTAGAAGTCACGCTTAGCGATGGTTACCAGCAAGGTATTAACTGGTCGAACTTATCGGCGTCAATTGGTAACTCAGGCAGTATCATTGTTAATCGCCCCGCTTCTGCTCTGCCTCCATTAGATGCGATTGGTACGCTTCTTGGCGGTCAAACCAACGTTACGATATCTGATGGTAACTTCGAAGCTGTATTAAACTTTATGTCGACGCAAGGCGACCTCAATGTACTCTCAAGCCCACGTATTACGGCGGCGAACAACCAAAAATCAGTGATCAAAGTTGGTACCGATCAGTACTTCGTAACTGAGCTTTCCAGTAATGCGGGTAATGGTGAAAACTCTAATGCGGTTCCTGAAGTAGAACTGACGCCATTCTTCTCGGGCATTTCACTTGATGTGACGCCACAAATCGACAACAAGGGCAACGTGTTCTTGCATGTGCATCCAGCGGTCATTGAAGTCACAGAAGAAGTGAAGCAGTTAAATCTTGGTGGTGATTTTCAAAACATTCAATTGCCTTTGGCAAAAAGCTCGATTCGAGAATCAGATTCGGTCATTCGTGCGAAAGATGGCGATGTTGTGGTTATCGGTGGCTTGATGAAGCAACAAAATGTCGAGCAAGTGTCAAAAGTCCCATTCCTTGGCGACGTGCCAGCTCTGGGTCACTTGTTCCGCAACACTTCGAATGTGACGCAAAAAACCGAGCTAGTTATTCTGCTTAAACCGACCGTTGTTGGCGTGAACTCTTGGCAAAAAGAGCTAGAGCGCTCGCGTGATTTGCTGCAAGAGTGGTTCCCTGATGCGCAATAAGCGCAGAAGAAACGTTAGCTTTTCAAAGAGTTTGTGATTCGTTATGTACTTGTCGCATTTTGGATTTCGAGTTCAGCCTTTCTCACTGACCCCAAATACGGAAATGTTTTTGGGGTTAGTGCCTCACTATGAGGCGATTCAAACCATCTTAGCTGCCGTGCAGATGGGTGAAGGGGTGATTAAGGTGACAGGTGAAGTTGGTACGGGCAAAACCATGGTTTGTCGCAAGCTGATTGAACAGATCGAATCGCAAGTGGAATTGGTCTATCTACCCAATCCTGTGCTCAACGGAGAGCAATTGCAGTTTGCCGTGGCAAGAGAGCTAGGTATTGATAATGACGATCCATTGCGCATTGTTTCTTTAATTCAAGAACACTTGATTCGTGTGCATTCAACCGGGAAGAAAACCGTTCTGATCGTCGATGAAGCTCAAGCTCTTTCTCCTGAGGCTTTAGAAACACTGCGCTTGTTCGGCAATTTAGAAACCGAGCAAGACAAATTGATTCAGTTGGTACTTTTCGGTCAGCCTGAATTGGATGAACGCTTGTCCATGCACGAATTACGGCAGTTTCGTCAACGCATTACGTTCAGTTGTGGGCTGCGTCCGTTGTCTGTCGATGAAGGGGTTGCGTACATCAATAATCGCTTAGACAAAGCGGGTAATGGGGCGCACATTTTCTCCATTGAACAGAAAAAAGCGATTTGGCGTTCAGCCATGGGCATACCAAGGTTAATCAACCAAATTAGCCATAAAGCTCTGTTAGCTGCGTTTAACGACCGTTGTACCTTACTGAAAAATCATCACGTTTATGCGGCCATGCACGATACGTTTGATGCCCGTAAACCTAAGTTTAAAACACCCGTATTTTGGGGATGGAGTCAACCTTGAGTGCCATCAATAAAGCATTATCTGAACTTGCTGAAAAAACATCACCGAGTGAACTTACTCGTGCTGAGATTCCGAATGTCTCACGCAGTAAGCCTTGGCTGTGGTTGGTTGCTGGTTTTTCATTAAGTCTTGCCGTAGGCGGCTGGGCTGTGTCCCAAGGCCCTGCACCTTCGGATGAGATCACATCGTTCCAACCAAGCGCAACGCAACCTTTAGACACCACTAATGCTGACCGTCTGGCATCTTCTCCTACCAATAAGATGACGCCAGAAACCAGCAACGTGGTTTATTCTAAACTTGTAGAAAAACCGCAAGCTGTTGCAGCATTACCAACGCCTCAACCTAGTGAGGGCGTATTTGGTTCACGTGCGGATGCGGATATGAGTTCAGACGCTCCGATGCTGATCGCACAAGTAGCGAATGCACCGAGCAATACGACCACCAATTTGGTTGAAGAGAGTTCAATGCGCATTGAGCAAGTTGAACTTTCACACCGTCAGTTATCGTTGAAAGCGATCAGTCGAGCAGAAAAAGCCATTGATGCAAACGATATGGAAACGGCGCTTTCTGCTTATACCGAAGCATTGCGTTATGAACCAAGTAATATCGAAACGCGTCAAAAGCTGGCGGCGCTTTATTTCGGTAAAGGTGATACCAGAAAGTCTTACGAAATCCTGCAAGAAGGCATCAACCTTGATAAGGATAACCAACCGCTAAGACTCGCGTTGTCGAAGCTATTGGTTAAAGCCAATCAGCCTTCTGCGGCACTGAGCCCACTGGTTCACTTGCCTCCAATGCCGAGTCGAGATTACTTGGCAATGCGCGCAGCCCTTGCGCAGAAACAAAAACAAAACGACATCGCATTAGAAAGTTACCTGCTACTGACTCAACGCGAGCCAGACAATGCCCGCTGGTGGCTTGGTTTGGCGATTCAGCAAGAGCGAGCGCTCACTTTTACTGCTGCGATTAACTCTTACAACGAAGCGTTAGGTAAAGTAGGGATCTCGAATCAGTCGCAAGCTTTCATTCGCGATCGATTAACCATCTTAAAGCAACTGGAGAGCACACAATGAAAATTCAGTTGAGAAAACGCTTAGGTGACCTACTCGTTGAAGAAGGCATCGTATCGGAAGATCAAATCCAGCAAGCTCTATCAGCTCAGCGCAGTACCGGACAAAAATTAGGTGATGCCCTGATTGACCTCGGGTTTATTACCGAAAAGCAAATGCTGGAGTTTTTGTCTCAGCAACTAGGATTACCGTTGATCGATCTTGGACGTGCTCCAGTGGATGCGGATGCGGTGCAAATACTGCCAGAAGTGCATGCTCGTCGCTTACGTGCAATGGTGGTGGCTCGTAATGGTGACACTTTACGTGTTGCGATGAGTGATCCGGCGGATCTGTTTACCCAAGAGTCTTTAATGAACTTGCTAGGTGAGTACAACCTTGAGTTCATCATAGCCTCTGAGCGTCAGTTGATCAGCAGTTTCGACCGTTACTACCGCCGTACCAAAGAGATCGCGTCCTTTGCTGAGCAGTTACAAGCCGAGCACCAAGACGTACAAAGCTTTGACTATGGCATCGATGAAGCCGACAGTGAAGAAGTCACCGTTGTAAAACTGGTTAATTCGATGTTTGAAGACGCGGTGCAAGTTGGTGCATCGGATATCCATATCGAACCAGACGATAAAGTCCTGCGTTTACGCCAGCGTGTCGATGGTGTGCTGCATGAAACCATTCTGAACGAAGTGAACATCGCTTCTGCATTGGTATTACGCCTTAAATTGATGGCGCACTTGGATATTTCTGAGAAGCGTCTGCCGCAAGATGGTCGCTTCAACATCAAAGTTCGTGGCCAATCGATTGATATTCGTATGTCGACGTTACCGACTCAGTACGGTGAATCGGTCGTAATGCGTCTGCTTAACCAGTCGTCAGGTTTACGTCCATTAGAAGAATCGGGTTTACCGCCTGAGCTACTGGCGCGCTTGCGTCGTCAGTTATCTCGTCCTCATGGCATGATTTTGGTAACCGGCCCTACGGGATCGGGTAAAACCACGACACTTTACGGCGCGTTGAGTGAGCTCAATGAACCGGGTAAAAAGATCATCACCGCAGAAGATCCGGTGGAATACCGTTTACCACGTATCACGCAAGTACAGATCAACAGCAAGATCGACCTGACATTTTCACGCGTTCTACGCACCTTCTTACGCCAAGACCCAGACATCATTTTGATTGGTGAGATGCGTGATCAAGAGACGGTAGAGATTGGCTTGCGAGCAGCACTAACCGGCCACTTAGTATTGAGTACGTTGCACACCAACGATGCGGTCGACAGCGCACTGCGTATGATCGACATGGGAGCGCCAGGCTATCTCGTTGCCAGTGCCGTGCGTGCCGTTGTAGCTCAGCGATTGGTTCGCCGTGTTTGTCCAGATTGTAAAACTCAAGATCATCTCGATGAGTCGCGTCAACAATGGTTAGCGGGGCGTTTTCCAAATCAAGTTGGGGTGACTTTCCACAAAGGAGCAGGTTGTCAAAACTGTAATTTGACGGGGTATCGAGGTCGAATCGGTGTGTTTGAAATGCTTGAGCTGGAACATGAGATGATGGACAAGCTGCGTGCGAATGATGCGGTTGGCTTTGCACAAGCGGCTCGACGTTCAGAAAACTACAAACCGCTTCTTGCCTCAGCAATGGAGCTTGCACTGCAAGGTGCTGTGAGCCTAGATGAAGTGATGACCCTCGGCGAGGGTGACGCTTCGGGTAAAACTGATCCCATTTTCATGTAGGTAAGTGAATGCCAACTTTTCGTTATCAAGGCCGCACATTAGACGGCTCATCAACCAGTGGCAAAATCGATGCGGTGAATTCAGAAGCCGCAGCGGAAGCGTTGATGAATAAAGGGATCATCCCGCTCAATCTGCGCTTAGAGAAAGAAGGCGTAAAGAACCACGTTAGTTTGTCTAAATTGTTGGTTCCTGCCATTCCACTGGAAGTGATTATCCTGTTTTCTCGTCAGTTGTTCAGCTTAACTAAAGCTGGTGTGCCTTTGCTGCGCTCAATGCGCGGCTTGCTGCAAAACTGTGAAAACAAACAGCTTAAAGAAGCGCTAGAAGATGTGGTTTCTGAGTTGAGTAATGGTCGTGGCTTGTCGTCTGCGATGCAGCCGCACAACAAAGTGTTTAGTCCGTTATTCGTTTCCATGATCAACGTGGGTGAGAATACCGGTCGACTCGATGAGGCATTGCTGCAGCTAGCAAACTATTATGAGCAAGAGCTAGAAACACGTAAACGCATTAAAGCCGCGATGCGCTATCCGACGTTCGTTATCGTATTTATTACCATCGCCATGTTCATTCTGAACATTCTGGTTATCCCCGAGTTTGCATCGATGTTTACTCGTTTTGGGGTTGAGTTGCCGCTTCCAACTCGGATCTTGATTGCGACGTCCAACTTCTTTGTTCACTACTGGGGATTGCTCATTGCCGCTATGGTCGGTGCATTCTTTGTGTTCAAAGCTTGGGTTGCGACAGCAGATGGGCGGGAGAAGTTTGATAAATTTCGCCTCCGCTTACCAATCGTTGGCGATATCGTAAATCGCGCTCAATTGTCGCGCTTTGCTCGAACATTCTCGTTGATGTTGAAATCAGGTGTGCCGCTCAACCAATCTTTGGCACTTGCTGGTGAAGCATTGGGTAACCGCTTTTTAGAAAATCGAATTTTAGAGATGAAAGCAGCCATCGAAGCGGGTAGCACCATCTCTGTTACAGCCATCAACAGCAATATTTTTACGCCATTAGTTATTCAAATGATTGCAGTTGGTGAAGAAACGGGTCGTATTGATGAACTTTTGCTCGAAGTCTCAGATTTTTATGATCGAGAAGTGGATTATGACCTTAAAACACTGACGGCAAGAATAGAACCGTTACTTTTGGTCATTGTCGCTGGGATGGTGATGGTACTTGCATTGGGTATTTTCTTACCAATGTGGGGGATGCTGGACATCATCAAAGGCGGCTAATGCGTGGTTGAGAATCAAAGCCGAGCAACGCTCATTATGTTTGGCTTAGTTGCGGTCATCATCGTGGTTGGAATGGCTATTAAATTGCAGCCAGTCACTGAAGAAGCACAAGCGACAGGTGCCAAACTCGCAAAGGTTTGGATGCTAGACAGTGTTCAGCGTTATCACCAAGCGTGGTTAGTGCAAGGTGAGCCCAATCATATGGAAATGGATGGTTTTCAACTCACCATGACTGAAGGGGGATTGGTGTCGCCGTTCACACAACAAGGCGTACTCGATTGCGGATATTGGTTAGCTGTTCATTACCCGCAACGTAAGATTATGGCTAGTGAGTTATTAGATATTAGCGGAACAATCAAAAGTAATCGTTATATCTGCAACTATACTTACGAAAGTGGCCAAACAATTTTAGTTATGTCTACCGCTAATCGACTGATAATAGACGTCGAAATGTCGGCGGAGTGAATTTTTTGACACTTAAGTACTATAAATGGGAATGAAAGTCGGTATAATGCAAACATTACCATAAGCCTAAGGTTGTAATAAAAGGTAAACCATAAAATGATTACCTTTGTTATCAAACCTTTTCGGAATAATGGCGATTCGTCATTCTGCTCAAGCGGTAGATACAGTATCCACTTCACGGTCAGTTTTAGTGAACGTTGCTGCTCCAAACCGTTTTGACAATATCCAAAATGGTCGCGTGACCTAAACGAAACCTTGCAGTCACACTGCATGCTTACATAGAGAGAGTAAACAATGAAAAGACAAGGTGGTTTCACCCTTATCGAACTAGTAGTGGTTATTGTAATCCTAGGTATTCTAGCGGTAACTGCAGCACCACGTTTCCTTAACCTGCAAGATGATGCTCGTGACGCTACGCTGGAAGGCTTGAGTGGTGCGATAGCTGGTGGTATGGGAATTTCATTTGGTAAGGCCGCTATTGATGGTATCGAGAAAGCTCAATGGGTAAAAGGTACTGCAGAGAACAAAATTGGAGATGTTCAACATTCTTACGGCTACCCTATTGCATCTAATACAGACGGTATTGGTAAAACAATTGATCAATCAGGTGAGTTTATTGTACTTAGCACTGACGGTGCAATGGGTACTGATGGTTCAATTGTTTATGGTATTGAAAACTATAAAGGAAGTTGTGTTCGTTACACTGAAGCAAGTTCGACAGAACCAGCTAAAGTTGTTGTCGTGGTGCCTGAAAAGAATAACGAACCTAAAACTGCTTGCGATAAAAAATCCTCATCATAAGATACGGATAGGCCAGCTAGCCTGGCCTTTAACCCTTTATTTTTGATTAATCTTGGAATGGTTCCTATGCGTAAATCATCAGGTTTGAGTGCAATAGAATTTGTGGTTGTGCTGATTATCTTAGGTGTGCTCGGCTATGTGCTATTACCAAGATTTATCAGCTTCGAGCCAGAAACTTACGAAGCAAAGTGGGAGCAAACCAAGCAAACCGCTGAGCACGTTTCTGAAACGCTAAGCAACAAAGAAACGTATGATCGAATTGAAGAAGAAATTGGTCGTTCAAAGGGGCAAAATAACTAGACATTGGTTATTTGTTCATCTGTTCACACTTCGAATCGAAAAATTATAAATCTATCATTATTCTCATAATTTCATCGTATACTTATCTCGCTTGTTCTAAGCCTAAGGTTGGGTTATGAAAATTCGCAGCTCTGCATTAGGATTTACTTTAATGGAGTTAATCCTAGTGGTTGTCCTCCTCTCTATCCTTTCATTTTTTGCAGCCAGTCGTTTTATGGGCTCTAGCAGTTTCTCTGCATATACATTACAAGAACGAGTGATTTCTGTGATTCGCCAAGTACAGGTGAATCGTATGCAGTCTAATGTTGCAAGTCCTGATAACAATTTTCGTTTGCAAGTTTCTAGCTCATGTGTTGGTTCGGTTGCTGCCTGTGAACTAACAGATAGTGCACAAGATGCCCGTAGTGACGTGGTTATCGATAAGTCCGCAAAGTTTTCCGTTATCAGCGGTGCCGCAAGTACAATTAATTTTAACCTTCTCGGCAATCCTGTCAGTGGTGCTGTAAACATCTTAATTGAAGATAAGCATGGTCGAAGCCGCTGCCAAGTTGAAATTAATTCTCAAGGTTACGTTTCTAAAGGTACATGCTCATGAAGAAATCTAGTGGCATGACTTTAATAGAAATGATCATCGCGATTGTTTTAATGGGTATTGCGATGGTGGCGTTTACTTCTTTTCTTGTCCCTCAAATTCGAGACTCAGCCATACCCCATTATCAAACTCGTGCCGCTGCATTAGGCCAAGGTTTTATGTCACAGATCCTCGCGCGTGGTTTTGATCACAACAGTGATTTTACTGGCGGGTTAGTGCGCTGCGGTGAGACCGTCCTTGGTGGTACGGATTGTTCCACAAGCCTTGGGGCAGATAGCGGTGAATCAAATCCAGCCAGTTTTAATGATGTCGATGACTATATTGGTTGCTGGTATACACAAACCACCAAGGTGAACTGCGAATCGACCACACAGCGCCAGTTAAGCAATGTACTCGGAACCTCAATGGAAAGTGACTATAAAAACTTTCGCGTAGAGGTGGAGGTTAATTATGTTAGCGGCGATGGCTCGCTTGCCAATGCTGCAACCGATTATAAGCGCGTCACCATGACCATTTACCCCGGGCAGACTCAGCCTTTAACACTGTCTGCGATACGGGGGAACTACTAATGAAGCCTCGTGGTTTTACCTTGATGGAGATGGTCATCACGATAGTGGTGGGTAGCATCATCATGCTTGGTATCGCAGGTTATTTGCAGCTTGGTGCGAAAGGTTATGCCGATACCATCGACAGGCAAAGGCTACAGACTCAAGCCCAATTTGTGATTGAGAAAATATCCCGAGAGATTCGCCATGCGGTGCCAAATAGTTTTTTTATCGATGAGGATGATAAAAGTTGCTTGCAGTTTATGCCCATAAAGCACTCGGGTTTTTACGCTATCGCAGGTGACGACATTGAGTTTGTGGTTGGCTTTTTTGGTGATGCTCCTAAATTTAATGGGGGCTTAAAAATGGTGATTAACCCAACGCGGCATAGTGATTTAAGCTCATCTACTCATAGTGTGGATGTGGGCTCTACTACCATAGACTCAAATAAGTCTTATAAGATTTTGAAGGGGGCAGAAGTTTTGACTAGCCGCTCTGTCTCTAATCGACACTACATTTATGATCCATCGGCGATAATTAACTACTGCTTTGTCGGATCTGAGATACAACGCAATAACCAAACTATTGCAGATGGCATGGTTTACGCAGATGACCAATCTCAAAGTCGTTTTCAATATGACGATAGTTCGCTTCACCGAGGTGGGCTGGTCCACCTAAGATTGGTGTTTGAGCAATCCGGTGAAAAGAGTGTGTACCAACAAGATGTGCAGGTGTTAAATGTTCCGTAATCACCAACAAGGCAATGTACTAATCGTGACTCTGTTTGTCATTCTTGTGATGGGCTATTTAGCGGCATCTTTAATGAAGGTGAGTTGGTCGAACCAAAGCGGAGTAACACGGGAGTTTTTGGGGACTAAAGCATGGCTTACCGCTCAGTCGAGTAATGACTGGCTGTTAACGCAGTTTTTTCCCGTTGGTCTATCGGCGGCCGTAGTGAGTGTGTGTGACGATATTAAAGATGGCTCGCTAGCACCGGACAGCGGTTTATTCGACAAGGGATGCCAAATTACTAAGTTGGATTGCCAAAATGCTGGGGTATTAACCGATAATGGTGAGAGTGTTGGCCTTTATGCAATCAAAAGCGTGGCAAGTTGTGGTTCTGGTTTATCACAAGTTCAGCGACAGCAAGAAGTTTGGGTGAGGGAGTAGAATAACAATGAAAAACATATTCGCAATATTAGTTATATATTCTTTTTGGTTCGTATCTTCTTTAGCGCTAGCGTCAGGGAGCGAACAGCCTAAGTTTGAATTTGGTACTGTGGCGTGTTCTAAGGAAAATAATCTGGCTGAGTGTGAGATTCAGTTTGAAAACACATACGATGAGCCACCGTTGGTTTTTGTTATGTCATCTATTGATTCGAGCTTGACCCGGTTTTTGGATAAAGACGGAAATGTGGTGGATCCACATTCAGCAGGTAATTACTACAAAAAAGTCAAATCAGCGGAAACAGAATACCCATCGGATTTGCGAGTTTGGAGTGTAGACAAAAAAAGTAGTGTGATTAGGCAAGTCATTGCTCCTCATGCTAAAGCATGTAAAAGATTATCTTACGGTAAGCGGGATCGCGAGAAAGAATATAAATGGCGATGCAGAAGCGAAGGTCAGTACCAAATCCCCGTTAAGTATGTGAATGCACCAATGACCAGCATTGATTATTTAGTTATTGAGCCTGGTGAAATATCTTTCACGAGTGGCGCTAAAATATCTGCTGGCTATGTGGATGCTGACTTAACTACATCGAAAGCTAATAACCGATTAGATTTGCATAAGCAGAAAGTGTTCTATAAGTCTCGATTCTCTACTGGTGCTGAACCCGGAGTGTTAGTGCAAGTGCAAACAAGAAATAATAATCAGCATGAGAATAACCAGAAAGCTGAGGCTCAGGATGCTCCTCTTTGGTTAACCGCTATCGCCTTTAAACCAGACGACGACTCTTTTGACTTAATTATTGATAGGTCGGAAATTACACCAAATAGAAGCAACGATAGGTTAAGATACAAGGAGAAGGTTGCTTATGTGGCTGGTTTAGGTGAAGGTTACTATGATCGAAGAAAATTCTGGCTTGGCCAAGGACAAACAGTCCCTACGTTAGATACTTCTGATGATAACCTAATTCGGCCGATATTAGATGGGTGTGATTCTGAGAATGCGAAAACCTTTTTTAATCAAGGAGTAACTTTCACGAAAGCGCCTGTGTTTCTTGCATCCAAGAAATTGAGAAAGGGTGATAATGGTGGTTGGCTGCGTCGCTGTTCTGTTGAAAGAGACGGCGTATACCTTATTAATGAAGAAGATATGAATTCAGATTCTGAACGTGGCCATGTATTAGAGGAGTTTTCATATTTTCTTTTTGAAAAGCCACCTGTAGATGGAGTCTGTGAATTATTTCCATCTCCTGCTCAAACTTGGTCTGGTAACACAAGTGCTTTGTTACAGATGAGTAATAGCGCAAAAATAATTGGTGCTCAGCTTAGTAATGGTAGACGGTATGTTGGCTTTTCTCCAAATTCGATTCATATAACAAATGAGGAGAAAAATAAGAGTTGTGATGATGGGATCTGCTTAGGTGATTCTGGACTAATGGTCACCAAGCAAGAACTTGAAACCTTTAGGGAGCCTAGCGTTGACAACCACTTAAAAGAAGTGAATGTTTGGAACGATAGTCGTGAATTTTCGAATAATGAGGTGATAGGTACTTTAAGAGTCGGTAAGGGATCCGTTATTTTCAAAACAGGTACTTATTGGGTCGGAAATATAGATATTAATAATGGAGGGGTGATTTCGGTACCTGCTGGTGAAAAAGTTACGATACATGTCAAACGTCTTTCAATGAGCGGCAAAGATAAAAGTAAAGGAAACGGTCACAATCACAAAAGCTGGTTTAAAGAAGAAAAAACTTCAACTAAATCAGGAGAGCTCATTGTTCTTGTCCATTATGATAAAGATGATAAAAAAGCCTCCGGTGTGACCTTTAGTGAAGACAGTGAGTTTATAGGTCTACTATACAGTGAATCAAGTGTTCAGATAGACAATAACAGTATTGTTAGAGGGGCGATAACTGCACGTCAAATCTACATGACGGGAGATGCCCAGATTATCGCAACAGACAACCATTGCTTTACACCTTCAGATAATTACAAAGTAATACTATCTCCAGCAACTCAGTACGCCCTGACGTGCGGAACTGAACGACCTCAGTTTGAAATACAAACACAAAATGATGGCCATGCAGAAAGCACCAAGGTCACTGTTCAAGTTTATCCTGATGCAGATAAGTTCACAGTAGGCGTTGTCGAGAGCACGGGTACTGGTTCCTATCCGAACTTTACTACCAGCAGTGTGCCTTCGAAACTTGGTAAATTAAAGTTGCGCATTGCCGTTGCAGATCAAAATGGTATTGAACTCGACAAAGAGTATACCGTTAAGGTTACCGTCAATAATGATTCATCAAAGACGCAAACTTCAACCTTTAAGTTTGTACCATTCAAGTTTGATGTTGGCGATCAAACCATTGTTGCTGGCCAAAATTATCCAATAGAAACGAGAGTCTTGGCGTGTAGCGATGGTCAACAAACCGTAGTTAAAAGCTATACTGGATCACCAAGCATCCAGTTAGAGCTTAAAGCCCCAAATGGTGGTCGAAGTGATCAAAACTTGCTGACGTATGCGCCGGAATTTACCAGCTCAGAGCAAGGCACATCATCAGATGAAATTTTTAGCCTGATGGAGTCGGGGTTGTACACGATTAAGCTTGAAGACGAGAACTTTACTTGTGACCCCAATTACTCTGATAATTGTCCAATTGCGGTAGACGGTGGCACGCAAGCGTCAACCGTTGTGCTTAATGGCTCTTTTAGTGTCAAATCTCGTCCTTGGAAGATTGCTGTTTGCGATATTGCTGCGATAAGTGATGGAAAAGCAAACCCGGCAACTCACGACTTGGGGGATGGTTTTATCCCTGCCGGAGAGCGCTTTAACGTAACTTATAAGCCGATTGTTCATTCGGATTCTCAAGACAGTGAAAAGAATGTTTGTGATTACCCACTGACACAAAACTATTTCTCGGATGGATCTACGACCGCACCACTCGGAGTCGATTTTTCTGTCTCGTATCCAACGGGTGGTGATATTGCTAATTTAGCGGTAAGTAATGACTCGGAGTTAGAGTTCAGTAAAGACGAGGCGAAAGCGGGTAAAAGCGTTCCATACGTATGGGATGAGGTAGGTTCGTTGAGTCTGAAAACATCGGCGACCTACCTTGTTGATATGTTATTAAATGAGGATAGCGCAGTGATTGGGCGTTTCTACCCCGACTATTTCCAGATTTCAGATCAGAAGGTGTGGGCGTATCCAGATAATCAGAACGACTCTGTTTATATGGAGCAACCTTTCACACACGTTCAATTTTCCGTTTCTGCATTTAGTGCAACGAGCAAGCTCACAAACAACTATGGTCTGTTTGATGACTCTCTGAAAGTGAACTTCGAATTGACAGGTGATCACGCAAAGAGATTGAATATTGATTCTGATAAAGAGTTATTAAAATCAAGTTGGAAGGATGCAAAATGGCACAAGTTATGGGTGGATTCTATTGAGTGGTCGAAAGCATCTAAACCTGATGGTCCATTTAATTCTAGTGATGATAAAAAATCAGTGGTTACGCAGTTAGCACTGGCTCTTAAGGAAGGTCATGATCCAAGCTCGTTTAAATATGAAATAACGGACCAAAAAACTCAGTCTGCTACATTCGTGCGCAGTGATAGCCAAATTTTACCTTCCCAACCTAATGTTCGGTATGGGCGCATGAACTTGAGTGACGTAAGTGGTCAAGTTGGTGCGAAACTGACGGTACCGTTGAAGGTAGAATATTGGGATGGTGAGAGGTTTGTAACTAACTCACACCACAGTACTACGCCTGTAATGAATAAGCTGGAAAAAACGCCAACGTATATCTGGCCTAATGATGGTAGCGACTGTGAAATTCTACTAAAAGGGAGTGGCACGCTTTCTGGTGGGATTATGCGAGACTTTATTGCTGAGCAAGATTCAAACTCATGTGATTCATTGGTGCGCCAGCAATCTCAAATTAGGCTAGACCTTGACTCTACAGGCAACAACCTTCCTTGGCTCAAATACAACTGGGATAATAAGAACGCTGGAGAAGAAAATCCATCTTCCGTTGTCACATTTGGTATTCACCGTGGTAATGATCGCGTGATTTATCGTGGCGAGCCGGGATTAACCGGACAGTAACAACTTCGGTTTCTTGCGTTAAGTAAGGAAACTGCAAGAAATTGAGGCTTTCTGCTCATGTTTGTGTACCAATGCCTTGCTGTGACAGCGAGGCATTGGTACATTTAGGACAATTTTTGTCTTCTAAATTTTTGCAGGATGAGCGAAGAGTATGTTTAAGAAACTTCGTGGCATGTTTTCTAACGATCTATCTATCGATTTGGGTACTGCCAACACTCTAATTTACGTAAAGGGACAAGGTATTGTCCTTGATGAACCTTCTGTAGTTGCTATTCGTCAAGATCGTGTAGGTTCTGCAAAAAGCGTTGCGGCAGTCGGTCATGCAGCAAAACAAATGCTGGGTCGTACACCTGGTAACATTTCAGCTATCCGTCCAATGAAAGACGGCGTAATCGCTGACTTCTACGTAACCGAAAAAATGCTTCAGCACTTCATCAAGCAAGTGCATGATAACAGCATCCTTAAGCCAAGCCCTCGCGTACTAGTTTGTGTTCCTTGTGGTTCTACTCAAGTTGAGCGCCGTGCGATTCGTGAATCAGCATTGGGTGCGGGCGCACGTGAAGTTTACCTAATTGACGAGCCAATGGCGGCGGCGATTGGTGCTGGTCTGCGTGTTTCTGAGCCAACAGGTTCGATGGTGGTCGATATCGGTGGTGGTACTACTGAAGTTGCCGTTATCTCTCTAAATGGTGTGGTTTACTCGTCTTCTGTACGTATCGGTGGTGACCGCTTTGATGAAGCCGTTATCAACTACGTGCGTCGTAACTACGGCAGTTTGATTGGTGAAGCTACGGCAGAAAAGATCAAGCACGAAATCGGTTCTGCTTACCCAGGTGATGAAGTTCAAGAGATTGAAGTTCGCGGCCGTAACCTTGCTGAAGGTGTGCCACGCAGCTTTAGCTTGAACTCAAACGAGATCCTAGAAGCTCTACAAGAGCCGCTATCAGGCATCGTTTCTGCAGTTATGGTTGCGCTAGAGCAGTGTCCACCAGAGCTAGCTTCAGATATCTCTGAAAACGGCATGGTGCTAACCGGTGGTGGCGCACTACTGAAAGATCTTGATCGCCTACTTATGGAAGAAACGGGTATTCCGGTAGTTATCGCTGAAGATCCACTAACGTGTGTGGCACGTGGTGGTGGTAAAGCACTAGAAATGATCGACATGCACGGTGGCGATCTGTTCTCTGAAGAATAAAAATGTAGGTGAAGCTCATTACGGGCTTCACCTTCTTTTCTGCTCTCTCTGTAATTCAAACATGCTCCATATCTGAACGCGTTTCAGGTTGCCAAGTAAGGCTCAATAATCATGGAAGCAATCAGGTTAAAAACAAGATGAAACCGATTTTTGGCAGAGGCCCGTCTCTGCAATTACGTCTGTTTTTTGCTGTCATCGCGTCGGCGAGCTTGATGCTGGCTGATAGTCGTCTAGATACGTTTTCCAACGTTCGCTACCTACTCAACAGTATGGTTGCGCCAATTCAGTACGCAGCGAATATGCCTCGTAGCATGTTTGACGGTGTATTCGAACGTTTTAATACTCGTCAGGCATTAGTAGAAGGCAATCGCAACTTAAAGCGCGAAGTGCTTCGTCTAAAAAGCGAATTGATCTTGCTCGACCAATATAAAGAAGAGAACCAACGCTTGCGTAAGTTGCTTGGCTCGTCTTTTGTTCGTGATGAGAAGAAGGTCGTGACCGAAGTAATGGCGGTGGATACTTCACCTTATCGTCATCAAGTGGTGATTGATAAAGGCCAAATTGACGGTGTGTACGTTGGTCAGCCCGTTATTAACGAAAAAGGTATTGTCGGTCAGGTTACGTTTGTTGCGGCGCACAATGCGCGCGTATTGCTACTGACAGATGCAAAAAATGCCATTCCAGTTCAGGTCATTCGTAATGACATTCGAGTGATTGCATCAGGTAATGGTGAAATGGATGAAATCCAACTGGAACACATTCCAACCAGTACTGATATTCAAGTTGGTGATTTACTTGTGACATCCGGTCTGGGAGGTATTTACCCTGAAGGCTACCCTGTGGCGACGGTCACGAATGTGGATCACGATACTCGTCAAGAATTTGCATCGATCAAAGCCGAACCTGTGGTGGAGTTTGATCGTCTACGATACTTGCTGTTGATCTGGCCAAACGAAGATCGTCAGCACAAAGTATTGCAATCCAATGCGAATGACGGGTTAGAGCAAGAACAAGAGGTAACTAATGGCCAGTAATGTATTGCGTAGCAGAATGGTGATTGGTGTTAGTTTCTTCGTTGCGCTAGTTCTGCAAACCATTCCTTGGCCAGGTGTATTGGACCTACTTCGTCCTTCATGGCTATTTTTGGTGACGTGTTATTGGGTGCTGGCATTGCCGCATCGAGTAAACGTCGGCACGGCGTTAGTGTTGGGCTTATTGTGGGACATTCTCATTGGTTCAACGCTAGGAATTCGGGGCATGATGATGTCCATTGTCATCTACTTGGTGGCACTGAATTTCTTGCTAATTCGTAACATGGCATTGTGGCAACAGTCGATTTTAATTGCCTTTTTTACTGCGTTATTGGAAGTTTTGATATTCTGTGGGGAATATTTGAACCAGGACGTAGTATTTAATCCATTATCTCTGTGGACGGCGGCAATAAACTGTATACTTTGGCCATGGATGTTTTTATTAATGCGACGAGTTCGTCGCGCTTGGCACGTAAGGTAATGCGGTGAAAAAGAGCCTATCTCTCGTTCTCGCTTCGGGTTCTCCGAGAAGAAAAGAGCTGCTTGCTCAACTAGGCTATGACTTTGATATCGTATTACCGGACATCGAAGAAGCCAAACAGGCTGATGAGCAAGCACAAGATTACGTGCTGCGTCTTTCTTTGGAAAAAGCTCAGGCAGGCTTAGCGTTGGCTAAGCCTGATTCCGTTGTATTGGGCTCAGACACGGTCGTAGTATGCGATGACCGTGTTTTAGAGAAGCCAAAAAGTTTTGAAGATTCAAAGCGTATGCTTACTGACTTATCCGGTCGTCGTCATCAAGTGATGACAGCGGTGAGCGTCGTATCATCGGAACAACAACACTCGGTGGTCGTCACCACTGACGTATGGTTCAAGCCACTGACTCACGAAGAAATCGAACAATATTGGCAGTCAGGAGAGCCATGCGATAAAGCTGGAAGTTATGGTATTCAGGGACTCGGAGGGCGATTTGTCACCCGAATCGAAGGCAGTTATCACGCTGTAGTAGGCTTACCTTTGTTCGAAACCGATCAGCTAATTCAAGAATTTTTATAATTGTTTTGAGGTGTGCACATGAGTGCAGAATTGCTGCTTAACGTGACCCCGAGTGAAACTCGTGTGGCCATGATTGAAGGTGGAGTACTACAAGAAATTCATATCGAGCGCGAATCTCGTCGCGGTATTGTGGGCAACATTTACAAAGGCAAAGTAAGCCGAGTGCTGCCTGGCATGCAAGCGGCTTTCGTCGATATCGGTTTAGATAAAGCGGCGTTTTTACATGCGTCTGATATCGTTCCGCATACTGAATGTGTGGCAGAGAACGAGAAACAGCAGTTTCAAGTTCGTGACATTTCTGAATTGGTTCGCCAAGGTCAGGATATCGTCGTACAGGTAGTTAAAGATCCTCTTGGCACTAAAGGTGCGCGTTTAACTACTGACATCACACTTCCTTCCCGTTATCTCGTCTTTATGCCTGGCGCTAGCCACGTTGGTGTATCGCAACGTATTGAAAGCGAAAGCGAACGTGAGCGCCTTAAAAAAGTGGTGAATCACTACTGCGATGAGCACGGTGGTTTCATTATCCGCACGGCTGCAGAAGGGGCGGACGAGAAAGAACTCTCTCAAGATGCTGCGTTCCTAAAACGCTTATGGCTGAAAGTCATGGAGCGTCGTTCTAAGTACAAGACACGTTCAACGCTGTATGGCGAGCTTGGTCTTGCACAACGTATTTTGCGTGACTTCGTTGGAACGGAACTCGACAAGATTTTGGTCGATTCACGTTTAGAATATGAGAACCTCAAAGAGTTTACTTCTGAGTACGTACCGGAGCTGACCGATAAGCTTGAGCTTTACGAAGGTGACAAGCCTATCTTTGATATGTACGACACTGAGAACGAAATTCAACGCTCTTTGGAGCGCAAAGTTGAGCTCAAGTCGGGTGGTTACTTAATCATCGATCAAACAGAAGCGATGACCACCATCGACATCAACACGGGTGCGTTTGTTGGTCGTCGTAACTTAGAAGAGACCATCTTTAATACCAATATTGAAGCGACTCAAGCCATTGCTCGCCAGTTACGTCTGCGTAACCTAGGTGGCATCATCATTATCGACTTTATCGATATGGCGTCAGAAGAGCATCGTCAGCGAGTACTAACTTCGTTAGAAGCAGCATTGTCGAAAGACCGCGTGAAAACCAACATCAATGGCTTTACGCAGTTAGGTCTGGTTGAAATGACGCGTAAGCGTACGCGCGAAAGTATTGAACATATTCTTTGTTCTGGTTGTCCTACTTGTGAAGGCCGTGGCACCGTGAAAACGGTTGAAACGGTGTGTTACGAGATTCTGCGCGAGATCACTCGTGTAAACCGAGCGTACGATGCCGACAACTTTGTCGTATACGCATCGCCATTTGTCGCAGAAGCGCTTTTGGGTGATGAGTCTCATGCGTTGGCAGAACTTGAAGTATTTATTGGTAAGCAAGTCCGTATTCAGGCTGAACCCCTGTACATTCAGGAACAGTTTGACGTCGTGATGATGTAATTGGAACATTTGTGAATTCTGGTTTTAACCGTTTTGGGCGTTTTTGCGCGTGGACGTTAGTCACTGTCTTGGTTTTTTTAGCCATTCTAGTGACCACTCTACGCGTCACATTGCCACAACTTAACCACTTCCAAGATGAGATCAAAACCTGGGTCAAACAAGGCACAGGTTTTGACTTTTCTATCTCCAGCGTTGCTGGTTCTTGGCGTAATAGCCATCCCTCTATCGCGTTACTCGGCTTAGAAGCTAACTTACCGAATAACCAAGAAGCTCGATTCGCCGTTGATGAAATTCAAATTGAATTCGATTTGATTCAATCGTTACTTCAGTTTAAGCCCGTCGTGGCCGACTTAACCATTCATAACTTGGCATTAGATATTCGCACGGTCGATCTTCTACCTACGTCGAGCAATCAAGAGCCGACCACTGATGTTGACCAAAATGAAGTTAAGCTGATTGATCAGCTGGACTCACTATTGCTGCGCCAGTTTGAAGACTTCACCATTACGAATTCACGCGTCTGGTACAAATCGGTATCGGGCGAAACTCGTCGACTCGATATCGAACAGCTTCGCTGGAGTAACCAAGGCAAACGTCACTTAGCGGAAGGCACAGTCAGTATTGCAGACGCTAGCCTGAATTCACTGTTAGTAAATGCTAACTTTAAAGATCATGGTTCGCTGCGTGATGTGTCTGGTGAGTTTTACGTGAGTGCGCAAGATGTCTCGGTAACGCCTTGGCTTACCACTTACATGCAAGAAGAGTCGGGGGCGGAGTCTGGCAAGGTCAGTTTGAATACCTGGCTGACTCTCAAACACAGCCAACCTAATTATGCGTACGTGGAGCTGCAACCGTCTGAGCTCGTATGGAATGAAAATGGCCGCCATGAACTGTTTATCGAATCGGGAGTGTTTAAGCTCTTGCCTGATAAGCAAGGTTGGAAAGTAAATGGTCACTCACTTCAAATTCGCACCGATGACAAATCCTGGCCTGAACTTGATGCGGCTTTTGATTGGCAACCAGATGGCTGGAAGCTCAATCTTTCTCAGCTCGACATTGAGGCGCTGATTCCACTCGTTAAGCTCGCGCCGGAATCGGAATCAACCAGTGACTTACTCAATAAGTTAGCGCCGAAAGGTCGTGTTGAAGACATTCGTTTAGCCATGAATGGTGGCTTAGATACGCTGCGTTATTCGGCGGACCTCGATGAGTTAGCTATGACTCAGTGGGAACTGTTGCCGGGCTTTCAACATGTGCAAGGCAGCGTTGCGGGTGACTTGAAGCAAGCGAAAGCGAAAGTCACGGTCATTGATGATGTTTTCCCGTACGGGGATGTATTCCAAGCCCCATTGAACATCAAGCAAGGCGAAGTCGACATCATCTGGCAGCAAGATGAGACAGGTTGGCGTTTGTGGTCGGATAAAGTCACGGCTGCGACTCCGGACCTTCAAGTGTTGGGCGCATTTCGACTCGATTTCCCTAAAGAGCAAAGCCCATTCCTATCGTTTTATGCTGAGGCGGATCTCTACAACGCTGGTGAAACTTGGCGTTACTTGCCAACTTTGGCATTAGGCCAAGATCTAACGGATTACCTATCGACCGCAATTCAAGGCGGTAAAGTAAACACGGCCAAATTGCTATGGTATGGCGAGTTAGGAGATTTTCCTTACAAAGAGCACAACGGCATGTTCCAGGCATGGGTTGGCTTAAAAGACGCGAAATTCAGTTTTGATACTGCGTGGCCAACCATTACCGACTTGCAGCTTGATCTATTGTTTGAAAACGACGCCATGTATCTGGATTCCAAATCGGCGACGTTAAATGGCGTTCATGCTAAACGCATCACGGGGCGCATTCCGGAGTTGGCTGAAGATGGTCATATCGAAATTGAAGCTAAAGCCACAGCTCCGGGTAATGAAGTTCGCGACTACATGATGGCTACGCCGCTGGTTGACTCGGTTGGTGCCGCTTTGACGGCCTTGCAAGTCAGTGGCCCGGTGTATTCCGAGTTCCAGCTCAACATTCCTTTTGATATGGAAAAAGACGCACGAGCTTGGGGTTATGCGGATTTGAAAGACAACCGTGTTGATATTGATGCGCCGCCAATGACGCTAGAAAAAGCCACTGGACGCATTCAGTTCGACAACGATGTGGTGACGACATCTGGCTTATCAGCAGAGTTACTCTCGCAGCCTATTTCACTCGATTTCCACGGCGAAAGTGCGGACCAAGGCTACAATGTGACCATCAATACTTTAGGTGATTGGGATGTAGAGCCTCTCAAGCCTTATTTAGGTGAACGTTGGTTGAGCTTGGTTTCCGGTCATGCACCTTGGCAAATGGACATTGACTTGCAGCTCAACGATGTGGGTTTTACTTACCAAGTGGATGTGTTGGCGCAGCTCGGTCGATTAGCCAGTGAATACCCATACCCATTGACGAAAAAGGTCGGTGAAGCTGGTCAGGCGAAACTCCAAGCATCGGGGAATCAGGAGAGCATTTCGGCTCGTTTGCAAATCCCAAATGCGAAATATCAGACCGAAATTGATATCTCGGGCGATGTGCCAGTGTTAACCGCGACCAACTTAGTGTTAGGCAAAGGCGGTTTTAAAATTAGCCCTGTCGTTGGGCACGATGCTTCGATTCGTCTAGATGAGTTAAACCTAGATAAGTGGGCGACGTTACTGGATACGCCAGAGAGTAAAGCGCAATCGGTGCTGGCAAACATGCAGACGCCTACGATTCCTTTACCAACGCGTATTGAAGTCGAAACGCCGAACTTGTTGCTGGGCGGCATTGAGTTTCACGATGTGGCATTGAATGCCAGTAAAAAGAACCTAAGTTGGCAGTTGGACGTGAGTAGCCAAGAGGTGAAAGGCAAAGCAACGTACCTCAAACCGTACGATTTATCGGTGTCTCTAGACCATTTACATTTGTACTTGCCAGACTTTGAGGAAATGACCAAAGAGCGCAGTTCGATTTTCGCTAGTGAAGATCAGAGTGCGCCACTTATTACCAACTTTGACCGCAAGTTTCACGCAGAGATGCCAAACTTAACATTGAACATCGACGATTTTTGGCTGCAAGGTTACAAGGTTGGCAAAGTGAATGTCGACTTACAGCGTCAAGATGATCGTTTGGAGTGGAAAAACATTACCTTCAGTAGCGGCAAAAACCGCATCGATATGAATGGTTGGTGGGAGCTGACCAAAGATCGTAGCCATTCCAATCTGACGTTAAAAATGAAAGGCGATAACAATACGGATCTGATGGAGCGTTTTGGTATCACGTCTGGGATCCAGCAAGCGCCATTTGAGATCAACGCCAATATGAATTGGGATGGTGCGCCTTGGTCGATGAAGACACCAACCTTGCAGGGGAATGTCTCGACGGAGTTTGGCAAAGGGGTTGTGAGTGAAGTCAGCGGCGCGGCGCGTTTGCTTGGCCTATTTAGCTTGGACTCCATCATTCGTAAGATGCAGCTCGATTTTACCGACGTATTCGACAAAGGCATGGCGTTCAACTCCATCACGGGTACAGGCAAAATCCAAGATGGTGTGTTCATCACTAATGATATTGTGATGGATGCGCTAGCTGGTGAAATGCAAATTCGTGGTATTGCAAACATGACCAGCAGAATGGTGGATGCGGAAGTGAAGTTTACGCCGGATATTACGTCAGGGTTGCCAATGTTGACGGCGTTTGCGGTAGCCCCTCAAACTGCTCTGTACGTGCTGGCGATTTCTACGGTAATTTCTCCAGTTGTAGAGGTGTTCACCCAAGTGAATTACGAGGTCAAAGGCCCGTTAGATTCACCAACCGTAAAAGAGATTTCACGTAGTAAAGGCGAATACAAGCTGCCAGAAAAACTGCGTGAGCAGGCTAAATAGATCGCCCGACTAAGTGGTAGAAGGAAGAGAACACATGGAACGTGTTGGCATCATTCAAATGACTTCGGGGCCTGATATTCAGGCGAATTTGGACTTTATTGACCAGCAATGTACTTTGGCGGCCAATCAAGGAGTAAAGCTGGTGCTCACGCCGGAAAATGCGGTGTTGTTTGCCAGTCGAGAAGAGTACCATCAACATGCAGAGCCGTTAGGTAGCGGTGCTATTCAAGAGCGTTTAGCCAATATCGCGAAGAGTCATCAACTGACGCTTGTCGTTGGTAGTATGCCGATTCAAACCGCGCGAGGTGTGACAACGACGACGCTCGTTTTACCACCTCACGGAAAATGCATTGCCCATTATGACAAGCTGCATATGTTTGATGTCGATGTAGAAGATGGCCATGGCAGCTACCGAGAGTCAGATACTTTCACCGCGGGCAACCAAATTGTGGTGGCAGAAACGGATATCGGCAGCGTCGGCTTGAGCATTTGTTACGACGTTCGTTTCCCCGAATTGTACAAAGCACTGCGTTTAGCGGGGGCGGATATCATTGTTGTTCCCGCCGCGTTTACTGCGGTTACTGGGCAAGCTCACTGGGAAGTGTTGCTGCGAGCTCGAGCAAGTGAAACGCAATGTTGGATTTTAGCCAGTGGACAAACGGGAACACACTCTTGCGGCCGTAAAACGTGGGGGCATTCCATGGTGATTGACCCTTGGGGACGCATTCACAAACAACTTCAAGACCAAGTGGGTTTGCTGGTGGCAGAGATAGATTTGTCACAAACCCAGCAAGTAAGGCAGAATATGCCGCTGACTCAACACAGTCGCTTTCAAAATGAATTGAGACGGAAATAAAAGAGCTAACTATGAGCACAAACCAAATAGAACAGGCACTCCTTGCCCCAAATGGTCTGACAGAGCAGGACATTGCTGACACGCTTGCCAGCATTGCTACGCGCCAGATCGATTATGCGGACATCTACTTTCAGTCCAGCTGGCACGAGTCTCTGGTTCTAGAAGACAGCATCATCAAAGATGGCTCTTTTAACATTGATTGTGGTGTTGGTGTGCGTGCGGTGACGGGCGAAAAAACCGGTTTCGCCTACTCAGATCAAATCAATCCGGAAGGTTTGAAGCAAAGTGCTATTGCGGCGCGAGGCATTGCGCAGCAGGGCCAAAATGGCAAAGTTCAAGCATTCAAACGTTCGGAAAATCAAGCTTACTATGATGCGGTTAACCCGCTAGCAAGCTGGGAAAAACAACAAAAAACCGAGTTACTGATGTCTTTGGATGCGTACATTCGCACTAAAGAGCCTCTGATCAAAGAAGTTTCTATCAGCATCAGTGGCGTGCACGAGCAAATGCTAGTTGCCGCTACAGATGGCACTTTCGCTGGTGATACTCGTCCGCTTGTTCGACTATCCATCAGTGTACTTGCACAGAAAGGTGACCGTCGCGAGCGTGGCAGTGCTGGTGGTGGTGGTCGTTTTGGCTACGATTTCTTCTTGTCTGAAACAGATGGTGTGAAGCAAGCCTTCCACTTCGCGGACGAAGCCATCCGTATGGCGTTAGTTAACCTAGAAGCAGAAGCTGCACCTGCAGGTATGATGCCTGTGGTTCTTGGTTCTGGTTGGCCGGGCGTACTGCTGCATGAAGCGGTAGGTCACGGTTTAGAAGGGGATTTCAACCGCAAAGAGTCGTCGGTATTCTCTGGCAAAATGGGTCAGCAGGTGACGTCATCGCTATGTACGATTGTGGATGATGGTACGCTGAAAGATCTACGTGGTTCACTCAATGTGGACGACGAAGGTGTGAATGGTCAGTACAACACGCTGATCGAAAATGGCGTATTGAAAGGCTACATGCAAGACAAGCTGAACGCGCGCCTAATGGGGGTAAACCCAACGGGTAACGGTCGCCGCGAATCTTACGCGCACTTACCGATGCCACGCATGACTAATACCTACATGCTGCCAGGTGAACACACACCAGAAGAAATCATCTCTACCGTGAAGAAAGGCATCTACGCGCCTAACTTCGGTGGTGGTCAGGTGGATATCACCTCTGGTAAGTTCGTGTTCTCTGCATCAGAAGCGTACTTGATTGAGGATGGTAAAGTGACTCGTCCCGTCAAAGGGGCAACTCTAATCGGTTCAGGCATTGAAGCGATGCAGCAAGTGTCGATGGTCGGTAACGACTTAAGCATCGATAAAGGTGTTGGCGTTTGTGGTAAAGCAGGGCAAAGCGTGCCAGTAGGCGTTGGTCAGCCAACGTTGAAGCTTGATTCACTGACTGTTGGTGGCACCGAATAAATCACTCGAATCTTGATAAAAAGAGCGCTCATTGGAGCGCTCTTTTACTTTGTGCGTGAATCGATGTGGGTTAGAGGTTTTCTTCTGCAAACTCTGCCAAGCGGCTACGAACCACGCCGTTGAGGTGAATGTTCGCACTGCCTTCAAAGTTCTTGAAGCGTTCAACCATGTAGGTCAAACCTGACGTCACTGGGGTGAGGTAATGTGAGTCAATCTGCGCCAAGTTACCGGAGCAGACGATTTTGGTTCCTTCACCGCAGCGGGTGATGATGGTTTTGATTTGTGATGCAGTGAGGTTTTGACACTCATCAAGCAACACAAACGCATTTTGAATCGAACGGCCACGCATAAAGTTGATCGACTTAAACTGAATGTTGGCTTTATCGCAGATGTATTTCAACGAGCCTTCGGTGCAGTGATCGTGCTTATGCAGCGCCTCCAAAGTATCGGTTACCGCCGCCAACCAAGGCATCATTTTTTCCTCTTCTGAGCCTGGTAAGAAGCCAATCGACTCACCAATGTCTGGCGTGTTACGCGTGACGATGATTTTATCAAACATGCCTTTTTCAATAGTTTGCTCGAGCGCAGCTGCCATAGCCAATAGCGTTTTACCGCTACCCGCCGCACCAGTGAGGATCACCAAATCAATATCAGGGTCGAGTAGGGCATCGAGCGCCATGGCCTGATAAATGTTTTTTGGTGTGATGTCCCAAGCTCGGCGGTGCATCATGCGTTCTCGGCTTAGGTCGAGTAGGGTTAGCTTGTCTTCATTGATGGTTTCAACGCGGCCTGCAAAATCGCTGTCTTCATCAATGACGTATTGGTTGATGAACGTTGGGTCAAAAGGCTCACGACTGAGTTTGTGATAAGTTCTGCCACCCAACGCGTAGCTTTCAACTTCATCAATGCCGCTCCAGAAATCGCCTTCTCGTTGTTGGAAGCCTTTAGTGAGGTATTGAATGTCGTCGATGAGTTGGTCGGTTCGGTAGTCTTCAACAAAGCGAACTCCGGCTCCTTTCGCGCGCAGACGCATGTTGATGTCTTTGGTGATAAGCACGACTTCTCGTGGTGCTCGTTTGTTTTGCAGATAAAGCACCGCGTTGAGAATACGGTTGTCACCGGCTTTGTCGGCGAAAGCTTTGACGGTTTCCTGCAATTCAAAATCCGCCAAAATGGAAATAGAGCCTTGGTCTGGTTTTTCTTTCGATACGGGAATGCCTTCTGAAATTTCATCTGGCGTTGCGTCTTTAAAGAGATCTTCCAAAGCGCGAATAGCTACGCGTGCGTCTCTTGCAACATCGCGTTTGCTGTCTTTAATTCGGTCGAGTTCTTCCAACACGGTCATAGGGATGACGACATCGTGTTCTTGGAAAGAGAAGATGGCGAAGGGTTCATGAAGAAGGATGTTGGTATCAAGTACAAACAGTTTCCGATCGGTATCGCCCATAGCGTCTCCTTGCCGCAGCGCGGCTTTGCTTGCGAGTGGTTAAGCCAAATTCAACATAAGAAATGACCTAACTCTGATTGCTTGCAATAGAGGTTATCGGGCTATCGTCGGTTAGTTAGCAACCGAGTAGCAAGACAACTTACTGCAAACCCGTGTTGATCCTAATCGTGTACTAATGCGCTCAAATTATATGCAATGTCTTTAAGCGCCCCTCATTAGAAGTATACGTAATATTTACTTCCAACAACTTAATAATTGGCATTAGTTTTTTACAATTTGATTGCATTTGTAATTTGGGAAAAAAAGTTTCCGCTTGGTGCGGTTTCGGCGTGACCTAAATCACAGCTTCAAGTAAGATTAGCGACCTTTTTCTGCGCATAGGCTACGTCCGATTTATCATGTTGAGCTGACTTAAAAATGTTCAGTCCACACTCGCATGACGAGCTCAATGTGCATAGCAGAAGCCAGAATCAGATCTAAACTATTATCCATGCCCTCGGGTGTGAGTAGACCAACAAGAAATACGAATCAAGAACTAATAACGAGGTAGTCAATTCATGACATTTGCTTTGGGGCAGCGCTGGATTAGCGATACGGAAAGCGATTTAGGTTTAGGTACCGTAGTAGCAATGGATGCTCGTACTGTGACATTGATGTTTGCAGCGTCAGAGGAAAACCGAGTTTACGCACGTAACGATGCACCTGTTACCCGAGTAACGTTTAACGTCGGTGATGTCATCGATTGCCAAGAAGGTTGGTCTCTGAAAGTTGAAGAAGTACTGGAAGATGAAGGTCTGTACACCTATTTCGGTACTCGTGAAGACACGCAAGAAACCGCAGTTGTTCTGCGTGAGATTTTCCTTAGCAACCAAATTCGTTTCAACAAACCTCAAGATAAGTTGTATGCGGGTCAAATCGACCGCATGGACAACTTCGTTCTTCGTTACCGTGCGCTAACCAACCAGTTTGAACAGCACAAGAGCCCAATGCGTGGCTTGTGTGGTATGCGAGCAGGTTTGATCCCTCATCAGCTTTACATCGCGCATGAAGTCGGTCGCCGTCACGCGCCACGCGTTTTGTTGGCGGATGAAGTAGGTTTGGGTAAGACCATTGAAGCGGGCATGATCATTCACCAGCAAGTGTTGTCTGGTCGTGCTGAACGCATTTTGATTGTGGTGCCTGAAACACTGCAACACCAATGGCTAGTTGAGATGATGCGTCGTTTCAACCTGCATTTCTCTATCTTCGACGAAGAGCGTTGTATTGAAGCATTCGCGGACGCTGAAAACCCATTTGATACTCAGCAATACGTGCTGTGTTCTCTCGATTTCCTACGTAAGAGCCGCAAGCGTTTTGAACAAGCGCTAGAAGGCGAATGGGATCTGCTTGTTGTCGATGAAGCGCATCACCTTGAGTGGAGCCAAGACAAACCAAGCCGTGAATACCAAGTGGTAGAAGGCTTGGCTGAACGTACGCCGGGCGTGTTGCTACTGACGGCAACGCCAGAACAGCTTGGTCGTGAAAGCCACTTTGCTCGTCTACGCCTGCTGGATCCCGATCGTTTCTATGATTACGAAGCGTTCGTCGAGGAAGAAGAGCAATACGCGCCTGTAGCTGATGCGATTACTTCACTATTCTCAGGCGAAAAGCTGCCTGATGACGCGAAAAACCAGATCACTGAACTGTTGTCTGAACAAGACGTAGAACCACTTTTCCGAATTATCGAAAGCAACAGCGATGAAGAGGCGAAAGCATCAGCGCGCCAAGAGCTTATCGATAACCTAATGGACCGTCACGGTACGGGGCGTGTTTTGTTCCGTAACACGCGTGCGGCAATCAAAGGTTTCCCAACGCGTAATGTGCATCTTATGCCGATGGATATCCCACAGCAGTACACCACGTCAATGCGTGTGGCAGGGATGATTGGCGGTAAGATGAGTTCTGAAGCGCGTGCGATGAAGAACCTGTACCCGGAAGAAATTTTCCAAGAATTTGAAGGCGATGACGCAAGCTGGTGGCAGTTTGACTCACGTGTGAACTGGCTACTTGAAAAAGTAAAAGAGAAACGCGGCGAGAAGATTCTCGTGATTGCTTCTCGTGCGAGCACGGCATTGCAATTGGAGCAAGCGCTGCGTGAACGCGAAGGCATCCGTGCGACGGTCTTCCACGAAGGTATGTCGATTCTTGAGCGCGACAAAGCTGCGGCTTACTTTGCGCAAGAAGAAGGCGGTGCACAGGTTCTGATCTGTAGCGAAATCGGTTCTGAAGGTCGTAACTTCCAATTTGCCAACCAACTGGTGATGTTCGACTTGCCATTCAACCCAGACTTGCTTGAGCAACGTATTGGACGTTTGGACCGTATCGGTCAAAACCGCGATATCGACATTCATGTTCCTTACTTGAAAGGCACATCGCAAGCGATCCTAGCGCGTTGGTTCGATGAAGGTTTGAACGCCTTTGCAGAAACCTGCCCGACAGGTCGTGCGGTTTACGACAAGTACTCAGACGCTCTGATTGAGATTCTGGCGTCAGGAGATACCAGCACTCTGGATGAGATCATCGAAGAATCAGCGAAGCTGAACAAAGAATTGAAATCGCAACTAGAGCAAGGTCGTGACCGCTTGCTAGAAATGCACTCCAACGGCGGCGAAAAAGCTCAGCAAATCGTTGAGAAAATTGAATCAACCGATGGTGATACAAACCTAGTCACGTTTGCGCTTTCTCTGTTTGATACGATTGGTTTGAACCAAGACGACAAAGGCGAAAATGCACTGGTGGTGACGCCATCAGAGCACATGATGGTGCCAAGCTACCCTGGTTTGCCATACGAAGGTGCGACGATCACTTTTGATCGCGATACCGCGCTTTCTCGTGAAGACATGCACTTCATCAGTTGGGAACACCCAATGATCCAAGGTGGTATCGATCTTCTGATGAGTGAAGGTGTGGGTACTTCTGCGGTATCTCTGTTGAAAAACAAGGCGTTGCCAGTTGGTACGATTCTGCTTGAACTGATTTACGCGGTAGATGCGCAAGCACCAAAACGCAGCGGTATCACGCGCTTCTTACCGAAAACGCCAATCCGTCTGATGATGGACTCGCGTGGTAACGATCTATCGGCTCAAGTAGAGTTTGAAGGTTTCAACCGTCAACTTAGCCCAGTAAACCGTCATCTTGGCAGCAAGCTGGTGACGTCTGTGCAAAAAGACGTGCACCGTTTGATTGAAGCGGGTGATGTGCTGGTTGAAGAGAAAGTGGAAGCCGTTCGTAAGCAAGCGCAGCAAGATATGCAGCAAAGCTTGAATGCGGAGCTAGAGCGTTTACAAGCCTTGAAAGCGGTGAACCCAAACATTCGTGATGAAGAGATTGAAGCGATTGAAGCACAAATCAAAGAGCTGACTGGTTACATCAATCAAGCTCAAGTGCAGCTCGATTCGCTCCGTCTGATCGTGGTGAGCCACAACTAATCGCGTAAAACGCATTAAAAAAGGTCTTCAATCGAAGACCTTTTTCTTTATCTGCGGTTTGCCTGCGGATTACATCAACCACTTCCACCAAATAAACAAAGCTAAGAAGCCAAACAAGTAAATCAGCCCAGCAATCGATAGCCATTTCAGTTTGCGTCCCACCGCCAGCGGTTCCGGTAAGTCCGTTTTGCTCACTAAGATGTAGTTCAGTAGCGCGAAGAATGGTGTCGTCATAAACGCTAGAACCATCGCGAAGTCGAGCATAGGTAGCAGTGCCGATGCCCAGAATACGACGATACCTAGCGCCAGCAATGATACCGCCAACATAATCGCTGACGTTGCTTTTGGATCGGTTTCCGCTTGAGAGCGCAACAGGCGTTGTGAGTCAGCAATTACGCGCGAGTAACCGTCAATAACGGTAATTGTGCTGCCGAAAATACAGAAGAACGCAATCACCGCGATTAAGTAACGTGACCATTCCCCGATGGTCGAAGCGTACAAGCCAACCAACTGATGCGAGAAGCCTACCCCGGAGCTCTTCAGTTCAATTCCAGAACCGTGCAGCATTAACGCACCGAGCGAAACAAACACTAGCGCCAAAACGGCTGTACCGATGTAGCCAACGTTGAAGTCAAACAGAGCAGAGCGAGGTGTTACTTCTTGCTGACTCGACTGGCGCTTTAGCCACGCTGAGGTTAAACACGAAATCTCAATTGGTGCTGGCATCCACCCCATCGTAACCACGATGAAACCAATTGCCGCAATTGACCAAGGGGAAGGTGATTCAAAGTTCGCGACGGGTTCCACTGGGTTACCAAACGCAATTACAACAGCAAGCAGCGTTGCAATGGTGAGCACGGACATGATCACTTTCGAAAGTGTGTCGAGTGCTTTGTAATGGCCGGCGAATAAAATGATCAAACACGTGACCAAAACGATGATGCTCAACGATGCCATCGACAGTGAAAACGGTATGAAGTAACCCAGCAGGCTCGCACTAAACATCAACAATGCTGCGGTGTTGATCACCGCCGACACCACACTTAAGAACAGAAACAGCCAAAGGTAAGGGCGACCCAGTCTCGCGTAGCCTTCGACTAACGTAAGCCCAGTGCCCATCGTGTATTGCACGCCAGCTCGGAAAAATGGGTATTTAAACAGGTTTACGAGCAGGATGAGTGCGGCAAGTTGCCAGCCATAGATGGCGCCCGCTTTGGTTGAGGCTACAAGGTGAGAGCCACCCACCGCCGCAGAAGCCATTAGGATGCCTGGGCCAAGTGAGCGGAAAAATAGCGATATTCTGGATTGGGGTTGATCTGGTACGGCGGATTCCATTTCTTATTGTCCTTTGATGTTGTGTATAACGGCATAACCTTCCCCCGCGAGAACGGTTCGCGGGAATCCAAACGGCGTGAAACCTTATTTAATGTTATGGGGTGCTTTTCCGAACGGAATAAAGTTATTTGGGTAACCACTCTATAAATATCACTCCCGCAGTACTTGTCAAACTATATTTACAAAACAGTTTTTATTTTATTTTTCGAATTTATTGACTTGATTAACCATGTTGGTTTTGGTGTTTTCATTGGTCGCGAAATTAAAATGCGTTTTGGCTGAGCCCTCGTTATAATCGCGGCGTTTTTATTTTCTAGAGATCCCACCCATGGCAATGCTTGAGTACAACCCACCAACTGATCCTTGGATCGACATCGTTTTTGAGGACGACCATATCTTGGCTGTGAATAAGCCATCTGGTTTGTTGTCAGTTCCGGGACGTCTTGCAGAGCACCATGACAGCATGTGGAGTCGTTTACAGGAAGAGTACCCAGATATCCAAGTCGTGCATCGCTTAGATATGTCGACGTCGGGATTGATGATACTGGCTAAAAACAAGCGAGCAGAAAGTGCGTTGAAAAAGCAGTTCCAGTTCCGCTTAACGCATAAAATTTACTACGCACGCGTTTGGGGTCATGTCGAGCAGGAAGAGGGCGAAATCGATCTGCCATTGATCTGTGACTGGCCAAACCGTCCGCTGCAAAAAGTGTGTTTTGAAGATGGTAAGCCATCAAAAACTCTCTTCCAAGTCGCGAAGCGAGAAGAACACGAAGACGGAACAAAGACGACCATCGTACGTTTACTGCCTATTACTGGCCGCTCACATCAATTGCGTGTGCACATGCAAGCGTTGGGTCACCCTATTGTTGGTGACGAGTTCTACGCGACCGAAGAAGCCAAAGCTTTCTCTGAGCGTTTGGAACTGCACGCTTCTGAATTGAGCTTCTACCATCCGAAAAGTCACTGGCTCCGCAGTATTTTTGTTCCGTGTGACTTTTACCAGGAAGCCGAAGAGATGATCTTTGACTATTTCGATCCAGAGCGTAAATTACCTGATTACAAAACACTGCCACGCCCATAAATAGATTTCATTAGGCAGTGAACAAGGAGCCGTTATGTCACTGCCTAAAGTGGTCTTTCTCGACCGCGCCACCATTCCCAATCACATTCAAGTCCCGCGCCCTGAGTTTCCTCATCATTGGATGGAGTATGCACTGACACCGCCTGAGTTCGTGGTTGAACGCTTGGCTGATGCCGATATCGTCATCAGCAATAAAGTGGTGCTGGATCAATCGGTACTTTCGCAGCTGCCTCAGCTCAAGATGATTGCCGTTGCGGCGACAGGGTTTAACAATGTCGATGTAAACTATTGTGCTGAACATGGCATTGCAGTCGCGAACGTGCGTGGTTATGCCACTCGATCTGTGCCTGAGCATGTGATCGCGATGTTGTTTGCTTTGCGTCGAAACTTGCTTGGGTACCATCAAGACATTGCGGCTGGTGAATGGCAGCGAAATAAGCAGTTCTGCTTTTTTACTCATTCCATCGGGGATGTTGGCGGCAGTACACTAGGTGTCGTCGGTAGTGGTGTCTTGGGGCAGGCCACGGCGAATCTGGCTCAAGCGCTAGGAATGACGGTTTTATTTGCGGAGCGTAAAGGAGCGGCAGAATGTCGACCAGGTTATGTGCCATTTGAGGAAGTGTTGAAACACTCTGACGCGTTGACTTTGCACTGTCCGCTTAACGAGCATACGCAGAATTTGATTGGCAAAGCCGAGTTACAGCAAATGAAACCAAACGCGATTCTACTCAACACCGGTCGTGGCGGTTTGGTTGATGAGCAAGCGTTGGTGGATGCGCTAAAACAGGGTGAGATCGCAGCTGCGGGTTTTGATGTATTTACTCAGGAGCCTGCCGATGAGAGCAACCCTCTGATCGCTAATATTCACTTACCGAATTTGCTGTTAACGCCTCATGTTGCGTGGGGAAGTGATTCGTCGATTCAACGCTTGGCTGACATTCTGATTGAGAACATTAACGCGTTTCAGCGCGGAGAGCTCCTCAATCGCCTCGCTTAGTGGGCGTTGATTATCCGCATTAAAAAAGCAGACCTAGTGGTCTGCTTTGTCTTTATGGTTTACGAAGGAAGATTAGATTTCTTCTTCATTTAACGCTTTCAGGATTTGGAAAATTTCACGGTAAGATTTTGCTGGTTTACCGGCTTTTTTCTCTTTCGCTGCTTGGCGTGCAAGTTGACGTAGACGCTGACGATCCGCTTCTGGGTACAATTCCATGACGTCATCAATGGCTTTGTCGCCTTCTTCCACAACGCGATCACGCAGCATTTCCAGTTTATGAAGCGCTGCTGTTGCTTGTGAGTGTTTGTTGCGTACTTTGTCCAATGCCGCTTGGATTGGTTCTGGGTCTTCATAACGCATCAATTTACCGATACGTTGTAGCTGACGACGACGCGCTTCGTTCTTAAAGCGCTGTGCATCGGCAATTGCTTCTCGCAGGTCTTCGCTCAATGGAAACTTTTCGAGAACTGCTGGCTTTAGGCCGACAAGCTCTTCGCCAAGCTTTTGCAGCTCTTCCATGTCTCGCTTCATCTCGGATTTACTTACCCAGATGATCTCTTCTTCTGGTTCCCATGGCGCTTTTTGATTCTTACGTGCCATTTCAGTTGCCTGTGTTTTGATTAATATTATGACTATTTTAACAAGAATCGTGGGGAGAAAGCGAAATTCTTGTTATTCTATTGCGTATTGAATACAAGATGTGAAAGACAATGGATATTAAACAGCAGGTTGCTGAGCAACGTACCGAGCTAGAGCAAGCCGTGGCACGAGCATTGGAGCTCGCGTCGGCGAAGTCGGATGCAGCAGAAGTCGCAATTACTAAAAGCACAGGTTTGAGTGTTTCCACTCGAATGGGTGATGTAGAAAATGTCGAGTTCAACAGTGATGGTGCGCTTGGCATTACCGTTTACCGAGGCCAACGTAAGGGCAGCGCTTCCACATCTGATTTGAGTGAAGCGGCGATTGAACAGACAGTGAATGCCGCGCTTGATATCGCTCATTACACATCTGAAGACCCGTTCGCAGGCCCAGCGCCGAAAGAATTTATGGTGAAAGAGGTGCCAGATCTTGACCTTTTCCACCCAGACTCTCCAGACCCAGACTACGCAGCACAAGTGGCGATTGCCGCTGAGAAAGAAGCGCTAAGCTACAGCGATGCAATCAAGCAAAGTGACGGTGCAAGCTACGATAGCCACTACGGCGTCAAAGTGTACGGAAACAGCCATGGTTTGTTAGCAAGCTACGCGTCTAGCCGCCACAGCACAAGCTGCTGCGTTATTGGCGTAGGCAAAAATGGCGAAATGGAACGTGACTACAGCTATACCGTTGCCCGCCATCGTGATGATTTGTGGACGCCAGAAACCGTCGGCCGCAAAGCGGCGGAAAATACTGTAAGCCGACTGGATGCTCAACGATTGAAAACGGGCCAATACCCAATTATGTTTGCGGCAGATGTGGCAACTGGCTTGATTGGTCACCTAGTGATGGCGATCAGCGGTGGCAACCTGTACCGCAAATCTTCTTTCTTACTGGATCATTTGGGTAAACAAGTCTTGCCTGAATGGTTCAATATTTCAGAGCGTCCGCATGTATTGCGCGGTTTGGCTTCCAGCCCATTCGATAGCGAAGGCGTTTATACGCAAGATCGTGAAATCATTACCGATGGTGTGTTGGCGACCTACCTACTGACCAGTTATGCCGCTCGCAAGATGAAGATGGAGCCAACCGGTCACGCTGGTGGTATTCACAACTGGTACGTGAAGTCGACAGGCCAAAACTTTGAGCAAATGCTGAAGGAATTGGGCACAGGCCTTTTGGTAACAGAAGTGATGGGCCAAGGTGTAAATGTAGTAACGGGTGATTACTCTCGCGGTGCGGCAGGCTTCTGGGTTGAGAACGGTGAAATCCAATACCCAGTCTCTGAAATTACCATCGCCGGTAATCTAAAAGACATGTTCACGAAGATAGTGGCAGTTGGTAGTGATATTGAAACACGCTCACAAATCCAAACCGGTTCTATCTTGCTCGATACAATGAAAGTCGCAGGTGAATAATAGTTACTAGCGCGAAATACCAAAAAGCCTGATGTGTTCATCAGGCTTTTTTAATGCTCATTGTTGGTTACTGGCTTAGATCAGCAAGGTTGCGAGACCAAGGAAAACAGACAAGCCAATCACATCAGTGACAGTCGTCAGTGCCATACCGCCAGCAAGGGCAGGGTCGATATTCATCTTCTTCAGAAGGACAGGGATGGTTACCCCTGCAACCCCGGCCACGAACAGGTTGGTCAACATGGCGGCAGAGATGATACCTCCGAGCATCCAGTTACCTTTCCAAACCACAACGATACCACCGATGATCAACGCCCACATGATGCCGTTAAGCAAACCGATCGCGGCTTCTTTCATCAACAATTCACGTTTGTTCGAGTCACCGATATGACCTAAAGCAAGGCCACGAATAACCAGTGCAACGGTTTGGTTACCTGCAACACCACCCATGGATGGCACGATGGTCATCAAGACCGCAATTGCCGCCATTTGGTCCAGCGTGGCTTCAAACATGTTGGAAACCGAAGCTGCGGCTAATGCAGCTAGGACATTGGCTCCGAGCCAAACACTGCGTTTACGCGCGGATTTGAAGACGGGAGCGAAGGTATCTTCGTCATCATCCATACCTGCCATACTCATCATTGAGTGTTCGGCATCTTCACGAATAACGTCAACCACGTCATCAATGGTGATACGACCAACAAGGTGCTGGTTTTCATCCACTACGGGTGCTGACACCCAATTACGACGTTCAAACAGGCTAGCAACGTCTGAGTCACTGGTGTCAACGGTAATCGCATCGTCAGCATCTTCCATGACGTCGATAATTTTTACGTCGGGTTGGGTCGTAATAAGTGTCGTGATTGGGAGTTCGCCAATCAGTTTGCTTTCGTCATCAATCACGTAGAGTGCATCGGTGGCTTCAGGCAGCTCGCCCTTCATACGCAGATAACGCAGGACTACGTCGACATCAACGTCACCACGAATCGTGATAACGTCCGTGTTCATCAACCCACCAGCGGTGTCTTCAGGATAAGACAGTGCCGTCTCGACGCGAGCACGATCTGCTGAATCCATTTGGGAGAGAACTTCACGGGAAAGATCATCTGGCAAACTACGTAGGACGTATGCTACGTCATCGGTATCCATGCCTTCCGTCGCCTCTGCAAGGTCTTCGGGAGCCATTTTTGATACAAGACTGTCTTTAACGTCTTCGTTTAGTTCGTCAAGAATTTCACCGTAATCTTCGGGGTCGGTAAGTTGCCAAAGAACTTCACGGCTTTTACGTGGGGATGCTTCTAAAAGGTGAGCAATATCCTCAGGTTCCATGTCCTGAAGCTGACGACGAACATGGACGAAGCGGCCGTTTTCCAGCGCTTCTGTGACTTCTTGGAGGGCTTGGTGAGCTTGGTCGAATTCTATTTGCTCTGCCATTCGTTCCTCCCAATTCCTGATATTTACAATGCTTTGAATAATAACTTAATTCTAGGCACCTTTTAATAACAACTTGTGAAACAGGACAAAATTATTTGCTGAGTGACCAGAGCAGTCGCAAAGATTTGGGAGAGATATCGCTGTGCTTTTTAGCTAGGAAAGGGGATTGCGCTCTATTCAGTTTGGAGGCTAGAGATTGGAACTAAAAAAGCGAGTAAATTACTCGCCTTCGTCAAACTTGTCTTCAATCAGATGACATACAGCGTCGAGCGCCAACTCTGCTTGATCGCCTGTGGCATGAATCGTTACGTATTGTCCTTGAGCCGATTCCAACATCAACAGCCCCATCACGCTGTCTGCGGTGGCGGTTTTGTCTTCTTCGTTGTCGATGGTTACTACAGCATCAAAGCTTTGCGCAAGTTCTACCAACTTAACTGCGGCGCGCGCGTGTAACCCAAGACGATTTTGAATCAATACTTTACGACTTAACTCCACTGCTACTCCTTAGCATTTTTCTCGAGCGAGGTGTGACGAATCTGAACTTGATGTCCTTTATCCGCAAAGTACTCGCCAATCTGTTGGGTTAAATACACTGAGCGGTGCTTGCCGCCAGTACAGCCAATGGCTACGGTGAGATAGCTGCGATTATTTTTTTCGAGCAAAGGTAGCCAAGTTTCAATAAAACTTTCTATCTGGTACTTGAGGCTCAATACCGACTGGTGCTGTTCCAAAAACGCAGCGATAGGTGCATCTAAACCCGTCAGTGGGCGCAGTGCTGGTTCCCAGTGTGGGTTCGGTAGGAATCGCACATCAAATACGTAATCCGCATCAGACGGGAGGCCGTATTTAAAGCCGAATGATTCAAACACCATCACCAAGCCTTTGCGATCACGTCCTTCTACTCGCATGCGAACTGTTTCACTCAGTTCATGCAAAGACTGACCGCTACTGTTGAGGATTAAATCCGCATGCGCTTTTAGTGGTGTCAGGATCTCTTTTTCTCGCTCGATAGCTTGATCGAGCGATAGAGACTGACCGCCTAATGATAGCGGGTGGATACGACGAGTTTCGCTGTAGCGTTTGAGCAAGGTTTCCTTATTGGCGTCTAAGAAAAGTACGGTTACATCGAGTTCAGTTTTTAGCTGCTCTAACGTGCCAGTCAATTCTTTGAGCTTTTTGGGGATGTTGCGGATATCAATGCTCACCGCAACATTTTGCTTGCTGTCAGCGATGGAATGTACAAACGCATCCAATAGGTTTACTGGTAGGTTGTCGACACAGTAGTACCCCAAGTCCTCTAGCACGCGCAACGCAATACTTTTGCCTGCACCAGAGTGCCCGCTAACAACAATTAATCGCATGGTGATCGTCCTGCTTATTGGTGAATCATGATGTCGTAGAGTTCTTCATCACTCTGAGCATTGCGTAGCAATTTCAGTACTTGCTTGTCGCTCAGACGTTCTGCCATAGAGGATAGAGTCTTGAGGTGCTCTTTGCACTGTTCTTCTGGTACAAGGAGTGCAAACAAAAGGTCGACAGGTCGATTGTCAATCGCATCAAATTCAATTGCTTCATCGCATTGCAGAAGTACCGCAATGGCTTTGTCGCTAGATTGCATTCGTGCGTGTGGGATTGCAATACCGTTTCCGATACCAGTACTGCCCATTTTCTCTCTGTTGAGCATGCACTCAAACAGCTCGGTAGAATCTTGGCCCGTGTGTTCAGCGACGATTTGGCTGATCATTTCGAGGGCGCGTTTTTTACTCGTACAGTGGACTGCACTTTTCGTGCAGTCCAATGACAGTATTTCGCTCAGTTGCATGATTAATGACTGTTTAATTTTTCTTTGTGCTTATTAAGTTGGCGAACCAATTTATCTACCAGCGAATCGATCGCGGCATACATATTCTCGTCATCGGCTGATGCGTGGATTTCGCCATGATTTACGTGGAGTGTAGCTTCCGCGATTTGGTTTATTTTTTCAACTTTTAGTACAACTTGTACTTGATTGATATGGTCGAAGAACCTTTCGAGCTTCTGAAACTTAGATTGAACATAGTCTTGCATTGAATCGGTAAGATCAACGTGATGGCCTTGAATATTGATTTGCATAGACTTTCCTTTTCAGTTAGTGCCTTAAAGTAGGCGTTTACGCTGACTTGAAGGGGCAATACCCAAGGATTCTCGATATTTAGCTATCGTACGTCTTGCGACCTGAATCCCTTGGTCAGCCAGAAGAGCAGCAATCTTACTGTCACTAAGTGGTTTAGCAGTATTCTCTGCCGCGACCAGTTTCTTAATGAGTGCACGGATTGCTGTTGACGAACATTCTCCGCCATTGTCTGTACTGACGTGGCTGGAGAAGAAGTACTTCAATTCAAAAATGCCACGTGGCGTATGCATGAACTTTTGTGTCGTAACACGAGATATTGTGGATTCATGCATGTCCACCGCCAAGGCTACATCATTGAGTACCATTGGCTTCATGGCTTCTTCACCATACTCGAAGAAATCTTGTTGATGTTCAACAATACATCTTGCAACTTTGAGTAGCGTCTCGTTTCTGCTCTCTAAGCTCTTAATTAACCATTTTGCCTCTTGCAAATTGCTGCGAATGTACTGGCTATCCGCACTGTTGCCTTTGCCTAATTGAGCGTATTGTTGGTTAACTTTTAACTTTGGAATGCTGTCAGGGTTGATGGAAACGGTCCATTTCCCATGATCTTTAAATACCGATACGTCCGGAATGACGTATTCTGTGTCGTCTGGGGTAATGCGGCTGCCCGGACGAGGATCTAACTGTTGGATCAGTTTTAATACTTCGCGTAGATCCGCTTCTTTTAGCTTAGTTTCTTTGATGACCAGTTTGTAATCGCGATTACCAAGGTGATCGATGTGATCGGCAAGAATCATTTTGGCTTCCGCAAGCCAAGGCGTGTCTTCTGGGAAGGTTGCAAGTTGCAGTAGTAAGCATTCTTGCAGGTTCTGCGATGCCACACCAAGCGGGTCAAACTGTTGGATGCGTTTGCGCACGGCTTCGACTTCATCCAACTCAATATCTTCGTTGTTGAAGCTTTCGTGAATCTCTTCAGGAGATAGGGTCAGGTAGCCGTAATCGTCAATCGCATCAATGATGGCAATGGCAATCGTACGGTCGGTCTCACTGAAAGGCGTTAAGTCGAGTTGCCACATTAAGTAATCGTGTAGCGATTCGGTGGTTTCGCCTTGGTAGACCGGCATATCATCGTCTAACGCTAAACCGGTACTGCCCGTATTTGCGCTGTAGACATCATCCCAAGTTGTGTCGATTTCAAGCTCTGAGCTGATTTCGGACTTTTCGATGACGTCAGAACTATCAGGAACTTCGATTTCTGTTGGCTCGTTGGCACTGTTGTCAGCAGTTTCGAGTGCTGATTTGTCTTCACCATTTGCTTGAGGTTCTTCGTGGCCTTCTTCAACTTCCAATAGTGGGTTTGAGTCCAATGCTTCTTGGATTTCTTGTTGAAGATCGAGAGTCGACAACTGCAGCAAGCGAATCGCTTGTTGCAACTGTGGCGTCATGGCTAACTGTTGACCTAGCTTGAGTTGTAATGAAGGTTTCATTCAGTGTTACTTACCTTGTAATGCTCAGAATCTTACCGTTCCTAATGTAATCATAGACGGAATTGTTCGCCGAGATAAACTTGTTTCACCTGTTCATTGTTCAGAACTTCTTCCGGAGTTCCCGATGCAATGAGGTGCCCTTGGCTTACGATATAGGCTTTTTCACATACGTCCAGTGTTTCACGTACGTTATGGTCTGTGATTAATACACCAAGGCCACGATCGCGTAGGTGCTCGATGATTTTCTTGATGTCATTAACCGAAATAGGGTCGACACCTGCGAAAGGTTCATCCAACAAAATGAATTGTGGGTTTGCCGCAAGAGCTCGAGCGATTTCGACTCGGCGACGTTCACCACCCGATAGTGCCATACCCGCACTGGTTCTTATGTGCTGTATGTGGAATTCTTCCAACAAATCTTCCAGCTTGTCCTGACGCTCTTCGCGGGTCATTTCTTGGCGAGTTTCCAATACGGCCATGATGTTATCTTCCACGGACAGTTTGCGGAAAATCGACGCTTCCTGCGGTAGATAGCCAATACCCATGCGAGAGCGGCTGTGCATTGGCAAAATACTGATGTCTTTGTCGTCAATGGTGATGGTGCCTTCATCACGAGGCACCAGACCAACAATCATGTAAAACGAGGTGGTTTTACCGGCACCGTTAGGACCAAGTAAGCCCACAATCTGACCAGACTCTACTTCTAAGCTAACATCGGTGACGACTTTGCGCTTTTTGTAGCTCTTTGCGAGATTTTTTGCACTCAGTACCGCCATATTAGTTCTCTATCTGATTTGGTTGCAAAATCGTGGTTACACGCTCGTTTTTAGAGCTGTCAGCCACCAACTTCTGTTGACCGATTTGGTAACGAATCGACGAGCCTTTGATGGTGTTACCATCTTGAGCGAGCTGCGCTTGGCCTTTCATGGTCAGTTCGTCAGTCGAGATGCGGTAATCGAGCTCGGTTGCTTGACCACTTAACGTTTTACCATCGTCCATCAGCTGCGAAAATGTCGCAGGCTTACCAAATGCTTGAATTTGTTTGATTGCTTCCGTTTTTGGATCGCGAGTGACGACAATTCTATCTGCATCGATATTGATGCTGCCTTGCTTAAGCGAGACATCACCTTTAAAAATGACCTGGTTACTCTTCATGTCCACCTGTTGGGTGTCAGAGTTAATGTAAACCGGCTGTTGAGTATCCGACTTAAGTGCAAACGCTTGAGGCGCTGCTAATACTAGTGCCAGTAGACTAAGGTGTAACGGTTTCATATCGACCTTGAACTTCATTCGTTAGAGTCGCGGTGTGCTGTTTTAAGTTTCCTTGCATCGCGCCTCCAGTAGTTTCAAATTGCGGTCCAACCAACATTACTTGTTGATCGGCTTTAAAATCACGATTGGTTAGATTGATGACCAACTTATCGGTCGCCATCGTATCGAAACTGGCCCCCGGTAATAGGTTTTGCATTAAGACTTTGTCGTACAAAGTCAGCACTTGGTCTTCATCTAAAACAGCTCTTGTGGCTGTTACCTTCCACTCGACGACGCTACCTTCTCGGTAAACCATCAAGGTAGGGCTGTTAAAAATCGTTTCTCCACTCTTAGCATAGTAATCTAAGTTGTTGGAGCGGATGATGTAACTACGTACACCATCTTCACCATAGGTGATGTTTTCTAAACCAGTTCCACTGAACAATGGCAGTTCGGTGTCTGGGGCTACTTGAATTGCATCGTTACCTTTTGGTGTGAGTAGGTAATAACCACACCATGCGACGACGAAAACCAAGAGCAAATAAATAAGGCGAGTAAAACTCATATATTAAAGGCCTTTTGTTTAGCTCAGTACTTCCCTGACTATTGCCTTAATCTGTGTAATCAATCGTTTGAATGTTTCGTGTTGCCGATATTACATCACACCAGCTTTTAGTAAATCATGCATATTTAATGCACCAACGATTTTATCTTCTTTGCATAGGATAAGTGCGTTGATGTTTTTGTTCTGCATTAAGTTCAATCCTTCCACTGCTAACATTTCTGGATGTGCCGTGGTTGGATTTTTCGTCATGACTTCGCCAATAGCCGTGGTATGAATATCAATGCGCTTATCCAAAGTGCGGCGTAAGTCACCATCGGTGAATATACCAAGCATAGCATCGTGCTCGTCCACGATTGCGGTCATTCCCAAACCTTTCTCTGAAATCTCCAAAAGCGCATCGCGAATCAACGCATCTGGAGACACTTTCGGTAATGCATTTCCGAAGTGCATAATATCAGACAGCTTAAGTAGCAATTTTCTTCCTAAAGCACCACCAGGATGTGAGAGAGCGAAGTCTTCTGCTGAGAATCCACGCGCTTGAAGTAGGGCAACTGCTAGCGCATCGCCCATTACTAAAGTTGCTGTGGTACTGCTGGTTGGTGCAAGGCCAAGTGGACAAGCTTCTTGAGGGACAGTGATTTGCAAGTGCAAGTCAGCCAGTTTGGCCATGTTGGATTCTGGCTTGCCCGTCATGCTAATGATTTTAATGTTTAAACGCTTTAGAACTGGGAAGAGAGACAAGATTTCATGGGACTCGCCAGAGTTAGAAATGGCGATAACAATGTCACCCGCGCTGATCATACCCAAGTCACCATGCGCTGCTTCACCCGGGTGAACGAAAAACGCTGATGTACCTGTGCTGGCAAGTGTTGCTGCAATCTTGTTGCCAATGTGGCCTGATTTGCCCATACCCATCACGACAACTTTGCCGCTATTGGAAAGGATCAATTCGCAAGCTTGTTCAAACTGCTCATCAAAGTATTTGTCTAGCTCTTGCAGAGCCGCGACTTCGATATCAAGAACTTGTTTAGCTGCAGCGCGAAAATCAAATGGATTGGACATATCAGGGCTCCAATTTGTCTCTACTTATTAATGGGATTAAGCGGCCATGTTGGCAAATAGGTACACTTGGTAACCCAAGAAACACGTAAACAGAATCGCCCCTTCGAGGCGGTTGATGCTACGTGATTTACCTAAACACATTGCTACTAACAACAGTGACACGCCAAGCATGACCCAAAAGTCACGTCCCATTGCGTATTCACTTAGTGTGGATGGGTTAATGATGCCAGGAAGGCCCATTACCGCCAAAATATTGAAAACGTTCGAGCCGATGATGTTACCAACTGCCATGTCGTCTTCGCCTTTCAATACACCAGCAAGTGATGCTGCAAGCTCAGGAAGACTCGTACCGATAGCAATAATTGTCAGACCGATCACTAGGTCGCTCATGCCGAAATGCTTAGCAATAATAACCGCATTATCGACCAGCAGGCTTGCTGCCAAAGGAAGCAATATTAAACCGATAACCACCCACATGATGGCCTTAGGGTTGCTAACGCCTTGTGGGATTTCTGATTCTTGATCTTCAAGAAACGCATCGCCAGATTTTTGTTCTTTGCGGCTGATTTGCAACATAGCAAATAAAAAAGCACCAAACAGAACAAATAGTAAGACACCTTCATAAAAACCAAGGTGGCTGTTCCACAGTAAAATCCCGGCTAGTACGGTTACCGCGATCATTAATGGTAATTCGCGACGGATAACTGCAGAACTAATAGAAAGAGGTTTGATCAGCGCAGTAATACCTAGGATTAGGGCAATGTTAGCAATGTTTGAACCCAAAACGTTACCGACAGCGGTATCGGTTTTACCGTCCCAAGCGGCTGTTGCTGACACCATCATTTCTGGTGCTGATGAGCCCATTGCAAGAATGGTCATACCGATCACTAAAGGTGAAATACCGACGTTGCGGGCTATAGCTGCAGAACCAAAAACAAGTTTATCTGCGCTCCAAACAAGTAAAACAAGACCGACGATAAGCAACGCTACGGCTTCGAGCATGAGAATTCCTAAGTATTAAATGAGTGAAATGAGTAACCGCTAATTTTGACCTTTTGCAGCTTAAAATGGAAGATAAACAACGAATAAATTAAAGGTTAGTAACGAAAATGTATGTAATTGTCACTCATTCAATCATTGCAAATAAAGTGATGATTCTGGTCTAGGATTTAAACACTTGGTGACGATCAGGCCATAATTTATGGAGAATAGCTTGAATTTGGTCGGCTTTATTTAATCGAACAGTGCTTTAAATTCCAAGCCAATGTGCTTATGATTGCAGCCTAATAAATGTACCGAAGTGGCGATAAGGGAACCCTTAGCGCTATTCGGAAGTGGATTGACTTGACAACTCTGCGAGCGTTAATGCTCTGACAGTAGAAGAGATGATATGTCGAACAACGATTTAGTCACCGTGAACAACCTCACTTTTTCACGAGGAAATCGCACGATCTTTGATGGTATTGATCTGCATGTTCCTGAAGGTAAAGTGACGGCGATTATGGGACCATCGGGAATCGGTAAAACGACACTGCTCCGTTTAATTGGCGGTCAGTTGTATCCCGAACAAGGAGAGATTTGGTTTGATGGTGACAACATTCCGACTCTCTCTCGCAAAAAACTCTACAACGCTCGTAAGAAAATGAGCATGCTGTTTCAATCCGGGGCTCTGTTCACGGATTTGAATGTATTTGACAATGTGGCCTTTCCACTGCGTGAACACACCAATCTTTCAGAAGATTTGATTCGTACTATGGTGCTGCTTAAGCTCGAAGCGGTTGGTCTGCGCGGAGCTGCGCAATTAATGCCAAGTGAGCTTTCGGGAGGTATGGCGAGGCGCGCCGCATTGGCTCGTGCTATCGCACTTGACCCTGATTTAATCATGTTCGATGAACCATTTGTGGGACAAGACCCCATTACCATGGGGGTTTTGGTTGAGTTGATCAAAGACTTAAACCAAGCTCTAGGCCTTACGTCTATTGTGGTATCACACGATGTACCGGAGGTTATGAGTATTGCTGATTGGGTTTACCTACTAGCAGATGGCAAGATCATCGCGTTTGGCACGCCAGAGGAGTTGAGTCAAAACCCAGACCCGCGAGTGCAGCAGTTCTTACAAGGTGATGCAGATGGCCCTGTGCCGTTTCGTTTTCCTGCGCAAAGTATCGAAAAGGATCTATTTGATGGTCGCTAGCTTTATTCAATTTGTCGCTTCATTAGGAAGACGCACGCTCGCCATCTGTGAAGCTTTTGGCCGTGCAACCTTGATGCTTGTTGGCGCTATCTTCTCTAAGCCTCAACCCTCTAAAAGTTTTCCTCTACTCATCAAACAGTTGTATTCCGTTGGCGTGCAATCACTGGCTATCATCGTAGTCTCCGGTTTGTTCATCGGCATGGTTCTTAGCTTGCAAGGCTATGTAGTGCTGGTGGATTACGGCGCGGAAGGCAGTCTTGGTCAGATGGTCGCGTTGTCACTACTGCGTGAACTTGGGCCGGTGGTTACTGCGCTTCTTTTCGCTGGACGTGCAGGCTCTGCGCTGACGGCAGAAATTGGTTTGATGAAAGCTACTGAGCAGCTTTCAAGCTTAGAAATGATGGCAGTTGACCCACTGAAACGAGTGATTGCACCACGTTTTTGGGCTGGGGCTATCTCAATGCCACTACTTGCGATGATCTTCATGGCTGTTGGCATCTGGGGGGCACAGCTCGTCGGTGTGGATTGGAAAGGTGTGGATCACGGCAGCTTTTGGGCAGCCATGCAATCTTCTGTTGAGTTGGGACAAGATATCGGCAACAGCATGATCAAATGCTTTGTGTTTGCCATTACGGTAACTTGGATTGCTCTATTTAATGGCTACGATGCGATTCCTACCTCGGAAGGGATCAGCCGAGCAACTACGCGCACTGTTGTGCATTCTTCTTTAGCAGTACTGGGACTAGACTTTGTACTGACCGCATTGATGTTTGGGAATTAATCATGCAACAAACACGTAAAACAGAATTATGGGTTGGCAGCTTTGTATTAGCGGGAATTTGCGCGATTCTTGTGATGATTTTTCAAGTTGCTGACGTAAAAAGCATTGGCTCTGGTGATACTTACACCCTCAAAGCCGAGTTCGATAATATTGGCAGCTTGAAAGTACGCTCTCCTGTGAAAGTTGGAGGCGTGGTTATCGGTCGTGTAAGTAACATTACTCTGAATCCAGATAACTTGTTGCCAGTGGTCAGCTTGTCAATTAACAGCCAGTACAATCAATTTCCAGAAACATCCAGCGTACAAATTCTGACGTCAGGGTTGATCGGTGAGCAGTACATTGGTTTAGTACCAGGGTTTGTTTTTGATGACGAAGCTATGCTGGTAGACGGAGATACCATCGAAGACACTAAATCTGCGTTAGTACTTGAAGACTTAATTGGTCAGGTACTTTACAGCGTTGGTGGTTCAGACGGTTCAAGTAAGGAATAACTATGTTAGCTAGACTATTACTTTCATTTTCAATGGTGCTTACTGCTTTTGGGGTTGGCGCGGCAGAAGTGGATAAAACTCAGCCATATCAAATGATGAAGCAAGTGGCTGAAGTGACATTTGCCCGACTAAAAGCAGAACAGCCAAAAATCAAACAAGATCCTAATCTATTAAAGGTGATTGTTGAGCAAGAGCTGATGCCTTACGTCAACGACCGTTATGCAGCACTGAAACTGCTTGGCCCTAACTTGAAAGGGGCAAAACGTGAAGACGTGCTAGAGTTTGTCGATGCGTTCCGTGCTTACTTGATTGCGTCTTACGCACAAGTCTTGACGCAATACAGCGATCAACAAATTGAGTTTGGTCCAGAGCCGAAATTAGACGACTCTAAGCGTATTACCAGCATCAAAGTTGAGATCATTGATGCACCTCGTCCAAACATCAAACTAGAATTTAAACTGCGTAAAGACAACAAAACTGACGAATGGGAAGCGTTCGACATGGTTGCAGAAGGCATTAGTTTACTTTCAAGCAAGCAATCTGAGTGGAACACCAAAATTCGCCAAGACGGTATTCTTGCGGTAGCGCAAGACCTTGAAAAACTTGCAGCGGAGCCAATTCGCTTTGAGGCGAAAAAGTAATGGCTCAGTCTCACGCACAGTGGCAGTTGCAACAAGATACGTTAACACTAACGGGGGCGCTGGATAGAGACTCAGTGCCGTCATTGTGGGCCTTTGCCCAGCAGTGGAAACCGTCGCAAAAAGAACTGGAATGCTCACTAGAAGAGATCGAACGAGTCGACTCTGCAGGAATGGTGATGTTAATCCACTTATTAGAGCATGCAAAAAAGCAAAACTGTCATATAATGCTCAGTTTCGTGCCGGCGCAACTGCGCACTTTGTTTCAACTTAGCAACGTTGAATCTTTAGTGGCCAAACACATAAAGAATTATCAGGGGTAAATTGTGGACAGCGCAAAAGTACAACAGTTATTAGAAGAAGCACTAAACCTTCAAGAAGTGCATGTAAAAGGTGAAGGTAGCCACTATGAAGTGGTTGCTGTTGATGCTTGTTTCGAGGGAATGAGCCGCGTTAAGAAGCAGCAATTGATTTATGGTCCTCTGATGGAATACATCCAGCGTAACGACATTCACGCATTATCGATCAAAGCGTTCACACCGGAAGAGTGGGCTCGTGATAAGAAACTGATGTCGCTTTAAGGTTTATTGATGGAAAAGTTTCGAGTTATTGGGTCAGATAAACCACTAGTTGGTGAAGTGACCATTTCTGGTGCAAAAAACGCAGCACTGCCTATTTTATTTGCGTCTATCTTGGCTGAAGAGCCTGTAGAAGTGGCAAACGTACCGCATCTTCGCGATATCGACACAACCATGGAGCTACTAAAACGCCTTGGCGCTAAAGTAAGCCGTAACGGTTCTGTTCACGTCGATCCAAGCAGCATCAATGAATATTGCGCTCCTTATGATCTAGTTAAAACCATGCGTGCTTCTATCTGGGCGTTAGGCCCACTTGTGGCTCGTTTTGGTCAAGGTCAAGTTTCTCTACCTGGTGGTTGTGCTATCGGCGCACGTCCAGTTGACTTGCACATTACTGGCCTGGAACAACTAGGCGCAACCATCACACTTGAAGATGGTTACGTGAAAGCTGAAGTTGATGGTCGTCTGAAAGGCGCGCACATCGTGATGGACAAAGTGAGCGTTGGCGCGACCATTACCATCATGTGTGCAGCAGCTCTGGCTGAAGGTACTACAACGTTAGACAACGCAGCGCGCGAACCTGAAATCGTCGATACGGCGGATTTCCTAAATAAACTTGGCGCGAAAATCTCTGGCGCGGGTACAGACACCATCACTATCGAAGGTGTTGAGCGCTTAGGTGGCGGCAAGCACAGTGTCGTAGCAGACCGTATTGAAACGGGGACATTCCTAGTAGCTGCAGCGGTATCTGGCGGTAAAGTGGTTTGTCGTAATACCAACGGTCACTTGCTTGAAGCGGTTCTAGCGAAGCTAGAAGAAGCGGGCGCATTGGTGGAGACAGGTGAAGACTGGATCTCTGTTGATATGACAGACCGCGAGTTAAAAGCAGTAAGTATTCGCACTGCGCCTCACCCTGGCTTCCCGACAGACATGCAAGCGCAATTTACTCTGCTGAACATGATGGCAAAAGGCGGCGGCGTGATCACTGAAACTATCTTTGAAAACCGCTTTATGCATGTGCCTGAGCTGATGCGTATGGGGGCGAAAGCGGAGATTGAAGGTAACACGGTTATTTGTGGTGACGTTGAATCTCTAAGTGGTGCACAAGTGATGGCAACGGATCTACGTGCTTCGGCAAGTTTGGTGATTGCTGGTTGTATCGCGAAAGGCGAAACCATCGTAGATCGTATTTATCACATCGATCGCGGTTATGACAAAATTGAAAATAAACTGGCTGCACTCGGCGCAAATATTGAGCGAGTGAGCTAGTCAAGTTAAACTGCACCGCAGGTGACTTGGATATGAAGAGAGCCGAAACTCAGGTTTCGGCTTTTTTATATCGCGCTTTCTGTCATAGTTTCTGACTATGTAAAAAGCGATATTAATAGCTGTATCTGGCAAAAGCCGGTTCCTGGAGAACAAGAATGATTGCACTGTTACGTGTATTTGCTGTCGCAATTTTCGCAATTGTGATGTTTATTGGTGGTTGTGGTTACTGCCTATTAAGCCCTCGAAATCCTAAACACGTTTTCACATTTGGCCGCTTGTTTGCCAAGATGTCTCGCGTATTTGGGGTAAAGCTAGAATTACGTATTCCTGAAGATGCGTACTCTCGTGGTCAGCACGTTTACATTGCTAACCACCAAAACAACTGGGACATGTTTACTGTGTCTGCAGCAGTGACACCAAAAGTGGTGACCGTCGGTAAGAAAAGCCTAGCGTGGATGCCACTGTTTGGTCAGCTTTACTGGTTGACGGGCAATATTCTGATTGACCGCGCAAACCGTTCAAAAGCGAAAGGTACCATCGACCAAGTGGTTAACAGCATGAAAGAAAGTGATGTGTCGGTTTGGATGTTCCCAGAAGGTACACGCTCACGTGGTCGTGGTTTGCTGCCGTTTAAAACGGGTGCGTTCCATGCGGCAATTGGCGCTGAAGTGCCAATTATTCCAATCGTATGTAGCTCCACTGACCACATTAAACTTAACCGCTGGAACAATGGTCATGTAATTGTTGAAATGTTGCCTCCGGTGAGCACTGAAGGTTACGGTAAAGATGGCATTCGTGAACTCGCAAATGTATGCCGCGAGCAGATGAAGGAAAAGCTAGAAGCGCTGGATGAAGAAGTAAAACAGCGTAACGCCGCTTAAACGGGTTAAACACCGAATACAAAAATGGGTAGCTAAGGCTACCCATTTTTTATTCATTCAATCTGATATCGCAATTATTTGCGAACCGCGATTGCTTCAATTTCGATACCTACGTCTTTTGGTAGACGTGCAACTTCAACACAAGAGCGAGCAGGGTAGTTTGCTACTTCGTGCTCATCAAAGAATTTGCCGTACACTTCGTTTACTGTACCGAAGTCGTTTAGATCTTTAACGAAAACCGTCATTTTTACAATGTCTGACACTTTAAGACCAGATGCTTCAACAACCGCTTTAACGTTGTCTAGAGATTGACGAGCTTGTTCTGCGATGTCAGCAGACACTTCACCTGTCGCTGGGTTTACTGGAATTTGACCAGAAGTTAGAACCATGTTGCCTAGATCTACGCCTTGAACGTAAGGACCGATTGCTGCTGGTGCAGACTCAGTGTGAAGTACTTTCGTCATTTGATTTTTTCCATCTGTTTTAGGGGAAGAAAGAGTATACCCAAGCCTTATTAATATGCTTGAAGGTAATCAGTTTGCCTTTAAACCTCCGGCAGGTAAAGAGCAAAATACCCTGCCGAGACAGGGTATTTCATGCGTATGAGAGTTCGGGACGTTGGCGAGATTATCGCTCAGTCACAATCTCACGTGAGAATACTTTCTCACAGTATTTGCACTTCAAACGAATCTCTTTTTTCTTCTCGAAAACTTTAAAACTGCTTTCTACTGGCTCGTTGTGAGAGATACAGTTTGAGTTTGGACACTCAAACACGTTGTTGATTTTCTCTGGCAACTCTAGAGCCAGTTTTTTCACGACTTCGTAGTTTTCGATTTGGTTTACCGTCGCGTGCGGTGCGTACAGCGCCAGTTTGCTTGCTTGTTCTTCATTGATGAACACGTTCTCAATCTTCAGCAAGTCTTTGTGACCCAGAGCTGAAGATGGCAAGTTGAGACCAATCGTTACACGTTGAGAAGAATTGTGCATATCGAACAATTTCAGCACTTTGATACCAATTTGTGCTGGAATGTGGTCGATGACGGTGCCGTTTTTGATTGCTTCTACCTGCAATTGAGTTTCTTTAGCCATGTTTTTATCTCCTCGATTACAGTGTTTCGTTTAGAACCAAAGCCAACAGCGCTTGGCGAGCGTACACGCCATTTTGTGCCTGCTGGAAGTAGTACGCGTGTGGGGTTTTATCTACGTCTGTCGTGATTTCATCAACACGAGGTAGCGGGTGCAGTACTTTTAGATTTTCACGCGCGCCTTCCAATAGAGCCGCCGTCAGAATGTAAGCTGACTTGATGTGCGCATATTCAGACTCGTCGAAACGCTCTTTTTGAACGCGAGTCATGTAAAGAATATCGAGCTCAGGAATTACCGCTTCCATCTCTGTGTGTAGGCTGTATTCAATGCCAGCTTCATCGAGTTCTTCGCAGATGTACTCTGGCATCGCCAATGCGTCTGGAGCGACAAAGTAGAAGCGGATGTTATTGAACTTCGCCAGTGCTTGAGTCAGTGAGTGAACGGTGCGGCCGTATTTTAAATCGCCGACAAATGCCACGTTTAGGTTGTCTAAGCGACCTTGCGTTTCCGCGATGGTGTAGAGGTCAAGCAGAGTTTGAGTTGGGTGTTGGTTAGCACCGTCGCCCGCGTTAATCACTGGAACGCCATTCGAAAACTCGGAAGCAAGGCGCGCTGCACCTTCTTGAGGGTGGCGCATCACAAATGCATCGACGTATGAAGAGATAACTTGTACAGAATCAGAAAGCGTTTCCCCTTTCTTCGCCAGAGACGTATTACCATCGTTATCAAAACCAATGACATCACCACCAATGCGTTGAATCGCGGTCTCAAACGACAAGCGAGTACGCGTTGATGGCTCAAAGAAACAGCTCGCAACGACTTTGTTTTTAATCAGTTCTGGTCGAGGTTCCTTTTTCAGATTACCTGCAGTTTCGACGATAAGTTCCAGCTCTTCACGAGAAAGCTCTGGAATAGAGATGATGTGCTTCTGGTAAAGCGAGTTCGCCATGATCTTCTTCCCTATAACAGTGATGACTATCTCCAAAATTGACCGCTGAGGAATTTTGGACATAAAAAAACCTCCCCAAATGGGGAGGTTTAAAAATCGATAGAATTAACGAAAATAACACCACGTAAGCGTAGTCGCTTAGTTAGAGCAAATCGCGTTTTTACGTCAGCAATCAGCTTGGTCATTTCTTAATCCTCAGACAAATTGCCGAGCATTATACGCCTAACTTTTGCGAGCGCAAGCGATTACATCATGCTTTTTGCTTTCCAAAAAACACTAACTTCCTAGCGTTGCAACCATAATGGCTTTGATTGTGTGCATGCGGTTTTCTGCTTCATCAAAGACGATAGAGTACTCTGATTCAAACACATCTTCGGTAACTTCTAGGCCTTTCATGCCGTATTTCTCTGCGATTTCTTTACCAACAGTGGTTTCGTCATTATGGAACGCAGGTAGACAATGCATAAATTTCACGTGTGGATTACCCGTCTGCTTGATGACATCCATATTGATTTGATAAGGCGTCATAAGCGCGACACGTTCATCCCATGCTTCTGCTGCTTCACCCATTGAAACCCAAACATCAGTGTAGAGGAAATCACAGCCTTTCACGCCTTCTTCGACGTTTTCCGTCAAGGTGATTTTCGCGCCGGTTTGTTTTGCAATGTCTTGGCAAGTCGCGACAAGATGTTCTTCTGGCCAGAATGCTTTTGGTGCCACTAGGCGAATGTCCATGCCCATTTTCGCTGCGCCAACCATCAATGAGTTACCCATGTTGTTACGAGCGTCGCCAAGGTACGCAAAGGTCATTTCGTGGAGCTGTTTGCCACGACTATGTTCTTGCATGGTAAGGAAATCTGCGAGGATTTGCGTTGGGTGGAACTCGTCAGTTAATCCGTTCCAAACCGGAACGCCCGCATGAGCGCCAAGCTCTTCCACAATGGATTGACCAAAGCCTCGGTATTCGATGCCGTCATACATGCGACCTAAGACGCGCGCGGTATCTTTCATCGATTCTTTATGGCCGATTTGAGATCCTGAAGGACCGATATAGGTGACTTGTGCGCCTTGATCAAAGGCGGCGACTTCAAACGCACATCGGGTTCGAGTAGAAGATTTCTCAAAGATGAGTGCAATGTTTTTACCTTGAAGTGTCTTCTGCTCTGTTCCTGCATATTTTGCTTTTTTTAGCTCTGCAGACAGTTCGAGCAAGAACTGGATTTCTTTGGTTGAGAAATCCAATAGCTTCAAAAAGTTGCGGTTACGTAAATTGAAAGCCATAGCTCGTCCCTTAGTACGTGTGATTGAATTGAGTCATTGCATTAAAACATATAAATGCTTTATTTGTGAATAATTATTTTAAAGTAAAACTAAAAAAGGTTGATGCATTCACATCAACCTTAGTTTTTATTCACTTAATGTAAAAGGTGAATCGGCTATATATCGTCTCGTTCTATTGGACAGCTCATACAGCGAGCACCACCACGACCACGGCCCAATTCGTTACCAGGAACGGTCAACACTTGGATGCCAGCTTTGTCGTACTTCTCGTTGGTGTAGACGTTGCGCTCGTAACCAATCACAACGCCTGGTTTTACAGTCAGCACGTTGTTCGCGTCATTCCATTGCTCGCGCTCTGCTTCGTAGCTGTCACCGCCTGTGGTGATGATTTTAAGCTGATCAAGACCAAGAGCAGATTCAATCGCGTGTAGGTAGTTGTGTGACGCTTCGACATGCATTTCACCGTCTGTGCCTTTCGGGGTAAGACGCCATGTATCCAGATCCTTGCGCATGATTTCTGGGTAGACTGAGAAGGTATCCACATCCATATGTGTCATGACCGTATCTAAGTGCATACAAGAGCGGTGCTTAGGCAGGTCAATGGCGATCACTTCGCTCGCTTGCCCTGCTTTAAACAGGCTTGCCGCTAAGTTTTCTACCCCTTGTGGAGTGGTTCGCTCAGACATGCCAATCAATACCGCGCCTTTACCGATCACCAGTACGTCACCGCCTTCAACGTTTGCGTTGTCGTAATGCAGATCATCATCACCAAAATATTTAATGAAGTCTTGGCCTGCAAAGATCGGGTGCCAGCGATAGATAGCGCGTAAATGGTTTGTTTCGCGTTGGCGCGCAGGCATCATCATTGGGTTGAGTGATACACCGCCATATACCCAACATGAGGTGTCGCGGGTAAATAGATGGTTTGGTAGTGGCTCGATCACGAAATCCAGTGGGCGCTTCATCTTCGGTAGCATCGAAGAAGATTGAATAGGTAACTCAGAATAGGCTAAGCCGCCAAGCAAAATAGTCGCGAGGTGTTCGTCGTCCATTTCCAAAAGATATTGGCGTAAATCGCGAGCGAAGGTTGGCCCGTAGCGGAAGTCAGAAATCTGCGTGTTCAACAGCCACTGTTTTGCCTCTGGAACGGCTAGGGTTTCCACCAGTAAATCGTGGAGCAGAAGTACTTCAACATCTTGCTCTCTCAAAGTTCGAGCAAAAGCATCATGCTCTTCACCCGCGGCTTCTACAGCAAGCACGTCATCAAACAATAGCTCATGACAGTTTGACGGCGTGAGGTGGGTGAGGGCGCGCTCTGGGCGGTTTAAAAGTACTCGTCTAAGTTGACCAACTTCTGATCCAACGTACAGCTTACTCATTTTGCATCCTTACAAATTTTCTAGCCATTAGTTATGACAATCTTACGGCAAAGATGCAAATTCGTTAACTTCGTTTAAATGTTGTGATTGGTTATATTTTTAGTGGTTTTTATTTTAGTTGGCATTTTTGTATTTGATTTTTGGTTTTTAATTCCATCTTGCTGGTTTTTAAATGAATGCGTTTTTATTCTTTTTGTATTTTGCAGGAAAGATTACATGCTTAGTGCATAAAACGTGCATTTCTATTCTAAAATATGCAGTTTTTCAGTTTTCTTTATTCGTTATCCTTCCAAATTGGTAGCGTGGCTGTATTCACTCAGGCGTCATAATCACTCAACAAACCATCAAATATCCTACAATGAGCTCAATTAGGATCTTCTGAATATTAAAAAATACCGTTTTTTGTTAACTTTTTGTTTCTTTGTGATGGGTTTTAATATTTGGGCAGGAAGAATCATCGCGGTTTGGCGTTTGTTTGTGGCTTTTCATCGCAATCCATGCCATATTTCACCGGATCAGCATACTCAGTATCGGGTATAGTGTTTCCATCAAGTAACTAATCTGGAGCCAAAAACATGTCTCACGAAGATGAATATCTATCAGTAGAAGAATTAATTGAGATTCAAAAGGAAGAGACTCGCGATATCATTGCAGCATTGCTAGAAGATGGCAGCGATCCAGATTCGCTATACGAAATTGAGCACCACCTTTTTGCTGAAGATTTCGATACGCTAGAAAAAGCGGTTGTTGAAGCGTTCAAAATGGGCTTCGAAGTTCTAGAAGCAGAAGAAACAGAAGACGAAGACGGCAACAAACTGCTGTGTTGTGACGCGACAATGGAATCGGCTCTAAATGCAGAGGCGATTGACGCACAAGTTGAAAAGCTGGTTCACCTAGCTGAAAAATACGACATCATCTACGATGGCTGGGGTACGTACTACGAAGGCGAAGATGCGCTTTACTCTGACGAAGATGATGAAGACGAGTAATTTAATGTTTTCGAAAAACCAGCGTTTATCGCTGGTTTTTTTATGCCTAGAAAATGACAATGGTGAGTAACGATAAACAATTCACGTTGAGTTTATGGGGGATTTCTCCCTATAATGCGTGAAAATTGATCTAGCTCAAGGTAAATATGCAACTCTCACTCGCCGGATTATGGCAAGTCTCTCCACTGACGGACCTTTCTATCCCACAGGATGACATCACTTTCCCTGCTCCTCTGAGTCAGGTGCTGCCCGCTGAATTGACGGAAGCGGCCATTCGCCAACAAGAATGGCACTTGATGCACGACATTGAGGTGGATGAATCCATGATGGCGTTCCCGGCGGTTGAAATGGTGCTGGGTGGGGTGGACTACCACGCTGAGGTGCGTTTGAATGGCGTTGCATTGTTTGACTGCGATGGCTCTCAGAATGTCTACAAGAAAGACATTCGCCCTTACATGCAAATGGGGCGAAACCGCTTTGAAATCTTGTTCTTAGAGGAAGACGAAGATCTTCTGTTGGATGAGGATAAACCAGAGTTGTGCTCACTTGCGGATCATGAATACCAAAAGAGTGACGAGCGCTTAGGGGTATGGCAAGAGCCGTATCTGCAGTTTATTCGCAATGTGCGTTTAGACCGTGTGGCAACCGAGCAGATTTGGCACCACGGTGGTGGCTGTGAGTTTAAAGTGGATTTGTACTACCAAACTTTTGCGCCGGGTTTAGTATCAGCATCGGTTAAGTTTAATGGCATGACTTATCATATTCCTATTGATGTCCGAGCGGATCACGCGAGCGCTTTATTCCAGATCGAAGCGCCAAAGTATGCCGATCTTAATGATCCCGATCCAAAAGATCTCTACGAACTCGCAGTGGAGTTGGATGGGCAACGCCAAGCGTTTACTGTGGCACTTAGCCAAGAGCTCTGTGTTACCCACCTTGTACTTTAAGTTTGGGGATAAAGCGCTATAACGTTTTAAGCATCACGACTTCACATGCATCATGCCCTGTTTGTCCTAGCGGGGCATCGAGATGCTCAAAGCCTAGCTTTTCATACAAGCCTACCGCTTCTCTTAGACATTCTGTCGTTTCTAAATAGCACTGCTGATACCCAAACTGTTTCGCTAGCTGTAAGCTCAATGCGACGATGCGCTTGGCTAAACCGTGTCCTCGCGTTTGAGGTAAGAAGTACATCTTTTGCAGCTCACACACATTTGGCTCACCAGCTAAAGGTGCAAAGCCGCCGCCGCCCACAATCTCGCCTTGGTATTCTACCACCCAGTAGGCAGCGCCTATTTGGTCGTAAACCGAGTACATGTCATCAAGCGTTGGATCGGCCACGCCATAACCTTTGTCTGCGGTTAAACCGTATTCTGCAGAGACTTTACGAATCACGTCTGCGACTTGCGAGTTATCTGCTTTGGTAAGAGGTCGAAGAACGTATTCCTCAGCCTGACACACTTTCGTTAGCCCTTTTAGGTAAGTCTCTAGACCAAGTTTGAGTTGTTCTTGCTCGCTGTCATCGAGTTGGGTAAGTAGTTGTTCAAAGAAGCTGTTTTGCTGTTGGTCTAGTTGCGATAACGCCTGTTGCCCTTGCTCTGTAAGCGCTACAAGCTGGCTACGTTTGTCTTTTGGGTTTTCGATGCTCTCAACCAAGCCTAATTTAATCAAACCGGTAACGGTTCGGCTCGCATTGGACTTGTCGACATTAAGCTGCTGTGCCAGTTGATTGATGGTCAACGGCTGCAATTGGATTTCACCTAACGCATGTGCTTGCACTGGAGTGATAGCGACATCGCCGCATTGTTTATCGAGCATACCAAGTAATCGGACGGCTTGACGGGAGTGGCTTCGGAGTTGACGAGCATTCATTATCACTTACCTCTAAAAGTAAAGTTGCGCACCGCAATTAAATTAATTGCGGTGCGCAACTTTGTCAATGGTAAATGTTATTTTACTCGTTAGGAGGCGTATTGAGCCTCCATGTTTTAGCGTGTTGGTGCAAACAAAACTGTGGTGCTTGGTTATCTGATTTACGCATCCATACTTTTTCGTGGAAGTAGTAAGCCACTGTGTTCAAGCTTGGCTCTAGCATCGCCATGATACCGCCGACAAACGCATCACCCGTTAACAAGTAAACCACTGTAAACGCTACGCTAAAGTGTACTGTTGCGAAACTCGCGGTTTTTAGCTTGGTCATAAATTGACGAGCTTTTAAAGCGGGAACACTTGTCCAAGCTTTTTCATGAAAGTAGAAAGCGACCGTGTTTACTGATGGCTCGATCATAGCAATTAAACTACCAATCAAGATGTCGCCAGTAAGTACGTAAGCGACACTAAATGCGATAGTAAAATGTAATGCAGCGAAAGTTAGTGTCTTTTTCATGATAATTACTCATCGTGTTTGTTTCGATGTGTTTATTATCGATAATAATTCTCATTGTCGCCAATGGGTGGTGAGTATTAATTCAATAGGGGAAAGCTATCAATGCGTACGTTGCGAAGGGAAGATACAAAAAAGGTTGGCCTTGATGACCAACCTTTTTGATTCAAGCATAGAAGCGTTTGGCTTCTGTTTTTGCTTTAGCGATTAAAGAGCCGCAATTGTGTTTTTTTGCTCTTCTAGCTTAGCCAGTGTTTCTTTGTAGCCTTCAAGCTTCTCGCGCTCTTTAGCAACAACCGCTTCAGGTGCTTTCGCTACGAAGCCTTCGTTACCAAGTTTGCCTTCAATACGCTTGATCTCGCCGTGCGTTTTCTTGATTTCGCCATCAAGACGCGCAAGTTCTGCGTCTTTGTCGATAAGACCCGCCATTGGGATCATCAGCTCAGACTTACCAACCAATGCTGTTGCACACGCTGGTGTTTCTTCGCCAGCTTCAAGAACGCGTACCGCTTCTAGCTTCGCCAGAGACATCAGTACTTGCTTGTTCGCTTCTAGACGAGTCGCATCTTCTTCGCTTGCTGCTTTTAGCATTACATCAAGAGGTTTACCCGGGTTGATGTCGTACTCAGCACGTAGGTTACGGATGCTAGTGATGAACGCTTTAACCCACTCGATGTCGTCTAGCGCTTCTTGATGGAAGTTCGCTTCGTCGAATTGAGGTAGAGCTTGAAGCATGATTGTTTCACCTTCAACACCATCTACTAGTGGCTTGATGCTTTGCCAGATAGTCTCTGTGATGTAAGGAATCACTGGGTGAGCCAGACGTAGTGTCTTCTCAAGAACCGTGATTAGTGTACGACGAGTACCGCGTTGCTGCGCTTCTGTGCCTTTCCATAGAACAGGTTTCGTTAGCTCTAGGTACCAGTCACAGAATTGGTTCCAAATGAATTCGTAAAGCGTGTTCGACGCCATATCCAGACGGAAGTTGTCGATATGGTTGTTGAACGCTTTCGCTGCTAGTTCAAACTGAGACTCGATCCACTTGTCCGCTAGTGAGTATTCAATGTCACCACCGTTGAAGCCACAATCTTGCTCTTCTGTGTTCATCATTACGTAACGGCTAGCGTTCCATAGTTTGTTACAGAAGTTACGGTAACCTTCAAGACGCTTCATATCCCAGTTGATATCGCGGCCTGTTGATGCCATTGCTGCAAGTGTGAAACGCAGTGCGTCTGTACCGTATGCTTCGATACCGTTTTCAAATGTCTTACGAGTGTTCTTCTCGATCTTCTTCGCTAGCTGAGGCTGCATCATGTTGCCAGTGCGCTTCTCAACCAGAGACTCTAGGTCGATACCATCGATCATGTCGATTGGGTCAAGTACGTTACCTTTCGACTTAGACATCTTGTCGCCGTTTTCGTCACGGATTAGACCGGTAACGTAAACGGTTTTGAATGGTACTTGTGGCTTGCCGTCTTCGTCTTTCACGAAGTGCATGGTCATCATGATCATGCGCGCAACCCAGAAGAAGATGATGTCGAAACCAGTAACTAGTACGTCTGAAGGGTGGAATACTTTCAGATCGTCAGTTTGCTCTGGCCAACCTTGAGTACCGAATGTCCATAGAGCAGAAGAGAACCAAGTATCCAGTACGTCTTCGTCTTGGTGCAGCTCAATGACTGACTCTAGGTTGTTGTTGCTACGAACTTCTTCCTCAGTACGGCCTACGTAAACGTTGCCTTGGTTGTCGTACCAAGCTGGGATACGGTGACCCCACCATAGCTGACGAGAGATACACCAGTCTTGAACGTCACGCATCCAAGAGAAGTACATGTTTTCGTATTGCTTAGGCACGAACTGGATGTCGCCGTTTTCAACTGCTTCAACCGCTGTTTTCGCTAGAGGCGCAGTACGTACGTACCATTGGTCAGTTAGCATTGGTTCGATAACCACGCCACCACGGTCGCCGTAAGGAACTTGTAGATCGTGATCTTTAACTTCTTCAAGTAGGCCTAGCTCGTCGAATTCAGCAACAACAGCTTTACGCGCAGCAAAACGCTCCATGCCATGGTACTTAGCAGGAAGTTCTGTTGAGTAAGCGTCGCTTGGCTCACCGTTTGTGTTGAATACTTCAGCCGCACCGCGAATGTTTGCGTCGAAAGTTAGAATGTTGATCATTGGTAGCAGGTGGCGCTTACCAACTTCGTAGTCATTGAAGTCGTGTGCAGGTGTGATTTTCACACAGCCAGTACCTTTTTCCATATCAGCGTGCTCATCGCCCACGATTGGGATGCGACGGTCAACGATAGGAAGGATGATTTCTTTACCGATAAGATCTTTGTAACGTGGATCTTCAGGGTTAACCGCAACACCAGTATCGCCTAGCATGGTCTCTGGACGAGTGGTTGCAACAACGATGTAGTCTTTGCCATCTGCTGTTTTAACGCCATCTGCTAGCGGGTAGCGGAAGTGCCACATGTGGCCTTTAGTGTCTTTGTTCTCTACTTCTAGATCTGAGATAGCGGTGTGTAGCTTTGGATCCCAGTTAACTAGGCGCTTACCGCGGTAGATTAGGTCATCTTCGTATAGACGAACGAAAACTTCTTGAACGGCGTTAGACAGACCATCGTCCATCGTGAAGCGTTCACGATCCCAGTCTACCGATGCGCCAAGACGACGAAGCTGCTTAGTGATTGTGCCGCCTGATTCGCCTTTCCATTCCCAGATTTTGTCGATGAAAGCATCACGACCGTAATCGTGCTTAGTTTTGCCTTCTTCTGCTGCGATCTTACGCTCAACAACCATCTGAGTAGCGATACCTGCGTGGTCAGTACCTACTTGCCAAAGGGTGTTTTTACCCTTCATACGTTCACAACGGATAAGCGTATCCATGATCGTATCTTGGAACGCGTGGCCCATATGTAGGCTACCAGTGACGTTCGGTGGCGGGATCATGATGCTGTATGATTCTTTAGTAGTGTCACCGTGTGGCTTAAAGTAGCCTTTCTCTTCCCAAGTCTGATACAGAGCTTGTTCGATTGAAGTTGGGTTGTATGTCTTTTCCATAGCGCTCTTTAAATGGATACGTTGATGGTTGAATCTTAGTCAATCTCTATAAGTGAACTCTCTAAAGAGAGAGCTTAACTATAAGGATTGACCGCTAAGGATATTGAATTTCGATCGTTTGCAGCTGGTAGCCTGCTTGTCGGTAAATTTTATATCTTTCCCTTGCGAGCTGTTTAGCTTTTTCTTCGCAAGGCACGAAGTCTACCACTTGAGCAAACTTGTTCGCAAAGGTTGTCTCATTTTCCGCCAAATTAATTACCAGTTGACGATTCCAAGATGGTTTCACGCCATCGTGGCCGATTTCAATATTGGTGGCGTATTTCGGTCCTTCGCCAACGAGATTATGTGCCATGAACTGGTCTGCATCAATTTGCCAGAAAGCTTCAGCAAGCTGTTCGGCATGCGGTTTATCTTGGCAGTTTAGGTACACTTTAGCGCCTTGGCGTGCGAAATGCTGCGCCAAAAAAACGATGTACTCTTCAAAGCCAGCCGTCGTTGCTTGCGGGCTCTCTTCGTTAATGATGTAGAAGGTCGCAGTTTGCATTACTCTCTCACTTGCCTTGGTCTCATCCTAAGACCATCTTAAAGCCCATTTTCAATGAAGAAAATCGGGGTAATAAAAAAGGGCCTTGCGGCCCTTTTCGATTTTGTTCAGAAATTACTCTTCTGTCTCTTGGCCGCTGCGGTTCAAAAGGAATTGGACAAGCATTGAGACAGGGCGGCCCGTTGAGCCTTTCGCTGCGCCTGACTTCCACGCAGTTCCTGCGATATCAATGTGTGCCCAGTTGTACTTTTTCGCAAACTTAGACAGGAAACAACCCGCAGTGATAGTGCCACCAGGGCGACCACCAATGTTTGCCATATCAGCAAATGGGCTCTTCAACTGTTCGTGGTATTCATCCGCCATTGGTAGACGCCACGCGCGGTCACTTGATTGCTCAGAAGCGTTTACAAGTTCGTGCGCCAGTGGGTTGTGGTTCGATAGAACGCCGCTGATGTGGTGACCAAGTGCGATAACACAAGCGCCTGTTAGCGTTGCTACGTCAACAACACAGTCTGGTTCGAAACGCTCTACGTAAGTCAGTGCATCACACAGAACCAAACGGCCCTCTGCGTCAGTATTTAGTACTTCAACAGTTTGACCTGACATTGTGGTCAGGATGTCACCTGGACGGTAAGCGTTGCTGCCTGGCATGTTTTCACAGCCTGCTAGAACACCAATTACATTGATTGGTAGGTTTAGCTTCGCTAGCGCTTTCATTGTACCGAATACCGATGCCGCACCACACATGTCGTACTTCATCTCATCCATACCTTCGCCCGGTTTCAATGAGATTCCGCCTGAATCGAAGGTTAGACCTTTACCTACAAGCACGATAGGTTTTGCATCTGAGTCAGGGTTACCCTTGTACTCGATGATAGACATCATAGATTCGTTCTTCGAACCACGACCTACGGCTAGGTAAGATGTCATGCCCAGTTTTTCCATCTCTTGCTCACCGATGATCTTGGTGGTGACGCTTTCGTAATCGTCCGCTAGACGACGAGCTTGAGAGGCAAGGTAAGCTGGGTTAGCTACGTTTGGTGGCATGTTGCCAAGGTCTTTCGATGCTTTTACACCAGACGCAATGGCTAGACCGTGGGTGATTGCTTTTTCACCTAGGCTCAATTCACGACGCGTTGGTACGTTGAAAACAAGTTTACGCAGTGGGCGGCGAGTTTCAGGTTTAACGCTCTTGAATTGGTTGAATGTGTATAGACCATCTTTCGTCGCTTCTACTGCCTGGCGAACTTTCCAGTAAGTATCGCGACCTTTAACGTGCAGTTCAGTTAGGAAACATACAGCTTCCATCGAACCTGTTTCGTTAAGTGTGCTGATCGTCTTTTGAATGATTTCCTTGTACTGGCGCTCGCCAAGCTCACGTTCTTTACCGCAACCGACAAGTAAAACGCGCTCTGACAAAACACCTGGTACTTGATGCAGTAGCAGCATCTGACCAGGTTTACCCTCTAGATCACCACGGCGAAGTAGTGAACTGATGTAACCGTCACTGATTTTATCAAGTTGCTCGGCTACTGGAGAAAGGCGACGTGGTTCAAACACACCAACAACGATACATGCGCTACGTTGTTTCTCTGGACTGCCACTTTTAACACTGAACTCCATGCGTACTCCTACATCCTGAAGACAAATTGCTCTAAATGTTAGATAATGATCGCTTACTTGTTGAATTTTAGCTCCTAGCTTACATTCAGAGCTGATTTAAGCGACTAACATTTAGTTTATAATTTTTAAAAAAATAAATGGTTCAACGGGAAACTATAGTGATTCGACCAAAAAAACAAGTTTTGTATAGGTAATTTCAGCGTGATTATTGTTAGATATTTGATCCGCGAAACACTCAAGAGTCAATTTGCGATTTTTTTCGTACTTTTTTTGGTGTTTGTGAGCCAGAAGTTCATCAGTGTTCTCGCTGATGCTTCTGACGGGGATATTCCTGCTGGATTGATTTTCTCTATTGTTGGTTTGAACATGCCAGCAATGGGTTTATTGATGCTGCCATTGAGTTTGTACATCGGCATATTGATCACTTTTGGTCGTCTCTATGCAGAAAGCGAAATTGTCGTGATGAATGCGACGGGGATCGGCAACAAGTTCCTAGTGCAAGCTGCACTTTACTTGGCGTTGATCACCTCTGGTGTGGCTGCGTTTAATGCACTTTGGTTATCACCTTGGTCTCAAGACCGAGTGGAGCACCTTTACGAACAAGTCGCGGCGGAAAACAGCGTCGACTTACTTAAAAAGGGTCAGTTCCAAGGTACGCCAGACGGTTCATCCGTGGTATTCATTGACGATATTAAGGACAGCACGCTTAGTAACGTGTTTGTCGCGCAAATGCGTCCACGAGATTCGGTTCTACCTAGCGTGATGTTCTCTTCTTCTGGTGAAGTAAAAGAACTGTCAGATGGCCGTCAGGTTATTACGATGCAAGAAGGTACGCGCTATGAAGGTGTGCCAACTCGCGTGGAGTATATGATCACCAAATTTGATGAATATGAAGGGGTGATCGGGCAGCGTGAAGTCAAACAGAAAGGTCGTGACTGGGAAGCTTACCCAACGGCGGATTTGATTGGCCATCCGGATCCTGAAGCGCAAGCGGAGCTGCAATGGCGTATTTCTCTGTTTGTATGTATTCCATTGCTCACGATGCTTGTGATTCCTTTGTCTGCGGTGAACCCTCGTCAAGGGCGCTTTGCCAAAATGGGCCCGGCGATTCTGATTTACTTGGCATACTTCCTTGCGATTAGTGCGACAAAATCGGCATTGGAAGACGGTGCGATTCCGGCGGCGATTGGCATGTGGCCTATTAATGCGATGTTGCTGATTGTCGCGATCATGGCCAATATGATGGACAGTGTTCCAGCTCGACGAATGAAAGAAAAATTCCGTAAGAAGAGGCTCGCGTAAGCTGTGTTCAAAATCTTAGACCTTTACATCGGTAGAACCATCATTTCTACCACAGCCTTGGTTTTGGCAACGTTTGTTGGCCTATCGGGTATCATCAAATACGTGGAACAGCTACGAAAAGTGGGGCGTGGTGTGTATGACCTGACGCACGCTTTGTACTTCGTTTTGTTGAGCGTGCCTCGTGACGTTGAAATGTTTTTCCCAATGGCAGCATTGCTGGGTGCACTGATTGGTTTGGGTATGCTGGCGTCGAGCTCTGAGCTTGTGGTCATGCAAGCGGCGGGTTTCTCCAAGCTGGATATCGGTTTGTCCGTGCTAAAAACGGCCGTTCCATTGATGCTTATCGTGATGACTTTAGGTCAATGGGGGGCTCCAGAAGCTCAGAAAATGGCGCGTGATTTGCGATCTTTTGCATTGTCTGGCGGCAGCATCGTTTCGGTTCGTGCTGGGGTTTGGGCTCGTGATGCCAACGACTTCATCTTTATCGGTAAAGTGGAAGATGACAAGTTGTATGCGTTGAACATGTGGCGCTTTGATGATGACAAGAACTTAGAAAAAGTTATCTTCGCTGAAGAAGTGGATTACCAACAAGATAACAATTGGTTGATGCGTGACGTGCAAATCACCAACATGCAAGACGAAAACGTGATTTCCAAACAAGAGATGGATCAAATGGAATGGCACACGTCGTTGGCTCCTGACAAGCTAGCCGTGGTGACAGTAAAACCAGAAGAGCTCTCTCTGAGCGGTTTGTATGATTACGTGACGTATTTGAAAGCATCAGAGCAAGATGCTTCACGTTACGAACTCGCATTTTGGCGTAAACTGACGCAGCCTTTGTCGATTGCCGTAATGATGCTGATGGCGTTGTCTTTCGTCTTTGGCCCGTTGCGAAGTGTAACAATGGGAGCGAGAGTTTTATCTGGCGTTGTGGCTGGTTTCACTTTCTATATCTCCAGTGAGTTCTTCGGGCCATTGACTCTGGTGTATGGTATACCGCCGATATTTGGTGCCTTAGCCCCGAGCTTAGCGTTTTTGGCGATTGCGGTGGCGTTGCTGAGAAGAAAGCTATAATCAAAGAAAAAGGAAGGCGCTATGCCTTCCTTTTTTGTTTCTCTGCGATTTATTTTGCTTTTGGCAAAACCACCACTTCAGTTTTTGCCCAGATATCGTGGAAACCACGTTTTTTCGGGTCAATTGGCACGGTTAAGTTCGCAAGACCAAAGCCTGATGTCGCAAGGCGGATTAATGCTTGGGTCGCCGTAATTGGAGCGCCGTCTTTCGCGTTTCGAATTTGCATTTTCCAAGCGTGCATGCCTAGGGTTTGACCTGCTCGCGTCCAGAAAAAGACGAAGAAGTAAATCCAGACTACCGCCAGATAAAGTGTGAATATCGGACTCAACACCGGGTGTTTCCCTAACATATCTGCGGCATCCACATATTCTCCGTAGCTCAGCAAGCCTGCTGCATTCAAAGCAAACACCACTGCTATTACGACACCCGCCGCCATCATCTCAATGGCTAAGACAATTAGAGTGTCATAAAACAAAGCGGCCAATCGACGGAAAAATCCCGCTGGTGGAAGAGTTGTAGAAGTAGTCATAATTCCATCACTTACCTTAAAAATTGTGCGTCAGGATATAGATTCCGCCAGTCTGTGAAAAGAGAGCTGACGCACAGACTCTCCAATTACGACCAAATCTAAGAGCTTTTCACGAAGGATGATGGCTGCGCATACGCATGTTTGAGGCGTATGCTTAAAACGATGCTGATTGAATGGATCGTCAGCGCCGTGTTTTTGGGTCAGTTACCTGGTTCGAAAGTTGCGCAAGTTGATGCTTTTCATCTTCAGTAAAATGTTGGGTCAACGTGAGTTCTAAAGCTTTCTCTGACAGTTTGGTTGCTGGAGCGCTAAACAGCTTGGGATGCATACTAGACAAAGCTAGTAATGCCTTTTGCAGGCGAACCTGAACTTGCAGTTGAGCTGCCCCATCATGCGCTATCGGCAAAAAGACATCATCGAATAAATCTTGGCAGTTTAGCGAGGGCACAAACAATCTTGGGAAGCGAGTTTTGGTTGGCTGTTGGCTAATAAGTTCTCCCCAAAGTGAAAGAGCCCGAATCGAACGTCCCAGAACATCAATCGCAGTACCATTATCATTAACGGCAGGAGAGAGGGCCCTCGAGGCTATTTCTGCAAGTACAACTAAGCCAAAGCGAGGATCTTGGTCATAGGATCGCTCAGTTCGGATCGTGAACGCTGCCGTTACCTCACTTTCTTCTGTTAATTCGCCACAGACCCAAGCCAATGGTTGACCAAGATAAACAAAACTCCCTGGCTGCCTCTCAATATAGATAGTGGATTGAGAGGCTTTAGCAACACTATCTAGGTGGTGCATATCAATATGTTGTAAGTAACCAATTTCTTTGCTGACAATCGGTTTGCTTCCTCTCGGTTTGTGCTCTGGATGACTCCAAGGAAATGCACCCAGCCAAGGCTCACAGCCTCGTTTTCGAATCGCACTTAATAGCGCTTGTTCCACATTTGAGGTGGTTTCCGAGACTCTACCAAGTACAGATAGGTGCTGAATCCAGCGAAGTAGAGTCAGGATGATCATAATGATCACCACCATGGTTACGATGAACAAATAGATCTGTGCCTGCTCGTGATAGGCGCCAATACCAAGTGCGATGATGCCTACCAAACTAAACAAGAATGAGCCAAGAAAAGTCGCCAGAGCATTTTGCGTTGTGCTGTCTTCCATCAATAGCTTAGTAGCTCTAGGAGTGACCCCTGCACTGGCCGCGCTGTACGCTGAAACCATAATGTTGAGTGAAAACGTCGTCACCGCCAGCATCGACGTCGCGAGAATATTCAATATGTTATTCAGCAGCTCATTACTGACATTGATGGTGGGAGGCAGGGTAATGAATTTATTTAAAACAATAGAGATCAGGGCGGTTACAACAGCAAGTAAGGCGAAAAGTGATGTACGAACCCACAGTTTGCGTGTCATTTGTTTAAGCAGCCACTGCCATTTGGAGCCGGTCATTCTCATGTGCCTCTTATCTTTAGTGAGAAAGTCGATAGGAAATTCAAAACGTTATTCTTTGTTTAAGCATAGGTGAAATTTCCGGTTTCTCTTTGTGCTTCGTGATCAAGGTACAGGTATCCGAACCATTGGATAGTTTTGAAAACTATTGGGCATATTTAGAAGTTAACGAGCGTTAAAATCAGAAAGTCATGCTGCTTCAAAGAATGGCGTTCGTAAGATGTGAATCAGCCTATATTCCGTTACCTTAATTGGTACACACATTAGAAAGCATTTTTACGAACGAGGTAGAAAATGATTGTAATCACAGGTGCAAGTAGCGGCTTAGGGGCGGAGTTGGCCAAGCTTTATGATGCGGAAGGGAAAGCCACTTATCTGAATGGCCGAAGTGAGAGTAAGCTCTCTACAGTCACAAACCGCTTATCGAACAATGTTGGCTATCGAGCTTGTGATCTCGCATCCCATCAAGAAGTGGAACAATTGTTTGAACAGTTAGATTCTATTCCGAGCACGGTGGTTCACAGTGCAGGCAGTGGGTACTTTGGGTTGTTAGAAGAGCAAGATCCAGAGCAGATTCAAACCTTAATAGAGAATAATCTCAGCTCAGCGATTAACGTGCTTCGTGAGTTGGTTAAGCGATACAAGGATCAGCCTGTTAATATAGTGATGATCATGTCTACTGCGGCTCAGCAGCCCAAAGCTCAAGAATCCACATACTGCGCTGTGAAATGGGCAGTCAAAGGATTGATTGAATCGGTTCGTCTGGAGCTGAAAGGTAAGCCAATGAAGATTATTGCCGTGTATCCGGGAGGAATGGCGACGGAGTTTTGGGAAACCAGTGGTAAGAGCTTGGATACGAGTAGCTTTATGAGCGCAGAAGATGCAGCATTAATGATACATGGTTCGCTAGCTAACATTGGCAATGGCTACGTTTCTGATATTACAGTGAATCGACTGTAAATCTTTTCTAAACGAGAGAATTTTGCACGGTTTTTTGTGAAGATGAATTTGATTTTCTCCTCCGAGCTTAGCTTTGTCACACTTTGTGGCGAAATTATCAGCAAACGATAGTTATTTAAGGTTTTTCTGCTTGCGCAGGTCAAAAGCTTCCGTATAATGCCAACCATCAAAAGGCAATAGCCCAGAGATGCCGGTGTGGTGAAATTGGTATACACGACGGATTCAAAATCCGTTGCCTTCGGGCGTGGCGGTTCAAGTCCGCCCACCGGTACCATATTAGAAAGGTCGCTTTTATAGCGGCCTTTCGTCGTTTATAAGCTTTGAAAACACTCAAGAAATCAGAAGCTTAGCCCGTTTCCCCTTCCTTGTTATCGACGCTTTTCTCGCTCGATTAGACTCACTTTATCAACTTTAAAATCTCTCTCATGGTCCATATATGGTTCATCGCATGTCGATTCTGTGCGCAAGGGAATCCTAGTAAATCCAACAAATGCTAAATCCTGTAAACTCGCAAGCCAGTATCAGTAAGGATTCAGGGCTACTAGAACCATGGTGTGACCATGGTGACTTTACGGTGAATGAATTCTTTTTATGAATTGCGTGGGTGGGAAGCTTGGATAATTGCGCTTTATAAATGTACTCTGTATTTAGGCTTTGATTATTAAAGGTTAATATCATGAGTAAAGAAGCATTTCTAAAGCATTTAGCTGAGCAATTTGAAGAGTACGCTAATATTCCAAGTTCACTGATTGCTGAAAAGGTTGGTAAGAAGCAATTTATCAATGGTCTTATGACTGCCTCACGCTTCTTCGAGGTTAAGTATGAGGAACTAGAAGCAGTAATTCCAAAATCGTTAAATGATGATGACGAACCTCTTGATATTCCTGCTTTTATTCGAGATGGAAAGCTTCTAAGTAAACTGGGCATAGCTTAAGCTGCTACTCGGTGCCTGAGATGTTATTTCGTTTCCACTGCCCTCCTTTAAGCCTTTTATTATGGGCATTGATTGGCTGTGTGTCGCAAGTGCGTTGGGGTAATACATCTACAGTCAATCACATAGATGAATTAACCCCAAGTTGATATCGATATGCAACTGTGTAATCTTCTTTATAGTGGTGAACAAATGGAGGTTGGCCAACTATGAAGATGATTTTCGTCGATGCTGAAAATGTAGGACTGAAGGAATTAGAAAAAATAAACGCGTCTGTCGTTGATAAAGTCTTTGTTTTTTCTAAGTCAGATTCAGTCAAGCTTGTTTGTGAAAAGTCGTTGTACCTGTTCTTGTCTGACTATCCGACAGGTCAGAACCAAGCCGATTTCTATATCATTGCATATCTGTCTAGGGTGCTGCTCGCTTTAGATAAAAAGCAACTGGGTTCAGTTCACTTCGAGCTCTACAGTAATGATGAGAGTTTGATCTCAGCATTTGAGTTTCAGTGCAAGCAATTAGGCGCACCTTTTCAAAGCATCAGAACTAGAGAGAACACAGTTGTTCCAATTGTTAAGCCACAACAGACACCCCAAAAATCCCCTGAAGACAAGCTTCTTCATGCTTTGAAGTCTCCTCGTGCTTTAGATCCTAGCTTTCAAAAGCAGCTAGGGCTGTCAAAGTCCGACTTTTCTAGAGCTATTCATGAGCTATCAAAGAATAATCAAATCAAGCGTAGTCCTCAGTCCAAGAAAAAATGGGTTAGGTGCTAAAGATAGAGCTTATTGATACCACTAGTTTGGTGATGTTAATTGGCTGTATTTATGTGTGGATGTTGTACTTAAGTCAAAGATATATATATGAAATCAAACTATTATCTATTGATGTTAACTAGTATGGATATGTATGGTAATGGAACAATCAGATGAAATTTCTCAGTTTTTAGACTTTCTGGTGGATGCCATTTTGATTGTTGATCAACACTCTAATATTGTGTTTGCGAATAAGTCATGCGCTCGGTTATTTGGTTATGAAAGAGATGTATTGTTAACCCTTAGGCTGAACGACTTGATGCAACCGGATGTTGTCAATCATCACGATGCGAAGGTTAGTAACTTTGTACTTAACCAATCACAAGCAAGAGCTATGATGTCTAGAAGTATTATGCCTTGTCGAAATGCTAGTGGTGACGGGTTTAACGCTAGAATCTCTATAGCAAACATTGTATTTAATGGTATGCAATGTGGGATAGCGACTTTACATGATTACTCTAGAGTTCAAGAGTTAATTGATGAGCTGAAAGATGAAGCAAATACTGACGCACTAACGGGCTTATTTAATAAGCGACACCTTGAGAGTGTATTAGAAAATCAGTCATTAAGCGTGCTTGATTCTGGTTGTTTGGGAGTTGCCTATCTAGACTTAAACGGATTTAAATTAATTAATGACACGTTTGGTCATGATATTGGTGACCAGCTTCTTGTTGAGATATCTACTCGCTTGAAAGGGCAGCTACGTAGTAGTGATATCTGTTTTCGAGTAGGTGGGGATGAAATCCTTATATTGTTTGATATTAATGACCACAAGAACTACGAAAAAGAAGCTAAAGGTATTGCGAGTAAACTACATGAACTAATTTCAGAGCCTGTTTCAGTAGATAAGATCGATGGTGATATTGCGGTTGGAGTTAGTATCGGAATTGGCATTTATCCGCATGATGATCGTGAATTATCAGTGTTAATAGAGAAGACGGATAGAGCTATGTATGTAGCTAAAAAGGAAAAAATACCGTATGTGCTTACTTCAACTTTAAGTTGATCTGCGTTAGTAAATAAAGTGATTGATCGTTTCAAAACTTGATTATGGTAGTAATGATATTTCATCTTAGCTTAGGGCTATCCCAAACTACTACCCGTACCAAACGCTCATTCAAACACATATTAACTAATTGAATATCTAGTTAATGGAGGTTTGAATGAGTAAATCACAGCGACTCACCACCACTTTCCTCAACAACCTTAAACCCAATTCGGCTAACGCTAAATCTACCGATTACGAAGTTAATTTATCTGCTATGAAAGACAGTGGCTTACCTACTGGTGTTCGCTGCTTAGTGGGTAAGTCTGGAGGGAAACGCTTCCTACTGCGTTATACCAGTCCGGTAACAGGTAAGAAGGCATCTATTGGTCTTGGTAAGCACCCTGAAACTGACCTCACCACACTGCGCAAAACAGCCAAAGAGTATCGCCAGCAAATTATTGAAGGTATTGATCCAAAGCTTGAGCGTGACAATCAGACTACCGTTAAGGAGATGACTCTGGAACGGTTCTTTGATGAAGTCTATTTGCCTCTCGCTAAACAGAAACGTAGTTGGAAGGATGATGTAGCGCGATTTCGTTTAGCAAAGTCAATACATCACATATCGATTCACGACCTAACCGCCGCCGATATCATCAAAGTCCAAATGGAGATGCAAAACGCCGTTACGATTAAAGGCAAGCCTTATGCTCCTGCTTCGATTAACCGTGTTCTAGCTCTGCTCAAAACTATCAATCGTCAAGCATACAAGTTGATGGATGCTCCGCTCATTGCTGACAAGGTGAGCTTGTTGAAAGAGGATAACGTGCGTACTGGTTACTTGTCTGAATCACAGCTAAAGGAGTTCATAGGTCACGCTCTGAACCATGAGGATAAGAGCATCGGCGCGTACCTAGCTTTGCTGTTTTTGACTGGCGCAAGGGATAAGGAACTGCGTTTGCGCTTGAAATCCGATGTGAATTGGGAGGAAAAAATACTCAATATCCCGCATACGAAAAACGGTAGTAGCCACGTTATTTACTTGAGTGATTACATGCTTGATATTTTGAGGTCGGTGCCTCATGTGGCGAATAATCCGTATCTCTTTCCTGGACGCAAAAAGGGTAAACCAGTAGGGCAACCTAGGCATGCTTTCAAGGCTATCAAAGTCAAGATGGGACTGCCCGACATACCCGGTGATAAAGCGAATCTAACCCTGCACAGTGCAAGGCATACTGTTGGTAGTCTTCTGGCATCACAAGGTGTTTCGTTACACGACATAGCCAAGCAGCTCAATCACGCTGACTTGTCATCAACAAGGCGCTATTCGAAGCTGACCGTTGGACGTAGACGAGAGATTGGCTCTCGTTTGTCGGATATGGTGACTGCGAAGCCAGAGATACGTTGGGAATGAAGAAGTTAGGTTTAACCATTTAATTTAGAAACGACATTAGAAAAGCCCCTGTTTAGCGATGAGCTAAACAGGGGCTTTTTCATTATTAAACGGAGATTAGAAATGAAAACAGTAAACAAGTTTGAAGACATTCAATCACTGCCAATGCCTGATTCAGTGAAAGCAAAGCTGCTAGAGCACTTGATAGAGCCATTCGGTGATGAAGAAAGTACGAAAGCGTTCTGGGATGAGGTCGGTACGACTTTGTACTTGATTGAGGAGTCCGATACCGACGAAACCTTGAGTGAGGAATCTGAGGAAGACCAACACTTCCTTCGCTTTGTTACTAACTACCCTGAATGGGTTCTGTTGTTAAACGACGATGAGTGTCCTTGGCTATTAGCGGTTGCCATAGTGACCATGGAAGGCTCTGGCGTGTACTGCTGTGCTCCTATGAACAGTCCCACGTTCCCTGTCGTGAAGTTAGCAGACCAAACTGAATCTTAAAACCAAATTAAACCTGAACAATTCCATCTTAAAGGAGGTGTCCTATGGCACGTAAACCAAGCAATAAACAAGAAACGGTTCAACCTGAAATCTTAGAGGGCAATGAACAAGTCACGGTCACTGACGATCAACCAGTAGACCATTTCACTCATATAGTGCGCGAGGGCAAAGCGAAGAAGTTAAGTCCGAAAACAGAGAACCACGTGTTCTATGAAATAGCCATTCATGATGGAGATAACGAGCTCTATATCCGCATGTCTGGTAATGAAGGTGGCGGTCTGCACAGCAAGGAATGGATACCACTTAAAGATATTACCGCTGTTCTGGATGTGCAGGGTGATAAGCCGTTCAAGAGTTCTGTGCTGAAGTGTGTGTTTTCTGGGCAGTCAGCGAACAACGCGGGTTTTATGGCAGCTTGTTGTAGGGGGCTTGGTCTTATCATCCAGTCGGAGAAATCAGTGTTTCTCCACGTTCTTGCGACAGACTACGAGCAACGTCGTGATGAGTTGCTGTCATTAGTGGACTCTGAAACCAAAGCTAAATAGTCCCAAAAACACATCATTCCTTACCTACTAAACCATTTCTGGCTTTCATACTGAGCACTTAACAAGAGTGCTTCCCTGACAATTTAAACGAGACTTTATTATGAACTTAACTTTTGACGTTGAGCGATTACTGCTGCCTGTCAGTGTCGATCTTCAAGATGCTTTAAACCGAGTGATCAGCGAATCAGGCAAATGGACACCGATGATCCAATCGGTGGTGATCAACTTCCGAGATTCATCTTATAGTTCGGAAAACGGCGGTTGGCACCCTGTTGAAATCAGGCTTGTTCGCCTCTACGACCAGTGGATATTTGATTACATCACTGACTTTGCGTATTGCAGTGGTCCTTATCCCGAACTGGTTAAAGAGGTGGATTTTAACTTCTCATCTGGAACAGCCAGTTTTTCCTATGTTCCAGAACTGCCGATAACAAATAGTGAGGTAATGGAGTTCTACTCGATGTGGGAATCCAACTTTCTCAGCTACGTCGAAATGGGCGTGTTCGATGAGATAAAAGTCACTGTGGATTAGTCCATTCGTCTGGAACCAAGTTGAAAGCACCGTATATGAACCATAAAATTGGTTACTCACTTCCTAGTGACTCAGAGGCTTCCTATTGCTCCATGTTAATCATGGTGTGATGGGAAGCCTTTTTCATTGGGGCAAGTTTTAGCAACGTTTACCCAATCCGTTGCCTTCGGGATTCAGAGGGGATGAAGTTGCTGGATGCAATGGACGGTGGAAACACCAAGGAAGGGAGTCTTAATTTTAACGAGTTTGGTTGGTTTACACTGGTGTTTTGTTATTAAAAGCTCCCATTGCTATGTCTAAGCAATGGGAGCAGTAAGGGATGGGAAGCCTATATAAAATACCGAGAGAATGATTTGTCTGATGCTATCTCTGCAACTAGGGATAAAGGCTTGCCTATTATGCGACGAGAGGCGCCCCTTAATCTTATGTTCGTAGTTTGGCGCGAAAACTTGGGTATTTTCAACGTTGCCATACGAAATGACAACTTATCCAATTTACTCCCAGTACAAACAGAATTAGGTATAACTTACTGGCTTAGCTCTTCCAGTAGAGACAAACCTAGCTGATACTTGTCATCTAGTGCAGATGGGTGAACATGTCTCTTTATATTTGGTAGAGAGTTCAGGTAGCTGAAGAATCCGGAAGTGGTCATAGGGTATCCAGGCTCAAAATATTCTTCCTCATCATCCCCAAATGAAAACCAATGACAAAGCATTACGAGGTCTTCTTTCTCGTAAACAACCGCAGATGTACGTGACTTTTCATGGTCGCTGTAAGCTAGAAATTCAATGAAGATAACTTCTTGGCTTTCTGGGTTTTCCAAATGCTCTTCTGCCATCTGAATCGAGTAGTGATCCGACTCTGCGAAAAACATTTGAGTTCCCATTGTTGCTTCATGTCCCCAAGCTGCTGCCGCACACTTGGCAATTTTCTCACTTTGACAGTCGTTAAGTAGATGCTCTGTTTTATTAAATGAAATAGACATGTTTTTGTACCTATTTTGTTTTGGTTTCGATACGCGGATTAAACATGCTTCACTTATAAAACACTAGTCTAACTGATAGATTTATAACGATATTCGTGAATGGATTGACACAAATGAACTTTTACTCAAATTTTTCACCTATTTTCAGAAGCTAGTTAAAACAGGTTAGGTGTAACAAAAGGAACTTGTCACTGGAATCTATAGTGACAAGTTCAATTCATGGCTCTGTTTATCCAGTCATCATACCCAGTAGATAGCCAACGGCGGTGAAGCTAAACAAGTTGGCGATATCAACTAGGTAAAAATACGGACTGGACTGAGTGATTTGGAGCAGAGTTCGTGCATCAGACATCATGGTTATACCTCTTTAATAACAACCTCCTAGCGGAGTTATTTATTAGTTAGGTTACGTTCGGTGAAAAACAGCATCATTTTGAGTTTTCCCTTGAACGGTATCGGTTTGAGGTTTCGTCAAATCACCTCTTTCCCTTATCCAGCATAGGTAAGTTCAAAATCGGTACATAGTGGCAAGTTCATGGGTAAGGCGGTCGGTCGCGGCGTAGTGAAACGACATTATGTCGGGGTTCTTTGTTGTTTTGGAGCTGTGCTTCTAGAGGGAACGCTAGGGCGTCATTAATTAACGTGGCAACGTCATGACACAATATTTACGTACAGCAAATAAAGCATTTGGATCATCATGATCTAATTACTCCGTAAGCTGATCGGGTATGGTCATCTGAAGCGTGTCTTCTACTTGTAACGATCCAAAGTAGCGTGAAGATCGCGTATCAGTTCAAGCTTAAGGCTGACTGGGGAGAGAACCTCAACTTGAGGCATCCAGGACTTCAACAAGGGCAAGATATCGCTCAATCTTGATACTCGACTGCTAACCAACAAACTACCGTCGCTCAGTTCTTTCAATAGCTGCTGGTGGGGAAGAATCATACTTTCAAGAAAGCGCGGGGCAACGTCCCTATCAACCTGTACAAGCACTTCAGCATCATCCGGAGTTAGCCACTCCATCCCTTGTTTATGTATCTCCTCGTGGACCTTTTGACTCGGTTTGTATTTATCTTCCCGGTGGTGAATCCGTGAAATATTCGGTAATCGGTACGAATGTAGCTGGTCACTGTAGGTCGCAGCGAGGAACCAGATACCACGGTCATTTACCAAACGATATGGATGGACAGATTCAAACGTTTTGCCATTGTAAATAAGGTCAATAACAGAGTGAGTGGTAATAACTTCGGTCAACTGTCTAAACAGCGCATCGAATTTCGCGATGGATTCGGAGCGTGGGTTCTTAAACAGAACGGGAGTGTGACCGTTGAACTTGTAGTGATTAGGTAGTAGCGCAGACAAACCCGTATCGTGCAGTACCTTGTTGGTATTCGCATTACCATTATTTCGAGTTACCGGATCTAACCGATAACCCTCATTAGTGCGGATAATCGGAGCGTTGACTAGCCTTTCATTGAAATCGCGTCTCAGGGTTTTCTCGCTTACCTGATAATCCGCGACCAACTGCTCAGGGGAGAGCACTTCTCCCATAAACAATCTCGTCAATATGTCACCTAGCCTTAAAGCTAGCTTTTCACTCTTATCGCTCATGCTACTAGCGTACGGTTTCCCTTGGACAGGTTGAGGGCAAAACATTTTTAAATGTTTCAAACCGTCGCGCACTGAGGTTTGGCATAGCTTTCATTGGATAAGGCAGGGCAATGACGATGACTATTTTCACACTCACTCTGCGGTCTTGGACACATCCTGTCCGAGCGCAGTGGGATACTACACAACGTAGATTTACTACAACGTCAATTAAAGGAAACAAGCAATGCAAGTGACATTCATTAAGCCACTTATGGCATCAGGTTACTCATGCCGCTCTTTAGGTTGTCCCGGTTGGGTCACCAAGGGTGGGTCATGCGATACGTGTGGCGCAATGGATTACAGTTAAGAAGGAGTATTCGTTATGGGCGGTTGGACAGAAGACCAAGGTGACTATGATGATGGCACAGAAGATTCTGGCTTCAGTCAGGACTTCGACATGGAACCGGGCGACGATGGTTGGCTCGGCGGCGACTTCATGGCTGATGATGACGATGATTAAGTCCCATCACTAAATTAGGCTTATCAACAAGGGTGGTATCGAAAGGTATCGCCCTTTTCTGTATCTATAGGAAAGGAAAAAACATTATGGCGAAGACACATTTTCACTCTAACCCTCAGCAGCGCTGGTTTAAGCCGAGCGCGTCAACAGGTGTTCAATTCGCGAAGTACGGTGCCACACTCGGTACCCGCTATGGTCCACAGGGTGTCGTGATTGGTGGAGCGATCGGGTTTGTCGCAGGTGCATTAATCGGAGGGGCGTTAGATGAGCTAGATGTTATCTAGTAAAGGAAGAAGTAGGGGTGACTCTGCTTCTTTTTTATTGGTGGGTTCGAGCTGAAATTATGTTGTTTCAAGAATGGAAAGCAGAAGGTCGAAAGGTGCTTGCTAACGCCTGTCAACAAACACCTTTCAGATAGGATATGGAAATTCTTGCATGAAATAATCGCTAAGGTCTGGGCAATTTATTTGATAAAAAACGTACTATTAAAAAACTATTAAGTAGTGAGAGTAACTTGTAACACGTTAGTGACCAGTGACTTCGCTAATCACCTGCTTCAAGCGTTTCGCTGTCTCCTTGTAACCGAAAGAATCGCGTTTAGTGTCATAGTCGTGCACCAGCGCGGTTTCAAGCTCATCAAGGATTTGATCCCAGTGTTGGATCTTGCCACCTTTCGACTCGATATTCTGACCAACTTTACGAACCTCACGAAGGCGAGTTTGGCGGTTCTGGTTCGTGCGATTTGCTTCAGCGGTGAAAGCATTAACGATTAAATCATAGATAGACATGTTCATGATGGATACTCCAATAGTTAAGTAAAAGATGCAGTTAAACTGCGTTTTTGATAAAAGTCCCAAGTCGGTTTGTAACGACGGGACGGTGATGAGGCTGCTGTAGCCTTCTGAATTTCCTGTTTGATCATTAACTGTGTATCTAGATCATCACAGGGAATAAATGAAAGAATCCGGTTACCTTGAGTTCTCAGGATAAGTCCTTGATATTTTTCACTAAGGTGACATTCATATCCTAGAATGGCGTTTTTCCGCACCCAACTACCTGTTGGGAGGGTTATCCAGTAATTCGCGTCTCGGATACAAAGCTTCTCAAGGTCAGCAAATAGCGTATCGAGATTTTGCTCACTTTCTTCATCTTTAAGAGTCAAATGAGCTAGCTGTTTACCGCTCGCTGCTCTGACACTGATATTGCCATCAGTGATATTGATTGATGCCAAGATACTCGTTGACACCTGTAACTTGACACTGAATAAGTTCACCGTGTTCTTTTTTACTTCGGTTGCCATGGGTGTTCCTTAATAGTCGATAGCAAAACCGAAACGTCATAATGTCGTTTCGGTAACAAGTTACGCAGCTTCAAGAGTGGGTTGACCTTCTAATTGTTGACGTAGGTTGGCATTCTCCTGCTCTAGCTCTTTGAGGCGAGCTTCCAGCTCCGATACTTTGTCAACCAAGTCATCATTCACAACGGAGTTGGTTTGTTTCTTCTCTGTTTTTATTTGAGTTGCAAAATCGTTGAACATTTCATTGATAGTGTCGGATTCAACACCCGGGTGTTGTTCTAGGTGTTGTTTAATTTGCTCACGCAAAGGTGCATAGCGTTTACTCGATAACTTGTAAACTTTGGTAAATCCTACTTTACGACATTCATCTAGCGTTCCGAATTCACATAAGTTAGTCCAACGTGTAAGCGTGCGCTTATCTACCGTACGTTTACCGTTGCCGATAATATTTTCATCACGCCATTTACCGAACTTATTCTTGTTTCCTTGAAAGAGCTGCTTAGCTTCATGCATTGCAGCACCAATATCGTACTGGGCTTGCTCACACAGTTCCTTATCAACAACACGACCTGCCCCCGCGTTCGACAATGCGTTTACTGCTGTATTGGCTAACTCGCTTAAAAGGTTTTCAATGTGCTCTAATGCTTTGTTTACATCAGTCATTTTTCTAGGCTCCATACTTAAAAAAGAGCTCCATTTAATCCCCTTTTAAGTTTTCGGTCAATAGTAAAAGTTCTTTCAAAACAATCACTTAGTTATGGATTTGAGTGTTTTATAGTGAAAAAATGAAAAGTGGATTACAAGGGGGCGTATCGTTGTTTAAAAGGCGTGTAAGGAGGGTATTACCGAATTGCTTGTTACTAAAAAGGGATATTAATCCACTCGGGAGAATTGGTTTAAGAGCCTGCTAGACATGTATCGGATTTTTCAAGAGCAAATTGGATCAAGATTTTTAGCGTTATTTTTGTGAACCTGATCACGTTGTATGCATTTGAATGGAGGGTAGATACCGTCCACTCCTTTTTTAGTTTGAATAGAGGCAAAAAATTAGGATAGGTAAACTTAGTTCTGACTGAATAATGGTATATAAATCATAATATTAAGTTAAAAGATGGATGTTGTATCTTGATAGTGTAATTAGGTCACGCAATTCCCCTCTGATTACGTCAGTAATCCCATCACGAAATCTTTAACCTAATCCCCTATCAAGATATAACATCCATTTATGTTGATATAATTTATTAAAATCAACCAGTTATGTGTTTGTGTGTAAGCGGTTCTCTTCACGTTTTCCGCTATCGTTACCAACTATCACGAGTTCTTCAGCATCATTTTTACTTCATCCAGTTCGTCTTTATGGAAAAAGTGTTCTATCTCCATGTCAGGGAACGTTGCAATTAACCAACGTAATAGTGGGATTAGTCTTGGGGTTGCAGCGAGTACGTTAGGACGGAAGGCTGTGTCTCGTGAATTACTAATGGCATTATCTGCAATCCTAAATCCTGCATTGTTAAACAGTTCAGTAAGTTGTTTGAGAGTAAGTTTCTTACCATTAATGGTTTTGGTGAGTCCGTAGTTCTCTTTAGATAGAGCTCTTAACGCGAGTTTTAGCAGGGCACCCTGTGAACCGCCTTCCTCATACTTGATGTATGATCCCTTCAGTAGTGGTTTGGTTTTGCTGTAGTCGATCCAGTTCTCCCAATCTTCCATTGTTTTAAGACAGTTATCGCGTCGCCATCCATCAAACAATGCGCGAATCTGTTGTCCCTCTTGCTCGTTCTTCCACGGTACGGTATCGAAGTAGATATGTTCGACGATGTGACCTTTAGGGTGGCGGATTTTAGTCATGCGAGGATTAACGGGTTTACGCTTAAAGTCGAACTCTAAGTTGAGCGTCTTTTCTCGTTGGATTTCTATCAAGTCCATGTCTTTAAGGTACATGTCACGAGGTGAAATCAATGAGTTGTTTGGGATCTTCTGTCCGGGGTAGCGGTCTAAGAACAGTTCGACCATATAAGCATTTTCATCCTTTACCGATGATAAGGCTGATTCTGGTGGCTTAACGCCTGCTTTTGCTATGACAGGTTCGGTATCGCCATATTCACCAGTGATTTGTCCACGGGTTTTCATTGCGATGATTTGTTTAGCATGGTGCTTATGCTTAATCATCTTACCGTCACCCGTTTGCTCGCATATCTTACTGAACCGTTGGCTAATGGTTCCTGAAACATGGAGTTGTTCTTCAGTACAGTCTACGAGATACCCATCTGTTGTGGCACTTACAACGGTAACGCCGTCGTGATTACCTTTATCATCCTGTATCGATAACCCTGCTAATTGCTCTGAGAGAACCGCTCTAACGAACCCTGTCGCATGAGCTGCGAAATATGGATTGGTAACAGGAGAGTGTGGGATATTTTTGCTTAACCCATCTAACGAGTTGAAGCCTCGTTTTCCTTTAAGTCCCTGCCCTAATTTACCGTATAGTGTGTTGCCTATTTCTTTCCAGAGCTTCTCTCTGAATTTATCGCCTTCATCCGTGTATTTTTGTCTTTGCTCTCTGATGAGTTCCGTAAAGCCTTTGAAAAGTGGCTCTTTATCTTCAATCCATGGAACTATCACTCCGAACTGAATTTCAATATCACATCCCATGTTATATGCGACTTCTATTTCAGGTGCGGTGCAGTAAGAGTAGCCCTCTAGCGGATAATATAATCCATAGAGGTCAGTTCTAACGGGTAGGCATGGAAATTTCGTAGTGTCTTTATTGAAGCTGAACTTAACGTAAGCAAACCCCATTTTATGACCGAGATAGTCATTGATATTGGTTGAAGTGAAGCTTTTCTCGAAGTCTACGGGTTTAATGTCCATTAAGGCATTGACGTACGCTGTAGCAAGATCGAAATCGTTGTAATCGCCTAAGTTTACGCCACCAAACACGTAACATTCGTTTCTGCCGCCATGGAAACAATCGACACTGAGCTGTTCGAAGATACGACGACCTGCTGTGATGACAGTCTCTTTCTTCTGCATGACTCGACCTTGAGTTTGATTCCAGTATTGAATCGTTTTGGTCTCCATGCCGAGTGCTTGGTTTAATGCGTCTTTATCACCCGTGAGTGCTTTGAAGAGTGATACTGAGAAGTTACCCAGTGTTGATGGTAGGTGCTTAAACTGAAGTTTATCTAACCTGTTTTCTGGAATTTTACCCTTTAATGATTCTTTGATGTCGTTAAGAGCGAAGCGTTGCATTTCCAATCCGTACTTAACGGTGATTTCGGCGTCTCTCAATGCGTAACGAAGGAAGAGTGGTTCATTCTCTACGAGTAGTTCATCCATTCGGTCTTTGCGATATGGAGCAGGGATCACTTCTTTTGGTATGCCGATGAGTTCTCCCGCACTATCAAGTCCACTTTGCCCTGGGCTAAGTAGTAAAGTATCTACAAAGCGGACACGACTCTCACGTTTCTTTCCATTCTTGTCTGTAAAGTGAACGGGCTCTGAAGCTTGCTTGGTTCTACCCACTGCGTCGAGGTCGATGCCGTATGCGCCACGCGTGGAGGTTAATGTACTTCTGACGACCTCCAGTTTCGCTTTCTGACTGGTATCCCAGAACGCTTCGAATGACACCATGTCAGCTCTGAGGTAGTGAGCATAGATGTAGATTTTCTTTGGCCATCCTGTGATGAATCCGCGCCCCATTGCAGTTTGGAGTACTTCAACCAAGAACTCTTCAAATTTCTTACGAGGTTTCTTTATGCGATTAATCGCTTTCAGTTCATCTTCACGGCTTTTGTTCGCAGCTCTGGATTTCTTGATAACATCAGCAACGGGGGTAAGCACGACATCACTCATATGGTGCTCACCTGCGATTAGATAATATTGATAGGACAGAATGTCGTTTCGGTTTTCTTCGGCGTTGTAGACGTACTCACTGTCTATACCAATGTGAACCGCTTCATCATCACCTTTGAGTGCTTGCCATGGTGATTGTTTTTCATTCTCGAAGTAGATATCGAGCTCATCATCGACGGCTTTACTTGAGTATTCATCGGTTTGCTCTTGCGCTAGAAAAGCGTCGAGTTCAATGCTGCTTGATACTGTGGTTTGGTCGGTGGTTTCTGCTTGGAAGTATTCGTCGAGTTCTTTATCTATGGCTTCAACATGGTTAGGTTTGTTTTCATTGTTCATCGTTGTTCTCTTATAACCAAGTGCATTGTTGGCGGGTGATGCGTCCCTCTTTATACCACAGAGCTCATCCACTGATGAGCGTGGCTTCGTCTTGGTTTTGTGTGTGAGTGATAAGGTTGTGTAGAAAGTGGGAGGGGCAGAACGATGATTTTTGAGATTTTGATGTGTGGTATGGAGAGTGGGGCAATTGATGAAAGTAGAAACCCATACCGGGTATGGGAAGTCTCAAAACGGTGCTGTTTTTCATCGAGTGTAACTAAACATATAAATAACTCCGCTAGGAGGTCCGATTTAATATGGTATTACCCTGATAGTGAGTGGTGAGCGATTTGGTCTGACTTTATGTGCGGTATAGAGAGCCTGATCCTATAGTGGGATCAGGTCTTTGTTACTGCTTGATTGAATTCTGCGCTTTTTTGTCTCGTTTCTGGTGGTGATTTAGGTACGGCCATTACCTCGTTGAATGACAAGGCTTGTCGAGCTAAGAATCAAGGTGAGGTTCGCAATCTATCACTGGATCAAGTTGATGGTGAGTTTGATGGTTTCATTGAACAGTTGGTTGAGTAGCTGTTTCCTTTTTTGTTGCCTGAGATTCGGTGCTGGTAGTTTAATTGCCGAAATGTATGCTCTGATGAGGGTTTCCATATGTGTACTTGATATGACTTGTTGTTGCATAGATTGTGTGAGCATATAGAATGAGTTAGCTAGCCAATGGTGGCTCAAGGTTTGTAATGTTTGCGGAGTAATTCACTAGTGGCTTTAGAAAACGAAATGTTGTCATATACAAATGCCAGTCAGCTTATCGAGCTTAATGTATTTTCCATAACCATAGATGGTTTGAATACAGCTCTAAAAGTGAACCTACCTGTTTCGGTAAGTTTAATTGTAACTATTCTCCTTGTTTTAGGCATAATGAAAAAGATAAAACTCGATGGTTTTAAGGGTTTTCGAGCAGAAGAAGTTACCGTCAAAGACCCATTCACAGGAAGTCAGATTAAAATAAAAGCTAACACTGAGGATAAAAAAGTAGCTCATAGGATTTGGACTGAGTTAGTTACTAGGAAAGCTGCTCTTCCATTTCAACGTGATAAGGACGTTATTGTTGAAGTATATGACAGTTGGCACTCTCTATTTCATTGTGTTAGGGAGCAAATAGCCGCTGTCCCTGTAGAAAAGCTTAGAGGTCGAGAACAAGTTGATATTGAAAAGCTTATAGATATCTCGACCAAAGTGTTAAATGAAGGTCTAAGACCACACTTGACTGAGTGGCAAGCTAAATATCGCTCATGGTATGAGTTTGCGAAAAATATTGATAACAATAAAACTAGGTCTCCACAAGAAATTCAGCGTGATTTTCCAGAGTATGACCAGTTAGTTTCTAATATCGAAGTTGTAAATGCTAATCTAAAAAGATTTGCTGATGAGTTAAAAAAGGTGGTTCGCTCAAAATGACAATCGTCAACTAGAGCCTATTTTTACATGATAAAAGGGATACTGAATTTGAAAGCTTTTTTGTCTCATTCCTCAATTGATAAAGAGTTTGTCCGAGAAGTGGCAAATAAGTTAGGTAGGCTTCATTGTGTTTTTGATGAAAGAAGCTTTAACGTTGGTGACAAATTTGAAGATGCAATACAGGAGCACTTAGATAATTCATCAGTATTCGTATTTTTTATGACTAGAAACTCACTAGAGTCATTCTGGTGTAACTTCGAAATAAGTCAGGCATTTCATGCTCAATTGAAGTCTCAGATCAGCAAGTCTATCGTCTACAACATTGGTAGTGGAGTTTCCCTAGACTTACTTCCTAGTTGGTTGAAATCAGCTTTAATTGTCAATGAAAACTCTCCCTCCGCGATAGCGAGAGATATAAAGCATCACTTGGAGAAGCAAGCGGATGAATTCCAACGACCTGTATTTCTGGGGCGGGGTAGTGAACGAGATGAATTAGAAGAGTATTTAAACCCATTTGATGGAACCAAGAGCCCTCAAGTTATATCTATATTTGGGTTGCCAGGGGTAGGTAGGCGAGCTCTTATTAAAAGTGCTATTAGAGAGCTTTACAGTCTAAAGAAGTATGTGGAGATAGAAGTTGATTCTGGTGACAACGCTAACGCAATTTGTGCAAAGCTAGCGGATGTCATTGAACCTTACTCTTGTCAAGAAGAGCTGAAAGATATCGTTACTGAAATAATGGATCTTCCAGAAAGAGATGCCATCAATAGAACAATTAAAAATATTGGTAATATCGTTAGATCTGGTGAGCTACCCCTATTTATTGATATGGGGGGGGCTGTAAAGAATGATGGTTGCTTGCATAACTTCCTAAATGAAATTGTTGATGGTGTTGAAAATAGTGATGATGCTTATTTGGTTTTTATATTGACTCGTCGCATCAGTAGGGAAAACTCTCAAGAAGTCAAGTCACTTGCTATTGAGCAGCTTTCCAATAAATCAACTTCTCAGTTATTAGCAAGTTTGTCTAGACGAGCAAATTTACCTATTGAATCGAAACATATTCGAGAGTTAACGGAGTATATAGCGGGTTATCCACCTGCAGCTAGTTTTGCTATCAAGCAGGCATCGATCTACGGTATTGACGCTTTGATGAATGACAAAGGTAAATTAGCACAATTTAGTCAAAAAAGGTTTATAAACCACCTTAAAGATCACGACCTACAAAAGTCAGACATAAAAGTGTTACAAGTTTTGGCTGGTTACTCTCCTTTGCCACTTGATGCCCTTCTTTCACTATACGATGACTTTGACAAAATAACAGCGCATGATCGTATTTATGACATGATTGATTGCTCTCTTATCAGGGTTCAATCAGGACAGCTATATAAAATTGCAGATCCAATAAAAGGTTCAGTAAATAGTGTTTTTGGGTATGCAGATACAAGTGCTTTGCAAACGATATTGCCAGCTTTGTCCGATTACATAGAACAGGTTGAAGATGAGAAAAAATTAGAACTGTCACGTGTTCTTTTCAGGTTAGGGTTTTACCTGAATGATTCCAAAGCTAGTGAAAATGGCATCAAATTGAATTCTGACTACATTAAAATGCTTGAAGATGCTTACCATCAAAGAAAATATAAAGATGCAATTAAGCTTGGTTTCGAAGCTCTAGAGCACAACCCTGATAATGCTACAACTAGAACATACTTGATTAAGGCGTTAATTCAAGATGAGCGATGGGAAGCAGCTCAACAGCAGATTGATGATTTGTATCCAATAGATGATTACAAGAATATATATTTTTTACAGGGCTTTTTGGAAAGGAAAAGAGGTCGCATAAAAGAGGCAATCCAGGCTTACAAGGAATCAGAAAAACATAAACGAAAAGGGTTTGCGTTATTGAGAGAGCTTTCTCATTGCTATCTTATGAATGGTGAAATATCAATGTTGTCTTTGGAAAAAGGGGATGCTAAGTCTGCTCTTATATTGACGGATAAGTTCCACGATAAAAGCTGTCAACAATACAAAGGGATTCGTCAGGCGTGTCTAACTAACCTAAGAAATGATATGTCTATTAGTTATGAAACTAGAAAACGGTATAGTGAAGAATTAGGGAAACTGGATTCTTATCGCTTTAATATGGGTGATTTAGAATCTTAGATTTGGAGCTAAATGCAGATAGTTAAAAGATCACGAAGGAATTCATCACTCGCTTTCATTGTAATGTAACACTATGATTTATATAGATTGATGTAATCGTCTTTTGAACAGTAGTTCGCTTAGAGCTCCTTGGCGAGCTATGGGCAAACGCGATGGTTAGATGGGTTTCTGCTTGCGTAATCTAACAGTGCATTTCATGCCGATAAGTTACCATGGATTCTGGTGTGGAAATGACTTCAAGTAATTGTTTATACACGCATTTAGCTCCGCTAAATTTGATTCAAAATCCGTTGCCTTCGGGCGTGGCGGTTCAAGTCCGCCCACCGGTACCATATTCCAAGACAGAGCCTCGACGTAAGTCGGGGCTTTGTTGTTTCTGGCATTTGT
>NZ_JBICMD010000029.1:0-766 GCF_043106015.1 Vibrio sp. GLN_1
GGGACACGTGATATCCTGTCTGAATATGGGGGGACCATCCTCCAAGGCTAAATACTACTGACTGACCGATAGTGAACCAGTACCGTGAGGGAAAGGCGAAAAGAACCCCTGTGAGGGGAGTGAAATAGAACCTGAAACCGTGTACGTACAAGCAGTAGGAGCAGGCTTTGTCCTGTGACTGCGTACCTTTTGTATAATGGGTCAGCGACTTATATTCAGTGGCAAGGTTAACCATCTAGGGGAGCCGTAGGGAAACCGAGTCTTAACTGGGCGTTCAGTCTCTGGATATAGACCCGAAACCAGGTGATCTAGCCATGGGCAGGTTGAAGGTTGAGTAACATCAACTGGAGGACCGAACCGACTAATGTTGAAAAATTAGCGGATGACTTGTGGCTAGGGGTGAAAGGCCAATCAAACCTGGAGATAGCTGGTTCTCCCCGAAAGCTATTTAGGTAGCGCCTCGGACGAATACTACTGGGGGTAGAGCACTGTTAAGGCTAGGGGGTCATCCCGACTTACCAACCCTTTGCAAACTCCGAATACCAGTAAGTACTATCCGGGAGACACACGGCGGGTGCTAACGTCCGTCGTGGAGAGGGAAACAACCCAGACCGCCAGCTAAGGTCCCAAATTACTACTAAGTGGGAAACGATGTGGGAAGGCTCAGACAGCCAGGATGTTGGCTTAGAAGCAGCCATCATTTAAAGAAAGCGTAATAGCTCACTGGTCGAGTCGGCCTGCGCGGAAGATGTAACGGGGCTAAGTA
>NZ_JBICMD010000002.1:0-42058 GCF_043106015.1 Vibrio sp. GLN_1
AAAAAAAATCTGACTTGTACCAGTTCGACCGGATGAAAGCATTCGCCGATAAGGGCGAACCGGGTCGCTTGGTCGGTGGTACGCCTAGTGGCGGTGCAGATCTTGGTTTGTGGTGCATCGAGTCACTGGAACGCACGGATCAGTATTTTACGGATAACGGCATTCCCTTAGAAATTAAGGGCACGTTAACAATCTCGGAGTATGGGGAAGATGAGTTCTAACGGTGTTCAATATCAAACCCGCCGTGGCGATATGCTCGATTGGGTTTGTCATCAACATTATGGCCAACGTCCGAAAGCCGTTGAAGCGGTTCTCGACGCCAATCCAGGGCTGGCAAAGCATGGCCCTGTTTTGCCCGCTGGCCTTGTCATCAATTTACCGGATCTCGGTCCTGCCGAGGACAAAAGCCGGATCAGTCTTTGGGATTAAGCCATGAAACCACCTGCGTTTAAAATCTTGGCCAACGGCACTGACATCACCCGAAAAATTAACGACCGCTTAGAGCGTCTTACCGTTCGTGATGCTCCTGGTATTAAGTCCGATACGGTGACGCTTGAAATCGACAATCGCGATCAGGCGGTCGAACTGCCACCAACAGGGGCAAAGTTAGAAGTGTGGATCGGTATAGGCGAGGACCTAACCTTTAAAGGTACATACCAGGTCACGGAGTTAGAAGAACCGCTCCATGAAGACATCCTGACCATTCATGCTGTAGCGGCTCAATACAAAAGCGGAGGGATTAAAGCCCCCAAGGACCGGACGTTCGATGACATCACACTAGGCGACTTGGTGGGGCAAATCGCTGGAGAACATGGTTTAACGCCTGTTATTAGCGAAGCGTTAGCCGGTATCGAGTTTGACCATATCGACCAGAAAGCTGAATCGGATGTGAACTTATTAAACCGTTTGGGCCGTCAGTATGATGCGATTGCGAAGCCGGTTGCGGAACGGTTGCTGATGACGCCAAAAGGAGAAGGGAAAACCGCCAGCGGGCAGTCCATGCCAGAAATCACGATTTCGGACCCGGCCAATTCTTCGGGGCGTGTGACCATCACCGAAAGAACGAATTATCAATCAGTGATCGCTCATTGGTTTGATGAGGATTTGCAAAAAAAGCAGACTGTGAAAGCCGGTAGTGGTGATCCCGCTTTCACCTTGCGCCGTCAGTATAGCAACGAACAGGAAGCGCAAGACGCTGCAGAGGCTGAGTTGGCCAAGCAACAGCGTGGAAAAAAGAGCTTTACGCTTGAGCGCCCATTGACGCCAGAAATGACGGCCGAGTCTCGTGTCATTGTGCAGAACCATAAGGCCAGCGCTAACGGTACCTGGATAGCGGAAAGTGTCGATCATGTCATCGAGCCTGACCGTTTTTCAGTATCCAGCGCGCGCCTTGTTACCCCGAAAAACTAACCACCAAAACCGCATGGTTCGAAATTTCCTTATGAATCTTATTGATAGGCTTGCTGATTATGCGGCTTTGAGGTCTAATAAACTGTATGGATATACAGTGATATTTTTATCACAGGAGAGAAAAAAGTGACTCATAACGCTTTAAATGACGGGACTCGATCCGGTACATTAACTAACTTAGCGCATTTATTGCGCTTTCTGGCGTCGGCTAGTGAAAACCCTGAGATTTGTGACCCTGGTTTGCACCAGGCGATTTTACAGGCGAGTTTGACGGCAAAGGAGCTTGAACAAAAAGACGCCACTCAGACGGGCGAGATCGTCGAAAAGTGAATTGCAGATCTTTTTTGGCGTGACGCTTTCCGCATCGTGTGGTAGGCTTACACCGAAATGTTGTTTTATGGCTTGTGCGTTATGGTTTGGCGACTTAGCGGGCAAGTAAGAAAATTTAACCTGGCTTAAAAAAGCAAAACCCCGCAAGAGCGGGGTTCAAGATTCGGGTCAGGAAGTAAACTAGTCACTTCTCTAAATTTGTTTTGGCGACAGAATTTAGAAGAAACCCTAAAACACAAGACTAAGTTTACTTCGTGTGCCCGGTTGCTGCAAGCCTTACAGCGAAAAAGCAATCAAAAAATGAGCGTAATTGGACTTAGTGAAGCGTCAGCGTGGCAAGATGACCGCAGTGGTTGGCGTAGATACACCCCTAAATTTGACATCCCGATGCCGAATCACCCAATCGCGAGGCGGTTGGATGCCCTTCTTTCCGGCCATAATTGGAACCGAAACCGTTTTATGCGCAAGTTGCGCAAAGATGGCGCGACGCTTAAGCGCCGCAAGCTATCCGATGGAACTTGGAAAACGAAACACATCGCGCCCCGTCGTGCCTCGATCCGTTTGGAACGAGAACAAACGCTCGATGCGCTTGTGAGAGCGATGATTTACCGCGCTGATTACAATCCCGATGCACCTTACTTGTTTGAAGTGAAAGCCAGCATGGAAGAATTGGCCAAGATGATCGGCCAGCTCCATGAGTATGCACCTGGTTATGATGGCCAGAATGGGCAATATCGTCACGGCCGCAAAGCTTGTGACCCTGTTCATGCTGCAGCTGATGACCTTGAAGCCGCGGAAATGATAGTCGTGGTACGTGAGTTCGATCAGGAGAGTAAGACCAACAAAGCGAAAAGGATCTTTCTTAGACCAAACTTTTTTAAAGGGTTTGGCCTAACGATGGACGATACTCGCTCGATGTTAGCGACTGCTCGTAAATGGCAGGAAAAAAACGGGCTATTAAAAACGGCCAAGCAAAAACGCCAGGCTGAGATCTTAAGGCTGGCTGAGTCTGAGCGTATTGCCTCTTTGGACCGCCCTTCTCTGCGTAGCTTATTAGCTCGTATTAAGCGAGAGTTTACGGGCGAGAACAAGCATACCAAGCGCGTTATGGATGCTCACCACCGTTTGAAGCAAGCGGTAAAAACGGTCACAACTAAAGCGAAGGACACACGTTCTGACACTGAAATCAGGATCCGAACGCTTATTCAGCAGCTTCCCTTTGCGTCTGTGTATGACTCTAAAAACAAAGTCGCTCAACAGCTTGGTTTAGACCGAGCGCCAGACTTCGGCTTTAATGCTGAGTTCGACAGGCTCCTCCTGGCAATGCTAGAAACCTACACATAACAATACATTTGGTTTTTATCCGCTTCGCTGCGGAGGATATGCCGCATCCACCGCATACAATCGATTAAATATTAACCGCCTCCCGCTTTCTCGATCTCTAAATTCCTCTATTACCACCGCGATCACCTCTTATTTTTTGCTGTTCCATCCCTCCGAGTTTAAATAACCTCGAAAGTATTCACCGAACTAACCGCTTTCTAAAAAGAAAGGATATAAGCCCGCCACAAGGGCGAGGCTTATCATCTCTTTCGCTTTGCTACAGATATAATGGTACCTCCCATTAAATTGCTATTAGAGCGAAGCGATAATCGCAATTAATGGGGATTAGCAATTTAACGGGCCCCAACTGCCAGCATAAGCAAAGTGCAACGTGTAAGACCAACGATATAGCTGGCAGCGCTGTAAGTCCCTTTTGTCATTCGACAGGAGGCTATAAAGCAACACGATCAGACAGTGGAACCGACTCTTAACCCCCTTCACTTTATTCAACCACATCACCAAGCCTTCTTTCGCTTCGCGAGGTCTAGCAAGAGGATGAGGCGAGATTTAACAAAGCACTGTGCAACTAACCGCGCCGATGAAGTTCAGTGCCCTATTCAACATCATCGAGCGGCTTGGTGCTTCGCTTGCGCAAGCGCATCGCTTATCCCTGCGGGGCTAGTATCCGCTCGTGGTAGCTTTTGTGGGTGCGCTTCTGGGCGCAAAAAAGAATAGTTGCACAATAGGACGAAAAGTCCTAATATATACATCGAAGGCCGGGCAGTGTGCCAAGGCCAAAGCCGAGAGAAATCGCGATGAAAGGTATGATCCAACAACTTGATGAAACAACATTTTATTTAGAGAGCCGTGGTAACAAAATGACGCTGTCACTTGTGAGCGATAGCTGGGGTCGTCACTGGCAAATGCAGACAGACAACGCAAGCCATCGTGCTTACCGTGGGTTGGGTGTGAAAGAGTTTGCGACGCTAGAAGAAGTCGAGAAAAATTACAAAAGCTGGCGTGGTATTGCTGCCCTGGTAAATGCATAAGGCAACAGCAGGGCGGCTTTGCCGCCCTATGGAGACATAATGAGTAAAGCACCAAAGTATGATAATTCCCTGTTGCGGGATCTTCGCATCAAGAGAGGTTTATCTGTTGATGAAATGGCGGCTGCAGCTGGAGGCTTACACAAAGGCAAATGGCTTAATATCGAACATGGTTGTCGTCAAGTTAGGCCAGAGGATGCCGAGAACGTCGCGAATGCGTTAGGGGTGCCTATCGAAACTATCACGCCTTTTATTCAGTCTGGAGAGAACGAAAGGTGCAATGTTATCCGTGATGAAACTTTAATTCCGTTCGGGGGTGATTGGATCCAACCAACGGGCGAAGAAGTTCGCGCGATGCTGGCACAGTGTGAATTGACTGGGAGCGAGGCTGCGGCGCTTGTTGGTGTAAAGGATGGCCGCACGGTTAGAAAGTGGACTAGCTTTGATCCTGATGCGGTTGCAGAGGCAAAACGCCTGGGTAAAAAACATAACATGACGCCGATCCCGTTTGCTGCGTGGGCCATCTTAGCGGAGCGCGCAGGTTATGGCTGCATATGGAAGTGAACTAAGTGATTATAGAAGCCGCCACTCTAAGGCGGTTTTTTTGTGCCTGGCGACTGGCTTTTGGTAAAGAAATAAAGAATTAAAGAAAATAACGCTTGCCAGATAGGACGAAAAGTCCTAGTATTTATATCGAAGGCCGGGCACGGTGCCAAGGCCATAACCGAGAGAAATCACGATGACTAACAATCAAATCATTGCAAAAACCATTCTTGAACAACTAGGCGGTGGTCGTTTCATGGCGATGACTGGCGCTAAAAACCTGGTCGCCATTGAAAATGGCCTCCAGTTCGACTTACCTCGCACTCGCCACTATGTAAAAGATGGAATCAATAAAATTCAAGTGATTCTGGATCCGTCTGATACCTACACAGTTCGTGGACTTAAATGGATGCCTCGCAAGTATGAGTTTAAAGAGTTGGCCAACCAGCCTGGTGTTTATGCTGACACGTTTCCAACGGTTTTTACTAATATGACTGGGCTAGATACTCGCCTGTTTTAATTCAAAAGGAGGCCGTCGGTTTGATGGCCTTTTATTCACTTTATGGGTCAATAAGGCTTCAAGTTGTGAGTGAAGCGATACCTTGGTTGATGGTTGTTAGTTATTATTCACTCTAGAGGTGATTAAGATATGAAGAAGACTCGATTTTCTAAAAACCAGAATGATGCACTTTTTATCCTGGCGCTTTTGGAAAGTAAGCAATTTGAAGGTGCGGTTCCAGTGGCCAAGATGCGCACCATGATTTCACAGCCTCGTGAGGGTGAGCTCGATGCATCGAACTTTAGAAAGAGCCTCCACGCCTTGGAGGGTAAGGGCTGCATCGAACTGTTGAGGGCGAAAGATTTAAGTTTGGCTGCACAACTAACCAAAATTGGACGTCACCAGGCAGCGAAGGTTTACCGGGAACGCACTGGCGAAGAACTGGACATAAAGCCGGTTGATGATGAACAAATGACAATATTTGATAATGACCAATAAGGAAAAATTCAATGCAGCACACTACCAACCCAAATGAGCTGACATATCCTATTAAGCCAATGATTATTGTTGATGATTTCAAGGCTGACGTAGTTTTCGTGTCTTTATCACCCGAGATCCCGCTTTCTAGCTTTTCTCTGAAAGAGTGTTTTACAAATGTGCAGTTCAAGAACGGCTGCGAAAAAGCCTGGGCGAATGAGTTAAGAAAAATCGCAGACCAGTTAGATGGTCAAGAATCCAAATAGAGTAAGAAGGACGATGAATAGTATGCAGTCAAAAGATAAAGAGCTTATTGAGAAGTTGGAAGAAGCTGAAAAGACTATCAAAGCGATAAAACATGGTCTTGAGAGAAAAGTTAGAGACCAAACTCAGCTTGAGGTTATCAATATGGATGCGAAGGCGCTTGTTGATGTTAGCCAAGAAATTGAAATGATCACTCAGTATCTAGAATAAGAGGGATAGTTGTGGGTAGAAAGCTAAAGCCAAATGGTTATATCGCCGTTTGTCAGTGCGGAAAAGTGGTTGGTGCTATCGACCTAAACCGAACTGATAGGCAGGATTCGGGAAAGGTTCTTGGTCAATGGATTTCGGATGGCTGCGAATTGAAACCTCAGTTCGACAGCACTTGGCAAGTGGATGTTTCATCATGCAGCTGCGATAACTAAAGGGGAGTTGGACATGAAAGAAAGAGAATGTACCTGGATTCATGGTGATACAGAGTTTCGTTTGAGAACTGAGAGCCAAAAAGGATACTACGTAGCGTATTTGAGTATTGATCATGATGTTTCGGTCAGGGTATCGAACCCGATTTCAATTTTTATCCGTTTAGATGCTCTTACTGCACTTGACGAAAAATTTTATGTAATGGTTATCGATGGCATCGAGGTGCGAAATATTCCAGAAAAAGCAGCAAAAGAAATTTCAAAGACACTTGAATGCGAACTTACTGAACATTGTGACAAATGCGGAAAAGAAGATGCTTTGATTTTTGATTTAACTGGTGAGAAGGAGCACATTTGTTTGGCTTGCTCTGAGTAAAAGTGAGTTAAGACAAGAAAACCTGATCTTTTGGCGGTTTCGACTCAAATCGGCCGCCAAATCATTCCGAGAAAATCCCCGCCTAAAATCCCGTCAAACTGAAACAAATTTACAACATCAAAAATCGCCTCTCGATCTTGGGTTATCTGTCAGTTTTGACAGATTAACGCGCTCAGCACGTCAAAGCTGACGTAATACCGCCTAAACTTCGCTATTTACCATAATGGGCATAATGACCACCAAATAATGGGTTATGGATTTCGTTTTATATGGATGACGCTCGACCATGCTGCCCTGGATCGGATACCCTCAAAGCCGGTTATATATTAGAGGTGATATTCATGCTTAAAAAACTGTTCGTCGTCCTTGGTGGATTGGTGGCGTTGTCTGGGTGTAGTGACGCCAATTCCGAATGGCTTAATAAAGGGTATTCGGTCGGGCTTGATCGCCAAGGGTGGGCCGAGGCGAATCACGAAACCCAGCTCGGAACGGCTGGCCATTGGTTAAAATCGCTCCAGGACAAAGGCTTTTTGAATGCGCCAGAACTGACAGAGGGTGAAGCACTTAAGGAGAACGCTGCCATATTAATGGACTGCATTAATAAAGCCTTGCCAGTTTCTAATGGTGAGATTAATTACCTTGTTGCCGATTGCGTTAAATTGAACGGTTGGTCTAAGCCTTAATTCGTGACTTGCCTGGTGTGAGGGGTGGCCAAGTTCAAAAAACACCGCCCCTGTCGTTTCTTGTGATACGTGTCTGTTTTAGTATGTGTGAAAAATAACAGCGTGACGCGTCACGCTCACAGGAATAAAAATAATATGAAATATGGCTATGCGGTACGTGATAATGATCTGGGAATGCAGTTAAAGGCTTTACACGATTTTGGCTGCGATGATATTAGCTTCGGTGATGAGCTGCCCCAGGTTATCGAGGGTTTGAAACAAGGTGATGTGCTGGCGGTTTGGCGTTTGGATAAACTAGCGGCTGATGTGGCCAGTGTGGAGTCTGCGTTTAAAGAGGTGCATCGCGCCGGTGCGTCGATTGAGTTGTTATTTGAAAAGCTGAATTCGATTTCTGATCACAAAGAGATATTAAGCCAACTGATCGATGTTATGAAAAAAATTGAGGAAAGCTAATTATTCTTTTGTGTTGCTTCTGTAGAGAATCATTAGCATAGATACAAGCGCCGTTCTTACTTCTGGCGGTAGCGTTCGCGCTGCAGCTGCCACATCCCAAGGGGTGGTTTTGTCTACCCCTAACATATCGAGCGAAATGTCCAGATCGGTTGTCTTTAGCTTTTCGACTAAAATTCGATAGTGGGACATTTTCATGTCGGTTTCGCCCCGCTCGATGCGCTGATAGGTTTTTAACGTTACTCCAATCATTTCGGCGATGTTCTTTTGAGAGAGGCCCGCCGCCTCTCTGCGCTCCTTTAGCGCGGTTATTAACGGATCATATGACATCGACTCCCCTCCTGTTTAATTAGACTCACGTCACACTCGATAGGACTTTTTTTTCCGTATATCGCTAAGTATAGGACTGTTTTTGCAATTGCTATTTACAGGGCCTATTGCGCCACTGCATATTCCACTGGTCGCACCAATTTTGATGACGACAAAACATATATGCAGTTGGAAGGTATGTTTATTTAATGGATAAGAAAAAAACGATAATCAGCACCAAGCTGAATCAGATGGCGACACTGTTGCAAATTGTTGAGGATTTAAACAAAACAAGCGATTGTGTCGATCATGAAATCTATTGTGCAACGACGTTGCTCAAAGGCTTAAGGACGGATGTAGCAGAGATAGTCGAAGGTGTCGATTAACAAAAAAGCCCCAGAACGGGGCTTTTATTATATGCGGTACATCCAAGCGCATGACTTGAACATCCTGGTTATCTCTGGCGTTCGCTCGATACCATGTTTATCGAGTATCCAGTCTTGAATGCTTCGGTATACTTCATGGAAGCATCGATTATGCAACCGCCTGTCGGTCTTGATTTGCTTACCATTCACTGTTATCTGAGCAATGAGCAGTGGGATTTCTTTCCCTTCTATCTTGCGAGTGCCGGTTCTTAACCCTTTGACTCGGCCATCCTCATGAAAAACCTTGTTGATATCGAGGTTCAATCTAATCGCGCGCATTCTCCGACGTTCCTGGAGTTTCTTGATCTCCAAATCGGCTTTGTGCTTTGCCTCGTCTGCTGAACCATGTTTATTGAAAAAGAAGTACCGCTGAACGCCGAGAGCTTTGTCTTGCACTCGATAGGCGCGTGGGGTTTCTTTGTTTGGGTATAACATCGGTGTCATATTGGCTCCCGTTCAAAATAAAGGTTCTTGTCTGGGTTCTAGTGGTTCTGGTCGCTGTGGGCAAGCGTGGACATCAATCCCTGGCTCTTTTAGGTACAAGTGGCATTTCTCGTTCCAGAACACCTCAGCGTTGCTTTTTAGACACTGCCCGACACGTTGCTTTCTTGGCTCGATACTGAATCCGTAATTATCGACCTTGGGCGCGAACTGGTCATGCTTCCAGCCCTTTTGTTGGTAATGCTGACAACTAAAACAGGTATCAGGTAAGCTCATTCTGGCTATGTTCATGCGTGACCCCCTTGCCTGGTGATCTCCTGATAACACATTTTAGCTATCGCCTCGCCGATGGAATCCGGCTTATCTTTTAGGTACTCGATCACCTGGTCGGCTGGTTGATACATAAGGTCGCATAGACGCATCGCGCCCGAGAGGGTATTATTACTTTGCAGCATAATTAATTTTCCCATTGGTTGTGTTGTTGATGCCGGCGGTTGCAGGGGTGAGATACTTCAACCGACCGGCTTTCCTTTTTCACGGCTTACCCGTGGTGTTCCTTCCAGAACTCAAACATTCTTTTGAATTGGTCTATCTGAGAGATATCGTTTGTCACACAGTAGACTTTCCACTCCTTAACAAACTCCTTATCCGTTTTAAAATTTAGTGGTGCGGTTGCTGCCTTCTGGCTGTTTTCCTGACCGTTTGGCGCGGTGCTTACCGTAGGTGGTGTGCCTTTCGGGTTTGGTTTCTGCTTTGGTTTTTTAGGTGCTTCTAATGCCATGCTTGGAACTCTCTTTAAATCTTTAATTCATTAATTCGTTAAGTCTGTCGATGATCGCTTGAGTCATTTTCTCTGCGGCTTCTCTTGGACCTTTAAACTTGCACTCGATAGCGGCCAGGCCTTGATCGTGTGCACCTCGTATGGATGGTTTTTCCGGTAGAGGGTGAGGCACAGTGAAGTATGGGGTTTGTGACATGTAGTCGATAGCGTATTGAAGCTCGGCATCACTTCCCGTCGTTCTGCAGAACACGAACACAATCTTGTTTCGGTCTACGCCGTTTTTAACCAGGTCGTTGGCCAGAATGACGCACGGCTCCATATCATCCAATCCTAGCCCCGTAGGGATGACCACCAAGTCAGAGGCCAGTGATACCTCTAACGTTGCACGGTTGGCCATTGGTGCACCATCAAAAATAAACAAGTCGTAATTATCGGCCTGTTTTAATGCCTGGCTAGCACTGCCAAAGATTTCTACAGCGACGACTGGCTCCACTCCTGCAGCGAGGCGACGTTTATGCCAGGTGAAACTGGTTGATTGATTGACATCGAGGTCGGCGATTTTGACGTCCCATCCAAACCCGGCATGAGCGGCGGCAAGGTTGCGACTGGTTGTTGATTTGCCAACGCCACCCTTTTGCTGAGCGACTGCTATTTTATATCCCATTGGTTGCTACCTTTCGTTAATTAAAGATTTCTTTAAAGGTTTAGGGGTATATTAGGACTATGCGTCCTATTTGTAAAGAGGGAGAATTAAATAATTAAAGAAATAAAGAAAGCGGGACAGGCCCGCTTTTGAGGTGGGTTAGTACGGCTCGACATCTTGCGGCTGCATTGAGCCTTTATTACATTCCTGACAAGTGGCTCCGATTTTGGAGACAGTAAACCAGTTGCCACAATCTGGGTTATCACATTGGCAGTAATAGCCATCATCTTCGGCCCAGTAACATTCAACTATCCCGGCTTCTACTAACTCGATCACTCCGCCTTGGTTACATTGTCCGCATGTAACGACATCACCTTCGTTTAATAAGTCAGGGTTCGCGCTGTTTGTTTCAACATTGTGCGGCCCTTCGTGATTGCATCGAGGGCAGGGTCCGAGCCAGTTTACTTTTAATGGTTCCATGTGTTGATCCTTACTCTTTCCATTTCGGCGGCGTTTCATGTGTAAGTCCTGGTATTTCCATCGAAAGACTGTTCGCATCTTCTTTGGAAAAACCAATACTGTTTAGTGTTTCTACATCGATGTCATGAGCAAATATCAATCTGGTTAGTAAATGCCTTAATCTGTCTGTTTCTTCAAAGGCGTTGCTCATGCTGCACGTTACAACGGGGTAGGTTTTACCGTCGAGTTGTACTTCACGAGGAAAAAAAGGAAGTGATTCGTTTAATACTATGGTTGAGTTATTCATGACCGCCGGGTCCTTATTTCACTTGTTTTAGATAGGTATCAATATTTTGGTGAATGACTTCGAATTCGATGACCCACACTAAATCATCGGGTTCGCATTGGCCGTAAATCTCGCGCCAGGTGTGTCGGAACTGAGGGAAGCTGCCAAACCCTTCGCGGATTACCTGTTCTGGGTCTTGGCGGAGTTCTTTCATTGTTTCGATTCGAACGTCGGTAACTTTTAGAGTAAGTCTGCTGGCGTGTCTTGGCATGTGAATCGATGGCACCCATTTATAGCCCCGAACCTCATGGTCCTGGCAGTTTGCTATGGACTCTCTTTCACTCGCTTTATATCGATACTCATGGATTTCAGAAATATTACGCGGATTCACTTGTTGGTAATCGTTATGGCCTAAAGCGGCAAAAGTTTCGCGCACGTAAATTAGGTCATCGACAAAGCAGGGCGCTTTCACAAGATCATGTTGATACTTATCGTCAAACGTTCCTTTTCGGATAAGCGCTCCCCACTTCCCTTTTTTTGGGTGAGAAGATGTAATCTTAGTTGGCTTACGGTCTTTAAGTTCCCAGCCTGGAGTAACTTCTAGCGGTCTGCGAGTGACTGTTTTACGCCCATCCAATAGAGCGCGAACCAGCTCAGTTTGAAATAACATTGGAACAGTTTTCATTTTTAAGTCTCCTTACGCTGCTTCGCTGTTTAAGTTGGTTTGCACTAGGTCATTAGGTGTGACGTTCCCGTTTTGGCTAACGTTGACATTAAATAGCCAGTCCTCAGCGAACTGTTGAACGTCTTTCGGGATACGTACACCACCAGGGGGCGCTTTGTGGGTGACAATGGTATTTGTGGCCACATCGTAAGAAATGAGCTTTGCGGTGCCGGATTGGTGCATGTGTAACAGGGCTCGGCTTTGATGTGTCTCGCCAGTTTCTTCGTTCTGAGAGGTGATCACCTGTGGCCATAAAATCAAATGGTGTTCGTCTTTATGGAACAGGCCAGTGAAGTCCATGTTTTGTTTTTCTAACTGCAGTCGCTTGATCTTCTCGATAGCTTGGTTTTGCTTCACTTTGAGGTCTTGGTTTTCTTGGCGGTACTGCTTGTTCTCTCGCTCCAGGCGCGCGTTTTTGTCATCTTTCTCTTTGCTTTTCTCTTTGACGCGCTTGATCTGTTCTCGTAGCTTTTTCGGGTTATCGCCGCCTTTCAGTTCATTGATTTGGCGCTGCAGCTCGTTCGAGCGGGTGCGTGACATTTCCAACTCTCGGGTTAATCTCTGGTTTTCTGATTCCAGTTTCATCTTGGCCTGAGCGACTTTCTCGGCCGTGACGAGAATGGATTTCATCTCTTCAATTGTTTCCTGCAGTTCGCCGATCTCTTTTCCCATCTCCACCATTTGATTGGCGTAACCTTCGGCACGGTTCTTATGGTGGTGATAGTCTTCCAGCTTGGCGTTCTGTTGGTTAATGGTTTCCGCCATTCGGTCGGATTCCTGCACCATTTGATTAAAGTGGCCAAGGAAAGCTTCGAGTGTGTCAGCGGCCTGGTTGTTGAGTTCAAGCGGTTGTAATTCCATTGTGTTAACTCTCTTTAATTCGTTATTTCTTTAATTCTTTATTTTATTTCGACGTTCGGTGGCTCTGGCCAATTCGCAAGGTCTGCACCAGGAAAGTAAGCCGTCCGGGTTCTTGGCACAGTTGTGAAAAAAGTCGCTATGTATCGGTAAGAACTGATGGCATCGAGTGCAGCGCTTCTCGATACCATCTTCGCCAATGCGAACAATCCCGAGGCGTAGTCGGCTTTCAAAAATGGCGGCAGGTAAGTAACGCTCCGGCGGGTAAATTTTTTGGATAACGTCCGAAGGTGGGATCTCGAACTTTTCGCCGATGGTGTCGAGGTCCATTCCGTCCACTAATAGAGCGCTCATAAGGCTAATGTCATGCGGTGTGATGTCTTCCATGCTTAGCCCCCTCATGCCGCTTGGTCTTGTTGTTCTTGTTGCTCTAACCAGGCGCGCCCTTTTTCCATTAAGGCCAATTTGGTGACAGGGTCGTGTACGGTTGGTCCGCAATAAAACGCCGGGAAGATGATCGCGCACATCGGTTTGTTTAACGGGTCTTTCATGATTTCGCCCGTTTCCGCATTCACAAACTCGATACGGCCAGAAGCCCACTTTCTGACGGTGGTGCCTTTGCGGCTTTTGGGCCCTGACTTGTAGGTGTGGTCGTAGTAGTAACCAGTGATGTGGCGAATGATGCAAGGTTGCCCCTCTGGCCACCATTCTCCGGAGCAATCGTTCGGTACTAAAAACACGGTGGTAAAGCCTTGCTGTTGCTCTAAACGCGCTTGTTGTATCCACGGCAAAATGTTGCTGTAAGGGGGGTTAAGCCAGCCTGTTGCGTTTGCTCCCGCCGGAACGCTGGCTTTCCAGTTTTTACCCAGACCATTTATCTCTTTGGTGAAGTAGGTTTTCACTTTGGCGGATTTGTGCGTCGCGGCAAGGTCGATACCGAATTGAAACTCGGCATCGAAGGCGGCAAACAACCACGGCACGGTGGAGGTTTGATCGCGGTATTCTTCTTTGGTTTTGCTGCGTTGTTGGTGATTTTTTCCCATTGGTTGTGTTCCTGAGTTAGCAAGTAAATTCGCGACCGCTGCGAACGGTGCGGCTGTATTCGGTACGAGTGCGGGTTCTGGTTCTGAGCGCTTGGTCGTCGAGGTCACTGACGACAGAGAAACAAAGGACCAGGCACATCACGCGTAAAATGCCCATTTCAAACGCACGGGTGATCATGTGCATGGGGGTTTTGGCTTGGAGCTTGAGCCGGATGTCTTGCTCGATGAGCTTGAGTTCCGGCGGGGTGAGATCGAGTTCCTTGCCGAGCTGTGAAGGGCGTTTCCCTTCGGCATGGCCTTTTAATACGGCCAATTCATCAAAATTCAGTCCCATCCCTGGGACCAATTCGAGACTACTCACGAGAATGATCCTCCAGTTGTAGGCTGTCGATTTGGGTCATCATTTGGTCGAAAGCGGTTTTCACCTGGTTGGCTTGGAAGTACGCCGCGTTGACCAGGGCGTGTGTTTCATCATCGAGTTCGCCATCCAGCGCTTTTTCGAGCAGGGTAGTTGTGGCCAATAAGTCCGCCAAGGCCGCTTGGGCGGTTTGCTTTTGTTGGCGCTGCACGTTGCGAAGTTTGGTCGGGGTATCGACGCGTATCAACGAAAGTTCGCTGCACATGGTATTTCCTTAGACGTTGTTTGTTTTGCTGTATCGTTGTTTTTTGTTACTGCAAAAAGTTGTTAATGCTGCCATAAAAAAACGCGACTCGGCCGCGCTTTTAAAGCGTTCGGTTACTGGTTCGGTTTCCAGCAGCCTTTGAAGACGTAACGACCGACCACTTTCAGATTGGTGGTGAAATCATCTTCACTAAATTGTTGCGTTGGGGCGTGGCGTTCGTCGTCCGCGTAAACGCTGTAACCGGATCCGATGTCTCGACGCACATAACGAACATACAGGTCGCCCGCTTGAGTTTGCAAGGCATAGATATCGGTGTCGGTGATCTCATTCGCACTTGTGTCAATCAGCAGTGAGTCGCCTCGACTGAATTGGCTGTTCATTGATTCATCTGGCGCGGTGATGAGTTTCAAACTGTGCTCATTGAGGCCGCGTCGTTTGAGCGCTTCCACATTGAACGCAAGTTCGTCATCTTTGCCGCCTTGCTCCTGGTTCACGTTCGCCGTGATGTATTTATTCGTTTCAACGCCGATCCCAGGCTCATTTGACCAACCGGATAAATATTGCGGTGTGGTATCGAGCACCTTGGCCAAGTATGGGTAAAGTTCAACGCCTGGACTACGCTGGGCACATTCCCAGTTTTGCCAGCGGCCTGTGCTAATGCTTTCCGGAGCAACCCGAGACGCCGCCTCGGCCGCTTCCCGAGCGGTCCACTTCTTTAACAGTCGGCGTTCCCTGAGTCGGTCGCCGATGATTTCTTTAATATCTGATTTCATTATTTACACCCTGTCTGTTGGGCTTTTTTGTTACCTGGATAACGTTTTTATTGAATTCTTTAATTCGTTAATCGCTGATTTTCTGTCGCTATAATACCACAAAATACCACAATTCGCGGAAATTGCCACATCTCGATCATTGTCATAACAACGTTTTGTTGTTAATCTGTATCGCAAATCGCGGAAAGGACAACTAAATGAGGTTTCAAGACTGGATCAAATCGAAGGGTTTCGGCGGGCAAACCTGGCTGGCCCAGATGATTGGGGTCAGTCCTAAGACGGTGAACGAGTGGGTTCACTTGCGCCGTTCGCCAAAACCTCAAAGTAGAAACAAGATCCGACGCATCTCTGGCGGGAAAGTCGATTTCAGTCTGTTCGACCTGGAGTACGAGCAAGCGCAAGCAGAGAGGGCAGCATGATTGTGATGGCGTTATTAGGCGCGACAGAGGAACAGAGCGAGGCCGCGTATCAAGCGCTGGTGAGTGAACTGGGTTCGGGGCGGGTTCGTCGTCTGTATTTGGGTTATTTGCCCGATCCTGCCGAAAGAGCGCGCCGCCTTCGAATGGAAACGTCCGGGCGCTGGCCTGATGACATTGTCACGCTGTTTATTGGTAGCGGCTGCAAGGAAGAATTGCAGACGTTACGCGGTATGGAGGCGTTCGTTTGTCATCAATACGGTGCTCTAACAGATGATTATGACCATCTGGATATCCAGCCACACGATTTCATGATCAGTGAATTTCGTTGGGCTCCATCCCACGTTATCAGCATCGTTGAGGCTTGGTCCGAATGTTACGTCCGAAAGCTGGATCGCCGCCGTAAACGTCGAGAGCAGAAAAAGAGGACCGCGGCATGAGCATGACCCGAGGCGCGGTGATGTTAGGGCAAAAACCCCAGTTTCGCCGTTTTCTGTCGCAACTGCTCGACGTTCAAGTGACCGATGAAGCCGAAGCGGCTAACGCGGTAAGAGCGTTCTGTCGCATCGAGTCCCGTCGTCAGTTAAATACCAACGCCGCGGCCGCGGATCGCTATCGTCAGCTGATCCGCTTTTTTAATGATTGGATGAACAACAAACCCTTACAGCAGGAGAACTCCCGATGAGTGTGAAGAATCGCTTTGCGGCGACCAGTGAGCAGGACGCCGAGGACCAGTTAAAAGCGTTGTACAGCGGCAAGCCAGTAAGAACCGGCTCAACCGCTCACCATCGCATGACCTGGTTTATCAAAAGTCGTCAGGTGACGATGGCGCGCGCCAGTTCACACCGAAACGGCCGCGGCGAACCGATGTACCTCGTGGAAGTGAAGTAAGGCGACGTAATGGCTAACTGGGATGAGATTTTTGACCAATGGGCACGCTGGGTTCACCAGGGCGCATTGGTGCCCGGTGGCCAATCTGTTTTGGGCAAGCTGATCGAGTGTCAAGGGGTGTTCGGTGGCGGTGGCGGCGGTGGCCCTGTTTTAGATTGCATCGAGGCCGATGTTGAGGCGGCGGTGTTACGTTTGGCGGCAGAAGATCAGGCAGCTGCAACCACCTTTCGTATGGAGTATGGCGCGATTGGTCATACGCAAGACGATACCCAGTTAAAACGAGCGCTCCGAGTCGGGATCAGTTTGCCCACCTATAAGCGCCGCTTAAAGAAAGCGCGCGACCATGTGATCAAGGCATTAACCAAGAAAAGGACCCAAGACAATGTATAGAACCTCTAATGAACGTCATATTTTGAACCACAAACAACGTGACCACTCTCGAACCATTCCGTTGGTGAAAGCGAACCCGGACAAGGTCAACCGCCGTCGTCGCATCGAGGACATTCTAGAACAGCGTCGCCTTGATGGCTTGTTTAACCTGTAAAGAATTAATGAATTAAAGAAAGTGAAAGAGCTTGTTTTATTCGGTGTCACCTTGCCAGCGGCCTATGTGCTTCTGGCTTGGCTGGCAAGTTAGGCCGGGGCCAGTATGAAAAATAAAGTGATAAAACTCACTGACAAAAACCTCAAAGCGGAAGCGAGTGGCGATGTGTATACGTTGCGGGAAGAAAACAGCCCGCTGCGGTTTCGTTTCCATGCTGGTCGCGATGAACACGGCCATCGTCAAAGCGGGACCTGGTACATCGTTCGCTGTGATAAATGGCATTGGCTCGGTCACTGGCCCGCGTTAACCGCCCCAGCGGCGAAAAAGGTCGTTCCTGAAAAGTTGGCGCAGTTGGCTATCTCAGCCAATCAAAGCGTGGCCGTCAGTAACTTTGAAACCGTGGGCGATGTGTTGTCCTGGTATTTGCCTCGCGTGGCCAAAGACACCAACCTGTCAGCCCCTCGCAAAGCCACGATTAAAAGCGCCATCAATCGCCACTTGATCCCCGCGCTGGGGTCGTTGGCCATTGACTCGCTACACAGTGCGGTGCTCGATGACGTATTGATTTGGCCACTGCAGGAAACGCACTCCTTATCGACGGTGAAATCGGTGCTGGCCATCTTAAAACAAGCCTTCAAACGTGCGCAGAAACAAAAGCGCATCGAGTCGAACCCACTCAAAGCGGTGTTCTTTTCGGACTTCTTCTCGGTATCGATTAAAGAGAAAGATGGCCGCTTATTCGCGTCTGACATGCAAATCCTGTTCGAACGCCTCCTAGGATGTGACCGTGTCACGCAATGCCTGACCGTCATGCTCATTGGCCACGGCACTCGCATCACCGAAACCCGATTCGCCAAGTGGAGCCACATCGATTTGATGGATGCGTATTGGCGTATCCCACGCAGCGACACCAAAACCAGTGAATGGCATAAGTTGCCACTCTCGCCACAAATGGTTGAGTTCCTAACGCAATACCGTGCCTGGCAAACCAAGAAAGGCTATCGCGGGGTGTTTCTGTTTCCGGGTCATGGCCATGCCAAGCCCATCAGTTACAGCACATCAAGAACATTACTCAAGCAAGTCAGTGAGGGGAACTGGAGTGCGCATGACTGCCGTAAAGCCATGAAAACCATCATGACCGACGCTTTAAGTATCAATGATGCAGTGAGTGAACGCATTCTCAACCACGCGATGGACAGCATTCGCAAAGCCTATGACCAAGCGCTGTATGACGTGCCAATGCTCGAAGCGCTGACGAAGTATCACACCTGGTTAGACCGTCGAGGATTTCAAGCATTACGCGACGAGACAGAGACGAGATCACCAAGATCCTTTAAACACGACGAGTTAAGTCACTGCATGGCCTGAGTCAGCAAAGCAGCCATCTATCACAGGGGAATAAACAATATGGGAATTTCATTAGCGAGAAAGCGCCAGAGTCAGTACGAATCAGTCAGAACGGTTGTGGTTAGTACGCCTTTATCAAGGGGCGAAAAACAACGAGTAATCAATAACATAAAGAGATATACAGGTCACTGCGTGTGGTTTGCTGGCACAGAAATGCCGGGGACCCTGGGGCGCTGAAAGTCAACCACGGGTGCGAGGCCCGCGGTATTTGAGAAATTTTCGGATCTCCTATGCGCCGTCAGCACTCTCGCCAGATCCCTGACGAATCGCAGATCCCGCAAGGGCTGAACGGTGACGAAACGATCCTTTTTAACGAGATAAATGCCGATGCGATACATGAACATCACCCAGATAGCCATCACTTTCGACCTGAGTCGGGACACGGTGCGAAAGCGGCTTCGAGCGGCGAACGTCGTCTCGGCCATGAAGGGAAAGAAGCGCGAAGATCTGTATGACATGGCCCAAGTCGGTCCCGCGTTATTTAGTTAAACACCTGTGAGGTGATTAAGGGGTGTTATGCCGTTTTGGAAACCATCGGAACGGGTCACGCTGGCAAGCTTGGAGAATGGAACCAAGTTTCGCTTATGCCGAAACGGGCTTCGCTACAAGTTGATTGATAAGTCATACAGCAAAGCCAGGGCAAGAGTAAAAGCAGTTGGCCATCAAACTGGGGTGATTGGATTTAGCGAATCAATCCCGCCAACGCTCAATAAAAACAGTTTGGTCGTTCCAATCAGTTAATCAGTGAAGAAGGAGTTGGCACCATGCCATTACTAAAACAAGACATTCGATCATCGTCGCGTTCTGGGAAAACCACAATGCTGTTGAGTTTGGTCGCGGGCTATGTGGCCCAGGGTATTCCTGGCGTCATTGTTGCGGCAAATGACCAGGCCGCGCATGAGTTCCGAAATCGTCACTCGCCCGCGTATGAGGTTTGGAACCCGAGCCAGTTGGTTCGCTACCTGAAAGGCCCAAAGAAACCCGATGATTATCGAGTGTTCTTGCTGGATGACGCCGAGCGTATGCAAAGCCGTGAAGGCCACCCGGTGGCTTTGCTGGAGCATCATTTCAAAGATACGTCTGATTACATTGTCGTGATCCCGTTCTATGCCGATGAGCAAACAAACCCAGCCGTTTTGATGTCTCGCGAAAACCCCAATGGTTGGAAACTGGAGTCGCTTACCGAAAAGCTACGCGAAGAAATCAACAGCAAGTCGCTGAACATTGCGTCCGACCCGTCAGTCGAAGCGCGACTTGTTACGAATAATAACTTCCAGATCCTTGGGCTATTGATGCAAATCGAAGCCTTGCAGCGTGAATCAATGGTCATTATGTTGCAGCTTGGCCCCGATCAGGGACCGACTGGCCGCGCCAGATTGGGGGCGAAGTAATGGAGGCATTTATCGATGCAATCAAAAAACGTGCTTGGGGATCAGTGGCGTTATCGCTGAAATCTATCCTTTTCACCTTATTGGTTTGGCTGATTAACAGTGCAATAAGCATGGTGAAAATCATGTTTGTTCTTTACCTGTGCGGTTGGGCGGTTGGTTTTGGTGGTTGGGCTGGGTTGAATTCTGCCATTGAGTTTGAAGCCTTTATTCACTCGTTCTGGCCAGCGGGGTGATGCCGTGGCCAAGATGTCAGAACAAGACAAGTTAGAGCGTAAGCGGGCGCAAGAACGCCGCCGTTCTAAACGGTATCGAGAGCGTAGGAAAGCGGAGAAAGCCAAGCAGGAAGAACAGCTCGGCGTGACTAAAGTGGAATTGAGTCTTTCTTCTGCAGATCGAGATCGCCTTGATGTCATGCGTCAGGCCCGAGCGGTGGTCGGTGAGCCTTACACCAGAGAGGAATACATTGCGGAGTTGATCCAACACGATGAACAGCGATACCAGGAGCAAGTCGCCGCGCTCGGTTGTTGTGGGAAATGTAAGTCATCATTGCCGCAAGGTTGTGATGGTGTGTTCGAGGGGGATAGCGATTGCTGGCGTACCCGAAAATATAGAGAGTTAATGCTATGAGATTAAGTCACAAACGCAAAATAGCGCACAAGAAAGGTACTTACCAGCCGCGCTTGGTGAGTCGAATTAAATTCCGTTGGCCACTATTAAAGCCCGGTGAAAAGGTCAGTCTGTTCAGCCGTGCTAGAACGGGGCTTTCTCATGTCTTGCTAGATGAAACCATCGATGCAGCTATGTTTCCAAGTAAGCCGTCAAAGGTGGTAATGTCTTTCAACGCGAAGGATTGTATAAAGAAAATTTCTTTAGCGGCCAAACGTGTTAAAGAATTTCTTTCACCTAAGAATGTTGTGTCAAGTTAGGGCGTGATGCATCACGTTCACATCTAAAATCAACGTAAGTCGTCACGCAAAACATTCTCAACATTCGAGGTTGTGTGACAAATATCAAACAACCAGATGAAGATATAACAACTTAATGTTGTTTTTTCTGAGCTATTAGTTTATGGTTTTATATAACGTGGTTTTAGTGCGTCCAGAGGGCGGGCTGAATCGCTCACCTAGCCAACTTTTATAAGCCCACCAACTCTTTCGGTGGGCTTTTTTTATGCCTATGCAAAAAGTCATCGATAAAGTTTCCGAATGGAAAGGGCGGCTTATCGCGTATGGTGGCGGCTCCGGCGTTTCGGCCTACAGTGCGAAATCCGTCGCTAAGTCAAACCAAATACCCGAAGTCGCACAACAAGCAACAGACATCCTATCTGTTTACATCCTCCCAGGCGTGACCGTTGGTTCTGCAATTACCATCCTTGGAATTGTCGTCGTTATTGGACGTTTTGTTTTTGACGTCTGGAAATACTTCGATCAACGCCGCCTTAAGCTATTAGAACGCGAGGGCGCATAAATGCTATCTGTCACATTGTTTAATCTCGCTTACCTGGTCGTTGCGGTTGTTACCGTTTTTCTGGCTCTACGACTTCGCGACTGGTTATCAAAGGTAAAGTTTCGTGATCAAATTCTTCCCATCATCCAAAAGGATTCGCTGGCCACGGCGATGTATTACGGTCTTTGGGCTGTCGGCGTTTGCGTTCTCGCCGGTTCAATGCTGGGCGTCGGTTGATAAATACGATAGCCAAATCAAAAGTGCCTGGCGTCGATATGTTCCCTCATATCACTGGGGGCTTGGTTGGGCTCAGCTATGGCAAGAGTCTCGGCTAAATCCTGATGCTGTTAGTCCTGTTGGTGCAGCTGGCGTCGGTCAGTTTATGCCAGGGACTTGGTCGGACATGCAAAAACAAGGCGTCGTTCCTTTTGGAACTTCGCCGCGTGATGCGCGTTTCAGCATTCAGGCGTCTGCCTATTACATGCGCCAAAACCTTGATGGTTGGAATTCCGAAGGCCGGACCCCTGGCAGTCATTACGACCTCGCTGCGGCGGGTTATAACGCTGGCCGTGGTCATTTGTATAAGGCCCAGAGGTTGTGTCATGGCGCGATGGAATATTCTGGCATCATTGCCTGTTTACCGGATGTCACCGGAAGGCACTCAAAAGAAACCATCGACTACGTGAACAAAATTCACCACTGGTATGAAAAACGCTTTGGGGTGTCCTTATGGTGGTAACAAAAATTCGTATGCTCCTGGCGGTTGGCGTTTTAGCCGCCGGGGCTGTTTTGCTGTGGCGGCTGGATACAGTCTCCGACGAACGCGACCAAGCCAATGTTCGCGTTGGCCAGCTAGAGCAAAGCAACAATCAATTAATCGCAGATCTGGAAGCACAGCGCCGTGAGGTTCATGCCTTGCAAAGCAGCTACCAGACCGAACAATCCCGCGTGGCCAACCTGGTCAAAGATTTAGAGCAAGCGCAACAGCGCGCCACCGCTCGACAAAAGGTGATTTATGAAACTGCCAATCAATCAGATTGCGGCGTCCAGCCTTTGCCTGATGATCTTATCCGGTTGCGCCGTGAGCGAACCACCGCCACCGGTGATTAAAACCGAAGTTATCTATCGGACCCCGCCGCCCGCTTACACGGTTGGTTGCTTCGTTCCTCCTTTCACTGGAACAGCGTGGGCAGATTTGGCCGCTGATAATGAAGCACTTATCTCGGTGATCGAGTCTTGCGATAAACGATTCAAACTTATTCGTGCCTGGGACAAGAAACCAGGACAAACCAATATCGACCCGATGCAATAGGGGACCACTTCCACACATCCTTGAAATGAAGCCCTTCACGCATCGGGTCGTTATGCATTGAGGGGTAGATGTGGGATCAGTCAGCCATTTGAACGACGCCTTTTCCTGGAACATTACTCGGATAGCGGAGGCGTTTGGATTGCACCGCGACACGGTGCGAAAAAGATTAAAAGAAGCCAGGGTCAAGCCAAGCGGGAAAAAATCCGGTGTGGATATTTACGCCCTGGCTGATGTCGGTCCTGCGTTGTTTGCGGCCGAATCATCGAATAAATCCGAGGACGACTACAACCCAAACAAGATGGTCCCGAAAGACCGGAAAGATTTTTTCCAGTCAGAGCGAGAGCGCTTGAAGTATGAAACCGAAATCGGCGAATTAATTCCAGAAGGTGAATATCGACTCGATTTAGCGGCCACGCTGAAATACCTGGTCAGTGCCTTTGAGTCGCTGCCGGATAACTTAGAACGCCGCTACAAAATGCCTCCTGAAGCACTCGAATATGTCGAGAGTTGGGCTGATGAGTCAAGAACCTATCTTTATCACGGATTATTAGAGGTTGAGCCTGATGCTAAATAGCTACGCATCGCCGGGAAAAGTTCGGCGAGAAGTAGCGAGTTTAATCAGACCGCCGAACCGTGAACCCGTATCACAAAGCGCCCGCCGTTTGCTGCACGTTGAGCAAGGTGGGTCAATGGTGCCGTGGGATGGGGATTTAGTTCCATACATTCACGAACCAATGGATTGTTTGAAGTCGCGCTTATACAGCTCGGTGATCTTCGCCGGCCCAGCGCGAACATCCAAAACCGTCAGCTTAGTTGATGGCTGGATATGTGACACCATCGTCAACAACCCGGCCGATTTTCTCCTGGTGCAAATCAGCCAAGAGAAAGCCGCGGAATACTCAAAAAAACGTCTTGGCCGTGAGTTCAATGCCAGTGCAGAGATTCAAGAAAAACTCTCACCGCGGGCGCACGACAACAACGTTCACGACAAAGTATTCAAAGCGGGCAACTTTTTAAAAATTGGTTGGCCATCAAAAAACATCTTCGCCAGTTCCGACTGGAAATATGTGGCCATTACCGACTACGACCGGATCCCGCTGAACGTTGATAGCGAAGGTTCGGCGTTCTTGCTGGCGTCGAAACGTACTCAAACATTTATGTCGTCAGGCATGACCCTTGCCGAAGGGTCGCCCGGCTTTTACATTACCGACCCGACCTATCGTCCTGCGACGCCCCACGAAGCGCCGCCCACTCATGGGATTTTGTCCCTTTACAACCAGGGCGACCGCCGTTTGTTTTACTGGCAATGTCCGGACTGTGGCGAATGGTTCGAGCCGGACTTTCCATTATTGCAATGGGATAGAGACGTCGCTGATCCGTCATTAGCCTCAAAAGAGGTGTTCATGAGCTGTCCGCATTGCGGCAGTTTACACAGTGAACACAAGCGAATGACGGGCGGCAAGTCGTTAAAAATGACGCTCAATGCAAGCGGTCTTTGGATCCCCGAAGGTTGTCAGGCCGATCAGAACGGCGTGATCACCGGCTCACGCCGCGATACTCGCGTCGCTAGCTTCTGGCAGAAAGGGCCAACCGCTGCGTTCCAGACTTGGAACCAACTGGTTTATAAGTACCTTTCCGCGTTAGAGCAGTACGAGAAAACAGGCGATCTCAACGATTTACAAACCACGGTCAACACCGACCAAGGAAAAGCATTTACGCCGCCGCGTAAGGGGGATCAAAGCGTTCAATTGCTAATGGACCGCCGCACCGATTTAGGGGTTCGCGTGGTGCCAGATTGGGCACGATTCCTCACCGCCGCCGTTGACGTTCAAGCGGGTGCGAAAACTGCGCGCTTTGACGTCATGGTGCTGGCTTGGGGCTCCGACCTGGAATACCAAGTCATTGACCGGTTCAAGATTGAAAAATCCAAGCGAACCGATCCGGAAAACCCGGACAAGTTTGTCCGGGTGAACCCGGCCACGCACCTCGAAGACTGGGACTTGCTGATCGATAAAGTGATCAACAAGTCCTACGAACTGGACGATGGCAGCGAACGCCGAATGCCGATTCATTTAACGTCGTGTGATTCCGGTGGTGAAGATGGCGTGACCGATAACGCCTACGCCTTTTATCGCAAACTGAAAAGTGAAGGTATTCACCGCAAGTTTATGTTGGTCAAAGGTCAGGGCAAAGGCCCCGTTATCAAAGAAACCTACCCAGACAACACCAAACGAAGTGACCGAAAGGCGCGCGCTTATGGTGATGTGCCGGTGTACCAGCTCAACACGGACCGAATCAAAGACACCGTATCAAACTCCATCGAGCGTGATACGCCAGGGCGTCGATATTGTTGGTTCCCGGATTGGTTGCCGGAATGGTTCTTTGATGAGTTGTTAGCCGAAGAACGCAACGCCTCCGGCCATTGGGAAAAAGTCTCCACTCGGAACGAAACGTTCGACCTGTTCGTTTACAGCTGGGCGGGAATATACAAATTAAAAGCGGACCAAATTGTCGATTGGGAAAATGCGCCCCCTTGGGCAGTGCCAATCGATGAGAGTTCTGAACTAATAACCGGAGACGGTGAAGCCGTGGCGCTGCCTAAGCGTCGCCGCCGTCGCTCAAGTTTATGATGGTGACTTATGGCATACACACAAGAGGATCTTGACGCGCTTGACGAAGCTATCGTCACCGGCGAACTGAGCGTCAAAATTGACGGACGAGAAGTCACGTATCGCAGCATCAAGGAATTGACCACAGCAAGGCGTCTGGTATTGCGGGCGCTTGCCCGTCAGAAAGGTGTGCGAATCAGTACGTTTTCTGCCGTTCAAACCAATATTGATCGAGGTATTCGCTGATGGGCTTAATCCTTGGATTAGATGGTCAGCCGTTAGCGTCTCAATCGTATGAGGGCGCAACGCGCGAACCTCGTGGCCGCAACTGGCCAGCGCCGTCCGTGGGTCCAAACCGAGCATTAGCCACGGCAGGGAAACCACTCAGAAACCGAACTCGCCACGCGTATCGCAACAGCTTGCTGATGCGATCGGGGTTAAACAAAAACACCACCAACGAGATCGGCAAGGGCTTTACGATTATGAGCTCTTGTGAGGATGACGATTTTAGAAAAAACGTCAATAAGCTGTGGAACGTCATTTCGAAACAGCTCGATCCGTGGGGTGACTTAAACTTCGGTGGTCTGTGCCATCTGGCCGCGCTCTCGCGTCGGATGTCGGGCGAAGTGTTTATTCGTCGTTTAAACCGTCGTATTGATTCCGGTTTGGTAGCGCCGATACAGATTGAGTTGCTGGAAGCGGACATGTGCCCACAGGAACTAAACCGTCGCATTAGCTCGACCCGTCGAATCATCCAGGGCATCGAGTTTAACGGCAAGGTTAAAGTGGCGTACTGGTTCTATAAGGCCCACCCAGATGATGGTATCGAGTCGGTCAGTTTGAATGACTGCATTCGCGTTCCGGCCCGTGAGGTGATTCATCACTACATGCCACTGAGACCTGGTCAAGTTCGTGCCGAACCACCAACCGCCGCCGCGCTGATTAAGGACCGAACCTTCCACGAATACAACGACCATGAGTTGATCCGTAAGCGAGAGCGCGCGGGCATCACTGGTGTGCTTTATCGTGAATCGTTTGGTGAAGCGGACTGGGAGTTCGACCCGCATACAGGTAAAGACATGTATGGCGACTCTGAGCCAGCCAACACAAAAGAAACCATTACCGCCGGATCGTGGCTTCGAATGGTGCCAGGTGAAAAAGCCTTGCCGTTTGATGGGGATGATACCGGGCAGGGGTACGCGGATTTTGTCCGTTGGGAATCGCTGCTTTATTCCGCGGGGATGGACATTCCTTACCCATTGTTAACTGGCGACTGGGCAGGGCTTAACGACCGCTTGGTTCGAGCCTTCCTTAACGAGTACCGACGTTCAATCAGCTTTGACCAGGAAAACCTATCCGGCTTTCAAGTGGGCTTTGGTGTTTGGCGTTGGGTGGTTGAGGTCATTATCTCAACAGGCCTGTTATCTGCCCCGAACTTTGCGTCGGATCCTTGGAAATATTACTCGGTTGATGTTCGTCCGGATGCGTGGAAACACTTACATCCAGAGCAGGACATTAACGCCCGTAATAAGGCAGTTGCGTCTCACATATCCAACGGTGAGCGAGAGGCGGCGGAATACGGCACCGATATTGAAAAGAACATGCAAGTCAACGCCAAGCTGCTCAAGCAATGGCAGACGATTTGTGAAAAAGAAGGCATTGAACCGCCCGCCAAACTAGGCGGGCTTTTTAGTGCCATAGAAAAGCCTGGAGGCGGTGAAGATGAAACATAAATTCGCCATGAATTACCTGATGTCGCAGCCGTGGGCGTTGGATCAGCAACTGCTTGCGCTGATGAGTGACATTGCCAATCGAGAGGTGGACAGCCTCTCATTGGATGATTTTGTCCCTGAATCCCTAGCGGGTAAACAGGGCAAAAAAGTCACCCGCGGCATGGAAATGCGAGAAGGCGGCATCGCCATCATTTCGGTGAGTGGCGTGATCAGTCGTTACGCGAATTTGTTCACCAATATTTGCGGCGGCACAACCACGCAACTCCTGGCGCAAGACTTTACCCAGGCACTGAATGATCCCGCGATCAAGTCCATTGTCATGTATTGCGATTCACCAGGTGGTGAGGCGAACGGCATTCACGAACTGGCAGAAATGATTTATCAGGCCCGCGGCAAAAAGCCAATTATCGCTTATGTCGGTGGCATGGCTTGTTCTGCGTGTTATTGGATTGCCAGTGCATGTGATGAGGTGGTGATGGACGCCACCGCGACCGCGGGCTCGATTGGTACGGTGCTGCAAATGCGTCGCCGTAAGCAAAAAGAGGATGACGATTTCGAGACGATTGAAATCGTGTCGAGTCAGTCTCCGAACAAGCGTCAGGACCCTGGCACGGATAAAGGCCGAGAAGCGTATCAAAAACACCTGGACGATCTCGCCGAAGTGTTTGTCCAGCGCGTGGCCAGAAACATGAACGTTGAACGTGACACGGTCATTAACGATTTCGGCGGCGGTGGGATCCTAGTCGGTCAGGCCGCTGTTGATAAAGGTATGGCTCACCGTCTCGGGAGTCTGGAGGGCGTTATCGCCGAACTCAAAACAGGAAAGAAAAAACCAATGCCAGATCCAAATAAAACGACAACCGGCGCAAATGAAGGTGAAGACAGAATCACACTGAGTTTGCCAGGCGTCGATGCATTCAGCACAGAGGATTTAATCGCTGCAATTACCGAGCAGCGCCCTGATGCTATTGCCGCTATCCAAGGCGAACAGCCAGAAATGGCCATCGCTCACGCTGCCGACATTGTGGCTGCATGTGCGAAAGCGGGCGTTCCTGCCTTGTCTGCGTCAGTGCTCAAGGATGGGATCACCAAAGCCGAAGCAGAAAACAAAATCAGCATGGCTTCCAGCCTAAAAGATACGTTAGCCGCGGCGGGTTTGTCTGGCAGTTTTGACACGCTTGTTGGCTGTATCGATGACCCGGTGAAAATGGTCGGAAAGGCGATTCATGAAGCGAAAGCCGAAACCGATGAAAACGGCGACCAAACTCGTCATGTGACGGACAAGGTGAAGAAAACCGCGTCTCTGAGCACTAAATCCATTTACGCCAATCGATAAGCAATTGGTGTTTTCTTCTCCCTTTCACTGTAAGGATAAATTATGACAGTCACACACATGCCCGCCCGTATTGGTGCTCACGTAGCCGGTGAAGTCGATCACGTATCTCGTGATCGTATTGTTGTTATCGGTGGCCCGTATGTATCGGGCACCGTTCTCGGCAAAAAAGACGATGGCACTTATACCCAACTGGATGTTGCAGTAGATGCAACAGAGGCCGAAACGGCGGAACTGGTGCTTTATGGTCATATTGATAGCGCGGAAGCCACCGAGGCGGTGGCACATGCCCGCGTCTGTGCGCTGTACGACAGCAAAATGACTTGGCCCGAAGGTATTACGCAAGTTCAGAAAGAAGCCGCGGTCACTGCTTTGGCCGCTAAACAAATTGTCCTGCGCTAAGCGCAGGATATTTTCTTTCCCATTTTTTAAAGAGAGAACAACATGGAAATGCAACAAGCGCTTGAGTCTGAAAAGTTTACACTGCGCGAACTGACCGCGGCGATCAATAACGTCACTGTTCCTAAAACTCGTCTAGCAGAGCTGAAACTGTTCGAAGAAAAAGGTATCAGCACCACATCGGTTGATATTGAATACAAAGACGGTCAGATCCAATTAGTTCAAGATGTGCCACGTGGTGATGATGGCGAACCTCTGGATGACCCTGATCGTAAAGTGGTGACATTTAAAGCGCTTCACTTACCAGTGCCGGCGAGTATTTTCGCTGATGAAATCCAAAATAGCCGCGCGTTTGGTGAAGAAGATGAACTCGAATCGCTCCAGGACGTGATCGACGAAAAAGCCGAGATTGTTCGTCAAAGCATCGACATTACGATCGAGTATTTCCGCTTTGGTGCCATCTTCGGCAAGGTTTACAACAAAAAAGGCGTGGTGGTTCTGGATCTGTTCAAAGTGTTTGATCTGAAAGAGACCGACGGCGAAAACACCATCGACTTTAACGGCGATCTTCCAACTCAAATGTTGCAAGTGAAGCGTGATTCAGAGAAGCACATCAAAGGCGCGAAACCGAAAGGTTATCGTGTGTTCTGTCGTCCTGAATTCTTTGATGAAATGCTGAAAAACGAAAGTTTTTACAAAGCATTTGACCGTTACAACAACGGCGAAGCACTGCGCGAAGATGTGCGCCGCGGCGTGTCTTGGCAAGGGGCATTCTGGGAAGAATACGACGAGAAATTTGGCGATAAAGACCCAATGCCAGCGAAATATGGCGCGGTAATGGTGCCAGAGGGTAAGCCTGGTCTGTTCTTGACCCGATTTGCACCTGCGAACTACAAAGAGACGGTCAATACTAAAGGCTTGCCGTACTACGTTAAATCGGAGCCTAAGAAGTTCGATAAAGGTGTGGATCTAGAGGGGCAATCTAACCCGCTTAACCTTTGTACCAGCCCGCTGGCAGTACGTCGCATTAAGTTCACGCCTAAATCTGAGCCAGCCGCTTAATGCGTGAGCGTGACCCCTTTAAACGCGCCAGCCGCCGGATACTCCAGCGGCTTGGCCGTCACCACGAAATTCTGATCAAGCCGCCTTTAGGGGAATGGCTCAAAGTGGCCGCCGTGCCAAACCAGCCGATGCTGGATGTGGAAATCACTGGCGGGGGCAAAGGTGGTCAGGATCTGCAAATGCGTCAGCCGCACGTCGTGATCGAGTCTCGCCATTGCGTAGACATCGAGCTCGAACCGGAAAGTTGGTCGGTAAAAATAGACGGGGTGGAATACTACGTCACCAAGCCTTACGCCAAAGATGACGGAGTCACCTACTTGTTTTTAAACGATCAGCCTGACGCGACCAAACAGAGCCCGGAGGGTGAAGGACGTGGCCGCACCTGGTGTTGATTTTAAGGTTAACTTTTCTAAAGAACTGCAATTGGCCAGCGCCAAGATTGCCGCAACCCCTAAGCAGTTAGAAAAAGCCGGACAACGCGCGATTAAGAAAACCATGCGCTGGATGTATAGCCGAGCAGCTCGGGAAGTGTCCCAGCTAACCGGCATCCCGCAAAAGGTACTTAAGTTTCGCTTTAGTCTGAAAACCGTCGGTAAAGGGTCGGAAGCCGTCACCATTTTATGGATCGGTATTTCACCCGTTCTGGCTGAAAAAGCCGGTAAGGCAAGGCAGACCAAAAAAGGCGTCTCGCTGAAAAAGTATCGATACGAGGGCGCGTTCGTAGCGGATATGTACGGTTATGAATCAGCGGTCTGGATCCGTTCCAGTCGCAACCATAGCCAATACACCACGACGGGCAAAGCGCGCAAATCAAACCCTAATTCACTCCCGGCTCACTTACGTGGCCGTTTTCCTGTTCAGCATATTGCGATTGATATTTCGGACGCGGCGACCCAAGCATTAAAGCGTTTGGAATCTCGGGTCCCTGATGAATTTCGCAAGAAACTAGACCAGGAACTGAACTATGTGGTGAACCATGAAAGTGCTTAAAGACTTTACCGAGCTTCACGACGCCATCGAGGCCGAGCTTAAAAAACGCTTGCCGCTTCTCGATACCGTGGCCTTATATGACCCGACGGATATCGCTCCAGGGGAGTCGTTTAAAATCGACACACCCGCGGTACTGATTGAAATGGTTGAAGCCAAACCAGGGCGCGCAGTGACAGGCGGTCGGATCCCGTTTAACTGTGAATTTGCTTTGCACTGCATCTTATCCAGCAAAACGCCAGATTTGCCGCTGGCCGTGCGTAACTTGGCGGCGATGGTGGCGCTTGTGGTCGGTTATACAGAGGAAGATGCCGCGCAAAATAAAGAGTCGGATTTTGTGGTCGGTGGCCGTCAGAGTTGGGGACTGAGTGCTCTGGGGGTTGAGTCGGTGCCCATTGACTCGATCAACATCTATCCTGGGGCATTTAAGCCAGGCAAGGGCGGCAATGAAAAAGCGTTTGGCTTTGACTCGATGATTGTCACCTTTGAGCAGCAAATCCACTTAGGCGATTTACTGATTAACCCGCCTGAGTTTTTACCTGGTGAAGTGGCATTTGAAGGGGCGCAAGGATGGACCTAGAGGAACGCGTCAGCGAGTTGGAACGCAAACTCGAAGAAGTGTTTATCCGTGGTGTCATTCTCGAAAGTAACTCGATTGAGCGCTGGGTCGTAGTGTCTTACGGCACCGAAGAAAGCCCAATGCAAACCGGGAAGCTCCCCGTCAAACCGATTCGATCCGGCAAGGCTATCGTGTGGTGGTTTCCCGAAGTGGGTGAGGCCGTCACAGTCATTTCACCGGGCGATCTGCGTTTTGGTGAAGTGTTCCCCGGTAGTTACTACAGCGAACGGCCAGCGCCGAGCGATGACCCAGATTTGTTCCTGGTCGAGTTTGGCGACGGTTCGAAAATCTCCCATCACCGCGGCACCCATAAGCTCGAACTGATCAATATGGGGGATGTTGAAGCCACCATCGAAGGCAACTTAACCGGCACGATCAAAGGCACCACGAATGCGACCTTTGACCAGGATGTAACCGCGCATGTGAAAGGGAACGCCACGGTCAATTGTGACAAGGCCGTATCCGTTACAGCAAAGGGACCGATTGATGTTCAAACCAATCAAACTCTAACCGTGAAGTCAGCCGGCGCGATGAGCTTGGCCACCGATGCCAGTATGGAGCTGAAAGCGGGTGGCAGTATGAAGTTAACCGCATCGAGGATTGATTTTAACTGATGAGTTGGAAGCCAATACGAGACATTTTGTTTCAACATCCAGATACCGCCACCGGGCTCGATTATCTCTGTTCCTTTGATCTGAGTGATGGCCAGGTGCTCAATGGCTATACGTGGGAAGTGACTCCGGAAACGCCGCCACAGTTCTCGATATCGTCGTCGAGTTCTGGCGTTCGATTAACATCCGAAAGTTTGGCGGGGCTGTTCAAGCCAGAATTCATTGATTACCGAGAGGGGGATCAGATAGTTCGGGTGGGTGACTGGCCAGAGTTACCGCCTGGCAAAGACTTGATTGAATTTCGACCCAGCGGCCAAGGTGTGAAGGAATACACGCTCACGGTCACGGTGAGTTACATCGATACCGATCCAGACACCGGGCAAGGGGTTGAGCGAACGGATAACCATTCTTGGCGTTGTCTGGCGTCCCACGACTACAGCAGCGGCCGAGATAAGCTTCTGGAGTATATGAATGCCGGCAGTAACTAGACAAGGCGATGGCGGCACTGGACACGGTGCTTTCCCGCCCCGAACCTCAACGGCGGGCAGTGGCAATGTATTCGTCAATGGCCAACCGATTCACCGCGTTGGTGATGCCTGGGGTGTTCACTGCGACCCTTCGCCAAGTTGTCACGGCGGCACACTCGCCGCGGGGTCTTCTTCTGTGTATGCCAATGGCCAGCCTATTGGCCGTATAGGCGATCCTGTTGATTGTGGGTCCGCTGTTTCAGCGGGTAGCCCGAACGTCTTTTCAAATTAACGAATTAAAGAATTAACGAAATGAAGCAAGGCACCGATGCCCTAACGGGTAAAACTATCGGCGGCCTCGACTATCTGCGCCAGCGGATAACCGACGCGTTAAACACCCCTCTCGGGAGTTTGGTCGGTGCCCGTGACTATGGTTCACGGCTAAATGAAGTCGTAGACCGCAACCTCGATCAAAGCTTTGAAATGCTGTGTTACGTGAGGGTTTCTGAGGCCATCGCAAACCCAAGGAACGGCTTGGAAGATTTCAAATTAATGGAAATGAACGCCACGCCACTCGGCAATGGCCAGATAGAACTGGATTTAGAAGGGGTGCTTACCTACAACGGCGAGCCTGTAACTTTAGAGGGGATTTTATTCGATGACCAAAGACGTAATTGATTTATCCCAACTCCCTCCGCTTGATGTGGTCAAGCAAGTGGATCATGAATCCTTACTGAAAGACACGGTAAAACGCGCGGGGTTGGCTAACCCCGCACCAAGTGATCCAGGCTATCGCATCACCTCAGAGAATACTTATCGTGAAGTGATGGTTCGCCATGATGCCAACGAACAAGCCAAAGGGTTAACGCTGGCGTTCGCGAAAGGTGGCGATCTTGATCATATTGGCGTTACGTATTATCGCCGCCCAGACGGAAAGCCCGTCGAACGGTTGAATAAAACCCTCACGGATGTGGTCGATATTACCACTTATCCGATGACGGTTTCGGGGGCGATTTCGGTCCAGGCGGGGCGCAACTACGCGGTCATTACTGGAGACCCCACAGCTGGATTTGAGGTGCCCGACACCGAGCGAGAGGGCTGGGTTGTGGAATCACCAGAGGGTGATCGCGCCGCTTGTTATAGCTACGTTCTCCAAGATGGCAATTATGTTTTGCGTTGGGAACGGTTTGGTTGGCCAGACGACACCACGGGCATTGCAACATTAAACCTCATCAAAACAGAAACCAGCATTCTCGGTAAAGAGCAAGAGGACGACGAAGCGTATCGCCAGAGGCTGCATGAATCAGCGGGTGGTTACAGCGTGGCGGGTCCTGATGATGCGTATCGTTTTTTTGCCAAAAGCGCTCATCCAGATATTAAAGACATTGCGGTCACTAGCCCCGCCCCGATTGAAGTCGTGCTGTATGTGTTGACGAAAACCGGCAACGGGGTCCCAAGCCGTGGTTTGTGCGATTTGGTTCGTGCTTATGTTGAACCGTTTCGCCCATTATCCGACGAACTAACGGTCGAGCCAGCCACAGTGATCGAGTATAGCGTAACGGCAGAACTCACCATCAAACCGGGCCCGTCTCCGGATGAGGTCGTCAAAGCTGCCAAGCAGCGCCTATCAGAATACTTGGCCAGTGAAAACCGCTTTGGCGGTGAGTTAGATGTGTCAGGGGTTCACTGGGCGTTAAAAGTGGAAGGGGTCGCCAAAGTCCGATTAACCGGGTGGGTTGATATCGTCGCCGCCGAAAATGAAGCGCCATTTTGCACAAACATAGTGGTGACGTATGTCTGAATCCGATAAGTCGTTATTACCTGGCAACCTGAGCCAGCTAGAGCGTGACCTTGCCGGCGCGTTATCGCGGATCAGTGATATCGATATTCCGATATCGAAGCTTTGGAACCCTGATCTTTGCCCAGTTGAGTTATTGCCTTATTTAGCCTGGGCGTTAAGGGTGGATCGATGGCGAAGTGACTGGACCGAAACGCAAAAGCGAGAAGTCGTCCGACAAGCTATCGATATCAACCGAACCCGTGGCACGCGCGGTGCAGTAGAACGGGTGATTAAAGCCATTCGTGGTGATGAAGTTAGCTTAAAAGAATGGTTTGAAGATAAAGAAAACCTTGCAAAAGGGACCTTTCGAGTTGACGTTAAGTCTATTAATCAACCGATTGATATTTCTGAACTTCAAACATTAGTTCCATCTATCCAAAAAGCTAAGAACACCCGAAGCCACTTAGTTGGATTTTCCGTGACAAGCCAAGTAGAAAACCCTGAAAAGCTCATCGCAATGAGTCGACAGGGCAATCATGTCCGTTCTGGACCTTGGGTTATCAGCTCAATGGTGAGTTCATCTAGCAGTGCGCTCGCTTGTTTGTCTCGCGTTGCTGTTGTGGTCCGTTCTGGTCCGCTTCCGTTAATTCTGGAGTAAAAAATGTCAAATCTAATCCCTGAAAGTGAACAGCAATACGGTTCAATTCTGACCGTATTAGGGGAAAACGCCGAGCAGAACGGTAAGCTGTTAAATAAGCAAATCGAGTTTACGCATATAGCGTTAGGTGATGCTAACGACACCTATGTGCAACCTGATAGAAAAAGCCAGGCTTTGGTTAATGAGTTGCATCGTATCCCCGTAAATTCCGTTGATGTATTACAAGCGACGCCGGATTCGGTCCCAATCCTTAAAGTTGAGGCTATTTTACCGGACAACATTAATGATGTTGTGATTCGTGAGTTTGCCGCGGTCGCTACCTTTAACGGACAAACCTATTTTCACGCTATTGGTAACTGTGCTCGAATTTATGTTCCCAAGCCTTTGAATAACGGTAATGTGTCTAATCCGGTTGTTTTAGAAATGACGTTTGTGATTACAAGCGCTGAACCGATTATCGAAGTTGACCCAAATGTTGTGACGGCAAGTCGTGAATGGGTGGGGAAAAACTTTAATGCCAAGAGAGGGGAGGTTATTTACGCGGATGAATACATTAAGGATAAATCAGCGTTAACGACCGAAGAACAAACCTTTCTTCAAACATGTGGCTGTACCGTCATGTGGCCTGATTTAAATATCGGTTCCCCTTTTACTATAGATTTATCAGACAACACGTTTTGGAACGCCATTAACCCAGGGAAGGTAACGATTTATGCAATGCATAATGGTTATGTTTTTCATACCCAAGGTAATTCACAACCATCGGGCATCACTGGAATTGATTTGGATGGGAAATTGATTGCTAAATCGATAGCACAATTTACGAACTGCACTGGGAAAGTGACCGCAATTAAAAGTACAGCTAAAAACATCGATCCTAATGGTGTTGATAACTATGTCGGCGGCTGGATCTTCTTAAATTGTCCAGATGTGGAATACGACGGTTTAACCGCAGAGAATATCAAACAGAATAACCCAGAAACACATGGCCAGTATCAGTCTTTGTCATTGAACAACGTTGCTAAAGTGAAAGGAGGCACTTTCTACGGAGAGAATGTCGATAAACTATTTCACTGTGCGGGAGATGTCGGTGGCGTGATTGATTATCTAGGGTACAAAAATATTCTTGATAATGTTGTTTACGCAATGGGTAAGCCAAACGGCCTTACGATAAAAACAATTTTCGGGGATGGTTGCCAGGAAGGGATTGTTTACAACACTGACGGTCCAGATTGTCAGATGACGATAGAAACTGCTGTATTGAGAAACATGACCTCAAAAGTGATGACGCTTCGAACGGGCTCGGGTTTGAAAGTTGGTTTATTGGATGCTAAGGGCGCACGAACGGGCATATCCGATGTTGGTTTTGAAGGCGTTAATGGAGTCACAATCGATACGGCCATACTGGATACTATATCGGAAGAACGAGCGGTTAACCTGAGCAAAACATCCGGCGAGATAAAAACGCTTATTACTAAAAAAGTGGATTCCACTCTTTATAATGAGGTTGTCAGATTAGGTGGGCTAGCAGACTTCACAATTAACTCTTGGAAAGACTCATTGGGTAGTGCATTTACGGCTTGTCGTTTACAGGAGTTTACAACCGGGAAATGTAGAATTGGCTCGGTTGATACCGATAAAACACCAGTGGTTTATCAAGCCGATAAAGATTTCGGTGGTAAAGTATACATAGGAATGATTAATGGGACGAATACCGATGGCGCTGGTCAGTCGCCATTAACCATCATTGGTGGGGATATCACAATGTCCCAGAATTTCCATAAGGTAGACACCTATGGCCAATCGGCTTTGGATGAGCTACACAACATTAATGGTGCACCTATCATTGGAGTAAGGTTAACGTTAACAACAGTTAGCAATGAGCGAGATGTCATCGTTAAGCATGGAACTGGTAATATAAAGCTTAGAGATGCTGCAGATAAGCGCCTTAACTCTATATATGACGCCATTTCGTTTATATGGAGAGGTGATTATTGGTGTGAAGTATAAAAGATTAACCAAAACTAAACCCCGCACTCGCGGGGTTTTTTATTACCTGAAATTCATTAACGCCCAGCCTTTGCGCTGGGCTTTTTATTATCCGAAATAAGGAGAATACACCCCATGTCAGGAAACTATTTCCACGGCGTCGAGACGTTTTACCTCAAAGATGGTAATCGTCCGATCACTGTGTTGGCCGCGTCTACCATTGGCTTGGTGGCAACGGCTCCGAATGCCCAGGTAGCCACCGCGGCCGCGTTGACCCTGGGGGAAGACAACGGCGCATTAACGTTTGAAGCGGTTAACACGGGCATTCGTGGCAACGGGATCAGCATTGAATTGGTGGACCCAGCTGCGAACGATGCCGCCCTGGCGGTGTCGGTTAACGATGAAAAAGTCACTGTAACCTTGGCCACTGGCGCAGATGGCGTGATTACGTCCACTGCGACCGATGTTGCTGCAGCGGTAAACGCGCATGATGAAGCGAATGATTTGGTGTCGGTGACTGCGGGCGGTGATGGCTTGGGCGTGGTGGAATACGCTTACCCAACGTATCTGTCAGGCGGTGAGGATGAAGCCTTCCCGCTCAATGTGCCAACGTTGGTAACGTCTGACAAGATGATTGCTAAGGCAGGCACTGGCGGCACACTGAAAGACGCACTGAAAGATATTTACAGTCAGGTTGGTGCGGTGGTGATTGTGGTTCGAGTGGCCGAAGGGCAGGACGAAAACACCACCAAAGCGAACGTGATCGGCACCATTGACCCAGAGACAAGTCAAGCCACCGGTTTGAAAGCCCTGGAAGGTGCAGAAGGTAAACTGGGTGTGCGTCCTCGCTTAGTCATTACCCCAGAGTTCTCTCACCTGGCGGGTGTGGGTGAAGAAGTTGAACGCGTGGCCAAGAACCTCAACGCGACGCCGATCATTGATTCGGACCATTACGCCGGTTACAGCGCGGTAGTAAAACGTGCGCGTCAGTTTGCCGAGGCTTTGTTTGTTCATGGCGGTATTGAGCTGTTTGATTCTGATCTGAAAGCGAATGTAAAACGCCATGCCTCGGCCATTGTGGCGGGCCACATTGTGCGCGTCGATAATGAGGAGGGTTACTGGCACTCACCATCGAATCGCAAGATAAGCGGTATTCAGGGTACGGCGATTGATATTCCATACGTATCGGCGGGACCAGGCGCGATCAGCTGCATGGCCAACCAGCTCAACAGCATGAACGTGTGTACCATCGTCAATAAACAAGGTGGTTGGTTCTTCTGGGGCAACCGCCTCACCAATGGCACGATGCTGCCACATCAACGCATTCGTTACATCGTTGGCGACAGCATTGTTTATGCCCACTTTGACGCGGTAGACCAGAACATCACGAAGAACTACGTCGAAAGTGTTACGGGTCGAGTAAACGCGTTCCTTCGCGGCTTGAAGAATCGCCAGGTGATCAGCGGTGGTTTTTGTTGGGCCGATAAGGACCTTAACATCGATGCGATTGGTACAGGCCAGGTGTTCTTTGATTATGACCTCGGTTTCTACGATGTCGCCGAGCGTGTGACCTTCCGTCAGCACATCAACAACTCATACAACGAAGCAATTTTCAGCTAATAGGGGCAAGCAATGGCGGGTATTCCTTCAGTCCTTGTGGACTTTAACGCCTTTCTGAAAAACGAAAGTTTTGCAGGTCAGGCCAACAAACTGACAATCCCGAAGATTGTCACCAAGACGATTGATTTCGACGGTGCCGGCATTGGCGGCACCATGAAGCGTGATGTCGGCAAGTTGGAAGCGATGGAGTCAGAAGTTACGGTTTCTGATTATCCAGAAAAAGTGTTCGATTTGATTGGCTCTCGTGAATCCCGAGACGAACAATTCGTCGTGAAAGGCGCGCTCGATGTCGGTGGCCAGATTAAACATGTGGTCGTGCGTCAGTCTGGTTTCTGGCGTGAAGTGGAGTTCAACGAGTGGGCCGCGGGCGGTGTGGAAGCGACCACGAAATTCATCATCGATGTTGAGTTCTTTGAACTTGAAGTAGATGGCAAAGAAGTGCTGCACATCGACAAGCTGAACAACGTGTTCAGCGTGAACGGCAAAGACCGAAACAAAGAGATTCGCCAGGCGCTCGGCCAGTAAATCTCAATCATCATTAATTCATTAAATCTTTAATTCTTTACGCCTTGCGGTTTCGCAGGGCGTTTTTGTTTGGAGCAGAAATCATGTCTCAAGTTACGCTAAAAAAGCCCCTAAAACGCGGTGATACCGAAATTACTGAAATCAACTTTCGTGAGCCAGACACCGGCACCCTTCGCGGTCTGGAAATGTTCTCTATCTTACGCATGGATGTGAACACGCATCGTCAACTGGTGCCGCGTATCAGTGACATCACCGCCAATGAATTCGATATGTTGAAGCCGTCTGATCTGGTTGCGGTACAAACGGAGGTGGTCGGTTTTTTCACGGAATAAGTTCCGTTCCGGCCGACGTAATGGAAGCCGAAGCCGATATCTTTCTGGTATTCACCGGCTTTAATCCCAGTGCCACCGCCAGCATGACGCTGAGTGAATTAATGCGTTGGCACGAAATCGCATTACAGCGCCATGAAAAAGCGCAAGAACAAGCCGAGAACGCCGGGCAGTCCTAACGGGCTAGCCCGGCTTTTTTTCGTTTGTAAGGGGTATACATGGGCGATACGACCAGCAAACTCTCGTTTGTTATGGAAATGGTGGACAAGATCACGACCCCAATTTCCAAAGTGACAGACAAAACCACCAAGTCCGCAAAGGCGATTGAAGCCACTCAAAAGCAAATCTCGAAGCTGTCGCAATCGGCCGCGGATCTGGATGCCTTTAAGCGCTTAAAACGTGACAGCGTGGAAACCAGTCGCGCGCTCGATGAGCAAAACAAAAAGGTGGCCGACCTGGCGCGTCAGATGCGCGCTGCGGAAAAACCAACGCGCGCCATGACCACCGAGTTCAATAAGGCGAAACGCGAAGCGCAGCAGCTCACCCAGCAGCATGAAAAAGAAAACCAACGTTTGGGGGAGTTGAGAACCAAACTTGACCAGGCGGGGATAAGTACCAAGAACTTACGCCAGGCAACCAGCCAGGTCGAGCGACACACCGCCCGTTTGAATGACCGGCTTAAAGATCAGCAACAGCAACTGGAAGCGGTCGCGCAGCGAGAGAAAAAGCTCGTCGGACTGCGAGAGAAAAACAGCCAGCTGATGGGGTCGGTTGCAATGGATACGGCCAAGGTAGGTGCGGCGACTTATGCCCTGGCTAAATTGTCAGAGTCTTATGGCCAAGTGGCCAGCGCCCAGGGCACGATCCAAAGTTTGGGGATTGGGGTCGAAGGTATCGACGCGATCACTAAATCGGCGCGAGACTTCTCGAATCAATGGAGCGGCACGACCCAAGCGCAATTTATTGCGGCGAGCTATGACATTAAGTCGGGTATTTCTTCGCTCTCTGATGCCGCTGTGGGCGAATTTACCCGCATTGCGGCAATGACAGCAGGGGCAACCAAATCAACCACTGATCAGATGACCAGTTTGTTCGCGTCCGGCTATGGTATTTATCGTCGTCAGTTTGATCGCTTTGGTGCGACCACCATCGACGGCTGGAACGCCATGTCAGAAGCCGAGCGGGACATGAAGTTCGGTGAATACTTTTCCGCGGGTATCGCGTCGAGCGTAAAGGCGTTTAAGACTAACGGCTCGGAAATGAGCTCGGCGATCTCTAACCTGGGCGCAACGGCGACCGCGGCGAATGTGTCGTTCGCTGAGCAGTTATCGATCCTTGGCCAGCTCCAGGCCACAATGTCTGGCAGTGAAGCGGCCACCAAATATAAAGCCTTTCTTAATAGTGCCGCCGGGGCGGGCGATAAGCTCGGGTTGAACTTCCTCGATGCCAACAATCAACTGTTATCGATGCCGGACATTCTCGCCGAACTGCAGGGGCGTTATGGCGACACGATAGACGCGATCGAAGAACAGGAGCTAAAGAAAGCGTTTGGCACTGATGAAGCGATGGCAATGATTAAGTTGTTGTATCCAGAAATCAACACGCTCAAACAAAACATTGGCAGCATGAACGGCGCGCTTAAGAGCGGCATGACCACCACAAATGAAATGGCCCAGGCGATTTTATTGGGTCCGAATGAGTCGGTCGAACGCATGAATCAGCGTATCAGCAACTTAACGGCCACGTTGGGCAAAGTGTTTGCCCCAATGATGATGTTTGTGACCGATACGATAGGCGGCGCGGCCATTGTTATCGCGGATTTGGCCGAGCGATTCCCTTTCCTAACTCAGTTAATTGGTGGGGCGGTAATGGCGCTGATTGCGCTTAAAACCGTGATGATAGGTGTCAAGCTGGCACAAGTAGCCTGGAACATGGCCATGATCACTGGAATGCAACGCATGACACTCATGGCAGGATTGCAAAAAGTCCTGGCCGCGGCCACTGCAGTCTGGACGGGGGCACAATGGGCGTTAAATGCAGCGCTCAACGCTAACCCGATTGGCTTGGTGGTAATGGCCGTGATGGCGTTGATTGCCGTGGTGGCCTTGATAGTGAAGTATTGGGCCCCGTTGGGTGAATTTTTTAGCAATCTATGGGACGGCATTGTCGCGAAATTTCAATCCGCGATGCAATGGGTTGCCGATACCGTCGGCAAGGTCAAAGGTTGGTGGGATAGTATTTTCGGCGATGATGACAAAGTCTCTAAAGCCGTTGAAATCAGTCGCAACGTTCAGCAAGAAAACACATCCTCACCATACCAGGGCGGATATGTTGGCGGGGTCACGCCAGCTCGAACTGGGATCGCCGCTTCGCATACCGCACCGGCGAATTACACCTCTAGTTATCAAATCGCAATTGAGCAGCAACCAGGCGAAAGTGGGGACGATGTCGCGCGTCGAGTTCGTGAAGAACTGGATCGCCGTGATCGAGAAAAAGCCCGTTCTCAGCGTGGTGCTCTATACGATATAGGCTAAGCAATGGATGAACTACGAAACGGCGTCATGTTGGCGCTGAGTTTCCCTTCTGGGGACTTTTTCTTTTCAGTCTCTGGTCCTCAATATCAACAACTACGCACCTCGATGAAATGGCGCTGGGCAAAACGCCCGCGCCTTAATCGAAAGCCGGCGAAACAGTTCCAGGGGCCGGACAGTGATACCAAAACACTCAACATCACCATTTATCCGC
>NZ_JBICMD010000030.1:0-107774 GCF_043106015.1 Vibrio sp. GLN_1
GGGTGTTTTTTATTCTAAAAGGCGAGTTTTCACTACTATTCTACCTCCATGTCCCCTGTAATCGCCCCTAATAAGGAGAAAAGATGAGCTCAATTAGAAGCTACAAAGGTATAAAGCCTCAACTTGGTGAGCGTGTTTACGTTGACTCAACCTCAGTGTTAGTCGGAGATATCCGTATTGGGGACGATTCTAGCATTTGGCCATTAGTAGCGGCACGAGGCGATGTGAACCACATTCACATTGGTGATCGAACGAATATTCAAGATGGCAGTGTTTTGCATGTCACCCATAAAAACTCTGAAAACCCAAACGGCTATCCACTTATTATCGGCAATGACGTTACGATTGGCCACAAAGTGATGCTGCACGGTTGTGAGATACACGATCGTGTATTGGTTGGTATGGGGGCGATTGTTTTAGATTCTGTCGTTATTGAATCAGAGGTGATGATTGGAGCGGGCAGTTTAGTACCGCCAGGAAAGAGATTAGAAAGCGGTTATCTTTATGTCGGTAGTCCAGTGAAACAAGCTCGCCCTCTATCAGAGACAGAACGAGCTTTTTTACAAAAGTCAGCCAATAACTATGTTCAAAACAAAAACGACTACTTACATGAAGTAGAAGACTTGAACTAAAGGTCTGTTAGCCGATGATAATATGGCCTTCTTCGTTGAAGGCTTCATCTTCTATTAACTCTTCTGCTATTTCTTCCAGATCAAATCGGTAGTCAATAAAAGCGGCGATCACGGCCTGCTCCGTATCTAACTCTGAGCCAGATAACTTTTCTAACTTTTGTTTCGTCACAAAGCATTCTATTAGCGCACCAGATTGTTGCGCCGCAAAGTTTACTGATTGTGATACTTCATCCCATGATTGCATGTCTGGGAATAAGATGGATTGATTCATCGCTTATTGACCTTCAAGGTTCTTTCTTAATTCACGCAAAATCTGTTTGGCCCCAGGACGAAGACCGCGCCATAACATAAAACTCTCAGCAGCTTGGCCAACTAACATACCTAAACCATCATAAGCATGTGCCGCACCGTGTTGCTTAGCCCATTGGTTAAATGTGGTATCACCTTTGCCATACATCATGTCGTAGCTTGTACTATTGGCGGCGAACACCGAGGAAGAGATCGCAGGTAACTCACCACTCAATGATGCAGACGTAGAGTTGATTATGACATCGAACTCTTCAGCAATGGTATTCATCTCTTTTGCTTTAACAGGGCCATACGCAGAAAACAATTCTGCCAATTCTTCGGCTTTGGAAAATGTACGATTAGTTATCGTTAGAGATGTTGGTTTTTGATCGAGCAATGGTTTAATCACTCCTCGAGCGGCACCACCAGCTCCTATGATCAGGATACGTGCGCCTTCTAAAACGACTTGATGTTGCAACAAGTCCTGCACTAAGCCTGCACCATCAGTGTTATCACCAATGATTTCACCATCATCAAGCTTCTTAAGTGTATTCACTGCTCCAGCAAGCTGAGCACGCTCGGTCAAACGGCTGGCAAATTGATAGGCATCTTCTTTAAAAGGCAAGGTCACGTTACAGCCTTTGCCGCCGTCAGCAAAAAATGCTTTCGCCGCCTCGATAAATCCACCCACAGGCGCACACTCTGCGGTGTATGTAAGGGACTGATTCGTTTGACGAGCAAAGAGTGTATGGATAAATGGCGACTTGCTGTGCCCGATAGGGTTACCAAACACGGCGTAACGATCGATTTGCGGGGTCATGTCCTTACCTTTATTCCTTACTTAGATATAGAGAAAACAGGGCCATCTGATTACAGATGACCCTATCACTATCTATCTATATAGAAAAGGAGATTCCGTGCTTACCATTCGCGTGGTTTCAGGTATCGATCGTAAAGTTCGGCTTCAGGCGTTCCTGCTTCTGGTTCGTAGCGGTACTCCCAGCGCGCTAACGGCGGCATCGACATCAGAATCGACTCGGTACGCCCACCACTTTGTAAACCGAATAAAGTGCCACGGTCGTACACTAAGTTGAACTCAACATAACGACCACGACGGTAAAGTTGGAACTCACGTTCGCGCTCGCCATATTCGATGTCTTTACGACGAGACACAATCGGCAAGTAAGCTTGGCAATAGCCTTCACCCACCGCTTTGATGTAATCAAAACACTTATAAAACTCCCAGTGATTCAAATCATCAAAGAACAAACCACCAACACCACGAGTTTCGTTTCGATGTGGCAAGAAGAAGTACTTATCACACCACGCTTTGTGTTCTGCATATACTTCTTCACCAAATGGGGTACAGATTGCCTTAGCTGTATCGTGCCATGACTGACAATCTTCTTCGAAAGGATAGAAAGGAGTCAGGTCGAAACCACCACCAAACCACCAAATTGGCTCTTCGCCCTCTTTCTCTGCGATAAAGAAACGTACATTCGCATGAGAAGTTGGGACGTAAGGGTTTTTGGGATGGATAACCAAAGAGACCCCCATCGCTTCAAAGCGGCGACCAGCTAGCTCCGGACGATGAGCCGTCGCAGATGCTGGCATTTCTTTCCCTTCCACATGCGAGAAGTTCACCCCACCTTGCTCGAAAACAAGACCATCACGCAGAACACGTGAGCGCCCACCGCCACCAAGACGTTCGCCCGGTTCACGATGCCATGCATCTTCGACAAAGACGGCCTTTCCATCTTCTTGTTCTAACTGCTGACAAATGGAGTCCTGAAGTGACATCAGGAACTGCTTTACGGCGTACTTATCGATTGCTGACATACGTTATTACCTATTACGTGATACCTATTGATGGCTGGCAAGCAGGGTTAGCCCTGTCTTAATATTTGTGAAGTTTTGGCGTCACGAATCTCGCTGGGTTTATCACGACCGCTGGTTTCACCACGAAGAATGGCCACCAGCTTGTCACCCAATTGCTGCTCTACCTCTTCCGTGGTCATACACGGTGGCAAGCCGGAAAGATTCGCGCTGGTAGAGGTTAACGGCTTTCCGAATGCATTACACATCTTTTGAACCAAAGGATGATCAGTCACACGAACTGCAATTGAATCAAACTGTCCTGAAACCCAGTTGGAGACTTTATCGCTCGCTGGCATGATCCAAGTGTATGGACCAGGCCAAGTTGCATGAACGGTCGCTAATTGTTCTGGAGTCAGTTGAGATTCATCAATATATGGCAAGAGCTGCTCATAACTTGCGGCGATCAGAATCAGCCCTTTTTCCACCGGACGCTGCTTGAGATCCAGCAGTTTTTGAATTGCTTCTGGGTTATCTGGATCGCATCCGACACCAAAAACCCCTTCTGTTGGGTAGGCAATCACTTCGCCTTGTTGTAGTGCGTTGAGCACTTGTTCAAAGTTATCCACCGAATACTTCCTGATTGTCTGACTGTATTATTTTCACTAAGTGTACAAATATTCATTCTCAGACACTAAAGCAATTTTTTTATAAAATGTATCAATAGCGTCAACAACAAGACGCAAACGTTTGCTTGAGATAAAAATCCCCGTATAATGCGCACAAATTTATCAGCTCACCTAATTTTGCAGCTTGAAGGAGTTTGAGATGAAAGTCGGTATCATCATGGGTTCTAAATCCGATTGGCCAACCATGAAACTAGCAGCAGACATGCTGGATCAATTTGGCGTGTCTTACGAAACAAAGGTGGTGTCAGCTCACCGTACTCCTCAACTATTAGCCGATTACGCTAGCAGCGCGAAAGAACGCGGCATCAAAGTGATCATCGCAGGTGCCGGTGGTGCAGCTCACCTACCGGGAATGGCGGCAGCCTTCACCAGTTTGCCTGTACTTGGCGTTCCGGTTCAATCTCGCGCTCTAAAAGGCATGGACTCTTTGCTATCTATTGTACAAATGCCAAAAGGCATTGCAGTCGGCACGTTAGCGATTGGCGAAGCGGGCGCTGCAAACGCGGGCATCTTAGCGGCACAAATCCTAGGCACTCATGACGAAAGCATCATGGCGAAGGTAGAAGCGTTCCGCAATGAACAGACGGAAACCGTACTGGCTAACCCAAATCCAGCTGAGGATTAATCAGATGCATGTACTGGTTCTCGGATCAGGTCAGTTGGCTCGAATGATGTCTCTGGCTGGTGCACCACTGAACATCCAAATCTCGGCTTACGATGTCGGCAGCGGTAACGTTGTCCATCCTCTTACCCAACAGGTGCTTGGTCATGGTTTGGAAAATGCCATTGAACAAGTAGATGCGATCACCGCAGAATTCGAACATATTTCTCACGATGTACTCGACATCTGTGAATTAAGTGGCAAGTTCCTCCCTAGTACCGAAGCCATCAAAGCAGGCGGTGACCGCCGTGTTGAAAAAGCGCTACTCGATAATGCTGGTGTGCGTAATGCAAAGTACTACGTGATTGAGACACGTGAAGATTTTGAACGCGCAATTGAACATGTTGGCATGCCTATGGTGCTGAAAAGTGCATTGGGTGGTTACGATGGTAAAGGCCAGTGGCGCTTGAAAGAAGCGGCTCAGATAGAGACGATCTGGACAGAAATGGCGGAGTGCATTGCAGCAACACCTACACAAGCGATTGTGGCTGAAGAGTTTGTACCATTTAACCGTGAAGTATCGTTAGTCGGTGCCCGCGGCAAAGACGGCAGTGTTGAAGTTTACCCTCTAGCAGAAAACGTTCATACCAATGGCGTATTGAGCTTATCCACCGCAATTGATGCGCCAGAGCTGCAAGCCCAAGCCAAGCAGATGTTCACGGCCGTCGCAGATAGCCTAGATTACGTTGGCGTATTAGCGCTCGAATTCTTTGATGTCGAGGGCACACTGTTAGTCAATGAGATTGCCCCACGCGTGCACAACTCCGGTCACTGGACACAGCAAGGTGCGGAAACTTGTCAGTTTGAAAACCATCTGCGCGCCGTGTGCGGCTTGCCGTTAGGCAGCACCAAACTGATTCGCGAAACCTCAATGGTGAATATTCTTGGTGAAGATACGTTACCAGAAGCATTGCTCGCCATGGATGGTTGTCACATCCATTGGTACGGCAAAGAGAAACGTGAAGGACGCAAAATGGGTCACATCAACGTATGCGGTGACTACCCAGGAGAATTGCACCGTAGATTGTGCGCTCTCGCGGATGTCTTAGATCCAATGGCATTCCCAGCCGTGCACGAGTTTGCGAAACAAGCATAACGCTAAAATCTAGCCCTAAAAACCACAAAGGGTCGCACGATGCGACCCTTTTTAATTCCTTTGATGTATTTACCCTTGTTGGGTGTGCTGGCACTTACGGTTGGCACATTGCAATTTCACACCACTGGCGAGCTTCTTCTCCACCAACAAAGTAAAACCACATTCTTCGCATCTCCCCTTAACCGGAGGGAGATTCACTGCAAATTTGCATTTAGGGTAGTTATCACATGCGTAGAAAGTTTTACCAAAACGCGTCTTACGTTCAACTAAATAACCTTTACCGCATTCAGGACACGCGTGGTGCTCTTGCGACTGCTTTTCTGGCTCTGGTTGATTAATCGACTCAATATGATGGCACTCCGGATAGTTACTGCAACCAACAAACATGCCATAACGCCCTTGGCGTAATACCAACTCGTTACCACAATCTGGACAAGGAACGCCAAGCTCTTTGACGATGTGTCCATCATTGTTGTGCAGGGCTTTGATGTAATCACAGCTTGGGTAGTGGCTACAGCCAAGAAAGGGGCCGTGTTTGCCATGTTTGAGGGTCAACTCGCTGCCACATTTAGGACACGGCTCGTGTTCCAATGCGTGTTCATGGGCAGAGAAAAGGGTGTTGTCGATTTTACTACTCATACTTACCGTTTCGTGAAAAACACACCAAAAGACAAGCTCGCGTTCTTGCTAGCTAAACTCGAACTTGCCTAGATTGGGTTAGTGAAGAATCCCTTGTTCCTTGGTGTACAACAGCTCTTCCATTAGCGTATAAGCGTTTTCATTGCCAGGCACATTAAACAGCACCATCAAAATGATCCATTTGAGGTCTTCAAGCTCAAACTCGCTCGTTTCTAGCCCCATCACTCGGTCAATCACCATTTCACGAGTTTCTGTCGTCAACACATTGATTTGCTCAAGGAACAATAAAAAGCCTCGGCACTCCAAATCCAAACGCTGCATCTCTTTCGCAGTGTAGATACGAGTCGATGATGACGCGATACAAGCCGAAATCGCAGAAGATGTATCACTTTGCTGCAGCGCTGCGAGCTCTTCTAACCAGACAAGGGCTTTGTAGATATCTTTTTGTTGGAAGCCTGCGCGAAGCAATTCTTCTTCCAACTCGTCTTGTTCGACCTGTAACTCTGCATCGCTATGGATGTAGGTTTCGAATAGATACATCAGTATATCCATCATCATAGCTAGCCCCTCCCCTTTCGAATATAGCCACCTGAAACCGCAACAACATGCCCAGAGAGCTCAAGCTCTAAGAGCTGCATCATGACTTCTTGGACAGGTATATTGGTCCTGTTTGCAAGAATATCAACCGGTGTAGCTTCACTTCCTACGTTAGCTAACAGCTGAGGAAATGGCAATTCTTCTTCATCATTTAGCGTAGAAAATAAATCGATACTCTGATTAACAGACCAATCGAGTAAAGACTGTATTTCATCGAGGATATCTTGGGTTTTCTCTACGAGGCAGGCACCGTTGCGAATCAATTGGTTACCACCACTAGCATTGCGAGCATTAATTGAGGCCGGCAGCGCAAACACTTCTCGCCCTTGCTCAAGGGCATAACGCGCGGTAATAAGCGAGCCACTTTTCTCGGCCGCTTCCACCACTAACACACCTAACGATAAGCCGCTAATGATACGGTTTCGACGCGGAAAGTTTTCTGCGCGAGGCTTGGCATTGGGGCGAAACTCAGAAACCAGTGCTCCATTCTCTGTTACTCGCTGCGCTAAACTACGATGACGAGCAGGATAAATATGTTCTAAACCAGACCCGAGCACAGCTATCGTCTTACCACCCGCTTGTAGCACACCATCATGAGCATGGCCATCAATCCCAAGCGCTAAGCCGCTAGTGACAATCAATTCTTGCTGAGCCAATTCTGCCGCAAATTGACGTGCATGGTGTAAACCATCAAAACTGGCGTTACGGCTGCCCACCATGGCAATTTGTGGTTGCGATAAAAAGGTAGGATTCCCCTCAACAAATAACAACGGAGGCGGAGCGACAACTTGCTTGAGTAAAGGGGGATATAAAGGATCGGCCAGCGTCAGAATGTGATGATTTGTAGCAGTGGCTAGCCACGTTAAACAAGCATCGACCTCTTTATCGGCCGAAGCCCAAGCTTGCAACTGTTTGTTCGTCAAACCCAATTGATAGAGCTGTTCAGAAGAGAAATTGATGATATTGCGAGGCGTATCTTTGGCGAGCAGCTTATTCATTTTGACCCCACCGATGCCTGGCAAGCAACTCAGCTTAAGCCAGGCAGCAAGGTCACTGTCGTTATTGCGTGGTTTCATTGGTGGTCGGCTCTTGCGTCAGAGGCGAAACCACAGAGACCTCTTTATTGATGGGTTTAGTGCTGGTTGTGATCAACGCCAAGCTAAAGTACTCATAAGGACGAATGACCAGCAACTCGCCAACTTTGCTTTGAGGTAAGGTTATTTTCTTATCGAGGACACCAAACTCTTTCTTGAATTCATCGCCATCTTTGTAAACGGGATGCGCGTCTTCTTTTAAATCAAACACACTGCCTTGTTTCAGACTATCAGACGTACCTTTATCAATCACCACGACTTGGTTGGTTGAGCTAAAGCGAATACCTTCGATATTGCCTAGCAACTTTGCAGAACTGCCTTGTGGTGACGGCATAGGGTAGAACGTTGTTGTGAAGTCAGTGTTCTCAACCGATTGATTTGGCAACGCGATATCGTTGCGCAGGATTTCTTGCAATTGAGACGTGATCTTCAAACCAGAATAATCGCTCGAAGCCTCAACGAGCTCGCCTTTGGCAATCAAACGCAGCGCAGTGATCTCTTTAGACACATCGTCACGCGAAAAGGTTTCTACCGGTCGGTAAATAGCCCAGCCTGTAGCGGTCTGCTTGCCATCGATGTACAACACATCTTCTGCCGTCAGATACTTACTGCCTTTGCTGCTGCCCATCACTTTTGCAGCATTGTTCAACGCATCTTGATCCAGCAACCGATCCGATTTGAGATACGGCATCACCAAACCTTCCGCTACCGTTGGTACGGCTTTCTTTTCTGTGATGCGTGCTTTCGGGCTCAGCTTCTTAACCGGTTTTAGGCTCAACACGGGCTGACCGTTAATCCACACCAAAGACAGCTTATCTCCGGGATAAATTAAATGAGGGTTATCGATGTCTGGATTGACTTGCCACAAACGAGGCCACAACCACGGGCTATCTAAGTACATGGCCGAAATATCCCATAGCGTATCGCCCTTCACGACTACATACGTTTGTGGCGCATCATCTTTAACAGTCAGTGGTTTAGCATCCACATTTGCTACAGCGTTGAAAGAGAAAAGTAACGGCAACGTAACACTGGCAACGTTGCGGAAAATTCGATTCATGACCCTCGTCCTTGGTCTGTTAAGCAGGAACCAGAATGGAAATTGGTGCAAGAATGCTGTCATTTAGGCCATAAAATGTCTAGAATTGAGCCAACAAGGTTTGTGCTGTTTCGGCACAGTTCAATATTTCGAGTGAATATGTCTGTATTACAAGTATTAACATTCCCAGATGATCGCCTGCGCACGGTCGCGAAGCCTGTTGACGCGGTGACTCCTGAGATTCAAAAAATCGTCGATGACATGATTGAAACCATGTACGACGAAGAAGGTATTGGCCTTGCTGCAACGCAGGTTGATATCCACAAACGTATCGTAGTGATTGATATTTCAGAAACTCGCGATGAGCCGATGGTGCTAATCAACCCTGAGATTCTGGAAAAGCGTGGCGAAGATGGCATCGAAGAAGGCTGTCTGTCGGTACCAGGTGCACGCGCACTTGTGCCTCGCGCTGCAGAAGTTACCGTTAAAGCACTGGATCGTGATGGCAAAGAGTTCACCTTTGAAGCCGACGACCTGCTAGCGATTTGTGTTCAACACGAGCTTGATCACCTACAAGGTAAGCTATTCGTGGATTACCTATCACCACTGAAACGCAAACGCATTCAGGACAAGCTAGCAAAAATCAAACGCTTTAACGAGAAGCAGCAAAACGCTTAATCTCGAACCATACCAATTAGAAGGAAGTCTACCTTGAGTCAGTCTTTACGTATTGTCTTTGCAGGTACTCCGGATTTCGCCGCCCGTCACTTGGCGGCGTTGTTGTCTTCGGAGCATGAAGTAATCGCGGTTTACACAAACCCAGATCGTCCAGCGGGTCGTGGCAAGAAATTGGCTGCGCCACCGGTAAAACAACTGGCGCTGGAACACAACATCCCGGTTTACCAACCTGAAAGCTTTAAGTCCGACGAAGCGAAACAAGAACTTGCCGACCTGAACGCCGATCTCATGGTTGTCGTGGCATACGGTATGCTACTGCCACAAGCGGTTCTTGATACCCCTAAACTGGGTTGTATCAACGTACATGGTTCTATCCTACCTCGTTGGCGTGGCGCGGCTCCAATCCAACGCTCTATTTGGGCGGGCGATGCAGAAACTGGCGTGACCATCATGCAGATGGACATCGGTCTCGACACTGGTGATATGCTGAAGATTGCAACTCTGCCAATCGAAGCGACAGATACCAGCGCTTCAATGTACGAAAAATTGGCTGAGCTTGGTCCAGAAGCCCTGATTGACTGCCTAGCAGACATTGCTGCGGGTAAAGCAGTGCCAGTGAAGCAAGACGATGAGCTAGCGAACTATGCGAAAAAACTCAGCAAAGAAGAAGCACGCATCAACTGGAACGACGATGCGGCGCACATTGAGCGCTGCGTTCGTGCATTTAACCCATGGCCAATGAGCCACTTTGAGGCGGCAGAAAACAGCATCAAAGTATGGCAAAGCCGTGTGGCAGAGCAAACCAGTGACAAGCCAGCCGGCACCATCGTGCAAGCAGATAAAACCGGTATCTATGTTGCGACAGGCAACGGTGTACTGGTGCTAGAGCAACTGCAAGTTCCTGGCAAAAAAGCCATGTCAGTTCAGGACATTCTGAACTCACGTGCTGCTTGGTTTGAAGTCGGCACTCTGCTGGTTTAAGCCATACTAGGGGTTATTATCCCCAATAATACGAACTTTTAGAGGGCAGAGATGCCCTCCTTTACTTTAAGGTACTCATCATGAATGTTCGCGCTGCGGCTGCTAACGTCCTGTATCTTGTCGTCGACAAGGGCCACTCACTTTCAAGCGCTCTTCCAGCGGCTCAACAAACGGTACGACCTCGTGACCACGCTCTGCTACAAGAGATCTGTTACGGTGCGCTACGTTACCTACCTCGCCTAGAAATGATCGCAAACCAGTTGATGGATAAGCCGCTCAAAGGCAAACAACGTGTATTCCATCACCTAATTCTGGTTGGTATTTACCAACTGAGCTTCATGCGTATTCCTGCGCACGCAGCAGTCGGTGAAACGGTTGAAGGCACTAAAGAGCTGAAAGGTCCTCGTCTGCGTGGTTTGATTAACGCTGTATTGCGTAACTACCAGCGCAACCAAGAAGAACTCGACCAAATGGCCGTCAGCAACAACGCTGGCAAGTACGGTCACCCAAGCTGGTTACTAAAACTGCTGCAAGAGGCCTACCCACAGCAATGGGAAAGCATTGTTGAAGCGAACAACCAAAAAGCACCAATGTGGCTGCGTGTGAACCATCAGCACCACACTCGTGATGAATACCTTGCGCTACTCAAAAATGAAAACATTGATAGCACGCCACACACAGAAGCAATGGACGCCATAAAATTGGCCGCACCATGTGATGTGATGAAGCTACCTGGATTTGAGAAAGGTTGGGTTTCGGTCCAAGATGCGGCGGCGCAGCTCTCGATCAACTACCTAAAACCACAAGACGGCGAACTGATTTTAGATTGTTGTGCTGCGCCAGGTGGCAAGACTGCGCACATTCTAGAGCGCACGTCGGGCAGTGAAGTGGTCGCGATTGACTGCGACGACACACGCTTGAAACGTGTGCATGAAAACCTGAAGCGTCTCAACCTTCAGGCAAAAGTGGTTTGCGGTGATGCGCGTAATCCACAAGAATGGTGGCAAGGCGAGCAATTTGATCGCATTTTGCTGGATGCCCCATGTTCTGCGACTGGCGTGATTCGTCGTCACCCAGACATCAAATGGCTACGTCGTGCAGACGACATCGCCGCATTAGCAGAGCTGCAAAGTGAAATTTTTGATGCCATGTGGACGCAACTGAAACCCGGCGGCACAATGGTTTACGCGACTTGTTCAATCACACTGCAAGAAAACGTGGAGCAAGTAAAAGCGTTTTTAGCACGTACCGCGGATGCGCAACTGCTGGATTCTGATCCCGACCAGCCTGGTCGTCAAATTCTACCAGGCGAAGAAGATATGGATGGTTTCTACTACGCAGTGCTAACTAAAACACACGCGTAACAGCATGCTAAATAGGGCGATTGGAGTGATTTCAATCGCCTTTTTCAGATAACGAGAAAAGAGTATGAAGATCATTATTCTTGGTGCAGGTCAGGTTGGCGGCACACTGGCAGAAAACCTAGTGGGTGAAAACAACGACATCACCATCGTCGACAACAATGCCGACCGACTGCGTGAATTGCAGGACAAATACGACCTGCGTGTGGTCAATGGCCATGCGAGCCACCCAGACGTGCTGCACGAAGCTGGTGCACAAGACGCCGATATGCTCGTCGCAGTAACCAACACTGATGAAACCAACATGGCCGCCTGTCAGGTCGCGTTCACTCTATTCAACACCCCAAACCGCGTTGCACGTATTCGCTCTCCAGAATACTTGGCAGAAAAAGAAGCCCTATTTAAGTCTGGTGCGATCCCCGTCGACCACCTGATTGCACCAGAAGAGCTGGTAACCAGCTACATCGAACGTCTGATCCAATACCCGGGCGCGCTGCAAGTGGTGAGCTTTGCTGAACAGAAAGTCAGCCTAGTGGCGGTAAAAGCCTACTACGGTGGCCCGTTGGTGGGTAACGCGCTGTCTGCTTTGCGTGAGCACATGCCGCACATTGATACCCGTGTGGCAGCGATTTTCCGTCAAGGCCGTCCGATTCGCCCGCAAGGCACCACCATTATTGAAGCCGATGATGAAGTGTTCTTCGTCGCCGCAAGCAACCACATTCGCTCTGTAATGAGTGAGCTACAGCGCCTAGAAAAACCTTACCGCCGCATCATGATTGTTGGCGGGGGTAACATCGGCGCAAGCTTGGCAAAACGCCTAGAGCAAACTTACAGCGTGAAGCTGATTGAGCGCGACTATCAACGTGCAGAAAAGCTGTCTGAGCAATTAGAGAACACCATCGTGTTCTGTGGCGATGCCGCAGACCAAGAGCTACTGACTGAAGAAAACATCGACCAAGTTGACGTATTCATCGCTCTCACCAACGAAGATGAAACCAACATCATGTCCGCTATGCTGGCAAAACGCATGGGCGCGAAGAAGGTGATGGTACTGATCCAACGTGGCGCGTACGTTGACTTAGTCCAAGGCGGCGTGATTGATGTGGCCATCTCACCACAGCAAGCGACCATTTCTGCCTTGCTGACGCACGTTCGCCGTGCAGACATCGTAAACGTATCGTCTCTGCGTCGCGGTGCGGCGGAAGCTATCGAGGCCGTAGCGCACGGTGACGAAACCACATCGAAAGTGGTTGGCCGAGCGATTGGCGACATTAAACTGCCACCGGGAACCACCATTGGTGCTGTCGTTCGTGGCGAAGAAGTTCTTATCGCACACGATCGTACCGTCATCGAGCAAGATGACCACGTCGTGATGTTCTTGGTCGACAAAAAGTACGTACCAGACGTCGAAGCGCTGTTCCAGCCGAGCCCATTCTTCCTCTAGGATTTTCCTATGGTCAACTTACGTCCCGTACTGTTTGTTATCGGGCTGGTTTTATCCAAACTGGCCCTTTTTATGTACGTGCCGACTTTGGTCGCTTTCTTCACAGGTACGGGCGGTTTCCTTGATTTCGCCCAAGCCGTTGTGATCACGCACCTTGCCGCCTTCATTTGTTTGACGATTGGCCGAACCGCCAAGTTCAAACTCAGTGTGCGCGACATGTTCCTCATCACCAGTTTGGTCTGGACCATCGCCAGCGCGTTCGCCGCGTTGCCATTTGTGTTCATTAACCACATCAGCTTCACCGATGCCTACTTCGAAACCATGTCGGGGATCACCACCACGGGCTCCACAGTGCTCAGTGGCTTGGACAACATGGCGCCGAGCATTTTGTTATGGCGCTCCATCTTGCAATGGCTGGGTGGCATTGGCTTTATCGTAATGGCGGTGGCAATCCTACCCATGTTGAACGTCGGTGGTATGAAGCTGTTCCAAACGGAATCGTCCGACTGGTCAGATAAAAGCAGCCCAAGAGCCAAAACCGTAGCGAAGAACATCGTGTTGGTGTATCTGATCTTAACGGGCATGTGCATTGGTGGTTATGTTCTGACGGGCATGAACCTGTTTGAAGCGATCAACCACGCCTTTACCACCCTATCTACCGGCGGTTACTCGACCTCCGATAGCTCGATGAACAACTTCTCCAACGGTGCGCACTGGGTCGCGACCACTTTCATGTTCTTGGGCGGTCTGCCATTTCTATTGTTTGTTGCCGCTCTACGCAAACGCAGCATCGATATTCTGGTCAAAGATGCACAGGTACGAGGCTTTGCTTACTTGTTCTTGTTCTCAAGCTTGGTGGTTGCCGCTTGGCTAGTGATTCGCGATGGTTACACCATTTTGGATGCCCTGCGAGTGTCGATGTTCAACATCGTTTCTGTGGTGACAACCACTGGGTTCGGCTTGGAAGATTTCACCGCTTGGGGCGCTCTGCCAACCACGCTCTTTGCCTTCTTAATGATGGCTGGGGCATGTTCTGGCTCAACCGCAGGCGGGATTAAAATCTTCCGTTTCCAAATTGCTATGACGCTGTTGAACAAACAGATCATGAAACTGATTCATCCATCCGGCGTTTTCGTGCAACGTTACAACCAACGTCCTGTGAACGACGACATCGTGCGCTCTGTGGTGGCGTTTGGGTTGATGTTCTTTATCACCATAATCTTTATCGCTGGCTGTTTAAGTGCCCTTGGTCTTGATCCCGTGACCAGCATTTCTGGCTCAATCACCGCCGTTGCCAACGTGGGTCCTGGCATGGGTAGCGTGATCGGCCCAACCGGTAACTTCGCGCCACTACCAGATGCTGCTAAATGGCTTCTAAGCTTTGGTATGTTGATGGGCCGCTTGGAAATTCTGACTATTCTTGTACTGTTCTTCCCTGCGTTTTGGCGCCGTTAAGCAGACACAAATTAAAAGGTATGACAATGAAAACATGGATCACTCTGGCGACCCTACTCGCCACCTCATCCGCCTACGCCGCTGAAGTCGTCACTTTAGCCGACGGTCGAGAAGTGAAGTTGAACGATGACTTTACTTGGGAATACGTGATGACAAGTTCTGCGCCAAAAGAGGCCGTAGCCCAAACCACAACCAGCGCGGTTGAAACCGTCGCAGCTCCTGCGATTGCGACAATTCCGGTCGTAACAAAAACCGTCGGCACAACCGTGGTTGTGAACGCGAAAAAACCAACCATGCAGTTGTCAGACTCAGGGGTCGACGTACTGATTGGCTCTGCGAGCTACGAAGGTGGTGAACTGGTACTGCCAACGTCTATCACCAACCAAAGCTCTCAATCTGTCATTCAGGTGGAAGTTGAGGTACAAGTGTTTGATATGTCTGGCAAGCAACTGGCGAAAGAAAAGGTCACGGTTTGGCAATCCATCAAACGAATGGCGGATACCTACCTGCGACCACAGCAAGCAGAACAAGGTAAGAGCATTAAACTGGCCGTGCCGCAATCTCAGCAGTACCAGTTTTCTGCCAAAGTGTTAGAAGTGAAAACTCGCTAATACGGGTCTGATATTCTTTGTCGAGCGTATCTTGCCACGCTGACGCGTGAGGCTTAGGTCGCTAAGTTTAGATAGGCTCGACAAAGTAATAAATTGCGAAGAAGTGACACACACAACCCGCTAAAACGAAGCCGTGCCAAATCGCATGGTTAAAGGGGATACGCTTCGCTACGTAGAAAATCACCCCTAGCGAGTACACCAAACCGCCCACCGCAAGCAGCGTAAGTCCACCGATATCCAGATTGATCGCCAGCTGATAAATCACAATCAACGACAGCCATCCCATCACCAAATAAGTCATCAGCGACAACTTCTTAAAGCGATAAACAAACGCGACCTTCATGATGATGCCGAGCAAAGCAATGCTCCAGATAACTATCATCAAGCCAAACGCAAGTGGCGTGCGTAAACTCACTAACAAAAATGGCGTGTAACTGCCAGCAATAAGCAGATAAATAGCGCAATGGTCGAAGGTTTTCAGCCAGCGTTTCGCTTTAGGGTGAGGGATCGCGTGGTACAGCGTTGAGGCTAAAAACAGCACAATAATACTGGAGCCGTAGATCGCCATGCTTGTCACGGTCAATGTGTCAGCTTGGTGGTTTGTCGCTTTGATTAACAACAGGATTAACCCGACAATGCCGAAAATCATCCCAATACCGTGCGTGATGGTGTTGGCAAGCTCTTCACTTTGACTGTATTGAGGTTTCTGCGGTGAGGACATCAATGCGCCTATACTAGAGTTTTGAACATTCGCTCTAGTATGGCACATTAAGCGTACACGTGTAAGCTAAAATTAAGACTCGTGAATCGCAGCCGTTTGGTCGAGGTAATTGAGGACAAGCTCACCCACTTCTTCCAGGTTTGTTGTCACCGGAATACACAGTTCGCGCTTGAGTTTTCCACTGCCGAGCAAGCTGGCAAGCATACCGCGAGAGCCACTGCGAGTGCGGTCAATCTCAAACCAAAGCTTGAGGTTTTGCTCATCGCGATGCGCGACAAACTCTAACTCGCGCCATACGCCATGATACGGGCCATCAGTGGGCACCATTTCAAACTCTTGTACAAATGGCAGTTCGAAACCTTTTACCTCTTCGCATTCGACTTGGCGAATACGCAAGCCTTGGGCTTCAAACGCTGACAATATGGCATCCATAAGTGGGTCGGGTCTAACGGTGAGAATGTCTTTGTCGGTAGGGTCAAGCGCCATCGCCACATCTAAGCCAGTTTCTAGCCAGACTTTTGCATCGCCGATGGTCACTGGCGTGTTCCAAGGCACGTCGAGTTTGACGTCGAAGGTGCGCTCTTCACCAGGATGAATCGTAAAGGCGTACGGGAGATTCCATTTCGCCAAGACATGCGTTTGCGGTACTCGACGCATGCTGTGCCCTTCTCGCGCACCACGGTCGTCCGGAGCCTCTGCGATGTAGCGGCAACAAAGCTTCATATCGATATTATCGATCGCTTGTTCTGTCGCGCCACCATAAACGTGAATAGAAACATCCACACTTTGACCGGGATAAAGCACATCCTGATTTAGAATCGAATCTACCTTAGCGCTGCCGATCCCAAAGCTCGCAAGTGTCTTCTTCAAAAATGACATATGCACCTCCTTTGTCGAGATCTCATACTACTACTGCTGATCATGGGATCAAAACAAATTTTTGCGTCGATCCGAGCGACAAAATAACAAAATCGAGAGAATTCAATTGCTCAACTATCGACCAATTATAACAAGGGTGCTAACCTATACATGATATGCATGCATATCGGTATTCCTGACTCATTTATTGGACTGGCGAAAGCCAAAAGAGCCACCCTTCAAGCAGTTGAAGCTCAACTCATAATGAATCAGGCCATTACATCGGCAATGGATATGCCTGGCAGTTAGGTAATCGAATGCGCCCAACTACAGTCAGGTTCGCACACACCAATACAAGTGCAATGCGCCGCCGCAGTGGCTTCACTACTGCATCTAAGGCAAAACAAGTTGCGCCAGCTATGACACTGGTTGAGAAGACAGCAATAGTGTCGAGTGTTACAACCAAAGTTATCAAAGCAGCTTAACCAAAAGCGCGGCGCCAGCTGCGCTTTTTCTTTTCCTTCCTTTTCTATTTGTCTTCGCGATGCAATTTGATACCTTAAGCGCAAATACTTATAAATATTGTGGAGAAAGAAATGAAGTGTCATCGCATAGAAGAGCTACTTGAGCTATTAGAGCCTGAGTGGCAAAAAGACCAAGAAATGAACCTGCTGCAATTCATCGTCAAACTGGCGCAAGAGGCGGGCTACGACGGCAAGTTGGAAGATCTCTCCGACGACGTACTGATCTACCATCTTAAAATGCGCAACAGCAGCAAAGACGAAATGATCCCGGGCCTGAAGAAAGACCAAGAAGATGACTTCAAAACCGCCATCTTACGTGCTCGCGGCATCATCAAATAAACACGTCTCACGACTTTCGAAGCGACTCCTCAGAGTCGCTTTTTTTATAACTAAATCAAATAGATTTTTAATACAGTTATAACTGTTCAGCCGTTTATTAGGTTAACTGTACTGACTTTTGTTGTTAAACGTAGACTGCGTTAAAGAAAAGGAATTGTTATTGCTTGTATAATCGCCGTTTATCAGTATTAACTAAAATAATTAATAGCAATGTCACAGAGCGACATCACCAGAAATGCCGCCGTACATTATAAAAAAGCCTAAGAAGGATGAGTGCATGAGTCAGGATAAGATCGATATCAAAGATGTGACTCCCAAGACTTTCAACCCGAAAACCCATAAAGGAAACGGGGATCGTTTTAACCCAAGCAATCGCATCTACGTTCGAGAAAGTAAAGGGACTTACCAAAAACTGCGTCGCTACGGCGGTTGGTTCTTACTACTACTGTTTGCTTTGGTACCGTGGATCCCATACGGCGAGCGACAAGCGATCTTGCTTGATATCGGCAACCAGCAATTCAACTTTTTCGGCACCACGCTTTATCCGCAAGATCTGACCCTACTCGCTCTGCTCTTTGTGATCGCCGCGTTTGGCCTGTTCTTCATTACCACCTTTTTAGGCCGAGTCTGGTGTGGCTATCTCTGCCCGCAAACCGTGTGGACCTTCATGTACATCTGGTTTGAAGAAAAACTCGAAGGCAGCGCGAATAAACGTCGCAAACAAGACGCCAATAAACTCACCGCCAACTTAGCCATGCGTAAAACACTCAAGCACATCGCTTGGTTTGCTATCGCGCTCGCCACAGGCTTCACCTTTGTTGGTTACTTTGTACCGATGAAACAGCTGGTGATTGATTTCTTCACCTTCAACGCGAACTTCTGGCCAGTATTCTGGGTGATGTTCTTTGCCATCTGTACTTACGGCAACGCAGGTTGGATGCGCTCAATCATGTGTATTCACATGTGTCCTTACGCGCGTTTTCAATCAGCGATGTTCGACAAAGACACGTTCATCGTCGGTTACGATACCAAACGTGGTGAAAAGCGCGGTCCGCGTTCACGTAAAGCCGATCCAAAACAACTGGGCTTAGGTGACTGTATTGATTGTGACCTGTGTGTGCAGGTGTGTCCAACTGGCATCGATATCCGTGACGGCTTGCAGTATGAATGTATCAACTGTGGCGCTTGTATTGATGCGTGTGACAACACTATGGATCGCATGGGCTACGAAAAAGGCTTAATCAGCTACACCACAGAACACCGTCTATCGGGCAAACACACCAAAGTGATGCGACCTAAACTACTGGGCTACGGCGCGGTACTCTTGGTGATGATTGGTCTGTTCTTCGCTCAAATCGCCGCCGTCGATCCTGCAGGCATGAGCGTGATTCGCGACCGTAACCAACTGTTCCGCGTGAACAGCGCTGGCGAAGTAGAAAACACCTACACCCTAAAAGTGATCAACAAAACTCAACAAGTCCAAGAATACAATCTGGATGTAAAAGGATTGAGCGATGTGAGTTGGTACGGCAAACAAACAATTCAAGTTGAGCCAGGGGAAGTGTTGAACTTGCCAATGAGCCTTGGTGCCGATCCTGACAAGCTAAACTCTGCGATCACCACAATTCAGTTTATACTCACCGATAAGAGCAACGAATTCACTATCGAAGTTGAAAGTCGGTTTATCAAAAAGCTGTAACGACAACGTCGATAATTAATGGAAAAAGGCTCAGTAATGAGCCTTTTTATTTATATGTCCCAAAGTATGTTTAACTTTGACGCCCTCACCCCTGATTTCATGTGGTACGCGTTAGAAAGCATTGGCATTCGTGCTGAATCGGGCTTTCTGCCTCTCAACAGTTACGAAAACCGTGTGTATCAATTTACCGATGAAGAGCGTCGTCGCTACGTGGTGAAGTTCTATCGTCCGGAACGTTGGAGCAACGAGCAGATTCAAGAAGAGCACGATTTCACGCTTGAGCTGATTGATAACGAAATCCCCGTCGCCCCACCCGTACGCATCAATGGTAACACCTTGCACCACTATCAAGGCTACGGGTTCGCTCTCTTCGAAAGTGTGGGCGGTCGTCAGTTTGAAGTCGATAACTTAGAGCAGCTTGAAGGAGTTGGTCGCTTTTTAGGACGCATCCATAAAGTCGGCAGCCGACAAGCTTTTCAACATCGCCCTACCATTGGTTTGCAAGAGTATCTCTACCAACCACGTGAGATTTTGCAAAACACCAATATGATCCCGATGCATTTAGAAAACAGCTTTTTCAATGACTTGGAGATGCTCATCAAAGCCATCGAAAACCACTGGCAAGGCAGCTTCGCAACGATTCGTCTGCATGGCGATTGCCATCCGGGTAACATCTTGTGGCGCGACGGCCCAATGTTTGTCGATTTAGATGACTCGCGCAACGGCCCTGCCGTACAAGATTTGTGGATGCTACTTAACGGCGAACGCCAAGATAAGCTGATGCAACTGGACATCATTTTAGAGGCGTATCAAGAGTTTTGCGACTTTAACGCCGCGGAATTGAAACTAATCGAGCCGCTTCGCGGTCTACGAATGGTGCACTATATGGCATGGCTAGCAAAACGTTGGCATGACCCGGCATTTCCACTCGCTTTTCCATGGTTTAATGAGCCAAAATACTGGGAAGGTCAGGTCCTTGCATTTAAAGAGCAGATTGCCAGCTTAGAAGAAGCACCACTGTCTTTAATGCCTCAATGGTAAGTCAGGCCGAACAATTCAAAATGGAGATATTTAGATGAAAAAACTGTTCGCACTGTTTTCTATGCTGATGCTAAGCCTGTCGGCACATGCAGCGCAATTCAAAGAAGGTGAACATTACAAAGTATTGGATCTTGAGGTATCAAAGAAGCCTTTAGTGACTGAGTTCTTCTCATTCTACTGCCCACACTGTAATACCTTTGAACCAGTTATCCAGCAGCTTAAAAAGCAGCTACCTGAAGGTACCAAACTGCAAAAGAACCACGTGTCTTTCATGGGTGGCAACATGGGCCCTTCAATGAGCAAAGCATTCGCCACGATGGTCGCAATGAAGGTTGAAGATCAAATGGTGCCAGTGATGTTTAACCGCATCCACAACATGCGCAAACCACCACGTGACGACGCTGAACTTCGCCAAATCTTCCTAGATGAAGGCATAGACGCGAAGAAATTTGACGCGGCTTACAACGGCTTCGCAGTTGATTCAATGGTTCGTCGTATGGACAAGCAGTTCGAAAATAGCGGTTTGACAGGCGTTCCTGCGGTTATCGTAAATAACAAATACCTAGTTCAAGCACAAAGCATTAAATCAATGGATGAGTACTTTGCACTGGTGAACTACTTGCTAACGCTAAAATAAGCGCAACGCACAGAAAACAGGGGAGCGCATGGCTCCCCTTTTTATTTGTGAATCTCTTGTAGTAGTTGGTCTTTCTCTTGCCACACATCCCCTAACCATTGCTGGAATTGGCGCTTGTACGGCTTGTCGTTGAAGTAATCCCCTAACACCTGCTCATCAACTGGCAACACTTTCACATGGACCACGATCTTAGTCATGCGCCCCATCAGCATGTCTTTAAAAGGTTTGTCCGTATTCTCTGGATACGCGAGGGTCACATCAATGATGTTCTCAAACTGCTCGCCCATTGCCGCCAATGTGTAAGCAATACCGCCGGACTTGGGTTGCAACAGGTATTGGTAGCCCGCTTTGCTTTTACGCTGCTTCTCTTCAGTAAAGCGTGTACCTTCCACGTAGTTCACAACCGTGGTTGGTGTATGCTTGAACTTGGCACACGAACGACGTGTGGTTGCCAAATCTTGGCCACGTTTGTGAGGGTTACGAATTAAATACTCACGAGAGTAACGACGCATGAAAGGCATGTCTAAAGCCCAACATGCCATACCAATAAACGGCACATACAGCAGTTGTTGTTTGAGGAAAAACTTCGGCATTGGAATGCGATCTTTAAATACGCAGCACAGCACAACAATATCCGTCCAACTGAGGTGGTTGCTGATCAGCAAATACCAACCATCTTTTTTCAGATTCTCGATGCCTTGAACGTCCCACTCCACACGGTTAGACAAGGCAAGAATCCCCGCATTGACGGTCGCCCAAATCCACATCACTTTGTTGGCAGCTTCCGTCCCTTTAGCTTTTAACTGAGCGGTCGGAAGTAGGATCTTAAAAATAGCGATGACACAAATTACGAGTGAACAAATCGCAGAATTAAGGATCACAAAAGAAGCGTTAAAAAAAAATAACAAATATGCCAACATGATAACCAAACAACAGTGATAAGGTGTGAGTAATAAAACAGCGTGTAATTATACTGCTCCGTTGCCACATTGGAACATTTGTGAGAATGGTCAGATTTGTTTTATGTAAACCAGACTCATATCAAAATCACAATATTCATTCGACAACAAGGAGATAACGAATGAAACCAAGGCTAACCCTTTTGCCTTTGGCCTTTGTCGTCAGTGCTGCTCAGGCTCAACTCGCTGAAACTGCAGGGTTCAGCGGCGAAATCTCAATCAATGCTGGTGTGATTTCATTGGAATCGAACTTTAATACCGACAACAGCAAAACCATCGACTCGTTAGACCAAAGCGCTGAAAGCGACACAACCGTCATCGCAGCGCCGCTCGGAAGTATCGCCTACACGTTTGGTCACCAGCTCAACCACCAAGTGTATGCTGGTACAACGCGTTCCGATGTGGCAGTCGGTACGCTGGCTTTTCAATTAGGCTATCAGTACGAACTGCCGTCAGGCACAGTATTGGATGTCTCTTACCTTCCGACCGTCCTCAAAGGCGAAACGTGGCGTAATCCTTATCAAGTAGGTACGGCTCGTAAAACAACGGATGAAGGTGGTAACGCCTATCGATTTCAAATCAAAGGTTTGGTCGATAGAAACTTCACCCTCGATTTAGCTTATGCCGATAAAGATGTCGAACAAGATGAAGTCACCGATCGTTCACTCGCACGTGATGCCAATATTTATTACGTAAAAGGCGAATATCGTATTTCACTAGACCAAACATCGCTACTGCAACCCGCGTTCACCTACATCAACCAAGATGCGGATGGAAAAGCAGAATCGTATGACTCTTATGCCTTTGACGTAAGTTGGTTTAAGTTCATCAACCGTCATCGTTTAGCCTTAACCGCAGGCTATGCACTCAAAGATTATCAATCGGCGAGCCAAACTTTTGCGAAAACGCGCAGTGATGACACCTTGAGCTTGTTTGCCGCTTACGAATACCAAAACGTGTTTGATTGGCAGAACTGGTCGTTCATTTCCTTCGCGGGTTATAGCCAAACCGATTCAAACATCACCTTTTATGACGAAAATGAATACCTTTTGTCGTTAGGCTTTAACTACAGCTTCTAACATGGTTCTCGCGGCGAACATGTGAATACTCGCCGCGAACTCCTCTCAAATGACTACTACACGGCTTGAGCCGCGAGTTGTTTCAGCAATCGGTCCATCGCGCGATACCCGAGCGCTTCCGCCAGATGAGGCCGCTTAATCTGCTCAGCACCTTCTAAATCCGCTATCGTACGGGCCACTTTAATGATGCGATGATAGGCACGAATCGATAACCCCAGCCGATGCAGTGCAGTTTCGAGAAATTCCGCATCGCTTTTTTGCAATGGGCAAAATGCCTCAATCTCACGGCTGCCGAGCAGTGCGTTTACTTTGCCGTTTCGATTAAGCATGCTCTCACGAGCAAGACTGACGCGCTCTTTGACGAGTTCCGTGGGCTCACCTCGATCACCACCTTCCGCCAACGTGCCTTTCGGTAAGGATGGAATTTCTAACGACATATCAAAACGGTCGAGAAGCGGTCCCGATAAACGACCTAAGTAACGCAAAATAGCTTGAGGGTTAGTGCGAGCTTGATTCCCTTCGTAATAGCCAGTTGGGCTTGGATTCAACGCGCCCACCAGCTGAAAACGAGCAGGAAAACGCGTTTTTCCTTGTGCGCGAGAAATGATGATCTCACCCGATTCCAGTGGTTCTCGTAACGAGTCCAACACTTTACGGTCAAACTCCGGCATTTCATCAAGGAACAATAACCCATTGTGAGCCAAAGAAATCTCTCCCGGTCTTGGCACCGAGCCACCACCAACTAATGCAGCCATCGAACTGGAATGGTGCGGCGCACGAAACGGACGCGACTTCCAGTTGTGCTCATTAATCTCACTTTGCGTCAGTGATGCGACTGAAGCCGTTTCCATCGCTTCTTCGTCGCTCATCTCCGGCAGTAAGTCGCATAAACGCGATGCCAGCATGGTTTTTCCTGTACCAGGAGGACCAAGAAAAAGTAGGTTGTGGTTTCCAGCCGCCGCAATTTCTAGAGCACGCTTGCCTTGTTGCTGGCCAATGATGTCTTGTAGATCTCGACCATGCTTTTCAACCGTTTTTCGCTTCGGAGTTTGATAAAGATTGAGACGATGCTGACCACATAACTCCGCACACACCTCAAGTAAGGATTGCGCTGACTTATGTTGCTCTTTGCCCACCAGCGCCGCTTGATCGCCATTGACATGAGGCACCACCAAATGACGTCCTACTTTACTTGCAGCCAACGCGGCTGGAAGCACGCCTTTGACAGGTCTTAATCCTCCAGACAGAGCTAATTCGCCAACAAATTCGTAGTTTTTGAGCCTATCTGTCGCGATTTGCTCTGAAGCCGCTAAAATACCCAATGCGATAGGCAAATCAAAACGACCGCCTTCTTTAGGTAAATCCGCCGGAGCCAAATTGACCGTAATGCGCTTGGCTGGAAACTGGAAATTTGAATTGATGATCGCACTGCGTACACGATCTTTGGATTCCTTTACCGTAGTCTCCGGCAACCCAACGAGAGTAAAGCCGGGCATGCCATTACTGATATGCACTTCCACACTAACTGACGGCGCTTGCACCCCGACACTTGCCCGACTATGAATGATTGCCAGCCCCATAAACTCCCCAATCTATTGAACACTATATAAACAAATGTTTTATCTATGTGGTTATGTTATATACCGCGTACAAATTGAGAGTTAATGTGAAAAAAGAATGACTTTTTGCTTGTCATGCAGCGGATTTGTGTGATACCACTAATGACGCAAACATTTTCGTAGAACATTACACAATACTATTTAACGAAAAAAGAACGACAGACAGATGAACCTATTCGCTCACATCAACACACTGCTAGCCCTGATTATCGTGGTCATTATTGGCACCGCGCGGGGGCTTGTGGGCGAAAGGTAACCACAAATTACAAAAAACCCCCGCGCTGAAAAGTCCGGGGGTTTTTTTACAACTACAAGTTGTCATCTGTCTAACCCTCGGACAGTTTAACGGGAAGAATGGGAGCGCACATGAAGTGCAACACACATGGCAATCGCTACGAGCCACAACGTAGCAAAGGAGGTTTACGATGACTGGTGCACAACTTGTCGTAGCCGCTTTAAGACAGCAAGGCATCAAGACGGTATTTGGTTATCCCGGTGGAGCCATCATGCCAATCTATGATGCCTTGTATGACGGAGGTGTCGAGCACATCTTATGCCGTCATGAACAAGGGGCCGCCATGGCCGCCATCGGAATGGCTCGATCCACTCAAGATGTTGCCGTGTGCATGGCAACTTCCGGCCCGGGGGCCACCAACCTTGTTACCGGCCTAGCCGACGCTTTCCTTGATTCCGTTCCTTTGGTAGCCATCACAGGTCAGGTTGCCAGCTCTCATATCGGTACCGATGCGTTCCAAGAAATGGATGTGATTGGTATGTCTCTCGCCTGTACTAAGCACAGTTATCTTGTTACTGACATTGAAGATCTTGCCCCTACACTAGCCGAAGCGTTTGAAGTGGCCAAAACAGGTCGTCCGGGCCCGGTCATTGTCGATATTGCGAAAGATGTTCAGCTTGCTCAAGCCCCAACAAAATTACTGCCACCTTACGTTGCACCTGAAATCGAAGACGTCAGCGCTGAAGACATCAAACGCGCGCAAGACGTACTGGCGGCATCCACTCGCCCGGTATTGTATGTCGGCGGCGGTGTGCAGCTTGCGAAAGCAACAGATGCAGTGAGAGAGTTCTTACGTCTGAACCCGATGCCAGCGGTAAGCACTCTAAAAGGCTTAGGTACGATTGAACGCCATGACCCTCACTACTTAGGCATGTTGGGTATGCACGGCACCAAAGCGGCCAACCTTGTGGTTCAAGAAGCAGACCTGTTGATTGTCGTAGGTGCGCGTTTTGATGACCGTGTGACGGGCAAACTCGATACCTTTGCGCCGCACGCCAAAGTCATCCATATCGACATCGATGCGGCAGAAATCCATAAGCTTCGCCACGCAAACGCACCACTGCGAGGCGACATCAATACCATTCTTCCTCAATTGGAGCTGACTCAAGATATCTCATCGTGGGTTCACCACAGTGAAAGTCTGCGTAGCGGCTTTAAGTGGCGTTACGACCACCCTGGCGATCTTATCTACGCGCCGCTGCTGCTTAAGCAGTTATCTGACATGATGCCAGACAGCGCCATCGTCTCGACTGACGTAGGCCAGCACCAAATGTGGGCAGCTCAGCATATTCAGCCACGCGATCCGCAAAACTTCATTACTTCCGCAGGCTTAGGCACCATGGGTTTTGGTTTGCCAGCAGCAATGGGCGCATCAGTCGCGCGTCCGGATGATCAGTCTATCCTTATTACAGGTGACGGTTCATTCATGATGAACGTACAGGAGCTAGGCACGCTAAAACGTCGCCAAATTCCAGTGAAGATTGTTCTCCTAAACAACCAACGTCTTGGCATGGTTCGCCAATGGCAATCACTGTTTTTCGACGGTCGCCACAGTGAAACCATTCTTGATGACAACCCAGATTTCGTGATGTTGGCAAAAGCCTTCGACATTCCGGGCAAAACCATCACCAAGAAAGAAGAAGTCGAACCTGCACTTAAAGAGATGCTAGCGAGCGAAACTTCTTACATGCTTCACGTTTTAATTGATGAAGAAGAAAACGTGTGGCCACTTGTACCACCTGGTGCATCAAACAGTGATATGTTGGAAAACACGTAGGAGACATCACATGGACAGATATTTACTCGACATCAAAGCCGACGACAAACCGGTACTGTTAGAGCGCGTTCTACGTGTGATTCGTCACCGAGGCTTTGTGATCAAACAGGTGGCCGCTACTCAAAACCACGAAAGTAAAGTAGCCAGCGTCGAGATCATCGTCGACAGCGATCGACCAATCTCGTTTTTGATCAATCAAATTGAGAAGTTGTGGGACGTTCGTAAAGTTGAGGTGCTGAAAATCCGCAACGATGAACTGCCAAATCACAACTTACAACAACACGTAAGTGCATAAGGAAGGCAACAAATGGCAACGAAAACTGCAGATTTCATTTGGTTTAATGGTGAGATGGTTCCATGGGCAGAGGCGAACGTGCACGTTCTCACTCACGCCATGCATTACGGCACCTCGGTATTTGAAGGGGTACGCTGCTACAACACACCAAAAGGCCCAATTGTCTTCCGTCACCGTGAACATGCACAGCGTTTAAAAGATTCCGCCAAAATTTACCGCTTCCCTATTCCATACTCTGTTGAAGAAATCATGGAAGCAACGCGTGAAACTCTGCGTCAAAACAAACTCGACAGCGCTTACATTCGTCCATTGGGATTTGTGGGCAATGTCGGTTTAGGTGTGTGTCCTCCAGTAGGCACCGAAATGGAGCTGATCATCGCTGCGTTCCCATGGGGCTCGTACCTTGGTGAAGAAGCACTAGAAAAAGGCGTGGATGCGATGATTTCAAGCTGGAATCGCGCGGCACCTAACACCATCCCTACCGCAGCAAAAGCGGGTGGTAACTACCTTTCTTCACTACTCGTTGGTGGTGAAGCACGTCGTCATGGTTACGACGAAGGTATCGCACTGAGTGTTGACGGTTACTTGTCAGAAGGCGCGGGCGAGAACATCTTTGTCATCAAAGATCGCGTGATCACCACACCACCAGCAACCAGCGCTATCCTACCGGGCATCACTCGTGACTCGATCATGACCATTGCTCGCGATAAAGGTTACGAAGTCCGTGAAGCTAACATTGCCCGCGAAGCGCTATACCTTGCGGATGAAGTATTCATGACCGGTACCGCAGCAGAAGTTGTGCCTGTGGCAACCATCGACAAAATTGAAGTGGGCAGCGGTACACGCGGTCCGATTACCAAAGAATTGCAAGAAGCCTACTTTGGCCTATTTAACGGCACCACGGAAGATAAGTGGGGCTGGTTAGACTATGTGTACCCAGAGCAGCAGTAAGAAGGATTTAAGAAATGCCAAAATATAGATCAGCAACCACCACACATGGTCGTAACATGGCGGGAGCTCGTGCGCTCTGGCGTGCAACCGGTGTAAAAGACGAAGATTTCGGTAAGCCAATCATCGCCGTGGTGAACTCATTCACTCAGTTCGTACCAGGCCACGTACACCTTAAAGATTTGGGCCAACTTGTTGCTCAAGAGATTGAAGCGGCAGGCGGCATCGCAAAAGAATTCAATACCATCGCCGTCGATGATGGCATTGCAATGGGTCACGGCGGCATGCTTTACTCGCTGCCATCACGTGAATTGATTGCCGACTCAGTCGAATACATGGTTAATGCGCACTGTGCGGATGCCATGGTGTGTATCTCTAACTGTGACAAAATCACTCCAGGGATGCTGATGGCGTCAATGCGTCTCAACATTCCAGTTATCTTCGTATCTGGCGGCCCAATGGAAGCGGGCAAAACCAAGCTTTCAGATCAGATCATCAAGCTAGACCTTGTCGATGCCATGATCCAAGGTGCCGATCCAAAAGTGTCTGACGAACAAAGCGAACAGATCGAACGCAGTGCATGCCCAACGTGTGGATCGTGTTCAGGCATGTTCACCGCAAACTCAATGAACTGTCTGACAGAAGCTCTGGGTCTGTCTCAGCCAGGCAACGGCTCGCTGTTGGCAACGCATGCCGATCGTAAAGAGCTGTTTATCAATGCAGGTAAACGCATCGTTGAACTCACCAAACGCTACTACGAGCAAGATGACGAAACGGCTCTACCACGCAATATCGCGACCAAAGCCGCATTTGAAAACGCGATGGCACTCGACATCGCAATGGGCGGTTCGACCAATACTGTGTTACACCTTTTAGCTGCGGCGCAAGAAGGTGAAGTCGATTTTGATATGACGGACATCGACCGCATGTCTCGCCAAGTACCACACCTTTGTAAAGTGGCTCCTTCAACGCAGAAATACCACATGGAAGATGTACACCGTGCGGGTGGCGTTGTCGGTATCCTTGGTGAACTGAACCGTGCAGGTCTGCTGCACAATCAGTCTAAGACTGTCCTAGGACTGACTTGGGAAGAACAGCTAGCCAAATACGACATCATGCTGACCGATTCAGAAGAAGTGAAATCATTCTACCGTGCTGGCCCTGCGGGTATCCGCACCACACAAGCATTCTCGCAAGATTGTCGCTGGGATACTCTCGATGACGACCGTGCGGAAGGCTGTATCCGCACCAAAGAAAACGCCTTCAGCCAAGATGGCGGCCTTGCCGTTCTGAAAGGCAACATCGCGCTGGATGGTTGTATTGTGAAGACTGCTGGTGTGGACGAAAGCATCCTGAAATTTACTGGCCCTGCGGTAGTGTTTGAAAGCCAGGAAGATGCGGTAGACGGCATCCTTGGCGGCAAAGTGAAAGCGGGCGATGTGGTTGTGATTCGCTACGAAGGTCCAAAAGGTGGCCCGGGCATGCAAGAAATGCTCTACCCAACCACTTATCTAAAATCGATGGGCTTAGGTAAAGAGTGTGCGTTATTAACTGACGGTCGCTTCTCTGGTGGTACCTCTGGTCTGTCTATCGGCCATGCTTCTCCAGAAGCCGCCAATGGCGGTGCGATCGGCTTGGTTCAAGATGGCGATTTGATTGCGATTGATATTCCAAATCGCAGCATCTCTCTTGAGATCTCCGAACAAGAACTTGCAGAGCGCCGCGTAAAACAAGACGAACTTGGTTGGAAACCAGCAAATCGTCAACGTGAAGTTTCTTTCGCCCTAAAAGCGTACGCCAGCATGGCAACCAGTGCTGACAAAGGTGCAGTACGAGATAAATCGAAGCTAGAGGGCTAGCCATGATGGAATCTCAACCCGAAAAAAAAGCGAATCAATCTGGCGCAGACTATCTGCGCCAAATCCTTCGCGCACCTGTTTATGAAGTCGCAACAGTAACGCCGCTGCAAGAAATGCCTCGTTTATCTGCACGTATCGGGAATAACGTACAGATCAAGCGTGAAGACCGCCAACCCGTACACTCGTTCAAACTGCGCGGTGCCTACAACATGGTGGCAAGCCTAACTGAAGCACAGAAAGCCGCAGGCGTGATTGCAGCATCGGCAGGCAATCACGCTCAAGGCATGGCACTGTCTGGCACCAAGCTAGGTATCAAAACCACGATTGTTATGCCAAAAACCACACCAGACATCAAAGTCGATGCGGTACGCAGTTTCGGTGGCAATGTGGTGCTGCACGGCAGCAACTTTGATGAAGCCAAAGCCGAGGCCGAACGCTTGTCAGAGCAACACGGTTATACGTTCGTGCCTCCTTTCGACCACCCGTTGGTGATCGCAGGCCAAGGCACCATCGGCATGGAAATGCTGCAGCAAAATGGTCATCTCGACTACATCTTCGTGCCGGTTGGAGGCGGTGGCTTGGCCGCAGGTGTAGCGGTTCTGGTCAAGCAACTGATGCCAGAAATCAAAGTCATCGCCGTCGAGCCTGAAGACTCGTCTTGTCTGAAAGCGGCGCTTGATGCTGGTGAGCCAGTGGTACTCGACCAAGTCAGCATGTTTGCTGATGGTGTCGCGGTAAAACGCATCGGTGAAGAAACGTTCCGCTTGTGTCAGAAATACATTGATGGTCATGTGGCGGTTTCAAGCGATGAAATCTGCGCTGCCGTAAAAGACATTTTTGAGGATACTCGCGCGATTGCTGAACCATCCGGGGCGCTTGCGCTTGCTGGCTTGAAGAAGTTTGTTGAGCAAAACCAACTGGAAAACAAAAACCTTGCCACGGTGTTGTCTGGCGCGAATACCAACTTCCATGGTTTACGCTATGTTTCAGAGCGTTGTGAATTAGGTGAGAAGCGTGAAGGTCTATTGGCCGTGACAATTCCAGAACGCCAAGGCGCTTTCTTTGAATTCTGTAATCTGATTGGCGGCCGCGCTGTCACCGAGTTTAACTACCGTTATAACGATGATGAACTGGCGAATATCTTTGTTGGTGTACGCCTGCAAGGCGGTCAGGAAGAGCTGGATAACATCATTCGCGATCTACGCGAAGGTGGCTACCCAGTCGTGGATTTGTCCGACGATGAAATGGCCAAACTGCACATTCGTTACATGATCGGTGGCAAGCCCTCGAAACAACTGAAAGAGCGTCTCTATAGCTTTGAATTTCCTGAGTATCCAGGCGCACTATTGAAGTTCTTAAGCACGCTTGGCACCCATTGGAACATCAGCCTATTCAACTACCGTAACCACGGCGCCGACTACGGACGCGTTCTATGTGGTTTCGAGTTAGATGAAAGCGATTTAGCCCAATTTTCAACGCATTTACGAGAACTTGGCTACCAATGTAAGGATGAAACCGACAATCCATCCTACAAGTTTTTCTTGTCTTAATTCGCCTTATCAACACCTCGCTGCAGCGAGGTGTTTTGTTTCCAATTTACGGTTTCATGGACCAAGTGATGAGCTAATACTGAGATCGGATGATTCTTTTGACTAACACTGCAACCAATCTTGATGCAACTGATTCGGTGATCCTAAATAATCCACCATCCATTGGATCAACTTATGATCGTCATCTTTACGCCATACCAAACAGCATCGGCTCAATGGCTTGTCATCTTGCAGCAGTTTCTCCACCAGCACACCTTCATGAATAAGTGGCATCGCAATATGACGCGGCATATACCCGACTCCAACGCCATTTTTTAAACATTCAATCGCACTGTACCAATTCGGCAATAATAAACGACGCTGCTTAGCATAGTGACCTGTGTGTCGTTTTGGCAGTACGTTCGATGTGTCATCCAAACAAATCGCGGGGAACTGACTAACAAACTCTTCGGTGAGAACCTGCTGGCGTACGCAAGGATGAGCAGGCGACATGACAAACGCCCAATCCAACACACCCATGTCTTTCACTTCGAAGTCCCCACCGACCGGGACCGCTGACGTGGCTCCGACTACGATATCTGCACGACCTTGAGCGATCGCCTCCCAAGAGCCGTTAAAGACTTCCATGTTGATTTGCAGTTCCGCAAATTCAAACTCTCGATAAAAATCTTCCACTAGCGGCTTGAGCTTTTCGAGCTTCACTACGTTATCCAGCGTCAGTTTCAGCGTTGTTTTCCAGCCGTGCGCAGCTCGACGAGTTTGTGCTTTCACCTCTTCCATCTGACGCAGTAACGAGCGAGCTTCAGCCATGAATAGCTCACCCGCTGGTGTTAATTCAACTTTTCTTGGTAAGCGGCGAAATAGCACGACGTCCAAATCCTGCTCTACCTGTCGCACGCCATAGCTGATCGCCGAAGGAACTTTGTGAAGCACTTCAGCAGCGGCCGTGAAACTGCCTAACCGAGCAACCGTATCGAGCATTTCCAATGATGCTTTGGAGAACATGATTTCTGACCTTTCAAAAAATTTGATTGATAACCAACAATTTTAGCGTTTTATTTTCTCAAAATCGAAAAATAGAATAATAAGGTAAATAAATCAGGGTTGGCGCCAACTGATATTGATTAAAAAATGATTAAATAATTTGATTGGTTGAATCATGAAAATATCAAAACTACAGCTCGTTTATCTTGCAGCTTTATCTATGCTTGGCTTTGTTGCCACTGACATGTACTTACCTGCGTTCAAAGCGATGGAAATCGACTTTGCTACAGGTCCCGAACAAATCGCACTTTCTCTGACCGTATTTCTTGTAGGTATGGCTTTTGGTCAGTTGATGTGGGGATTAGCATCGGATAAATTTGGTCACCGCAATACGCTGGCCGCAGGTCTGGTACTCTTTACCATTGCCTCATTCGGCTTAGCATTCTGCGATGAAGTTTGGCAGCTACTGACACTGCGCTTTGTGCAAGCAATCGGCGTGTGTGCTCCTGCGGTTATCTGGCAAGCGATGGTAATCAAGCGTTACTCCAGCAGTAGCCAGCAAATTTTTGCAACCATCATGCCGTTGGTGGCACTATCACCAGCACTTGCACCTCAACTGGGTGTGGTTTTAGCGGATAGCTTTGGTTGGCACAGTATTTTTATCGCATTAACGCTTGTTGGTGTGGTGCTCGTTGCTGCAACCATGGCACAAAAGAACGAACAAGCCGAAATCAAACAAACCAGCATGTCTGCGGATATTAAAGCGTTACTAGGTTCAAAAACTTACCTAGGTAACGTGTTTATGTTCGCAACCGCTTCGGCAGCGTTCTTTGCTTACCTTACTGGTATGCCAGAAATCATGTCTCAACTCGGCTACGAAGCAAAAGACATCGGTTTGAGCTTTATCCCACAAACCATTGCTTTCATGGTGGGTGGTTACCTAGGTAAAGTTGGTGTTCGCAAATTTGGTGATGAAAAAATTCTACGTCAGTTGATCGGTTTATTCAGTGTTGCCGCGTTGCTTATCTTTGTAGCTTCGCAGTGGGAATTGACCTCCATCTGGCCAATCCTAGCGCCTTTCTGTCTGATTGCGGTAGCGAATGGTGCGTTGTACCCAATCGTAGTAAACCGTGCATTGGCAAGTGCGAAGCAAAGCCCTGCAACCGCAGCTGGTTTGCAAAACAGCCTGCAAATTACCGTGAGCAGCCTATCAAGCGCACTAGTAGCAGCGATGGCAAGCCAAGCTCAAATGGTTACGGGCGTGGCAATCGTCATTTGTATGGGTGGCTTGTGGATGGGTTACATTCTGTCGAATCGTGAACTCTCTAAGCATTTCACTACACCTGACAACGCTCGCGTCGTCAGCGAAGATGAACTTTAAGTCTGTACTTCAGTCCATCCGATCATAATAAGAGCCGCGTAAAGCGGCTCTTTTCATTTATAAACTTTTCAGTCCCCACTTCTGAGCAGTCTGCTTAAAGAAGCCTTGTGTTTTTTTTAACTCCACCCAGTGATTGATGTAGTTAATCCAGACTTGGTCGTCTTGTGGTAACAACATGGCGATTGGAGTCGGTCTGCGAGGTGCTTTCACAGGCACAATCGCCAACTGTTTGAACTTGTCCACCAGCGTCGCCGCTTCCACATTGGAAGTCACAGACACGTCCGCTCTGCGAGCCAACAGCTCTTGGAAGTCTCGCGCGGGGGCTTCAATCACGATATGCTGCGCCAATGGGAAGAACTCTTTCACCATTTTTTCTTGTACCGTACCTAACGTCGCAGCCACTTTCACATCGGGTTTATTAAAATCCTCCCAATCAGAGAATTTGGCGAGGTCTTTTTTCTGCACCACTGGCACAAACGCCAAGTAGAAATAGGGTTGGCTATAACCAGCCACCTTCGCACGCGACATGTTTAAAGACGCACTGCCAGTGATGTCGTACTTGTTGGCCGTAATGCCATTAACCAGCGTTTTCCAATCGGTGGCAACGTACTCCACTTTGACATCCAAATCTTTAGCAAGCTCGGTTGTGACATCAATATCAAAACCACGATAACTGTTCGTGGCTGGATCTTTCATTGTCATCGGATTCCAGTCCCCAGTCGTCCCTACTCTCAACACGCCTTTATCCAAAATCTCTTGAAGACGGCTCTGAGCATGAACAACTTGAGTGACCATAAGCAGACATATTCCTAGCGCAAACAAAATCTTTTTCATTTTTATTCCCTTAAAAATAATGACCTTATACGGTTTAATTATTAACCTTTATTACAACCCCATTGATAACATAGCAGTAACAATGGAAGTTTTTTAGTTAATTCAGGGAGTAAATGTGACCTTTCGAACTCTATGGCTGATTTCGCTGCTGTTGCTAACGGGTTGCTCAGATTACCAATGGGGCTGGTATGTACTCGACCCGTCAACGGAACAAGGGATAACCAACCTGAAGTTTTTAGTCGCGGGGTTTAATGACACCATTCAAGTGTCACTCTTGAGTATGTGTTTTGCCATGACACTTGGGCTGCTGATTGCGTTGCCTGCACTTTCTCGCTCCCCAACGCTCAAATGGATGAATCGCATCTACGTTGAGGTGATCCGCTCAATCCCAGTATTGGTGTTGCTCTTGTGGGTTTACTACGGCATGCCAACGCTGCTCGATGTCTCTCTCAATCATTTTTGGGCGGGGGTAATTGCACTGACTATCGCTGAAAGTGCGTTTATGGCAGAAGTATTTCGCGGTGGGATTCAAGCGATCAACCGAGGTCAGCATGAAGCGGCAGAATCACTTGGTTTGAATTATTGGCAGAAGATGCGCTTGGTGATTCTTCCGCAAGCATTTCGACAAATTTTACCGCCGTTAGGGAATCAGTTTGTCTACATCCTCAAAATGAGTTCTCTGGTGAGCGTAATCGGTTTAAGTGACTTAACGAGACGTGCCAACGAGTTGGTGGTGAATGAGTACTTACCGTTAGAAATTTATACCTTCTTGGTTCTGGAGTACTTGTTGCTCATTCTATTCGTTTCTCAAGCAGTACGTTGGTTAGAAAAGCGTATCGCGATTCCCAGTTACTGATACTTGCACTAAAAACGACAAAGCCGCTCTCACTGGAGCGGCTTTGATAATTTAGCTTTTAAGCTCAGGTAACGCTTACTTTTGCTTAACTGGACGTTGCCAACCAGTGATCTTACGCTCTTTAACGCGAGTGATCACTAACTCACCCTCTTCCACGTCTTTAGTCAATGTGGTACCTGCACCGATAGTGGCACCATCAGCAATAGTGACAGGTGCCACCAGCTGGCTATCAGAGCCAACAAACACGTCGTTACCAATGATGGTCTTGAACTTATTTGCGCCATCGTAGTTACACGTAATCGTGCCCGCACCGATATTAGTGCGCTGGCCGATTTCCGCATCACCAAGGTAAGTCAGGTGGTTTGCTTTAGAGCCTTCACCAATGCGCGCATTTTTCACTTCCACGAAGTTACCGACGTGCGCGTCGTTACGTAGCTCAGCACCAGGACGCAAACGAGTGAATGGACCGACGGTACACTCTTCACCAACGGTTGCGCCTTCAATCACACTGTAAGGACGAACGATAGTGTTATCGTCGATTTCACAGTCTTTCAGCACACAACCAGTGCCGATAATGACGTTATCACCCAGCGATACGTTACCTTCGATGATCACATTGGCATCGATTTCACAATCCATACCGCACTGAAGCTCACCGCGTAAGTCAAAACGCGCAGGGTCACGTAGCATCACACCTTGTTCAAGTAGTTTTTGTGCTTGCATCGATTGGAACGCGCGCTCTAGACGAGCAAGTTGAGCGCGATCATTAACACCTTCAACTTCGATGGCATTCACTGGGTGAACCGCTTCAACGGCACGCCCTTCGTCGTGCGCAGCAGCAATAACGTCTGTTAGGTAGTACTCACCTTGAGCATTGTTGTTGTTTAAGCCAGACAACCAACGCTTCAGATCACCACCAGTCGCAACCATTACGCCAGTGTTGATCTCTTTAATTTGCTTTTGTTCTTCGCTTGCGTCTTTTTGCTCAACGATAGCAACCACTGGACCATTTTTACGAATGATACGGCCGTAACCGGTCGGGTTATCGAGCATTACAGTAAGTAATGCGATGCCACCTGTTGGTTGTGCATCAAGTAGGTTTTCAATAGTTTCAGGAGAAATCAGTGGAACATCACCATAAAGAACTAGGATCTTTTCATCGTCTTCGAAACGTGGAGAAGCCTGATCCACCGCGTGGCCAGTACCAAGCTGATCCGCTTGAAGTACCCAGTTGACAGTCTCATCTGCAAGTGTGGTTTGCATTTGATCACCACCGTGACCAAAGACTAGGTGAATGTTTTGTGCGCCAAGGCCAGTACAAGTATCGATAACATGTTTAACCATTGGCTTCCCTGCCAAAGTGTGTAGCACTTTAGGCATATTTGAGTGCATACGAGTACCTTTACCCGCTGCAAGAATCACAGCACTGAATTTCATTGATAACCTATTGACGTTTTCTGTTAATTGGCCGTTATTTTAAACAGCTCTTTTTGAATAGTTAATGGAATTAAGTAAATTTCCAACTAAAAATAATCAAAAAGGCGACCTTTAAGGTCGCCTTTTGTCATGCAACGTTGCTAATTGAGCTTAGCGACGCTTTTTGGTCAGCTCGATAACTCGAAGCTGAGCAATGGCTTTAGCCAGTTCGCTGGCCGCTTGTGCGAAGTCCATGTCACCATGCTGATTCTGGATTTTCTCCTCAGCGCGGCGCTTGGCTTCTTCTGCCTTCGCTGCGTCTAGATCTTCACCACGAATCGCTGTATCAGCCAGTACTGTAGCAGTACCAGGCTGAACTTCGACCATACCACCAGAGACATAAATGAACTCTTCGTGGCCGTGCTGTTTCACAATACGCACCATACCAGGCTTAATAGCGGACAGCAGCGGAGTGTGGCCGTGGAAAATACCCAGCTCACCTTCGCTACCGGTCACCTGAAACGTTTCTACGCGACCAGAGAAAATACGTTTCTCAGCGCTCACTACGTCTAGGTGAAAGGTTATTGGTGCCATATCGCCTCCTAGTTAGCCTTATAGCTTCTTCGCATTCTCGATAGCATCGTCAATCGTACCGCAGTACATGAACGCTTGCTCTGGAATGTCATCGTATTCACCAGCTAGTAGACCTTTGAAGCCACGTAGAGTCTCTTTAAGAGGTACGTAAACACCAGGGTCGCCTGTAAATACTTCTGCTACGTGGTAAGGCTGAGTTAGGAAACGCTCAATCTTACGTGCACGAGATACAACTTGCTTATCTGACTCAGATAGCTCGTCCATACCTAGAATCGCAATGATGTCTTTCAGCTCTTTGTAGCGCTGAAGTGTCTGCTGAACGCCACGAGCGATGTCGTAGTGATCTTGACCAACAACTAGTGGGTCTAGCTGACGAGACGTTGAATCTAGTGGGTCGATCGCTGGGTATAGACCCATTGCTGCGATGTTACGGTTAAGTACAACCGTTGCATCCAAGTGCGCGAACGTTGTTGCTGGAGACGGGTCAGTCAAGTCATCCGCAGGTACGTATACCGCCTGTACAGACGTGATAGAACCTTGCTTAGTTGACGTGATACGCTCCTGTAGTACACCCATCTCTTCTGCAAGAGTTGGCTGGTAACCTACCGCTGAAGGCATACGACCTAGAAGTGCTGATACCTCAGTACCTGCAAGCGTGTAACGGTAGATGTTATCAACGAACAGTAGTACGTCACGACCTTCGTCACGGAAACGCTCTGCCATTGTTAGACCAGTCAGAGCAACACGTAGACGGTTGCCCGGTGGCTCGTTCATCTGACCGTAAACCATCGCTACTTTAGATTCTTCAGGATTCTCAACGTTTACAACGCCCGCTTCCTGCATCTCGAAGTAGAAATCGTTACCTTCACGAGTACGTTCACCAACACCAGCAAATACTGATAGACCTGAGTGTTGAAGTGCGATGTTGTTGATAAGTTCCATCATGTTAACGGTCTTACCTACACCTGCACCACCGAATAGACCGATTTTACCACCCTTAGCGAATGGACAAACCAAGTCGATTACTTTAACACCAGTTTCTAGAAGTGCTGTTTCGTTTGATTGCTCTTCGTAGCTTGGTGCTTCACGGTGGATAGAGTAAACCTCTTCTGCACCGATCTCACCACGCTCATCAATCGCGTCACCTAGGACGTTCATGATACGACCTAGAGTTTTAGTACCTACTGGTACTGAAATTGGAGCGCCAGTGTTAACCACTTCAACTCCACGACGTAAACCATCAGAGCTACCCATTACGATACAACGAACTACGCCACCGCCTAGCTGTTGTTGAACTTCAAGAACTAGACGCTCTTTTGAGTCCGTTACGTTTAGAGCGTCATATACACTAGGTACTTCGCTCTGTGGGAACTCTACGTCGACTACCGCACCGATGATCTGTACGATCTTACCTGTAGCCATCGTTAATCCTCTAAACTATTTCGTTTTACCTAAGCTTAAACCGCAGATGCACCACCAACGATTTCCGACAGTTCTTGTGTGATCGCTGCCTGACGGGCTTTGTTGTACACAAGTTCAAGATCTTCAATCAAGTTGGTTGCGTTATCCGTTGCAGCCTTCATCGCAATCATTCGAGCCGCTTGCTCACAAGCAAGGTTCTCAACCACACCTTGGTATACCTGAGACTCTACGTAACGCACTAATAGCGTATCCAGTAGAGGCTTTGGCTCAGGCTCATAGATGTAGTCCCATGAGTGCTCACGCTGCATCTCTTTGCTGTCCGATTTAGGCAAAGGTAGCAATTGATCGATCGTTGGTTGCTGAACCATAGTGTTCACAAACTTGTTGAACACTACGTATAGACGGTCCAGTTCACCTTCATCGTATTTCTTAAGCATTACGCCAACAGAACCGATTAGGTCTTCTAGGCTAGGGCTGTCGCCAAGGCCAGAAACCTGTGCCGCAACTTTTGCGCCACCATGTTTAAAGAAAGCTGTTGCTTTCGAGCCAATCACTGCCAGCTCAATTTCAGCGCCTTTCTCTTTCCATGTTTGGATGTCTGTAACGGCTTTTTTGAACACGTTGATGTTCAAACCACCACACAGACCACGGTCTGTCGAAACGATGATGTAACCAACACGTTTCGCTTCACGCTCTTCTAGGTACGGATGACGGTACTCTAGATTTGCGTTTGCCACGTGACCGATCACTTTACGCATTGTTTCAGCGTATGGACGAGAAGCTTCCATTGCATCTTGAGAGCGACGCATTTTTGAAGCTGCTACCATTTCCATCGCTTTCGTAATTTTCTGCGTGCTTTTAACACTACCGATTTTATTACGTATCTCTTTTGCGCCGGCCATCGTTACTCTCCGTTAGTTGGTGGCAGAAACTGCCACCGACCTAATTACCAAGTTTGGGTTGCTTTGAAGTCGTCAGTCAGTTTCTTCAACTGAGCTTCGATTTCATCGTTGTAAGCACCAGACTTGTCGATCTCAGCTGCTAATTCAGCGTATTGACCGCGAGCGTACGATAGTAGAGCCGCCTCGAAATCTAGAACTTTGTTCAGTTCTACATCATCAAGGTAACCGCGCTCTGCCGCGAAGATAACTAGTGCTTGGTCAAATACAGACATTGGAGCGTACTGCTTCTGCTTCATTAGTTCTGTAACTTTTTGACCATGGTCTAGCTGTTTCTTCGTTGCTTCATCAAGGTCAGAAGAGAACTGAGCAAATGCTGCTAGTTCGCGGTATGCAGCTAGTGCTGTACGAATACCACCTGATAGTTTCTTGATGATTTTTGTCTGAGCTGAACCACCTACACGAGATACTGAGATACCTGGGTCAACCGCTGGACGTACACCTGCGTTGAATAGCTCAGTTTGTAGGAAGATCTGACCATCGGTAATCGAGATTACGTTAGTCGGTACGAATGCTGAAACGTCACCTGCTTGAGTTTCGATGATAGGAAGAGCAGTCAAAGAACCAGTCTTACCTTTCACTTCACCGTTAGTGAAACGCTCTACGTACTCTTCGTTTACACGAGCTGCACGCTCTAGTAGACGTGAGTGTAAGTAGAATACGTCACCTGGGAATGCCTCACGGCCTGGTGGACGTTTTAGTAGTAGAGAGATCTGACGGTAAGCTACCGCTTGTTTAGATAGATCATCGTAAACAATCAGTGCGTCTTCGCCGCGATCGCGGAAGTATTCGCCCATCGCACAACCTGCATATGGCGCTAGGTATTGTAGCGCTGCAGATTCAGAAGCAGATGCAACAACAACGATAGTGTTTGCTAGCGCGCCGTGCTCTTCTAGTTTGCGAACTACGTTAGCGATAGTCGATGCTTTCTGACCGATTGCTACGTAGATTGAGAAAATACCAGAGTTTTTCTGGTTGATGATCGCATCGATCGCCATTGCTGTTTTACCAGTCTGACGGTCACCGATTACAAGCTCACGCTGACCACGACCGATAGGGATCATTGAGTCAACTGATTTGTAGCCCGTTTGTACAGGTTGGTCTACCGATTTACGGTCGATTACACCTGGTGCGATCACTTCTACAGGTGAAGTCAATTTCGCTTCGATTGGACCTTTACCATCGATAGGCTCACCCAGCGTGTTTACTACGCGGCCTAGTAGTTCTGGACCAACTGGCACTTCAAGAATGCGGCCAGTACCTGTAACTTTCATGCCTTCCTTAAGGTCAGCATATGGGCCCATTACTACCGCACCAACCGAGTCACGCTCAAGGTTAAGTGCCAGTGCATAACGGCCACCCGGTAATTCAATCATTTCACCTTGCATCACGTCCGCTAGGCCGTGGATGCGGATGATACCATCGCTTACCGATACGATAGTACCCTCGTTGCGAGCTTCACTAACAACTTCGAAAGATTCGATACGCTGTTTGATCAGATCGCTAATTTCCGTGGAATTAAGTTGCATGCTCCAATCCCCATTAAGACTGCAATGCATCGCTCAGGCGGTTCAAACGACCACGCGCTGAGTCATCGATGACTAGGTCTCCGGCTCGAATAATAACCCCACCAAGTAGGGTCTCATCTACACTGCAATTCAGCTTCACTTTGCGTTCAAGACGCGCTTCAAGTTTGCTGCCAATATTTGCAAGTTGTTCATCAGAAAGTTCTGATGCTGAAATGACTTCAACATCGATTTCTTTCTCATGCTCTTTCTTCAGAATGAAGAATTGCTCACAAACATCAGGAAGGGCCGCTAAACGACCATTCTCAGCCATCACCTTAAGAAGGTTTTGACCGTGCGCATCAACTTGTTCACCACAAACTGCAACAAAGATTTCTGCCATTTTTTCAGCAGAGAATGAACTGGTTAGAAGCTCATTCATTTGTTCGTTTTTGGCAACTTCAGCAGCAAAAGACAGCATTTGACCCCATTGGTCTAGCTGGCCCTTATCTACCGCAAAGTCGAAGGCTGCTTTAGCATAGGGGCGTGCGATTGTAGTCAAATCAGACATATGCGCCCCCAGACTTAAAGTTTTGCAGTAATGTTGTCGAGAATATCTTTTTGCGCATCTTTATCGATTGTACGCTCAAGGATTTTCTCAGCACCAGCTACAGCCAGAGTAGCAACTTGTTTGCGCAGCTCATCGCGTGCACGATTACGTTCAGCTTCAAGTTCTGCTTCCGCTTGCGCTAGGATTTTCTGGCGTTCTGCCTGAGCTTCCTCGCGAGCTTCATCAATAATTTGAGACTTACGCTTGTTCGCTTGTTCGATGATCTCAGTTGCTGTGCGCTTCGCTTCTTTCAACTGATCAGAAGCGTTGGCTTGTGCTAGATCCAAGTCTTTAGCAGCACGTTCAGCTGCTTGAAGGCCATCAGCGATTTTTTTCTGACGTTCTTCAATCGCTTGCATCAATGGTGGCCATACATACTTCATGCAGAACCACACAAATAGTGCGAACGAGATTGCTTGACCTAGCAGAGTTGCGTTTATGTTCACAACAGCTACCCCTCTATTTGGACTTAGTGTTAATCAGTGACAAGCTAAAGCTTGTCCCGAGTTAAAGGTGATTAACCTAGTTGACCAACGAATGGGTTTGCAAATGTGAATAGTAGCGCGATTACGATACCGATCATTGGAACCGCATCAAGTAGACCTGCGATGATGAACATCTTAACTTGTAGCATAGGAGCCATTTCTGGTTGACGTGCTGCACCTTCTAGGAATTTACCACCTAGTAGTGCGAAACCAATCGCTGTACCAAGAGAAGCAAGACCGACGATAATACCTACGGCGATTGCAGAAAAGCTCAGTAAAGTTTCCATTACTATCTCCAATTTATAGTTGTTGGCTTAGTGCCCAAATAAAAAGCTTAAAAAATTAATGATCAGAGTCTTCGTGTGCCATTGACAGGTAAACAATTGTCAACATCATAAATACGAAGGCTTGAATCGTAATAACCAAGATATGGAAGATTGCCCACGGTAGTGAACCCATCCATTGTAAGTACCATGGTAGCATTGCCGCACAAAGAATGAATACAACCTCACCCGCAAACATGTTACCGAATAGACGCATACCAAGTGAAAGAGGTTTCGCAAGTAGCGATACCACTTCGATCAGTAGGTTAAACGGAATCATCAGTGGGTGATTGAATGGATGTAGAGCAAGTTCTTTTGCGAATCCACCTAGACCTTTCACTTTGATGCTGTAGTAGATCATCAATGCGAAAACGCCTAGAGCCATAGCCATGGTGATATTCACATCAGCAGAAGGTACGACCTTAAGGTAAGGAATACCTAGCCAATGCTCTGCTGGGTATGGTAAGAAGTCGATCGGGACTAAGTCCATCACGTTCATCAAAAATACCCAACAAAAGATAGTCAGTGCTAAAGGCGCGATCAGTGGGTTGCGTCCATGGAACGTGTCTTTGACGTTATCGGCGACAAATTCAACGATCATTTCTACAGCACACTGAAGCTTACCCGGTACACCCGCTGTTGTTCTCTTTGCTACTTTGTAAAAAATTCCGAGGAAGATTAAACCAGTAAACCAAGAAAAAAACAGGCTATCGATATGTACGTTCCAGAAACTTGTCTCCGACCCTACTAAGCCTAACTTATACAGCGATAGGTTAGAAAGGTGGTGGGCAATGTATCCGGACGATGTTAGCGCTTCACCTGGCGCAGCCATAACTCATCCTATTTTTTGTTGTTAATGAATAGCACTGGTGCACAGATATTAATACCTAGTACCAGCAAATAGGTTAGTTTGAGGGGAACGAGTTCCACCTGCATATACATGTAGGCAACGTAGAACAGTGCAACCGTGATGAGAATTTTCAGTACTTCGCCCGTGTAGAAGGACGCAGCGATGCGCTTGGCAGCGCGAGCCCCACTAAACATAAAAGCACATAGCGCGAATACTGCATTGGCGACAACAAAGATGCCACCACCAATCAACGCTGAAATTCCCCATTCAGGATTTACGGCTACCGCCATTCCTGCTGCCACAAAAATAACCGCGCCAGACTGGATCATTAACAATTGCCTTGCGAGCTCTCGTCCTGGTCTAGCTAACGCAGCTACCATGTATTCGTACCTCTAGTAATATCCACTTCGCACTAATTCTCTATGTGCAGGGAAATTGGCGAAAATTATACGTTCAGTCGGAGTTAATGCAATTATATTGCATCAAAAACTTACAGTTTTGTTTACAAAACGACAACTTTCGCACAAAATTCGATTAATTAGATTAATTGACCTAAATCAATTATCTCATCTAGGCCTCTAGCTTGGCAATTAGTTGGTCTAATTTGTGAGGCTCATCAATACTTATCGTCAACTTCGCTTTTCCGTTTGCAGAACGGCTTAAGGAAACCTTCGCATCAAGTAGTTGACTCAATTTATGCGACATTTGCTCGGCTTCGGTATCTTCTTGTTGAGCTTTTTGCTCATTTTGTGGGGCTAAGCACTTTTTTACTAACTGTTCGGTTTGTCGAACCGTCATTTGCTTTTTTGCCACCATTTGAGCCACTTCGACTTGCTGTTCACCTTCCAGTGCCAGCAGCGCACGAGCATGACCCATTTCAAGTTGTTTCTCCGCCACCAAGCGTTTGACGTCGGCATCCAATTGGTTGAGACGCAACAAGTTACTCACGGTAGTTCTTGACTTACCAATCACATCCGCCACTTGCTGATGCGTTAGCATGAACTCATCTTGCAGGCGCTCCAATGCTTGCGCCTCTTCAATCACATTCAAGTCTTCACGCTGAATGTTTTCGATCAAAGCCATAGCAATAGCTGCGCGGTCTTCAACTTTCTTAACCAAGCAAGGCACGCGTTTCAGGCCAGCTTGTTTCGCGGCACGCCAGCGACGTTCGCCAGCGATGATCTCAAACTGTCCGCCAACAACCTGACGAACCACGATCGGCTGGATAATGCCTTGCGATTGAATAGAAGCCGCTAATTCTTCAAGCGCTTCAGGTGCCATATCTTTACGCGGTTGGTAGATCCCCGGCTGTAATTGGCCAATGGCTAATTCAGTGAGTTCACCGTCTGCTGACAAGGCTTGGCTTTGCGATGCAATTTGCTGTTTTTCACGAGCAAACGAACTGGTCGACAACAACGCATCCAGTCCTTTTCCTAGACCACGCTTAGACATGGATTGAATTCCTTAGGTTAGAGTTAAACTGGGATTTCTTCGCGGCGGAGCATTTCGCCCGCTAGAGCAAGATACGCTTTGGCGCCGGCTGAGTACTTGTCGTAGTACATCGCTGGTTTACCGTGACTTGGGGCTTCTGCCAAACGCACATTACGCGGGATGACAGTACGGTAGACTTTATTGCCAAAGTGCTTTTTAAGTTGGTCGGATACTTCATTAGACAGGCGGTTGCGCGGGTCGTACATCGTACGCAGTAAACCTTCAATCTTGAGGTTTTCGTTTACCACAGCCGCTAACTTGCTGATCGTATCCATAAGAGCAGTTAAACCTTCTAACGCAAAGTATTCACATTGCATCGGCACCAGCACAGAGTCGGCTGCAGCCATAGCATTGATTGTAAGAAGGTTTAGAGAAGGAGGACAATCAATAAAGATGAAATCATAGTTATCGCGAACTGTCGACAGTGCGTTTTTCAAACGAACTTCTCGCGCGAACACTTCCATCAATTTGATCTCAGCTGCCGTTACGTCTCCGTTGGCAGCAATTAGATCGTACTTCCCTGTCGTTTGAGTACAGACCACTTGATCAAATGGGGTTTCCTCCACCAAAAGATCGTATGCGGTGGCGTCAACCATGTATTTGTCGACACCACTGGCCATCGTAGCATTGCCTTGAGGGTCGAGATCGATCACCAAAACCTTGCGCTTTGTTGCCGCCATCGAAGCCGCTAAGTTAATGCACGTTGTTGTTTTGCCGACCCCACCTTTCTGGTTGGCGATTGCTACAATTTTACCCACGACTACCTCGCTAATTTTCCTTGCGCGATAAGATTACTAGATGACGATCGCCTTCCAACTCAGGAACAGCTAAAGATATGATCTCGGTCACACTACACCATTCAGGAAGCAGATCCATTTCATCTTTAGGGTGCTGTCCTTTCAACGCAAGAAAGACGCCGTCTTGTTCTTTCGGCAAATGGTGGCACCATTCCACCATGTCCGTCATTGAAGCAAAAGCTCGACTCAAAACGCCATCAAATTTTTCTTCCGGTTGGAATTCTTCGACGCGACTTTGAATTGGTGTCACGTTTTTCAAACCTAACGTGTGGACAACTTGCTTGATAAAACGGATGCGCTTACCGAGGCTATCGAGCAGAAAGAACGTTTTCTCCGGATGCATGATCGCCAAAGGAATACCTGGCAATCCTGGGCCAGTGCCCACATCGATAAAACGTTCACCTTGCAGATGCGTGCCGACCACGATGCTATCAAGGATATGTTTCACTAACATCTCTAAAGGATCGCGAACCGAAGTTAGGTTGTACGCTTTGTTCCACTTATCGAGCAGCTCAACGTAACCGACTAACTGCTCTCGTTGTTTTTCTGAAACGTCTAAATCGGTCTGTGCAATCAGTGAATCAAGCTTGGTTCGTAGTGCACTCATTGCTCTTCCTCGCCTTTTTTCAGCAAGCCGTGCTTCTTCAGATGCACAAGAAGAATTGAAATCGCTGCAGGCGTAATGCCGGAAATACGCGAAGCAATGCCAATACTTTCCGGTTTGGCTTCGCTCAGTTTCGCAACCACTTCGTTCGACAAACCTTTTACGTCTTTGTAATCCAAATCCGCAGGCAGTTTTGTGTGTTCGTGGCGAAGTGATTTTTCGATCTCTTCTTGCTGACGCTTGATGTAACCGTCGTATTTCACCTGAATTTCTACTTGTTCTGCCGCTTGTTGATCTTCAAGAGCAGGAGCAAAGGCATCAAGTTGAGTCAATTGTGAGTATGAGATCTCTGGACGACGCAAAAGATCCTCACCACTTGCTTCACGCGCCATTGGCGTTTTCAGCAGTTTGTTCAGTTCATCAATGCCCGCCGAGTTTGGGTTTACCCAAGTAGACTTCAGACGCTGACGCTCGGTTTCCATGTTCTCGATTTTTTCGTTGAAACGCGCCCAACGAACATCATCAATCAAGCCAAGTTCACGAGCTTTTTCTGTCAAACGAAGGTCGGCGTTGTCTTCTCGAAGCAATAGGCGGTATTCCGCGCGAGAAGTGAACATGCGGTACGGTTCTTTGGTACCCATGGTCGACAAATCATCAATCAGAACGCCCATGTATGCTTGGTCACGGCGCGGGCTCCAGCCTTCCTTGCCTTGGCTGTACAAACTTGCGTTCAAACCCGCCATTAAGCCTTGTGCCGCAGCTTCTTCGTAGCCTGTTGTACCGTTGATTTGGCCAGCAAAGAATAGACCACTGATGAATTTAGTCTCGTAAGTTTGCTTCAAATCACGTGGATCGAAGAAATCGTACTCAATCGCGTAACCAGGACGAACAATGTGTGCATTCTCGAAGCCTTTCATTGAACGAACGATTTGAACTTGAACATCAAACGGCAAGCTGGTGGAGATACCATTTGGGTATAACTCGTGCGTGGTAAGACCTTCAGGTTCAATGAAAATTTGGTGGCTGTTCTTATCCGCAAAGCGCATCACTTTGTCTTCGATAGACGGACAGTAACGTGGGCCAATTCCTTCGATCACACCTGCGTACATTGGGCTACGATCTAGGTTATTGCGGATCACTTCATGAGTTTGTTCATTGGTATGCGTAATGAAACAAGGAATTTGACGCGGATGGTGTTCGCGTTTACCCATGAATGAGAAAACTGGTGTTGGGTTGTCACCGTGTTGCGCTTCTAGCACTGAGAAATCAACCGTGCGAGCATCAATACGTGGTGGTGTTCCCGTTTTTAGACGATCCACTCGGAATGGCAACTCACGTAAGCGATCCGCCAATGCGATCGATGGTGGATCCCCAGCGCGACCGCCTGAAGAACTTTCCATACCAATGTGGATCTTACCACCAAGGAAAGTACCTACGGTCAGCACAACCGCTTTGGCACGGAATTTAAGACCCATTTGAGTCACAACGCCAACAACACGATCTTGTTCAACAATCAGATCATCAACCGATTGCTGGAACAGAGTTAGGTTTGGCGCGTTTTCTAATGCGTTGCGTACGTACGCTTTGTACAGAGCGCGATCGGCTTGAGCTCGAGTAGCTCGTACTGCAGGACCTTTCGAAGCATTTAGTGTACGAAATTGAATACCTGCATGGTCGATAGCTTCTGCCATCAAACCGCCCATAGCATCCACTTCTTTTACTAAGTGGCCTTTACCGATACCACCAATCGCCGGATTACAAGACATCTGGCCTAATGTATCGATGTTATGGGTAAGGAGAAGAGTTTTTTGTCCTGTGCGTGCAGATGCGAGCGCGGCTTCCGTTCCTGCGTGTCCGCCACCGACAACAATGACGTCAAAGTTTTCGTGATAAAGCATGAACTGACCTCAGGTATTCAAAGGATTTAATGGACAGATAAAGGAGCAGTATTTTACCTGCTTTATGCCAGAGAGAAAATCGTTTTCTCGTTTTTCCGTTTTAGGCTTCAAGATAAATATATATAAGATCTATATATATGATCTTTTATTGGATCTATTATTAGGATCGACAACTTCTGTGGATAAGTGAAAAATGATCAACAAGATCATGGATCTTCTTTGGATCATATCTTGTGATCATGGTTGGATCTGATCGAGGATTACCTGGGATCAAAAATGGGGTTTATACACAGGGGCTAAAATAGATCAAAGTTGTTATTTGGATAACTAAAGGAAAACCACTGGATCTTACCTGACTTATCCACAGACGGTTTGGGTGTTTTTTGTTCGGTTGAAAAGTTTTTTTCTACGGAAGGTTATTCACAGAGGGGAAATCAGAGCCGCATTGCGACTCTGTAAGAGATGAGTCTGGGGTTAAAAGCGCTCGATATTCTCTTTTAACCATGCTTCTGCAGCATCTTCTGGGACGTCATGAGCCAGTACATCAATCAGCAAGCAATCTGCAATCGGCGTTGCGCCAATATCTTCTAACAAGTCGTAAGCGTGCTTACCGGCAGCGCAGAACGTATCGTAGCTCGAATCACCAATCGCAATGACTGCAAACTTCACGTCTGCCATCTTAGGTGGCGTATTTTGCAATGCTGCGATGAAAGGTTGAATATTGTCTGGATATTCCCCCGCACCGTGGGTGGAGGTGATCACAAGCCAAGTCCCTTGGTTATCGATCTCGTCTAATGACGGTTGGTTGTGGATCGTGGTTTCAAATCCTTGTTCAACGAGCAGATCGCTCAGGTGATCACCGACGTATTCCGCACCACCAAGAGTGCTACCTGTAATAATGTGGATCATACTTCTTCCTTTTGAATGCAATGGACACGATGTGAGTCGCGAATGGATGTGTCCATATAAAAAGAAACGCGGCACTAAAACAAGGTTTTGTGCCGCGTATTGGATTATTTACCGATACAGAAAGTAAAGTTTCCCGTAATAGCTGGCCTCGCGCGACGTCTTGGGGACCGATTGGGGACCAAATTGCAATTTATGGTCAAATACTTACTTCCCAAGATGACTTCCATCATAGATCAGGATGGGAAAAGTGGGAATGGTGGGAAACCGGATCAGCTTTCACCTTATTTCTCCTCAGCAACGATAAACAAGAGTGGTTTTCCACTCTCTAGCAGGTAAGGTGCGGTGATCGTCTGTTTATCAAAGTGAATGTTGCCTTTTGCTATATAGATGAAGATCCAATCGGGCAACTTACTACTAATAGCAGCATAAAGTGCATCAGAAGGGATGTCACTATTCTTGCCTGGCGAAATTCTAAATCTCTGGTAGTAGACGTGATGGTTGGATTCAAATGCAAAACTTTCCTGTCCATCGTTGACGAAAGATGGTGACATTGTTCTTCTCGGTTCGAAAACTTCAGCGGTGATGTAGCATAGGTCCTGGTTTGTCATACCAGCTTGGTATTTTGGACATTGGTAGTCTGCACTATGGAAGTAGAACTCTATCTTTTGTTCTGAATTGCCATTCGTGCGCTCATAGTGAATAGATTGTTCTTGAAGCACGGTTTCGATGGCTGTGTTGAAGTGGTAGAGCAACTTTTGCTGTGCGTCTCGAGCGGATGTCGCTCCTTGTATAGGCATCCAAGCAATAATGCTGTTTCGCGAAGCGGTATCAGGCTGTTCCAGCAATGACGTTAGCAAACCAAGGCTTAGTCCTTCACTTAACTCAAGTCCCGCGCCTACTGAAGACGTGAGCAACAATGTATTTCCTGCGGCAGCTTTCGCGAGCTTAAATGCCTCAAAATCTTTCATTGGAATGACTTTGTCTTCGGTTTGGTAGAGCCCACCTGCATGAGCAATGTTATGAGCACGGCTGTGGCTGTTGTCATATTGGATAGGAGTTGATGTAGAGGCGCATCCAGTGAGCAAAATGAGTAACGATAATGGAGTGAACCTAGCCTTCGGTTTCATGAGAAATTTCCTTTTCAAAACAATTTGATTTTGCAGTTATTTATCGGGTGATCACCAAATAGACACATTGTGGATAAGCAGGAAATATCTTTTGATCTTTAAACTCACAAGTTGTTGATCGGGGGCTTTGCTATGGATCGTGGATCATTTTGTTATTACGATCCTTCCCAGTAGGAGCGAAAGTGATCATCACCTACCCATATCAATCAATCTTCCAGCCATAAGTTTCACCTGTCATGTCAAAGTGCCTGTTCTTCATCAACAAACCAGTGCTTGGGTTGATGCGTCGAGGCGCTCTCTTAACGTAAGACGAGTCATTGAGCGGAATGTTCTGTTGGTGCAAATGCCAGACATGAATGAAGAAGTAGGTGAGGGCGGCGGCACTAGCGAATAGCCAGTTTATATAAAAGAGTACAAACCAAAATAACAACGCGATGTACTTATTTTTGTGGATAACATCCAGAGGCTTATGTAGCCAAATAACGCTTGGGAAGGCCATCAACATCACACCCCAGCTTTGATATACAGTCACTAACGCACCAAGACAAAAAACGCAAAAGAGCGCAAAATTTACCAATGTCTTCATGCCATTCTCTCCGCTAATCAAATTTATGCTTAGTTATCCTAAGTATACAGGTATAATAAAAACTTAGAAAATCTAAGCATCAAAGGTTGATGATGATTCTCACTTGTCTAGAACAAACGTATTCCCACAGCGCCTTAAACAGGCTAGAAATCGAGTTGGCATCAGCCAAAGAGAACTCGGTATCCGTTTGGGTATGGATCCAAGTTCTGCGAGTGGCCGAATGAATCATTATGAAAAAGGCCGCCACATGCCTGATGTCGGTACACTCAAGAAGCTGGCAGAAGAGTTGGGTGTACCTGTTGCATTTTTCTTCTCTGACTCTGATAGTTCAGCTGAGCTGGCTTGCCTAATAGAACAGCTGAATGAAAAGGAAAAACAAGCACTCATCACTCAGCTCAAGCAAGAGCTGGATAAGTCAGATAGCACTTAGTTCTACTTCTCCCGCCCAGCGTACCAGAAGACGCCACCTACAGCCGCTACCGTCAATAGTAAGCCACACAACCATATCCAAAGTTCCATAAGACTTCCTCGATCATTTGTTTATCTTTAGCTTAGCTTTCCTAAGTATCTACTACCTAAATTTTACCACCGATTTTGAAAATGCAAGCTCAAGCGGAAAAGCTCCATGCCGAGAGGAATGGAGCAAGCAAACACGTTAAGTATTATATTTTTCTATGGCTTTGGAGAGCTCTTTTACTGCTTGGTTTAGTGTGCTCATGCGGGCGACTCGCTGATTGAGCTTTTCTAACTCATCGAGCAAGTGCAAATACAGCGGGAGCTCCCAGTCCATAGCGTTTGAAAAACGTCTCAATACCCCTTCGGATACTTCTTTTTCTTCAAGCTCTTCGTCTGGATAGCGATGAAGAATGAGGCGATACCATGTGATCTCTGGTAAGCCTTTTGATTTTTTGACTTTGAATTTGTAGCGTATTGGATATTTCACTTTGTACTCAGCTGTCAGAGCTTTGCACAGCTTTTCCAATCGTGCTTCAAGGTCTTTGGCCGCAACCATTAGTATCTTCGATTCATCAGCGACAAATAGAGGTAAATCTTTTATTAATTTTGGCTGTGGTGATTGTTCTGGCAGAGCAATATCAAAATCTGATAGATCTAGCTCTCCCCAATAGTTTGTGATGCCAACGGCAGGTTCTTTAGTCATGTTGCATCTCCATTTTTTTGAAGTGTTTATGTAGCTTGTGAAGTCGTTTTGTACAGGTTTGGGCTTTCTTCTTGATGGCTAGAATTTCATGGCGTATTTCACGGACGAGAGCAAAGCCATCTTCGGTGTAGTCGATAAGATCTGACTCCCACTCCTTATTGGATTTTGAAAACCGTCCCTTTGGGTAGCGAAAACCTTTGCCTTTGCGGATATGTGTAGAGCGAACGCGGTACTTTTTATTGTGTCGCTGCGCCATTTGATTCTCACTCATGTACCAGTTGTGATGCCATGCCGCTTCGAATGCGTTGTTACGATTACGGACTCTACAGGCAAAATGACCGGGTATTGTGTCTTTGTAAGAGCGGTGGATTCGCCAGAAGTTGTTGGCGTAGCAACTTGCTAAAAACTCCAGCAAATAAGGCTCTTGATCAGTAAAATGCTCGACTTGTGCCAGAGCATTGAGTGATTGTGAAAGTGCTAGCTCGAAAGCTTGCTTTTCTTCGGTTGGTTCGCGCTGCTGCGCCATTTTATGCCAGCGATAAGCTGCGCTGTTCTCATCTAACATCGCTAGATTACTCCTTGGTTTTGCTTGTTCGTCACCAATTACCGTAACCCAGACGTCCTTTAGCTATAACACGCGAAGTTGCCCATTTGGGGCGTTAGATATTTGTCCCATATCCCAGCAGTTAAAGCAGCAATAGAAGATATTCCTTTCCTGGGAGCTGACCTGTTGCTTTCCAGATCTCTATCTTTGTGGGAGGTCGAAGCTAATAATCCATGACTTGTTAATGACGGTTGTTGGGATGCTGATACTCACAGTCCAGTATTTGTGGGAGATAGCTTAAGATTTTTGTGTGTTCTGGGATTTGATGAGTGGTAATCCAATTATTGTGGGGTGTTGGAGGAATTTATTGTTGATGCTCCTGGCAACTTTCACATGTGAAAGCCCATGGGGCTGCACGTGGAGTGCTGTGAGCAAGAGTGCTTTTGGGTTGCTTTTCGGTAAGTAAAGAGAAGTGGTACATGAAAAAATAGATTGAAAAGCTATCCTTAGATAGCACTTCATCGGCTTTTGTCCATTATCATGGCACTCTATATTCGTATTGAAATCACAGTAATACAGTGCATTTTTTAGTAATATGTAACCTATTGATTATTTGAAGGAATAATGACCGTTGAAATTTGCACAAGCTCTCAGCATTCTCTCAAAGTCTTCACCGTATGCGGTCAGTACTGAGAGAGAGCAGAATCAAGATTACCTCGCTGAATACAAGCGCTACATCTACATCAAGACAGATATAGAAGCGGATTTTAAGAAAGCTCTCTTATCGGCCAAGCCCAATCAAATCATCTTCCTTTGCGGAAGTAGCGGTGATGGCAAATCCGAGATCTTGACGCAATACAGCCAAAAGCATAAAGCGACCCATGATTTTCATTTAGATGCGACACACAGCTTCAATCCAAGTCAGACTGCCATTCAAGCTCTCGATCAGCGCTTCTCCGAGTTCAAGCAAAGCAACAAGCCACTCGTTGTGGGTATCAACGTGGGTATGTTGGGCAACTACGCAGAAGAAGGCTCTGAAGAACATAGCGACATCAAAAAGGTGGTTAGAGACTTTCTCTCCCGCAAGCGTTCGAAAATTCCAGAGCAGTACGTGTTCTTGGATTTTGAAGACTATCCAAAATTCACCTTCGATGCAGAGGGCAGTGCATCAGACTTTGCTGAGCAGTTTCTAAAAAGATTGACGGCACAGACGCTTGAAAACCCGTTCTATGTGCTTTACGACAATGAGCGTAAATCTCGAGGACATACTCGCCTGACCTCTAACTATGCGCTTCTTAGTCGGCCAGCAGTTCAGGAATCCCTGATTGGATTACTACTCAAAGCTCGCCTTATCAAAGATCAGTTCCTCACGGCCCGAGCTTTATTGGATTTCATTTTTCAGTTGCTCGCAGCGGATGGCTACTTGTTCGACAACTTGTTTGCAGGCAGCGATAACGAGCTGTTATCCCGCATTCAGGGTTTTGACCCAAGCAATCTGCACACGCGTACAGTCGATGAGTTTGTGCTTCAGCATGGGCTGGGCATTGAAGATGAGCGGTTCTGTGCATTTAGGTCAAAAATTAACGAGCTTGGTTTTTACGAGGTAACCGAAGCAACGTCTTTCCTTCGCCTTTTCTATTTGCTTCGGGGTGACAACGAGCTCAGCAATGAGTTTGTAACGCCTATCCAAAACGAGTTTACAAACAATCTGGTAGAAACCTATGCATCTGTTTGGATGTTACATCGTAATTTCGATGGTTCAGGAAAGATGCGTAAAGAGCTTGGTAGTTTCTATAAGGAAACCCTGATCTCAGCGCTTCACCGCTATTGCAACCGTCATGCCCCAACACTCGATAAAGACGAGTATTTAGTCTCTGAGCTTAATGGCTACAAAACGGCGGTGTCTCTTGAAGTTAAGCCTGATTTTTCAGCAATACAAAACAACGTACTCGAAAAAATAGGCACCTTCAATGCGTATTTGAAAGTCGGTGATAAGTCGCTTAAGCCAATGCCGATTAGTGTCAGGCTGCTAGAGCTGCTCGTGAAAATTGGTCAAGGGTACCGCCCTAACAAGCATGACAAAAATGCAGTGCTTTTACTTGATGAAGCACTGGAGCAGATGCTGACAGTCGCTAAGCAAAAAGAGACCTTGTTTATCCTGAAGGGTGATAAGCGCTACAAAATCGTGAAAGAAGAAAGTGACTATTTTGAAGTGAGTGGTATGCGCTAATGACGACCGATAATTTCACATTACCGATAAAGGCTGGTTTGCCACAAACTGCTGCCGACAAGTTCCAAAACAAGAACATCTTGAACAGTTACATCCCCATTCGAACCAAAGGCAACGACTTTGATTGGTCTTCTGTTGTGGGGTTGGTGCTTCGCGGATTACTTCGTAAAAAAATCGAAAAGTATACCTACCTAGATTTCGCAGCGGATTGTAAAGCCAACTTACAAAGCAAACTGGACGAGGAAGATTTTTGGGAAGTACTGGAAGATATGTATTTTGCCAACCGAGACATCTTCTCGGTAAGCCCAGAATTTTTGTTGTTTAAGAGTCAGAAAAGTGAGTGCAAAGCAGGCGATCTACGTGTGGCATCTCTCTTTATCAACCTGTTAAATGGTCGACAAATTGAGCAGTTTGATGCCAACTTGAACTTCATCGAACAAGAGCTGTTAGAAACCCTGCGTTCCAAAACCAAACCAGATACCGACAAATCACTACGTGCTTCGGAAGCGCCCTATTTGCCATACATGGCCGAGGCATTTAAACGTGATCTCGAATTTTTAACCACGTATCCCAAATACCTGCTGGATGAGTTTGAACAATTCTTGGCATTTTACGGGTTTGCTTACACGGCTCAGCTCAGTCTATCGCTATCTGATTGGAAAACCGGTGAAGCCCCCAAAGCAAAACCGCTCTATTTCATCATGGATCATGAACGCGCCAGCGGTGAGCGAATTCATGTGAAAAAGCACGGCTACAAGCTCTTTAGTGAGTCTTCTTTCAAGCTGTTTCCTGTCCTTTCTATGTTGGAAAACATCCAGCCCAATCCGGACGAAACGAAGAAGCCTTTATGGCAGCTGGCGAGAGATATCGAAAACTCGCAAAGAAGCGACCTGGCTGATCAAATTAAAAACTATGCGCTGATGTTCCGAGCCAACCGCAAACTGGACACTGATATTCCTAGGGACGCAGTAACGGCCATTGATTGGCTGGCATACGCGTTAAAGCTAGCAGAAGAGCAGTTCCGGGACCCGAAAACAGACCGACCAGCCATTATCAAAAAGTACATGACTGAGGTTGAGAAGAATATGGCCGCTGACTTTGTGCAAGCCCGCGGTCGCTCAGGCCGAGTGCTTGTCCTTACGCAGGACCATATTATTTTGCTGACCAACCTGGTGGTGGGCAAAGAAGAGAAGCTCCGCTTCCATGAGCTAGTTCTCGGCTTTCAGGATAGGGGAATATTTGTTGATAAGCAGACAGAGCAAGAGCTTATCAAGTTCTATGAACGAATTGGTAACGTTGAACGCATGAGTGATAGTGGAGATGCAGTGTATGTGCGCAAAACAATTTGAATCGTTTCTGGTTGAGCAGTTTTTACTGCATGCGGAAGGAAACATACGCGCAGGCTATCGCTACCAGTTTAACTCACCTGATCACGGTAACAGCCAGCGTTTGTTTGATGCGTTACTCCGTCGTAAGGACGGTGAGATTATAGTTAGTAACAAGGTGGCGTTGAGCTACGTGAGCGTCCAAGGCTGCAAAGTGGTTCCTGTGCTTCATGGCGAAGAAGACGGAGAAAGCGGGTTTACCGAGAACTATATTTCTCACCTGCGTGATGAAATCGCAAGCCAAGAAGGTGCTCTGAAGGGCTGTGCGCTGGTGGTCATTCACAACAGCCGCCTTGATACCCTTATCAACTCAGCGGAAGACTTGGGGCAGCCTGGGCAAGTTTGGAGCCCTGAGAACATCAAAGTCGCACTTAGCGGTTTTATTGAACAAACTGACAAATCCCGAGATGTGTCACTTTGCCTGCTGGATGACCAGTTTGACGCGATCCTAGAAGATGGCGCGACCATGTTTGGCTTCGAATCGCTGTACAAAGCGGTCGAAGATGGCGAGCTTTGTTTTAGTGAACTCGGGATGTTCGATGATCCTTTTGTCGCGGAGCTATCTGGTAATCGAAAGCAGATCAAACAACGGCTGGAAGAGAACCGCGCGCTTTACCAAGAGTTGTCGTTTGAAGTCGAGCACTTTGGTCAGCAACTCGAAGAAAGACTGAAAGGCTTTAGCAGCAAGTTTATCAAAGAACATTTTTCTGACGATGGTTGGAAAGATGTGGAGTTTGAAACTTATCGAGAAGAGATCAAAAAGAACAAGATTCAGCACCTTAAGCATGAAGGTGAAGAAGAGACCAATGATGCGCAAGTCATTGGTCGCTACCCAAAAGAAACCAAAGCGGGCTTGCGTGACCGTCACCTGATCATTGCCCTCGAGGAAGGACAAAGTGAGTTTGAACTTAAACTGAGCTTTTCTGGCACCAGCGATTTAAGCAAAGAACAGTTTAAAGTCTCGCCAGCGAATGCACTAGGCAAGCAAGAGGTCATCAGTACGCGCCTAACCAGTAAAGGAGCAAACGCCACTCTAGCGGCCAGTTATGCTAATGAGCCTCTGTTTTTCACGCTAGCATTGAAGCGTGACAATACCTCTGAAAATCATAACTTCCGTTGCTTGGTCGTCAGAAAAGGCGAGTTTGACCTCGAGGCATTTAAAAACATTTTCGTCGTTGAGCCTTCGAAAAAACGCCTTACCTTGAAAACAGAAGATAACAGCCTGGTTATCAACCCCGCGCTAACTGTAAGCCGAAGCCTAGATGATGTTGGTGAAGTGGTTGACCGCGCAGAATTTGGTGTTGTCGATTTTGAATCTTTGGCTAACGAGTCAGAAGATATCGGTTTTGCGGTGAAATCAGGTGATAACGCACTGGCATTTCGCATAGTGGGTGAGACGGTAGAAAGCAGCTTGTCCTTCCCACTGCTGCTTAACCAATCGCGCTTCCATAAGTTGTTTGATGATGACGTGTTTGGCGAGCTTTACCCGAGTAAAGATGTTGTCGCGATTGATAATAGCGAATTTCGCGTTATGGAGCCGCGCATTAGCTTAATTCGTTGGGAAGAACGTTTCGTTCAGCAAAAGCAAGTCTATCTGGCCGAATCCAACAGCATGACGTTGGAACAGTTAAGGTCTATTGATGACAATCTCCACTCTGCATACCAAGCGCTGTTTGACTATCTAGCAAGCCGAAGAACAACGATTTCGCTGGTTTCGTGGGGGCCTCAATTTACCGCACTCGTGAAAGCGACCGTGGATGCATTCCTTGATTATTTCAATGCGATCCCAACTGGCGGCATGCTCACCAAAGAGCAAAAGCTGGTGATGCAAATCGGTTTGGTTCGCGAGAATGGCGAAGAATACTACTCGCCTTTTCACCCGCTGGTGCTGGCGTACTACTTAAATCTTTTCAATGAGATGCAAAAAGATGACAGCTTTGCTGACTTGCCAACGGTCACATTCAATCGCTTGGGTCCAAGCGGCTTGCTGCCGTATGTCTATCACCCCAAGCATGAATTTGCTTACAACCAGCAAGTGACCGAAAACGGATTCTGGGTTAAAAGTGTTCCGCATCAGAAAAGTTGTCTGAAGTTCGTTCGCAAGCTGGTTAAAGAGAAGATCAACGAGTTCCAGAAAGCGTTTCGCCACTTGTTTACCGGCTCAGAGAAAAGTGTGCTGGTGAATGCCGTGAATCAAGATCGTGCAGAGGAGCTATTCCTCGGTTTGGTCGACTATGTAAAAGACAACCTAGATAAAGCGGCGTCAATCCATGTCAACCTCTACGATGATGCGCTGGTTTTCAACGCATTTGATCAGTTTGCAGAAACGTCTAACTACGAAGAGCTAAAGTCTTGGCTGGAGTTGGACCGCAGAAAAGTGCGTGAAAACGCCGACACCATTATCGATATTCTTCGTACCCGCCTAACTTACAGCAAATTCACTAATGCCCACAGCGAGCGCGAAGGGCAAGCTTACTCGCACCTGTCATTTTTCAGAAACAACGACAACGTGAAGCTAACGACCTTGAGCGTTGACGACATGGCGAGCGGTATTGCGTGTGATGGTCTGTTAACGGGCGACGCCTCCAAGAGTGATGAAGGCTCATACTTCACTGCATTTGGTTTGCAAAACGTTCAATACCGTAACCAACCGCACCTAGAAATGGCGAAGTATGTTGGTTCGTTAATGGAGCCAGCATTAAAGCCAAGCACGCAATACACGGGTGCCAATGCTCCTGCGCTTGCGGTCAGTGAAGACTTTAAATCGCTGCTAGAGCGCTCTTATGACAGCTCCATTTGGACCACCATCATTGACCCTAAAGTGACGCTGGACTTCTTCCACGCCAATCAAGATGTCGTGCTTATCCATTATTCCGATCAGTACACCAGCTCTGCCAGTTACGATGCCATTACGGTAACCGCTCAGCGTGGATTGTTCGAAAGGGTGGTGGCGCAAAGTGGCGGTGGTCAAATCAACGAGTTCACTGCCTTCAACGGTGATTGGCTTCTGAAGATGATGACCTGCAACGACACCATTCGCAAAGAGCGCACTGGCATTATCGGTGCCTATAAGTTTGCGACCTGTCTAGTGCATAAATCTGATATCACTTGGGTGCCGCTCTCAGTGGGTGAGATGATCCGCGTATCAGGCAATATCGGACTGAAAATGACGGACAGTGATTTCTCACGCAACGTGCAGGGATATAAAAAAGGCGCGATTTCAGATGATGTATTGCTGGTGGGCTTTAAAGAAGGCAACCTTTATCTGCTTCCTGTCGAAGTGAAAGCAGGCTCCACGCCAGACTACAAAAAAGCAGTACAGCAAGCGAATGAGCTTCGCCGCTATCTAACAGAGCTTTTGAGCGATGAGACACTGGCGTCGAAGCTATACCGAGGCTTGTTTATCCGCCAGGTGTTGATGCAAATCGACAAATACCGTATCTACAACGTATTCAGCAATGACTATTTCGAAGCTCTGCTGGCAGAGAAAGAAGAGTGGCTGCGCGGCAACTACGCGATCGCGGAGCTTGAGAACTATCCGGCAGGTCTAGTAGTTAGCCACCTTGAAAGCGGAAGCTGTTTCGAACCTGGCTATAACATGCAAGATGGCGTTTTGAAGGTTGACCTTCCGATGTCTTTGCTGCCTTCACTGGTGCAACACCCGCTTCAAGTGCTAATGAACGAAAAGGACATCGCGCAGATCTGCCATGTGCCCGCGGAGTATATGTTGGTGGGGCAGACAGCTTTGAAAAAAGAAGAGTCACTCGTCCCATTAGACGTTATGGTCGATAAGCCAGAGAATTTAAAACCGAACCTCCAAACTGAGGTTCCGTCAAAGTTAGCTGCAGAGCCAACCCCAGATTATGCGAGCGAATGCCGAGTGGAGATTGGTCAGAATACACTTACCGGCGAAAAAGTTTTCTGGGAGTACGGGCATAAAGATCTAGCAAACCGCCACCTGATCATTTTTGGTAGCTCAGGGCAGGGTAAAACCTACTGTATCCAAGGTTTGTTAATGAGCTTGGCCGATGCTCAAATTCGATCGCTGGTGATTGATTATACAAACGGCTTCTTGCCGAATCACCTTGAGCCGGAGTTCATTGAAAGATTGAACCCTAAGTCCAACATCCTTTGTAATGAGCCATTCGGCATGTCGCCATTCAGAGCTCAGAAGCAAGATTTCGGTGGGATTTTCATCGAAGAGAAGCCTCACATGGTTGCTGGAAGGGTTGCCTCTGTTTTTAACAAGGTATATTCGACTATTGGCGAGCGCCAGATAGCAGTGCTCAATGAAGTTATTGAGTTTGGTGTGCAGCGCCATGGCAGTACTTACAGTTTGCAAAATATGTTGGATGACCTAAATGAGGAAGAAACCGCTGGTCCTGCGCTTGCAAGCAAGCTGGCTCCTCTGGTCAAGTCCAACTTGTTTTCATCTGACAGTGATAAAAGCTGGAAAGATGTGTTCGAGAGTGAAACACACAACTCAACAATTATGCAGCTTGCGTCGCTTAACCACGATATTTCAATGCTCTGTACTGAGTTTTTGCTTTGGGATTTATATTCCTACGCTTGTAGCTACGGTAGTAAGGAAAACCCGCTACCTATCGTATTAGATGAAGTGCAGAACCTCGATCATCGCCTTGAGAGTCCACTTGGTAAAATGCTAACTGAAGGGCGTAAGTTTGGAGTATCTCTGATTCTTGCGACTCAAACGCTAAGTATGCTGCGCAAAGATGAGCAAGATCGCTTGTTCCAGGCGTCTCACAAGCTGTTTTTTGCACCAGCGAAAACAGAGACAAAGACCTACGCGAAAATTCTTGAACTGAGTATGCCAGGAACAAAGCAGGTTGAGTGGGAAAAGCAACTTGGTGACCTATCCAAAGGACAGTGTTTATCAGTTGGCTACCATTTGGATAACGGTCAGCTGAAGATGAGCGTTAAGAAAGTGAAGGTTTCTTCCATGTCATCCCGCCTAAATAATTCTGAAGATTGAGCCCTGGTAGGTTTATGGAGCTTTCTGAAAAAATTCAGTTGATTTCACGCTGGCGGAGAGGGGACCAAAGGGCCCCTCACAAGCCTTTGATGTTGTTATATGCACTGTCTGAGTACAAGCAGGGCCACCAGCGCCTATTCCGGTTTCAGGATGAAGTAGACCAGCAAGTCAAAGACTTGCTGGTGCAATACGGCCCAACCAGGAAGGCTTACCATCCTGAGTACCCATTTTGGCGTTTAGCCAATGAAAAAGAGCCATTTTGGGAACTTATCAATGGGGAAGAGTGCATTCCACGTAAGAGCAACACCGACCCCAAAAAGTCAGAGCTGATCAAATACAATGTGATGGCTGGCTTTGATGAAGAGTCATTTCGGACAATTCTCGCAAACCCAAAGCTGATTGATGATATTGCGTCAAAGATCATTCAGGATAATTTCCCTGAGACATTACAAGAAGAGCTGTTTGTGCGATTCGGCTTTGAGGTGAATACCTCTGCCAAGTCGAGAGACCCAGAATTTCGTAGAAAAGTACTTCGTGCTTATAACTATAAGTGTGCCGTGTGCGGTTTTGATTTGGCATTGGATACAGTGCCGCTTGCCATTGAAGCTGCTCACATCAAATGGAAACAATTTTTCGGTCCGTGTGAGGTTTCAAATGGTATTGCGCTTTGTAGCATTCATCACAAGGCTCTGGATCGCGGGGCGATTACGCTAGATAGCCATTTCAAGGTCAACGTTTCTCCTGCTGTTACAGGTGGAGAGTTGGTTGAAAGGTTGATTTGGGATTTTGAAGGTAAATCGATTAGGTTACCTAGGGAGTCATTTCATTATCCAGCTGAGAATGTGCTGGAGTGGCATATTAGTGAGGTTTTTAAATCTTTATAGATATCAAATATTAATATTTACTGGTTATGGTAGGGTGTAATAGATGAAGTTTATTAAAAACCTAAAAACAAAAAAGAAAGCCGAGATTCATATCTATCAAAGTGTTGTGAGCGCATGCCTTGAGCGATTATTTGACATGATATTTTGTGCGCGTTTTATGTTTTTTGCGATAGTTACTATTGCTATTGGAACTACGGGCATTTGGGTCCCTGTACTTTTTCAGATCGATCTTAGCTCTGTGAAATCGATATGTGAAACTATTCAAGCTTCTCTCGGTGAGGAAGGTGTTTCTATGCCTGCCGTTAGTTTGTGCAGTAAACCTAGAGTTATTGGTTTGGAAAATTTCTCAATGTTTATGTATGTAGTTGGTATTCTCGGAATGCTTGCGGCAGAGTTTTTCATTAAAGGAAAAGCAAAAGCTATGGAAGAAAGTGACGTTAAACTAGCACTACTTTCTTTTTGTATGCTTGTTTGGTTTTTGGCTCTTGCTTTGTCTTTTTGGGGGCTCAAAATGCCAACAGAAGATACATGGCAATTGAAAGTAAGTGTCTGGTTGACGGTGTCATTGTGGCTTAGCTCTATTTATACGGATGGAGGCTTTCATCGAGATTCATTGAAAGTGTTGTCGGGCGATACTTCAAGTAAGGGGGATAATAAGTCTCAAGCAAAAGGTAGTGATTTTATGGGAGATGGGATGAATGATTGATTTAAAGTTATCTGAGAATGAATTCTTGGCTTTTAGAGTAGATCAGCCTTTTGGCTCATTTTTCACAGTAAAATTAACAGCAGAATTTTTGCTCGAACGCTCTTATTCTAAATCTGCAGATCTTATCGGAGATGAAATAACGGGTAGCCAACGAAAATTACGAAGTAGGCGCATGGATGAGATTAGAGATTTTATTGATAGTGATGAAGCATCTTTTCCCAACTCTATAATACTAGCTGCCAATTATGATTCCGATGACGTTTTGGCTGATGAAGACGATCGATGGACAGTTGAAGCAATAAATGAGGAGTTGTCGCTATATAAGCTGAAGATTCCATCAACAAAAAAAGTTTGTTCTGTAGTTGATGGTCAGCATAGACTCTTTTCATTTGAACGTTCAAAAAATAAAGATATGCAGTTAAACTGCTCTTTATTCTTAGATCTTGTCCCGTCATTACAAGCTTCAGTTTTTGCTACGATCAATTTTAACCAATCTCCTGTTGATAAGAGCTTAGCGTACAACTTATTTGGTTATCAGCTAGATACTCTAGATTCAGAGTATTGGTCTCCAGATTTGCTAGCTGTAAACTTATGCAGATTTTTCTCGGAAAATGAAGATTCATTTTTTTATGGTCATATAAATTATCGATTGGCGCAAAGAAATGTCCAAGAAAAGTACTGGGTAATATCCACAGCGTCTTTTGTAGACGGTGTCGTTTCTTTAATTAGTAAGAATCCTAAAGAAGATAGGTATAAAATTAATAGAAAAGGTATGCTTGGGCTTGCTGGAAGAAAAGTACTATCTCCAGATGATGAATACGCTCTACGGCAATATTATATATCTGGAAATGATGTAGCGATTAAGCAAGCTATAGACATATTCTTTTCCTCATTGCAGAGCGTTTTTAATATTGCAGATGATAACAAGCACGTTCTAGTGTCGACAATTGGTATTAAAGCTCTATTTAAAATACTTGGTGACTATCTCAAGATAAACGGTGTCAATAAAACATCCCTTAGTGAAGTAAATAAATATTTTGAACGGTTAAAAAAAATTGATTTAGACAATCGTCAATTTTTTTCCTCTAGCACTAAAGGGCAGAAAAGGTTATATAATTGTATGTATTCGGTATTTTTTGATGTAAATATAGATTCTTTAGCTAGAGATGATGAACTGGCCGAGTATCGAAAAGTACTGAATCCGTCATAAACAGAATATAATTGAAATTAACTGGCTTATGGTTACAAGTGATAACTAATAAGCCAGTTTTGGTGTTATCTAATCACTCTCGTAGCGAGATGGATATGTCCGATAAAGAGCGATAGTTTCTAATTCCTGCTATCCCATCCTCAACATGTGCAGCCCAAGCTTGTTGGTATTCTTTACTATCAAGCTCTGGGTAGTACATTTTTAAAACTAACTCAGTAACATCGCTAGTCTCACCAAGCCAAGTATACTTATCCAAAACAAGCGAGCCGTCTAATTTGGCTTCTTGACCTTGGTATCGGAAGTCACTTTCGATCGAGCGGAAAAAGGCTATGCGAGCAGACACGTTAGGTGTAATCCCTGTGTAGGCTTTGAGCTTTTTCAATTGCTCTTCAGTTGAACGAGCTAGGTTCATACGATTAGGTAACATTACACAGCCTCCTTAGTTGTTTCTCTCCAGAAGTAACCTTCCTTCAAGGTTGAAGACTTAGTTGTACCGTCAAAACAGATTTCGTAAGTGCGAGCAATATCGTCTTGAATAAGGCTGGTGTAGTTTCTATCGATCTCGGTATCCGTTGATAGAATCACAACTTGGTGGCTGGCGGTAGGGAAGTAATTTTCCACCAGCTTGTCTCTATGATGCGAATCCAAACGACCCAATGGCGTATCTATAATAATTGGTAGCTTACGGCCTGAAGTGCGGCCGAGAGCCTCTAGGATTGATATCGCATAGATTTGCTTTTCACCCGCAGACATTGCTTTGCGATTGATTTTAATGCCATGCTCATCCATCAACTCAACATCAAATGTTGTTGGATTAATTGAAGCAGATAGCTGTAAATCTTCTTTACGAGCTAGCTTCTTGTAAGACTGGACGAACTCGTTCTCTAACTGCTTGACGCGAGCTTTAGTTAACTGCTCACCAAATTTCTCAAGCAATAAGATAGAGTTTTGAGCATTGCTAATGCTCTGCTCTTTATTGGATTGATCTTTATTTTTATCGTGTAGCTTCTGAATTTGACGAGCTGCCTCTAGTGCTTGGCGCAATTCGCGTTTTGCTTCCTCAAGCAGAGCATGATATTCGATAATCAGTTTTTCTTTTTTCTTGTCTAATGCCCGTACATCTGCAAAAAGCTCCTGCACCTGTTCTTGCTCAGGGGCTCGTGCAATATTATTTGATGCGTTATCGATCTCTTCTTCTACTTTTTGAAGGCGCACTCGTGCTTCATCGAAACGTGAAAAAGACTCTTTAGACAGATTAGAGAGTTGATAGTCAATAGTATTCGCTTGACGGTCGGAGATATCCAAAAGCAGCTCGGCAGAATCAAACTCACCCACGTGTGCTTTAAAGCTATCAGCAATCGCATTTTGAGCCATCTCTGTATCAAAACTTGGGTACTTTGAACGCAGTGTTTCTAAGAATGAGTCCAGCTCATTGCCAAAGTTCTGTTTCTTCTTAATCTGTTGTTCTTGCTTGATCTGAGTTTGAAGGCGCTGCATTGCATTAGGTGCTAGTGCGAATGGAAGACACGTCTCCATCTCCATGCGGATTTGCTTTTCAAGCTCGACTTTCTCTTTAAGTAAGCTATCTACTTTTTGTTGCTCATCTTCTCGAGTTTTAGCCCAAGCGCCGCCGTTTTGAGATAACTTATTCTCTAGACTAAGAATATCGCGTGATACGAGCTCAATTTGTGCATCAACGATGTCCGCTTCACCGCGAAGTTTCTCTGCATTGCGCTCGTGGCTGATACGTTGCTCATCAAGAGAATCCATTTCCTCTTTTAACGATTGGCTTAGTGCACTAGAACCCTGTTTCTTCAAGAAGATATTTAAGTCACTCTTGAGCTTTGCGATTACATCTAAACCGAGTAGGCGACGTACTGCTGTTTTGAGTATGCTGCCAGATTCATCTTCCGCTAGTTCCGCGATTTTCTCGCCGTCGAAGAAGAACAGGTCAGCAATGCCCGTTGGAATCAGTTCATTAAGGAAGCCTTGGCACTGATCGTAGTTGAGCTCTGGTATTTGGACGCCATCTTTTTCAAGACACAGGCTATCTTTCTTACCACGCTTCCAACCACGAATGATTTTGTAGGTATTTTCTGCGCCGTTTTGGCTATATTTGAACTCAAGCTCAACTGAAGCGTTATCTTGCACGCCTCCATGACCTACGCCTTTGTGAATAAGGTCAGATAGAGCTTCAACATATTCGCCGTTGGAAAGGACTTGGCTAAAAGATTGACGCCCAAATAGAGCTAAACGCACAGCAGTTAGGATCGACGTTTTACCAGCACCGTTCAAACCACCAAACAAAATAATAGGTCGTTCAGTACCTTCAATAGGGCCATTTCTACTCAGACGAGCTGGAGCAGGGCGCAAGTCGATTTCATGTACGCCGCGGAACACTCGAAAGTTATTGAGAGTTAGTTTTGTAATTAACATTTCAGTATTTAAAACTCTTTGTGAAGCAGCTTATCTAGCTCTGCAAGTTGGTCGTTGTAGCGCTCGATCTCTTTTTGGTGAATATCAAACTCAGCTTTGCTCTGAAGTGAAGCATGCTTTTGTTTGATTTCTTCTAAGCTTCCCCAATCTCGTTTTAATAGCGATGCGATTTTATTGGAAATGCCACTACGACGGCTTAAGCCTTCCATCGAGACTTCTAGCTCTATAAGCTTCATGATCATCTCTGGTGCAATATCAAAGTTGTCACAAAGCTCATGGATGAGTTGAGCGTCATCTTTACCAAAGCTTGCGTTATCGTCATATACCCAATCAAGGTCGTAACCGTAAACTTCTTTGAAAATTGTAGGTAGAGAATCGTCCCAATCTGGCTCATTTGGATCATGAATCCATTCTTGACGAATAGCATGAAGTTCAGGTACGGTGATTAGCTCTATCTCTCTTCCTTCCGCTTTAAATTTCTTATCCATCTCGAGCAACTCTCGTAACCACTGACGGCGATACTTCAGCCAGTACGGTCCAGGGACGTGCTTACGCTCAGTTGCGATGTCTTCGCCTTCTTTTGCGTATTGATAGCTAACTTTACCAGTGCGACGTTTATGATTTCGGTACTCTTCTTTGTTGGCAGGATCGGTTGTCATTGACAACTTATTACGGAATTCAAGGAGGGGAGCCATCCACTCTTCACCATTCTGGATAAGGCTTTCCATTGCACGGTCTTTGGTTACGACCGTACATGTCCAGCAACCAAAGCGAGAGTTACCACAGGACGGTGTTGTCTCATCAATGACCATTGGACATTCGCCTTGACCAGAGGAGTCTTTGTAGAGGTTCCACAGCACAAGATTTTTGCCGCCCCATGGGTTTTCCCATTCAAGATCATATTTATCGATCCAAATGTTTTTAGGTCCGTAAGGTGTTTGTTTCGTTTCTAAATGACAAAGACGCAGTAACTTCCATACATCGTCAACACCCCATGTATCGATGGGGGTAAAAATGAACGCATTCGCAAGTGTTGTATGGCGGGCTAATCGTGAACCGTCAATTTTGTGTTTCGCTATGACCTGCGCGCGTGATGCACTCTCTTGGCTACGAGAGCCAAGTACAACAATCACTTCGTCAAACTGTGAGACTTTAGACTTGATAAAGTCACTCACAGGGTCAATCTTCATTCGCTCTGTACACCAACGGAAAGAGCGTGTTGGCGCTGGGTAGCCTTTACCAAGCAAGTTGGCCCAAAACGTTTGATTGTCTTTAGGGACGACTTTATGGCAAGTGATTGGTAGGTTATCGCGCTTTGCGCCTTTCTCTATAGCGGCTAACGAGTCTTTGATGTGGTTAACGACGACGGGTGTTTCAACTAGTGTGTCTGAAGATACAACAAAGACAGGCTTGTGGCGGTCTTTGGGTTCCAAACCAAGCAGTGCCAAGTAAACCAACGACATAACTGCTGATGAGTCTTTACCACCACTGTAACCAATTACCCATGGACGTTTGTCCGCACAGTAAACACGCTGAACGTCAGCAATATAGTGGCTTAATTTGTTATTAGCGAAGTCTTCTGCATTGATAAAGTCTTCGTACTCGGCTAGGTCTTCTGCCAATTGTAGCTCGTGTATCATGATAACTGCTTCTCTAGAGCTTTTTCTTCAGGGGTTAGTGGTAACCCAAGTTCAATTTTTAATGCGTTGGCGGTAAGTTGGATATTCGTCGTCGACTTACTCAATTTTCCGTGGTTCATGCTTCGTTTAATCCACTCTGGGTTGGTTTTTAACCAGTTTACGTTTGCCAACTGTTGTAGTTTCTGTTTCCAATTGTTTGGCTCCTGGCAAAGGAGGTGCTTACCCAAAACACCAATGGCATGTAAGCCAACACCATGTGCATGAATGTACTCTTGTCTTAGTTGTGCAGGTGATACTTCTTTGTCTATTACCATCTGCCAATCTTTTATATGGCGAGTAACTTCAGCCCAAAACTCAGCAGCAAGTTTTTTTTCGTCTTCGTTGAAGCCGTCTTTTGGCCCTTTACTCAACAGTGCTCGGGTAGATTGTTTGATGCTACTTAATGTGAAAAGTTTATTTGATTTTGGGCTGATGCTGGATTTCTCCATTTCAGTCAGACCTACGAATGGTTTTACTTTGGTCGCTAATTCACGAGCGAGTTCTGAACTTTCATCTCTGTGGTCGTAAAGCGTACCCAGAGATGGACTTGGTTTGACGGCATACTTGTTTAGATCAGCAAACATTTGTTGGCTTCTATCTAACCCTTCATCGATAAAGAACAAGACAGGAATATTGTCTTGGCCCAGATCGGGATTTTCTTTTAGAGCTTCTTCGATTGCTTTACGCCTATGCTGACCATCATTGATCAGGATTTGAGCGTCCATAGGGATTTGAAGTGTTCCCAAATTCGGAGCACCTTGGTGATCGTGAAAAGAAATATTGACTCCAACTGAAGCCGTTAATGCCGAAAATACATACTCTTTCGGGTTGTCGAGCAAGTACTTCACCATTTCAGGGATCCGAGTTTTGTTAAGCGTTCTTTGAGCTCGCAACTCTGGAGGGACATCATCTTCGTTATAGCTGAATATCTTAGGGATAATCCGAAGAGGGCATGTCGCAATGTAAAACGGACGACCTGCTTGAATGCCTCTGACAGCGGGAAAAGAGTAGCAATAGCCGGAATCTTGATTTTGCATAGTTGGCTCGAAGGTTATGTTATTTGTCCATGACATTTAATATAGATGGTATGTCATTTTTTGACAAAGCTAATCTTTGAGTTTGTGATATTGTGTGTTTGTTATGTTTTATTATTGGTGGGTATGACAAACCAAGTCGGACATTCTACAGGTATCAGGATCAGATTTCTATGGGGTGCTTGGCTTTTAAACTCTTTTTACGAAAGCGAGTGTGCCCTTAAGGTAAAGCCTTTGATTTCCTTGTTATGCTTTCCAAGCAAGACCTCAAATTCAGCGCGAACCATGTGGCTTTCTTCGGTTGGTTCAAAATCTAATAAGGTGGCTAAGCGTTTATCAAAGCTCAGTTGCTTTTTGTAGTTCTCGTGTTCGGGGGGCATGTAAAGATGCTTGTTTAACAGAGGCGGTCTACGCTTTTCATTCACATAATCAAAGAAGTCGATATCTTGTTCTGCCATTTTTATTTTTATGCGCTCAACTAAAAACGGTACGGAATGCTCGAAGTTATCATAAGCGGTTAAGGTGAGTTTACCTGACGTGATATGGATTTTGACAAGATCTATTTCTTCATCCAGTTCCCCGTACATCTGTAAACCTGCCCCCACGTATACACGTAGCAGCAAAGGTAAATCATCAATATAGTCTCGGTGTAGGATGATGGAATGCCCTTCATTCAATAAACTCGCGGGTAGTTGTTTGTGGGCCTTTTCACATTGCGTATTGATTAAGCTTGTATCGGCTATCGCAAACAGTAACTCTGCTGCTAAGTTAAGTGCGGTTTTATAATCAGTAAATAGTGCCTTGATGTCACGCTTGAGTGATTCGGGGTGCTGAGTATAAGGCTTTCTTTTTTCAAAGAGTCCCATGGTGAAGTAAAGCAGCAGGTCCTCTTTACGGCGTTTTTCTGCCTTTTCGAACTCTTTGGTATCGAACATTTCCTGAAGTAAACCAAACACTTTTTTATGAGAACCAATTAGACTTCTCACTTCTTCAGAACGGTTAAATTCGTCATTCGCCGGTACCCGGCCAAGTTCCAGACATACGTTCCAAAAATCATCAAACAGAGTGCTGTTTTGGCTAATGACCAACTTGGCTTTATCTTTACTCTCTATAGGCTGAGGCGATGTCAGTTGATGCCAAGTATGGTGCCGCTGGTACTTACTTTGGAGGTAACGTTGTTCTTCTAGCTTATCTTTGAATATGTAGAAGATGCCCGGTGCAACAGCAATAGCATCCTCTTGCAAAGAGCGTTCTAGGTACCCCTTGAATTCTGATTGTGCGTAGTATTTTTGGAATGTGTTTCTCGACGTAATCACTCCGTCTTTATAGGGTTGGAACTGCGCAATATACGAATCGTTGGCCAGCATTACCGAGACGACCAGTACTTTGTTTGCGAGCTCCCAAGCGCTCAATAGTGCTTCAAGACGTTCATCTTGGTCTTCGATAACATTTAGGACAAACCCCAAGTTCACAATGTCCGAACTGACTTTATCGTTATCAGGCGAGAAAACCGGGTCCCAGCCCAACGCATCGAGCCCGTGTGCTTCAAGCTCTCTCAGGTCATCCCCTCGACCACATCCGTAATCGAAAATAGAAAACCGCCCATCTAGGTAACCTTGCTTCGCCAATGTCTTCATTGGGCCTGATAGCTCATGGCGTACAATGGCGGTTTTGTGGCGATCTATCCCAGGCTCTTGTTGAGTATCACTCAATGTATCCGGTTCGGCTTTCAGTATCCTCCCATCGACTAACTGGTATCCTTTTTTTTGGATCAAATTTAACCACGACTGTTTGAAGCCAATAGTGCGGGTGTTCTCGTATAGGCCCGCCTCCTCCCCTTCTTTAGTTAGCGCGGTGAAGAGCTCAAAATGGTCACTTCCTGGTAGAATCATCGTCTCTTTTCGATGCAGGATCGGTGGATTTTCTGAAGAGCGATAGCAAGTCACTTTATGACTAAGTTTGCTCAGATCTACATTCAGGCTCTGCTCTAACGTTGGGTAGGAGTCGGTATAAAAGGTCGGGTAGTTCAACAACGATAAACGGAATTCCTTTTTAAACAGCTTAATGAGGTTCCATTGGTTGTCCGGTAAATTCACCGCTTGAGCAACCGCCGGTACGAACTTTTTTAGTGCGTCTGGAAGCTCACTCATAGCATCTCTATGTAGGTAAATAGCGTCGGGAAGTTGTTTTCCGATATTAATTTGTTTTACAAGTTGCTTAAATGATTGAAAGTCCATCTTTTAGTAGTGATTCCAGTTTGCAGAGCCAAATAGATATTTTAGCTTTATTGTTAACGGGTTCGCCCAACCAATCAGACATGTTTGACAGTAATTATAAAAACCTCCATTTTCACATGTGAAAGTAAGTATCTAATCACTATACGTTAACCATTGGAACAGCTTAACGCATTAGCGGAGGACTTAATGCATAGCGTTTTGTAGCTTGATTATTAACGGTGAAGCAGCGCCGAATCGCATTACTACATCATTATCTGATACTTATTTCTTTTTTGACTCATCCTGGCTCCAGCTTTATTGCTCTAGTTGCCCAAAATGGGCCTGAGCATCGCGCGCCTTTGCATCGCTCACCCTGCAAACTATTTCTTGATTACCCATTAACTGTCAGGAGTAGTTATGACCGAACAAAAACAATCAAATCAGCTATTAAGCTATCAAGAAGTTTGTCAGTTAACTCAGCTGTCTCAGGCAACCATTCGCCGCTATGTGAAAAATGGTTCTTTTCCATCTCCAGTGAATTTATCGCCTGGTGCTCGAAGTGTGAGATTTCGTGTTGAAGACGTGCAGAAGTGGCTTTTGAGCCTGTGATAGGGAGGTCATATGAAGTTTCGTCATCATCATGATCAACTACAGTATTTCTGCCGTGAGCGAGGCTGGCGTTCGTTGAGCTCTTCGGTCAAGGTTCTTGCTAGAACGCGTTCACCTGATCGGAAGTCAGGGTTCAGTGCTTGCATTGAAATCATCAATATGGACAGGCAGACGATTCGAATGATAGTGCCTGCCAGAAAGATCATGGGAGGGATCAACTATCAATTAAGAGATGAATTATTCGATACCGGTTTTTGGCTGGAGCCAGAGCAAACTGCATGGAATATGGTCCAGCGCTATTTGCGGGAAGAGCTCAAAGCGGCGGAAACGGCCTTTTGTGTTACAAGAACAGGTTGGCATGACAAGGTGTTCGTTACTCCGGAGAAAAGTTTTGGACGGTCAGATGAGTCCTACTATTTTTCTGGTGGGATGGCTGATTCACTCTGTTTAGCAGAAGGGAGCTTAGCGGAATGGCAAAGTGAAGTCGGTTCATTGTTGGTCGGTAACCCCTTGCTCATATTTTCTATTGGAGTTGCGTTGGCCGCACCGCTTCTCAAGCCAGTAGGGATGGAAAGTGCGGCATTCCATATCATGGGGCCGTCTTCGTCGGGGAAATCTGTCACATCGTTTGTTGCGGCGTCTGTTTATGCTGATAAGTCTTATATCAAGTCTTGGAAAACAACCGCTAACGGTATTGAGGCGGTTGCATCGGAACATCATGACATGCTGCTTGTGTTAGATGAGCTAGGGTTGTGCTCTGCGGAAGAAGCCAGTTCTGCGGCTTATCAAATCGTCAACGGATGTGGGAAGCTGCGAGCAACGGAGACAGGCGGCTTGGCGAATATTGCCAATTGGCGGACGTTGACCTTGAGTAATGGAGAGATTGGCCTGACAGAGCTGATGGAGTCCTCAGGTTATCAAGTGAAAGCAGGTCAGCTGATTCGAGTCATCGAAATTCCTGCCGAAGAGCGCTTTGGCTGTTTTGCGGATCTACACCGCTTTTCCTCACCATCTCAGTTTGCCGAGCACTTAGAAAAGCAGACTCAAAAGTACTTTGGCACTTTGTTCACGGCTTGGATGACGCTTATTTCAGATAAGCCCGATCTGGAAGTCGTTTTACAGCGTGAAATCGAAACGCTGAGGCAGCATTGGTCTAAAAGCAATTATTCCGGCCAGGTTCATCGGGTCTTGAAGCGATTTGTCCTGGTTGGTGTTGCGTTGTCTGTTGCATCACGAAACCAGTTAGTGCCATGGTCTGAAGAAGAGTCGCTGTATTCCGTATATAGCGTTTTTAGCCGCTGGTTATCTCACAGAGGGCACCAGCATAATCAAGAAACGTATGAGGTGTTAAGTGCTTTGAAACAAGCCATTAGCCATTGGGAAAATAAGCTTCCTGAATTCTGTACGAGCAGATCTTCAAAGTTTGGTTACTGGCGGCAGGATGGTGATGACGTCCAGTGGCTTATCCACAAACAAGAGTTTGTTAAGCAGCTACGACTGCGGCGTCAATACAAGAGTCAATTGAGCCCTTTGATTCACAAAGGGTGGTTTGAAACCAATGAAGATCGTAGAGGAACACTTCGGATTATCGAGAAGAGAAACGGTACTGAGTTTGATCATCGTTTTTTCGCCTTCTGGCCGGAAAAGATCCTCTCTGAGTTGAAGGAGATGGGTATTGATGAATAGTGTACTTCCCAGTTTTCCTACTCTTCCCAGAGACATTCCAATGGGTGAGGAGGGGATACGATGACAACCAACGAGCAAGTTCTTCTTCAATCGATTCTCGCCAAAATAGATCGTGTTGAGCGAGTTGTGTTAGAGCAGCGTTTGCAGCAACAAAAGGTGGAACTCCTTGGAAAGGACATTCTAACCGTTGATGAATGTGCAGCACTACTTGGTTTGTCTACAAATCAGCTGTACAAGTTGACTAGCTCTGCAGAAATACCATTTTTTAAACTTGGTAAGCATCTCCGATTTGAGCGCAAAGCCATCATGAGCTGGGTAGAGCAACAGCGCGTTTCATCTCACCATGAAATAGAAAAAAGGGCAGCAAACTATGTTGCTACCACTTCTCACAAGTAATACTTTCATAGCAGCGGCCTTAGGCCGCTGAATCCTTTCCAGAAGAAGCAAAAATATCAGGGAATGTCAGCATGGCTTCCATTCGGCGTTGTTCAATGATGTCAGCGTAGATCTCTGTTGTTTTGAGTTCACTATGACCGAGCAATCGAGACACTGAGTAAATATCCACGCCTCTGCTCAGTTGGATCACTGCAAACGTATGGCGGCCACTGTGGAATGTAACGTGTTTACTGATTCCAGCAGCTAGGCTCCATCTAAGTAGTTCTACATTCATATAAGAAGAGTATTTCAATCCCTTGAATACGCGCTCGTGAGAGGCTTTGGGGCTACCCAAAAGTGATTCTGCTGACTTTGGTATGTCTAAATACTGAAGGCTCTTAGCATCGCCCTGAGAGAGTTTAGCTTGGTCGAAGATAATTCGCTTGTGATTACTGAATGTCTCTACTTCTGACCAGGTAAGTCTATGGATATCGCACCAACGCATACCCGTCACGCATGAGAATAAAAACGCACGTTTAAGGACAGGATAGCGACACTCCGTTTGGGCTAACGCGTTGACCTCATCCAGTGTTAAATAAACCCGCTTAGTCGTTTTCGCTTTGATACTGGTCACTTGTGAAAGCGGGTTATCGCGAATAATACCTTCTCGATGTGCTTCGTTGATCGCCGCTCGAACTTTATTGAAGTAGGAGCTTTGTGTGTTGCGAGATAGCGGTGTATCACTTTTGGTTTTCGCTTCATTGGTTAGGTAATACTTAAATCCGTCTAACCAGTCTTTATCCAGCTCATCAAAACTAAGATCATGTTTTCCGCAGTAGAGCAGCAGGTGCTTACGAGCTGAAAGCCAGATCGAATGGTTGGAGGTTGAGCTGGTTTGTTCTTTTATGTCAATTTGCCGTTGAAAGTAATCAATGAAGCTAGCTGAGCGCTTGGTTCGATCCTCAAAACCATGCTTCTGAGATTGCCACTCAACCAGTCGTTTACTCTTAATAGTTTCGGCTAGGAGAAGGTGCTCTTTGTTATGTTTTCGCTGAGCTGGTGTTTTGGGTTTGTCATAGATAAACAGATCTAGCACTTCGTATTCACGTTTTCGCTGACGAGATCCGTTTGATTTAGTGGTATAACCGTGGTCATAAATGAGACGCAATGTTCGCGTTCCATCTGCTTTAAGTGTCCGTTTTTCAATGAAAATTTTCATCTTTGTCCCCAATTGGTCCCCAATACGGCATTTATCATGTCATAGGGGACCAACTGGGGACTAGATTTGGCAATTAACGGCAACGGATGGAAACAAACGGCAAATGACGATCTAATAAAATCAGTGTGTTATCTACCGTTGCTTGCTGTTGTTTTCCGTTATTTGCCCACTTTACTTCCCGATACAGAATGAAGAGAAGATACGACCGAGTAGGTCGTCAGAGCTGAACTCCCCGGTTATCTCATTCAAGTGCTGCTGAGTAATGCGTAGCTCTTCGGCAAGGATTTCACCTGCCATATAGCCTTCAAGCTGCTCTTGGCCGATTTGCAGATGCTGGGCTGCGCGTTCTAGTGCGTCCAAGTGACGACGGCGCGCCATAAAGCCACCCTCAGTATTACCTGAGAAACCCATGCACTCTTTTAGGTGGTTACGCAGCGCATCGACACCCGCCCCGGTTTTTGCTGAAAGACGAATCAAAGTGGGATCGTTCACATGACAGATCCCCATATCTTCACCTGTTTGATCCGCTTTGTTGCGGATCACCGTCATGCCAATGCTTTCTGGCAGGCGATCGACAAAATCGGGCCAAATTTCTTTTGGATCGGTGGCGTCGGTCGTCGTGCCATCCACCATAAACAATACGCGGTCGGCTTGCGCGATTTCATCCCAAGCGCGTTCGATACCGATTTTTTCGACTTCATCAGAAGCGTCACGCAAGCCAGCAGTATCGATGATGTGCAAAGGCATACCGTCGATATGGATGTGCTCACGCAGCACGTCACGCGTGGTACCTGCTATGTCTGTTACGATTGCGGACTCTTTGCCCGACAGCGCGTTCAGTAGGCTTGATTTACCCGCATTTGGACGACCAGCAATCACGACTTTCATGCCTTCGCGCATGATCGCGCCTTGGTTCGCTTCTTTGCGTACCGCATCGAGGTTATCGATGATAGCTTGCAGATCTCCTGCAACTTTACCATCGGCAAGAAAATCGATTTCTTCTTCAGGGAAGTCGATGGCCGCTTCCACATAGATGCGAAGATGAATCAGTGATTCCACCAGCGTTTGAATGCGCTGCGAGAACTGGCCTTGTAGCGATTGTAGCGCCGATTTCGCCGCTTCTTCAGAGCTAGCATCAATCAGGTCGGCAATCGCTTCTGCCTGAGTCAAATCCATCTTGTCGTTCAAGAACGCACGTTCCGAGAACTCACCAGGACGGGCTGCTCGTACGCCAGCTATGCCCAGAATACGTTTAATCAGCATATCCATGACCACAGGGCCACCGTGACCTTGCAGTTCTAATACGTCTTCGCCCGTGAACGAGTGCGGGTTAGGGAAGTACAGTGCAATGCCTTGGTCGAGCACCGTGCCATCTTCGGCTTGAAACGGCAGGTATTCAGCGTAACGCGGTTTTAGAGTTTTCCCTGTGACTTCCAATGCCACTTGGTTGGCCTTAGGGCCTGAAACACGAATAATGCCGACACCACCACGACCTGGTGCAGTAGCTTGAGCGACAATCGTATCTGTAGTCATAATCTTGCCTTTTGAGCTGGGCTCGGTGGAGCCATCACTATTAATTAGCTGAATTGTAATCAGCCAAAAACAAAAAGGCGACCTTTTGGCCGCCTTTCTTATTCTTTTGTTAAAAGGTTACTTAGTGTGTAAGCCTTTTTTCTCCAGCGCTTTGTAAATCAAGGTTTGCTGGATCAGAGTAACGATGTTCGACACCAACCAGTACAGAACTAGGCCTGATGGGAAGAACAAGAAGAAGAAGGTAAACATAACCGGCATGAAGGTCATGATCTTCTGCTGCATTGGATCCGTTACGGTTGTTGGGCTCATCTTCTGGATTAGGAACATTGAAGCACCCATCAGTAGTGGCAGGATGTAGTAAGGGTCCTGCGCTGAAAGGTCATGAATCCAACCGAAGAATGGAGAGTGACGAAGCTCAACCGATTCCATTAGCGCCCAGTATAGTGCGATGAAGATAGGCATCTGTAGAACAAGAGGAAGACAGCCACCCAGTGGGTTTACTTTCTCTTTCTTGTACAGTTCCATCATCTCTTGGCTCATGCGTTGACGGTCGTCGCCAATACGCTCACGCATAGCTTGCAGCTTAGGCTGTAGCATGCGCATTTTCGCCATAGATGTGTATTGCGCTTTCGTTAGTGGGTACATTGCACCACGAACGATGAAGGTCAAACAGATGATTGCCACACCCCAGTTACCGACGAAGCTTTGGATGAAAGCAAGCAGTGAGTGAAGTGGTTTAGCGATGAACCATAGCCAGCCGTAGTCCACTACTAGGTCTAGGTTTGGTGCCACTGCTGCCATTTCTTGTTGTAGCTTAGGACCAACCCAAAGTGTTGCTTCAAACTTCGCTTGGTCACCCGTCGCGATCGTTTTGTTCGGCATACGTACGCCGATATCGCCTAGGTTGCCAATTACGCGAGTGTAAAGGTTAGTACCTGGTTCGTTACGAGGGATCCAAGCAGCTGCGAAGTAGTGTTGGATCATTGCTGCCCAACCTTGGCCATCTGCTAGGTTGATAGACAGGTTACGATCCTGCATATCTTCAAAGCTGTATTTTTTGTAACGAGTATCTTCAGTCGAGTAAGCACCGCCACGGTAGGTTGGCATTGTGATGCTACCACCAGCGTCCATTAGGTTTTGACGTAGGTGTGCGTACATACCGAAGGTTGCGTTGTTACCAGAGTTGTTCGCTACATCGTATTCAACGTTCAGCGCGTAGCTGCCGCGTTTTAATACGTAAGTTTTTGTGTATTCGATACCGTTTGCAGTAAATGTCATCGGAACGCGTAGTTCGTCTTGACCGTCAGCTAGAGTGAAGCTGTCTGCGCTCACATTGTAGTGAGGACGGTTAGAGCTGCTTAGATCGATACCTTGAGGACCAACAAGACCGCTTTGTGCGATGAATTGATGACCTTGTGTGTCTTTTAGCAGAACGAATGGGTCTGATGAATCAAGTTCAGCAGAGTATTGGTTTAGGTCGGCATGTACCACATCGCCACCAATGGTGTCGATCGACAGAGTTAAAACATCAGTCGTTACTGTGATAGTTTTTGCAGAAGCTTGCTGTTGACCAGGAACTGGGTCCAGCTCATCAGCAAAAGATGGTGCAGGTAGAGTGCTGCTTGATTGAGCCTGTTCAACCGCTTGAGGTGCTGGATTCTTTGCGACTTGCCATTGTTGAAATAGCAAGAAAGAAACCAGTGCCAGAGCGATGAGCAGGATATTACGTTGAGAATCCATCGTTAGTTATCTCTGTCTTGTTTTTGGACTGGTGGAACGGGGTCATACCCCCCTTCATTCAAAGGGTGGCATTTTAATAGACGTTTGCCTGATAACCAACATCCTTTTACAAAACCGTGAGCTCTCAAAGCTTCTAGCGCGTAAGTGGAACAAGTTGGTGTGAACCGGCAACGAGGACCAATCAGAGGGCTGATAAACCAGCGATAAAGATAAACGAGCCCAATGGCTATCCACGTGAAGGGCGAGACAGGCGTTGCCATAGCTTATCAAACAACTTAAAAATTTCCTCATTGCTTAAATCTTGCGCGCTTTTCTTCGCGATCACAACAAAATCTTTGTTTGGAAGTTGATGTTGAGAGTTACGAAAGCTTTCACGAGCCAAACGCTTAAAGCGGTTACGACCGACAGCAGTTTTGATTTGCTTTTTCGGAACAGCTAAACCTAATCGTGGATGAGAAAGTTTGTTATTGCGAGCAATGATGGTGAAATGAGGCGAGCCAGCTCGGTGAGCTTGCTGGAAGACGTTTTGATAATGCTCGGGAGTTAACAAGCGTAACTCCCGATTAAACGCGTACGTGTTCAAAATAAACTAGCGATTATTTTGATAGGCGCGCACGGCCTTTTGCACGACGTGCGTTGATAACTTTACGACCGTTCTTAGTTGCCATGCGAGCACGGAAGCCGTGAGTACGCTTGCGCTTTAGAACTGTAGGTTGAAAAGTGCGTTTCATGATAATTACCTTTACTGATCAGTAGTTTTAGGTTCTTGTTAAACCCGGCGTGGGCATCTGTTTTCTTTATAAAGAAGCTCTTTATATAGAGAAGAACAACCGACGCCTCTCAACAAAGAGGCGGAATTGTAATCACACTCACATAATGTGTCAATGACTCAATGAGTACGAAATTCCGGCCGGGCGATTATACGTAGTGTGAGTAAAATCTCAAGGATCAATCGATCCTGTTGCTTGATCGTTACTCTATTCCTACTTGGTTAAGGAATTTTTTCAAACGAGGATCTTGTGGATTATCGAAAATATCCTGTGGAGAACCTTGTTCGACGATGTTGCCTTCCGCCATAAAGATCACCCGATCGGCGACTTCTTTAGCAAATTGCATCTCGTGTGTTACCACCAGCATGGTTTGATGCTGATTGGCTAACTTCTTCATTAATGAGAGAACTTCACCGACCCATTCCGGATCCAGCGCGGAAGTTGGCTCATCAAAAAGTAACAGTTCTGGCTGTAACGCCATAGCGCGGCCGATGCCGACACGCTGCTGCTGGCCACCAGATAGAGCTGCCGGATAGCTGTCACCTTTCTCGCCAAGGCCAATATCATCCAGAATCTGCTGTGCACGAGTCAGAGCTTCCTGTTTCTTCCAGCCACGCACGGTAATCAAACCTTCGGCAATATTCTGGCGAGCCGTCATGTGCGCAAAAAGGGCATAGTTTTGGAAAACAAACCCAGTACGGCGACGCAGCGCCAAGACTTCGGCTTTCGTGTGCTTTTGTGTATCGACAGAGATGTCGTCGATAGTGATACGACCTTCGTCGGCCTGCTCAAGGAAGTTAACGGTGCGCAACAGGGTCGACTTACCCGTACCGCTAGAGCCGATAATCACGATGATCTCACCCTGTTTGATATCGAGATCAATGCCTTTCAGGACTTCAGTATCGCCAAAGCGCTTGTGGATATTTTCTAATTTGATCATCGTACGTACGCCTTATTCAGTTTCGCTTCAGCCCAAATTTGTACTCGAGTCAGAATCACCACCACGCCCCAGTAAATCAGAGCAACGGCTAGGAATGCTTCAAAGAAACGAAAGCTTGAAGAGGCTTCCATCTGAGCTTTAGCCATGATTTCTGCCACGCCAAGCGTAAAGGCTAGGGAAGTCGACTTAATCATATCAATGAAGTAGTTCATCAATGAGGGCAGTGCTACTCGTGTTGCTTGTGGCAGAATCACGCGACGCATCGCTTGTGGCGTTGTCATGCCGACCGATAGGCTCGCTTCCATTTGGCTACGATCAATACCGATGATTGCAGCACGAATACTCTCGGCCATATAAGCGGCAAAGTGCAACGTTAAACCAATCACTGCGGCAGAAAATGCATCGATACCCACCATCACAGGGAAGATTTGTGGCAAGCCGTAATAAAGCAGGAAAAGTTGTACTAACAGTGGGGTACCACGGAAGAAGCTGATGTACAGTTGACTCAATTGGTCGAGAACTGGCAGCTTAAATACGCGAATGTTCGCCAAAATGACGGCTAAAATCAGTGAAAAGACCAAGCCCCATGTGGCCATTTCCATGGTTGTGCCAAGATATTTGAGCAATATCGGCAGCAGTTCCAACATGTAATTAAAATCAAATCCCATACGGCTTACCTAAAGGCTAGAGAAAAGAAAAGGTGGAAAACAATGTTCCACCTTCACATGAGTTTATTTTAGGTCGAGAGTTGCGATTGTTCGCATTCTCGAAAGCAAAGTAGCATTACTTCGTGATGTCAGCACCAAACCACTTCACTGAAATCTTTTCTACTGTACCATCTGCACGCATCTCTGCTAGTGCTTTATTCACTTCCGCTTGTAGCTTCTGACCTTTTTCATTGTTGACGAAAGGCCATGCGTTTTGAATGGTTTCAAACGGTTCACCAGCCAGTTCCAGTGGCAGACCTGTTTTCTTGATCAGTTCTAGCGCGGACAAACGGTCCATCACGAAAGCGTCTGCACGGCCAAGCGCAACATCATGCTCGATACCAGTGTCGTAAGTTTTGATGTTGATTTTGCCATCTTTGTCGTATTGGCGTAGTAACTGCTCAAAGTTAGAACCTAGGTTAACCGCAACGGTTTTGCCTGCTAGATCGTCTACACCTTTGATGCTGTCGTTGCCTTTACGTACCGTGATTTGCGCGCCGTCGATCACATAAGGGTCTGCAAACAGGTATTTCGCTTTGCGCTCATCTGTCATGGTGATTTGGTTTGAGATTGTATCGATGCGGCCAGTTTCTAAAAGACCAAACAAACCTGAGAAGTTCGACGTCACGTATTCGATCTTGTAGTCGTTACGCTTACCGATCTCATCCCACATATCCACCTCAAAGCCTTGTAGCTTGTCTTGCTTCACGAAAGTGAATGGGAAGTAACGGCCAGACATGCCCACCTTGACTTCAGTTGCGGCAGTGTCGACTGCCGCTTGAACTGTCGCGGCAGATAGTGCGATGGCTGCAACGGCAACCTTAACCCAGTTTTTCATAATACATCTCCATATTTTTATAGTTGGAAATACTACTGTTAGTTAGCTCAATTAAATAAATAACCAAGAGCAATAACCTAGACCAGAGAGTAATAAGTTCTCATTTGGTTTAGATAATAGACAATTTGGCAAGGAGGCGATGGAAAAACGATCGAATCAAAGCGAAAGGATCGAAAAAAGAGGCGCTGGAAAGAAAATAATACACAGAGTTATCACCAATCTGTCGATCTCGCTAAATTTGCCCAAATGTGGATCAATGTGTGGGCAATTTTGGGGCAAGGTGTGTTGATCTCACCAAGTTTGGCGAAATAATTGTGAATAACTTAGATCTTATTCACTTGATCGTCGATCAATTGCTGGCGATCTTGGTTATCAACAGGTAAAATTGCCAGTCTTTTCCGATAATTCAATTACTCAGTGGGGGCACCGTGTCATCTTCGCTTTGGCTGCAATGTTTGCAGCAGCTTCAAGAAGAGCTACCAGCTACAGAATTCAGTATGTGGGTTCGTCCGTTACAAGCGGAGCTCAATGACAATACTCTCACTCTATTCGCGCCAAACCGCTTTGTGTTGGATTGGGTGCGTGATAAGTATCTGAACAGCATTACTCGTTTACTGCAGGAATACTGTGGTAACGACATCCCGAATTTACGCTTTGAAGTGGGCAGTCGCCCAGTTTCTGCGCCTAAGCCTGCACCGACACGTACGCCGGCGGATGTGGCTGCGGAATCTTCAGCGCCTGCGCAGTTGCAAGCACGTAAACCTGTGCACAAAACATGGGATGACGACCCTCAAGCGATTGCAGCGATCAATCACCGCTCAAACATGAACCCAAAACATAAGTTCGACAACTTCGTAGAAGGTAAATCGAACCAACTGGGTTTGGCTGCGGCGCGTCAGGTATCGGATAACCCAGGAGCTGCCTACAACCCACTGTTCCTTTACGGTGGTACTGGTCTAGGTAAAACTCACTTGCTTCACGCTGTGGGTAACGCGATTGTGGATAACAACCCGAACGCGAAAGTGGTGTACATGCACTCTGAGCGTTTCGTGCAAGACATGGTAAAAGCACTGCAAAACAATGCGATTGAAGAATTCAAGCGCTACTACCGCAGTGTGGATGCACTCCTTATCGATGACATCCAATTCTTTGCCAACAAAGAGCGCTCACAAGAAGAATTCTTCCATACCTTCAACGCATTGTTGGAAGGTAACCAACAGATCATCCTAACTTCTGACCGTTATCCAAAAGAGATCAGCGGGGTAGAGGATCGTCTGAAATCGCGCTTTGGTTGGGGTCTAACGGTTGCGATCGAGCCGCCTGAGCTAGAGACGCGTGTGGCGATCTTGATGAAGAAAGCTGAAGACCATCAAATTCATTTGGCTGACGAAGTTGCGTTCTTTATTGCAAAACGTCTGCGTTCCAACGTTCGTGAGTTAGAAGGCGCGTTGAACCGAGTCATTGCCAACGCGAACTTTACTGGCCGCCCAATCACCATCGACTTCGTTCGCGAAGCGCTGCGCGATCTGCTGGCGCTGCAAGAGAAGTTGGTGACCATTGACAACATTCAAAAGACGGTTGCTGAGTACTACAAAATCAAAGTGGCGGATCTGCTGTCTAAACGTCGTTCTCGCTCCGTTGCACGTCCTCGTCAATTGGCGATGGCACTGGCTAAAGAGCTAACTAACCACAGCTTGCCAGAAATCGGTGATGCGTTTGGTGGCCGAGACCATACGACCGTTTTGCATGCATGTCGCAAGATTGAGCAGCTGCGAGAAGAGAGCCACGATATTAAGGAAGATTACTCGAACTTGATTCGCACCCTGTCTTCTTAATCGGTTAGAATAACGGTATTCTAAGCAAATCAATTTTTGAGCTGACAGCGTAAAGAGCCAAGCATGAAATTTACTATTGAACGTAGTCATTTAATCAAACCGCTACAACAGGTTTCGGGCGCTTTGGGTGGCCGACCAACCCTGCCTATTTTGGGCAACCTACTGATTAAAGTAGAAGAGAACGTGCTATCAATGACCGCGACTGACCTAGAAGTGGAATTGGTGAGCAAAGTGACTCTAGAAGGGGATTTCGAAGCGGGTAGCATTACCGTTCCTTCGCGTAAGTTTCTCGATATTTGCCGTGGCTTACCAGACGATGCGATCATAACTTTTGTGTTAGAAGGCGATCGCGTGCAAGTTCGTTCTGGTCGCAGCCGTTTCTCACTGGCAACGCTACCAGCGAATGACTTCCCGAACATTGAAGATTGGCAAAGTGAAGTTGAAGTATCACTGAGCCAAGCGGACCTGCGTACGCTTATCGACAAAACTCAGTTCTCGATGGCAAACCAAGACGTACGTTACTACCTCAACGGTATGTTGTTTGAAATCGATGGCACGACACTGCGTAGTGTGGCGACCGACGGTCACCGTATGGCAGTATCGCAAACTCAACTAGGTGCTGACTTCGCCCAAAAGCAAATCATCGTGCCACGCAAAGGAGTGCAGGAATTGGTTAAGCTGATGGATGCGCCAGAGCAACCTGTCGTTTTGCAAATTGGCAGCTCAAACGTGCGTGCAGAAGTGAACAACTTTATCTTCACGTCTAAACTGGTTGATGGCCGTTTCCCTGACTATCGCCGCGTATTACCGCAACATACCAACAAAACACTGATCGCAAGTTGTGATGAATTGCGCCAAGCGTTCTCGCGTGCTGCGATTCTTTCTAACGAAAAGTTCCGTGGTGTGCGTGTTAACTTAGCGGGCAGCGAAATGCGCATTACGGCAAACAACCCAGAGCAGGAAGAAGCTGAAGAGATGCTGGATGTGACCTTTGAAGGTGACCCAATCGAAATCGGCTTCAACGTTAGCTACGTGTTGGATGTGCTGAACACGCTACGTTGCGAGAAGGTACAAGTGTCGATGTCGGATGCCAATGCCAGTGCATTGATTGAAAATGCCGACGATGACAGTGCCATGTACGTGGTGATGCCAATTCGTCTATAAGCCAACTGAATGCCTCTTTCTCGTCTCATCATTCAGCAGTTTCGCAACATTAAAGCCTGTGATATTCAGTTATCAGCAGGCTTTAACTTTCTTATTGGACCGAACGGTAGTGGCAAAACCAGTGTCCTAGAAGCGATTTATTTACTCGGGCATGGTCGCTCATTCAAAAGCTCTCTCACTGGTCGTGTGATTCAAAATGAGTGTGATGAACTGTTTGTTCATGGTCGTTTTTTGAACTCGGATCAATTTGAGCTACCTATCGGCATTAATAAGCAGCGCGATGGCTCGACAGAGGTTAAAATAGGCGGTCAATCTGGGCAAAAATTGGCGCAATTGGCGCAAGTGTTACCGCTGCAGTTGATACATCCAGAAGGGTTTGATTTACTGACGGATGGTCCAAAACATCGCCGTGCATTCATCGATTGGGGCGTGTTTCATACCGAGCCTGCATTTTATGATGCATGGGGTCGTTTTAAGCGTCTCAACAAACAGAGAAACGCGTTGTTGAAGACCGCGAGTAGCTATCGTGAGCTCAGTTATTGGGATCAAGAGATGGCGCGTTTGGCGGAAAACATCAGCCAGTGGCGGTCACTGTACATTGAACAGATGAAAACCGTCGCAGAAACGATCTGTCAGACATTTTTGCCAGAATTTGAGATCCAATTGAAGTATTATCGTGGTTGGGATAAAGACACTCCATACCAAGAAATACTAGAAAAGAATTTCGAGCGTGATCAGTCTTTGGGGTACACCTTTAGTGGCCCGAATAAAGCTGATTTGCGCATTAAAGTGAATGGAACGCCCGTTGAGGATGTTCTGTCACGCGGTCAGTTAAAGCTGATGGTGTGTGCATTGCGTGTGGCGCAAGGGCAACATCTTACAGCGATGACCGGTAAACAATGCATTTACCTAATTGACGACTTTGCGTCGGAATTAGATAGCCAACGTCGCAAGCGTCTTGCTGATTGCTTGAAAGAGACAGGCGCACAAGTATTTGTAAGCTCTATCACTGAAAACCAAATCGCCGACATGCTCGACGATAATGGCAAATTGTTTCATGTGGAACATGGCAGGATAGAGTCAAACTAGAAGAGAGAAACTCATGTCTGAAAATTACGATTCATCGAGTATTAAGGTACTGAAGGGTCTGGATGCGGTACGTAAGCGTCCAGGTATGTACATCGGGGACACGGACGACGGCACCGGCCTTCACCACATGGTTTTCGAGGTGGTGGATAACTCAATTGATGAAGCGTTGGCAGGTCACTGTAAAGACATCGTTGTGACAATTCATGAGGACAACTCGGTTTCCGTTAGCGATGATGGTCGTGGCATTCCAACAGAAATGCACCCAGAAGAAAAAGTATCAGCAGCAGAAGTTATCATGACCGTACTGCACGCTGGTGGTAAGTTCGATGATAACTCGTACAAAGTATCAGGCGGTCTTCACGGCGTGGGTGTTTCGGTAGTAAACGCACTGTCAGAAAAAGTGGTACTAACCATCCATCGTGGCGGTCATATCCACACGCAAACTTACCGTCATGGTGAGCCTGAAGCGCCTCTAGCGGTTGTGGGTGATACGGATAAAACCGGTACACAAATTCGTTTCTGGCCAAGTGCAGAAACTTTCTCTAACACTGAATTCCATTACGACATCCTAGCAAAACGTCTGCGTGAGCTATCGTTCTTGAACTCAGGCGTTTCTATCAAGCTTATTGATGAGCGCGAAGCGGACAAGCAAGACCACTTCATGTATGAAGGTGGTATTCAAGCGTTCGTTCAGCACTTAAACACCAACAAAACACCAATCATCGAGAAAATCTTCCACTTCGACTTAGAACGTGAAGACGGCATTTCGGTAGAAGTGGCAATGCAGTGGAACGATGGTTTCCAAGAGAACATCTTCTGTTTCACCAACAACATTCCACAGCGCGATGGTGGTACTCACCTTGCTGGTTTCCGTGCGGCACTAACACGTACGCTAAACAGCTTTATGGATAAAGAAGGCTTCTCGAAGAAAGCGAAAACGGCAACGTCAGGTGACGATGCGCGTGAAGGTTTGACAGCCGTTGTTTCAGTAAAAGTGCCTGATCCAAAATTCTCGAGCCAAACTAAAGACAAACTGGTTTCTTCTGAAGTGAAATCAGCGGTTGAATCGGCGATGGGTGAGAAGCTATCTGAGTTCTTGGTCGAAAACCCAAGCGAAGCGAAGATGGTTTGCTCGAAAATCATCGATGCAGCACGTGCACGTGAAGCTGCACGTAAAGCGCGTGAAATGACTCGTCGTAAAGGTGCGCTAGACCTAGCAGGCCTACCAGGCAAACTTGCAGACTGTCAGGAAAAAGATCCGGCACTCTCTGAACTATATATTGTGGAGGGTGACTCTGCGGGTGGTTCAGCTAAGCAGGGTCGTAACCGTAAGAATCAGGCAATCCTACCGCTGAAAGGTAAGATCCTGAACGTAGAAAAAGCACGTTTCGACAAGATGTTGTCTTCGCAAGAAGTTGCAACGCTTATTACAGCACTTGGCTGTGGTATTGGTCGTGACGAGTACAACCCGGACAAGCTGCGTTACCACAACATCATCATCATGACCGATGCTGACGTCGATGGTTCGCACATCCGTACGCTATTGTTGACTTTCTTCTACCGTCAAATGCCAGAGCTTATCGAGCGTGGTTACGTGTACATCGCTCAGCCACCACTATACAAAGTGAAGAAGGGCAAACAAGAGCAGTACATCAAAGATGAAGAAGCGATGAACCAGTACCAAGTATCATTGGCATTGGACAACGCATCACTGCACGTAAACGCAGAAGCTCCAGCTCTAGCTGGCGAAGCGCTAGAAAAACTGGTTCAACAATACAATGCAGGTATCAAGCTTGCTGATCGTATGAGCCGTCGTTACCCTCGCGCCTTAGTGCATGAGCTTATCTACACATCTCGTCTAACGGCTGAGCAGTGTCATGATGCAGCAGCAGTAGAAGCTTGGACAAAACAACTTGTTGAGCAACTAAACGCGAAAGAAGTGGGTGCAAGCCAATACAGCTACGAAGTGGAGCTGCACGCAGAGCTTGGTTTGAGCCTGCCGAAGATCATCGTTCGTACACACGGTGTGACTCACGAGCACGCGCTAAGTGTTGATTTCCTAAACTCAAAAGAATACGGCAAGCTGGCGGACCTTTCTGAAGTCCTAGACGGTCTTCTAGAAGAGGGCGCGTACATCAAACGTGGTGAACGTACTCTGCCAGTATCAAGCTTTGCTGAAGCACTTGAGTGGTTGGTTAAAGAATCGATGCGTGGTCTAAGCCGTCAGCGTTACAAAGGTCTAGGTGAGATGAACCCAGATCAGCTTTGGGAAACCACAATGGACCCAGAGACGCGTCGCATGATGCAAGTAACGATTGAAGATGCGGTAGGCGCAGACCAATTGTTTACAACGCTAATGGGTGACCAAGTTGAACCTCGTCGTCACTTCATCGAAGAGAACGCACTGAAGGTTGCAAACCTAGACGTGTAGCGACAAGCGTTTTTGGATAGAAAAAAGCAGCGAGCCATCGCTGCTTTTTTGTTTCTTGGTGGTATGAAAATCACCACTTTATGCCAAGACTTTGGCTTTTCTGCTACTAACTGCCAGAGGCTTGAGTAGCGGCACCATTTTGTTTCCCTTTTCTGTTTTTCTTGCCATTTTGTTCGCTTGAGTGCTTTTGCTTTCTTTTTCCTGCTCGCTATAGTGCTGTAGAGCTTTCCAATCATACGAGGTTAGAAAACATGGTGACGATTTTCCTGAACTAAGCCGGAGGTGACGCACTTCCGGTTCAATGCACTGCAATTATCTGTAAGACAAGGCATTAAGAAGGAAAATATCATGTTTGAACGCTGGTTCACTGCGTACTGCTTAGCGCTGCGAACTTGGTGGTTAACCAGTCGCTTTTTAACCTATCAATCACCACTAAGATTACTGTCGCTGTTTGAAGCCTACGAACAGCAAACCCAGTGTCGCAACTTAGCCCGAATTGCGATTGGCGACACCGTTCGCTTAGTGGATCTTGACCGCTCCTATCAATATCGCATGACGTTAGTTGATTCACGTAAGAGCCAACCTCTTGCGGGGATGCTAGCTGTTGATTCGTACTTAGGTTCCCGATTGTTGGGACGTTCTCAGGATGAGGTCTTAGAACTCGAGATATTCAACCAGCGCCGCTGCTTTGTGATTACCGAAATCATTCATCAATCACAGCCACCGACACCGCATCTGGTGTGTAGCTGTATGTTATGTCAGTAAAATAGAGGTGAAGTCATGAGTAAAAAAGACAAGAAGCAACCCCAGTTAAGCTTGAAAGAAAAACGTAAGTTGAAGCAAGAAAAAGCGGCCGAGCAAGGGATGGTGAAAGCGCGTAAACCATCTCGGAAATAAAAATTGCGGCTTATAAGCCCGCCGTAAGAGGTGGGCTTTGTATTGTTGTCGCGTAGGAAAAGCGAGCTTAATTTGAGGTCTTTAATAGGCGCGTTGAAATTTTTTTCATTTTGTCCCTTGAAAGCGATTTTTGATGACCTTATATCTAGTTGTGAAGAGGATGACTGGCTTGCTAGAGACTAGAAGACCAGCCCTCTGGAATCGCTAAAACGAGATCGCTCAAAAGAGGATATGGTGTTTTAGCACACAACTTAAACCTTTAGATTCAATATCATGTCTCCGAGCCAAACCAAGGCCAGTGGAATGATAAGAATCTCTTAGTTCGGCGTCGGTTTTTGCATAAACACGCCAGTAGAGGATGAAGTTCATCCGAACTAAGACTATTGCTTAATTAAGAGGATAGATTTATGCGTAACGTAGATTTCTCACCACTATACCGTAATGCAATTGGCTTTGATCGTCTGCTAAACCTGATGGAAGCAAATACAGCGAAAAATACTTCTGGCGGTTACCCTCCGTACAACATCGAGCAAAAAGATGAGCACAACTACCGTATTACTATGGCAGTTGCTGGTTTCTCTGAAGACCAACTCGATCTAACTCAAAATGAAAACATGTTGATCGTGAAGGGCGAGCGTAAAGCAGAAGAAGGCAAAAACTACGTGTACCAAGGCATTGCAGAGCGCGATTTTGAACGTAAGTTCCAATTAGCGGACTATGTAAAAGTGACTGGCGCTTCAATGGAAAACGGCCTACTACACATTGACTTAGTTCGTGAAATTCCAGAAGCAATGCAACCACGTAAAATTGCTATCGGTGGCAACAACCTGCTAGAAAGCAACTAATCAGCAAGTTATTTGCCCTATAGAGTGAGAAAGAGCGCCAGTTGGCGCTCTTTTTAATTTGTGTCTTTGATGCGGGAGTTTGCTTTACTGACTTTGTAGGTAAGCCTTTTCGACTTCTTCCGCGATAATCGCGATACCTTTCTGCATCATCTCATCGTCTTGAACGTAGTTCATGCGTAAGCACTGATGAGCATGGTCCCACTCATCTTTCTGACCAATAAAGAAGTACTCCCCCGGAACAATCAATACGCCACGCGCTTTCAAGCGTTGGTACAACTCCATTGTCGTAATTGGCAACTCATCAAACCATAACCACAAGAAGATCGCCCCCTCAGGTTTGTGGATACGGAATCTCTCATCGGTAATCGCCTGTTGTAGCAGTTCAACCGCGCGTTGTGATTTCTGCTTGTAGAACGGCTTAATCACCTCTGAACTCAGTTTGAGTAGATCGCCTTTAGCGATGATGTGGTTTGCCAATGCTGGGCCAACACTGCCTGGCGCTAAGCTGATGATGCCATTCATATTGGTGAGTGCTTGGGTGATTTCTTCACTCGCAATCACAATCCCACATCGCACACCCGGTAAGCCAAGTTTAGATAAGCTCATGCACAGGATGGTGTTTTCATTCCAGAACGGTTCGACATCTTCAAAAATGATGTTCGGGAACGGCAAGCCGTACGCATTGTCGATGATCAGTGGGATGTTGTTCTCGCGCGCCAATTTGTCCAGTTTACGCACTTCTTCGTCAGTCAGTACGTTACCTGTTGGGTTGGTTGGGCGAGATGCACAAATTGCTGCGACGGAGTCATCGACGGTGAGCTTTTCAAAATCAACGTGATATTTGAATAGGCCGTTGTCGAGTAGCTCTATTTCTGGATGGTACGAAACAAAAATGTCTTCATCGATACCTGCATCACCGTAGCCAATGTATTCCGGTGCGATAGGCAACAGGACTTTTTTGTGCGAACCATCTGGCTGCTGACCAGCAAACAAATTAAATAGGTAGAAGAACCCGCTTTGGCTGCCATTCGTTAGGCTAATATTCTTTTCATTGATGTCCCAGCCGTATGTTTCACGAAACAGCTGTGCGAGCGCTTTGACGAACACGTCTTTACCCTGAGGGCCATCATAATTAGTGAGCGCGGCGACGAGTTCGCCACTGGCGAGCATTTCTTCACTGGCTTGGTGAAAGTAATCGAGCATGGCAGGAATGGCGGCCGGGTTACCCCCACCGAGCATGATGGCACCTGGCGTGCGTAGGCCATCATTCAAATCGTCCATTAACTGCGTAATACCTGAATACTGATTAAATTTTTCACCAAACTTTGAGAACTGCATGCCTACATATACCTAATTCATTGTGATTGCTTTATGTGTCTTGATTGCTGACGAAACATCAGCTTATAGAGTAATACTTGACCTTACCCTAATGTTATTACGACGCAAAGTGTGAATTTACTCGAAGAAGAAAAAAGTTTGTCATCAGACCAGATGGAGAGGATTTGGAATTAAAAAAGGGAAGCGAAATGCTTCCCTTGCTGGTGGAGTGAGTCGGTTATTCGCCAGTGTAAACAATCAGTACTTTGTCGTCTTGGTATTGGCGTTCGAATGCGTAGTAGCCTTCTTGATTACGAGTGATGTGCTTACCTTGAGCAACCGCTGGGTGGCGTTGACGGAATTCGCCCAATTTCTGCCAATGTTGTAGTAAGTCTTCACGCTCGCCATGAATCTTGTCCCATGGCATGTCGGAACGTGTACCTTGGGTCGGATCGGATCCAGTCACGCCAAAGTCACGGGCAATCTCATCGCCGTAGTAGATTTGTACTGCACCCGGTGCCAGCATTAACGCATTGGCGGCGCGAGCTTGGTCATCAAAGCTGCGGCTGCGTGCCGACCAAAACAGTTGAGTATCGTGCGAAGACAGGTAACTCAACACGTTGAATTCAGGATCGGAGTTAATACGCTCTGCATAGCGGCGGTAATCATTATCAAGTTGAGCGAAACACTTTAGCGCTTTTGGTGCCACGTCAGATTGGAACTCGAAGTTGATGATCGAATCGAAGCCGTTATCGAAATACGGGCTCTTCACCACGCTGTGTGCCCACACTTCGCCGGTCATCCAAAATGGCAGATCGTCTAGTGCTTTGTCGGGGTGGTTTTGTTTCCATTCGGCGAGGGCTTGAGTGGTTCTTGCTTTAAGCTCTGCCCACGCTTCCATCTCAACGTGTTTGGCGGTATCGACGCGGAAGCCATCAATGCCGTAATCACGTACCCAATCCGATAGCCATGTGATCAGATGTTCTCGTGGGGTTTTCAACTCATCTTGCGCATTGGTGTTTTTATTGCGGAAGAAGTTTGGTAGTCCGGTTTTCTGCGTCGATTCGGTTTTGAGATCCGGTAGGTAGTTCAAAGACATGGTGATGTCGTTGTATCCCGGCGCATCGTAATCGCCAATGTCGGTGCGAATCCAATCTTTGCCCCACCATTTTTCCCACGCTTCACTATCACCGTATTTGATGTAGTCGTTGAAGCTGTGCCAGCTTTGTCCTGATTTTGGCTGCCAGTCGGTCCATTTTTCACCAAGGACTTCTTTGGCTTCTTGGTCATCAAGGTAAAGCTGACCAAATCCAAATTCTTGCATGTCGGCTAATGTGGCGTAGCCAGTGTGGTTCATGACCACATCCCAAATCACGCGGATACCTTTCTTGTGGGCGGTATCGACGAAGGTTCTCAGCTCATCTTCGGTACCCATGTTGGCATCAAGCTTGGTCCAATCTTGGTGGTAGTAGCCGTGATAGCCGTAGTGTTTAAAGTCGCCTTTATCGCCGCCGCCAACCCAGCCGTGGATTTGTTCCAGTGGTGAGGTTATCCAGATGGCATTCACACCGAGGGATTCGATGTAATCGAGTTTTTTCGTCAGACCCGCTAAGTCACCACCGTGGAAGGTGCCAATCTCGTATTTTCCGTCTTTGCTGCGACCGTAGCTGTTGTCGTTGTCTGGGTTGCCATTGTAGAAGCGGTCGGTCATGACGAAGTACACCGTCGCGTTATCCCAGCTGAACGGTTTATCGGCTTGCTGTTCAACTTCTTCTAGCAGCAATAGACCTTGGCTCATAGGGCCCGGCTGCATGGTGACGCTGCCATTGGCGACGGTGGTTTCTTGCCCGGTTAAGGCGTCACGAACAACAGTGCCATCAGTAAAGGTTTGGGCTACGTTGATGGTTTTAGCTGTGTCGGTTGCAACAGGGCAAGAATAGGTGATGTCCTGACTCTGTTTTGGTTTGATTTTAACGGTTAGCTCATTGGTGTCTGGATTGAGCGTGAAGAGGTAGGTATTGGCTTTGAAAATGCGCAGCGGCATAGATGTGTCGGTTGCGCAGTTATCCATTTTTAATGGTGTATTGAATTTGATGCGGCTTTCTTCCGCTAGCGCAAAGCTGTTGCCACAGGTTTGTTTGCTGTCGGCAATGGTAAAGGTGTAGTTGCCTTTTTCTAGTTTTTGCTCTGCGACGAGTAAACCGTCTGAGTTTGGTTCGAAGACGGCAGTATCGTCTCCAACGCTTAATACGATGGCATTTTCTGGAATTTGGCTGCAGGCGCTCAGTAGGCCGATAGAGAGTGCGAGAATTGTTTTTTTCATTGTGTCCTTCCCCCGAATAAACAACCCAGTTATAGCAAAACTGTGCCTCTACAATCCGAGCTCTGCACCAACAAGTTCAACGCGTCTCACCCTACAAATTTTTGCCTTGTTCACAAAATGAATAATAAGAACCGGTTATCTCCGTTTGAAGGCAACAAAAAAGGGAAGCTGACGCTTCCCTTTTACTTATCTCTTAATCACTTCGAAGAGTAATGAATTACTTTTGAAGCAAAGAAATGTCTGCGATCTGTAGGAACAGGTTACGCAGGTTGTTTAGCAGTGTCAGACGGTTCTTCTTAAGTGCTTCGTCGTCTGCCATTACCATTACGTTATCGAAGAACGCATCCACTGGTTCACGTAGGTCAGCTAGCTTGCTTAGGGCTTCTTGGTAGTTACCGGTTGCAAATGCAGGCTCTAGTGCTTCAGTCATTACTTCAACGCTTTCTGCTAGCGCTTTCTCTGCGTCTTCTTGTAGAAGTGCTAGGTCAATTTCTTCTGCTAGTTCGCCGTCGAACTTCGCTAGGATATTACCTACACGTTTGTTCGCTGCTGCTAGAGACTCTGCTGCTTCTAGTTCACGGAAGTGAGAAACCGCTTTAACACGTTGGTCGAAGTCTGCTGGTTTCGTCGGGCGACGCGCTAGTACCGCTTGAATGATGTCTACGCTGAAGCCTTCGTCTTGGTACCAAGCACGGAAACGACCAAGCATGAACTCAATCACGTCTTGTTCAACGTTGTCGTTGGTTAGGCGGTCACCAAACAGTGACTTCGCTTTCGCTACTAGGTCAACAAGATCTAGGTTGTAGCCGTATTCAACGATGATACGTAGTACACCTAGAGATGCGCGACGTAGTGCGAATGGGTCAGAACCTTTAGGCGCTTGACCAATACCGAAGATACCTACGATAGTGTCTAGCTTGTCTGCCATTGCAACTGCAGTTGAAACGCCGTTTGATGGCAGTTCATCACCTGCGAAACGAGGCATGTATTGTTCGTTCAGTGCGACTGCAACTTCTTCTGCTTCACCGTCGTGGCGAGCGTAGTGCATACCCATGACACCTTGAGTATCCGTAAATTCGAATACCATTGAAGTCATTAGGTCACATTTTGCTAGTAGACCAGCACGCTTAGATTTCTCAACGTCAGCACCGATTTGCTCAGCAATGTAGCCAGCAAGTTCTGTGATGCGGTCTGTTTTGTCTTTGATCGTACCCAGTTGCTTTTGGAAGATCGCTTGTTCTAGCTCAGGCAGACGGTCGATAAGCGGACGCTTACGGTCTGTGTTGAAGAAGAACTCTGCGTCAGCAAGACGAGGACGAACCACTTTCTCGTTACCTTCGATTACGTAACGAGGCTCTTTTGATTCGATGTTCGATACGAAGATGAAGTTTGGTAGTAGCTTCTTGTTTTCGTCATAAACAGGGAAGTATTTTTGGTCACCTTTCATGGTGTAAACCAACGCTTCAGAAGGCACTTTTAGGAATTCTTCTTCAAACTTCGCTGTTAGTACCACTGGCCATTCAACCAGAGACGTTACTTCTTCTACTAGGTCATCTTCTAGATCAGCGATACCGCCAACCGCTGCTGCCGCTTTTTGTGCGTCAGCTAGGATGATTGCTTTACGCGCTTCGTAATCTGCCATTACTTTACCGCGCTCTTCTAGGATCGCAGGGTATTGCTCAGCAGAATCGATAGTGAACTCTTTTTCACCCATGAAGCGGTGACCACGGATAGTGCGGCCTGAAGCGACACCAAGTATCTCGCCTTCGATTAGGTCGCTGCCCATTAGCATGGTTAGCGTCTTAACTGGACGGATAAATTGAGTCGTTTTGTTACCCCAGCGCATTGGTTTTGCGATAGGTAGGTTTGCTAGTGCTTTCGCTGCAAGTTCAACTACGATCTCAGACGTTGGCTGGCCTTTGACTTCTTGTTTGAACAGTAGCCATTCACCTTTGTCTGTAACCATGCGCTCTGCTTGGTCAACCGTGATGCCACAACCGCGTGCCCAGCCTTGAGCTGCTTTTGTTGGGTTGCCTTCCGCGTCAAATGCTGCAGAAACCGCAGGACCACGTTTTTCAACTACTTTGTCTGATTGGCTTTCTGCCAATGCTGCGACTTTTAGTGCAAGACGACGAGGTGCCGCGAACCATTTTACGCCTTCGTGAGCAAGCTCAGCGCCTTTTAGTTCTGCTTCGAAGTTTGCTGCAAATGCTTCAGCTAGAGTACGAAGTTGCGTTGGTGGTAGCTCTTCTGTACCTAGCTCGATTAGAAATTCTTTTGCCATGTTACTCTACCCCTTACGCTTGTTCTTTCTTACACATTGGGAAGCCAAGAGCTTCACGCGATGCGTAGTATGCTTCTGCTACTGCTTTAGTCAGATTGCGGATGCGCAGGATGTAACGTTGACGCTCTGTAACAGAGATCGCTTTGCGTGCGTCTAACAAGTTGAACGCGTGTGCCGCTTTCAAGATGCGCTCGTAAGCAGGCAGAGGTAGCGGTTTTTCTAGCTCGAGTAGTTCTTTCGATTCTTTTTCACACTGGTCGAAGAAGCTGAATAGGAAATCAACGTCTGCGTGTTCGAAGTTGTAAGTTGATTGCTCAACTTCGTTTTGGTGGAAAATGTCACCGTAAGTTACCTTGCTGCCGTCTGGCGCGATGTTCCAAGTTAGGTCGTAAACCGAGTCTACTTCTTGGATGTACATTGCTAGACGTTCGATACCGTAAGTGATCTCACCAGTCACTGGTTTACACTCAAGGCCGCCAACTTGTTGGAAGTAAGTAAACTGAGTTACTTCCATGCCGTTTAGCCAAACTTCCCAGCCTAGACCCCATGCGCCTAGTGTTGGGTTTTCCCAGTTGTCTTCTACGAAACGGATGTCGTGTACAAGTGGGTCAATACCAAGAACTTCAAGGGAGCCAAGGTACAACTCTTGAATATTGTCAGGCGATGGTTTTAGCGCTACTTGGAATTGGTAGTAGTGCTGAAGACGGTTAGGGTTTTCACCGTAACGGCCATCAGTAGGGCGACGTGAAGGTTGTACGTAAGCTGTCGACATTGGCTCTGGGCCAAGCGCTCGTAGACAGGTCATTGGGTGAGAGGTACCCGCACCCACTTCCATATCTAGCGGTTGAACAATGGTACAACCATTTTGAGCCCAATAATCCTGCAGCGCGAGGATCATTCCCTGGAAGGTTTTGATATCGTATTTTTGCATAAGTCAGGTTCGCGCGATTCTCTAGTTACTCATTAATTCGTCTCGTATGCCGAGTTTTTCAACTCAAACAAGGGCGATAAAGAGTAATTACGGTTGAATAAAATAACAATCAAGTATAACCAGATATTGAGCATGGGAGTAGAGCTAATCTTGATTAATTCGTGGGCAATTTTCTCCTTTAATGAATTTTTACCGCGTTATCTGCTGTATTTTTCCTAAAAGGGAGTTTTCACCTGCTTTGACTCTTGTGATGCGCAACAAAGGTGGCTAGAATTGTGCCTGTCTTTGGGGAGTAGCTTACCTGATGAAGTCTCTGTTTCATCCGGTTCGTTCGTCAACATAATTGGTGCAAAATCACCATGGCGTTCGAGACTTGAAGCCTTTCAAGTTTAGCAAGACCTTAGACAAATCATCACGAACCGGGGTGGGGCGTGAGGTTTGTCTATGGTTAAAATAATTATCCCGCCCCAATGAGCATGTCGTGAGCGTTTTAGCTATTTCAATTACTACTGTGGCGTTAGCAGAAATTGGCGATAAGACCCAATTGCTATCCCTATTACTTGCCAGTCGTTACCGCAAACCTATTCCCATTATTGCAGCCATCTTTTTGGCGACCATTGCCAACCACGCTTTAGCTGCATGGTTAGGTGTGGTAGTGGCCGACTATCTATCTCCTGATGTTTTAAAATGGGTGCTGGTGGTCAGTTTTGTTGCCATGGCCGCTTGGGTTCTGATCCCAGACAAACTGGATGACGACGAAGAGATCTCGAATCGTGGACCATTCATTGCCAGCTTTATTGCCTTCTTTGTTGCTGAAATCGGTGATAAAACTCAGATTGCGACTTCCATTCTAGGCGCGCAATACGCGGATGCGCTGAGTTGGGTCATACTTGGCACGACCATTGGTATGCTGTTGGCCAACGTGCCAGTGGTGTTGATTGGTAAGCTTTCAGCAGACAAGATGCCATTGGGTTTGATCCGTAAAGTAACCGCTATTTTGTTCGTGTTGTTGGCGATTGGTGCGGCCTTCTTTTAATGGTTTGAAGCGGATAACGTAGCCTGAAAAGGAAAAACGTTATCTGCGAACAATCGTTAAAATGGTGCGAATTATCAATAACTAGCGAATTAGTGGCGCAGCTCAAACTCTGACTTAAAATCGCTCCGTAGCGTGACGGATGACATATTAGTGTCATACTTGTCATGGTAGTTTAATGGTGTGAATGATAGCGAGAGGGCAAGTTTATGCTTACACGTTACATGGGGATGACCCCAAAGAGTCAGAGTTATTTATTCACCTTTGGTTTGGCGCTGTGCTTGTTAGCGATGGTACTGACTGATATGTGGTTGCCGATTGTGGCAGGGACGTTCATTCTTACTGGCTTGACGGTTGAAGCGTGGATTCGGGTGGCGCACATTATTCCAATGCATGAAGAAATACGTGCGATGCAGAAACAACTTAACAAACTCCAATCTGAAGTTCGCACACTAGAATATGACGAATAAACAAACGGCAGCCCACTGGGCTGCCGTTTTTGATCTCACTGAGATTATTCCAAACCTTTCTTAATCAGGTACTGATAAGGCAGTTGTTCTGTTTGCGCTGCAATCAACTGGTGATCCATAAAGCGGCAGAAACTCGGAATATCTCGAGTTGTCGATGGGTCGTCCGCTTTTACTAGCAAAACCTCACCATCTTGCATGTTGCGAATTGTCTTCCTGACCATCATCACTGGCTCTGGGCAGCGCAGTCCTTCCGCCTCTAACGTCTTTGTTGCCAGTTCAGGATTAAAGCTCATAGTGTGATTCTCGTAACTAACTGAGCGGTGAATTTTACGTTCGTTGAAAAAATATTCAATAACCACTTGGCAAACGGATTTTTTTGTTTTACCTTAAATTAACAATTTGGTAACAACTGGCAAGGAGAGGCGATGTTAACAGCGTTAGACAGACTCACGATTTACTCAGTGCTGTGTTTTATCTCGTTCTGTGCATTGGTACTTAGAACGCCAGCTGAAACCTCATTGATGCCTTTAGCAGGCATGAGTGCAACCATTATTGGGATTTGGATTGAGATGCACAAATGGTCAGGTGCATCAGAGCAAGAGAATTAGCGCCTCTTGCCTCAATCAAACATGAACAATACCGCTCACCTATTTTTACCAACACTTCATTCCGACACTATCCCCATTTTTCTTGGGCTTCCCCGCTGAAAGGCGGGATTTTTTTTGCCTGAAGAGTACAATTTGATAAAACCCTCGCATTGTAAGTGGCAAATCGTGGAACTAGAAGACATCTATCGCCGAGATCTGAATTTATTAGTCGCGTTGCGTGTACTGATTGAAGAAAGCAGCGTCAGTAAGGCGGCAACTCGCCTTAATTTAAGCCAATCGGCGATGAGTCGTGTGTTAGGGCGATTACGCGATCTGCTTGGCGATCCGCTGTTTACGCGCCAAGGTCAGCACTTGATCCCAACCCAAAAAGCGCTAGAAATTGATCGCTCTTTAGGTGAACCGTTGGAATCGCTGCGCCAATTGTTGTCGCCCGTCGAGTTCGATCCTCAGCAGTGCGATCAGACGTTCACCATCGCGACCACGGACTACGCCATGCAAACTATCCTGCCGTTTGCTTTACCGCGCATTTATCAAGAAGCGCCGAATGTGTCGTTTAACTTTTTGCCTTTGCAGCATGACCGTTTATCCGATCAGTTGACTTATGAAGGGGCCGATCTCGCCATTTGTCGCCCAACTGGCCCCGTGGAGCCGCTGCGTAGCGAGATTCTTGGTCGCGTTGGCGTGTTGTGTTTACTGTCCAAACAGCATCCTTTGGCGAATCAAGAGATGAGTTTGGACGACTATTTGAGCCACCCTCACGCGATGATTGCCATCAGTGACGGAGTGAAAGCGTTGATTGAGCAAGCTCTGATCGACAAGCCGCAACGCAAAATGGTGCTGCGTGCGTACCATTTAGAAGCTGCGCTGGCGATTGTGGATACTCTGCCTATCATCATTACCGTTCCGGCAGATTTGGCGTATCTGGTTGCTGAGCGCTATGACCTAGTCGTAAAACCGTTGCCATTCCAATTTACGCCTTTTGATTATTCGATGATTTGGCATGCGCGCTGTGAGCATTCTCCTGCTCAAGAATGGCTGCGCTCCGTTGTGCGTGAAGAGTGCAGCAGGCTGATTGCAAAGCGAATCGAAGACATGGGATTGAACTGATAATAAAAGAGCCAGCAACGCTGGCTCTATTTACGTGAAGTGCTGACTTGTAGCTTGATAACGATAGCTTTATAGCTACAGCTTGATGACTATAGCTTGATAACAATGCGACCGGTTACTTGGCCGTTGGTAATATCTTCGGCGTATTTTGGCGCTTCAGCGAGCTCTACTTCAGTACACGCTTGCTCGAAATAGCTGTCTGGTAGTAGCTCAACCAGTTTTTCCCACGCTGCGATGCGTTTTTCGGTTGGACACATCACGGAATCCACACCTTGCAGACGCACATTACGTAGGATGAACGGCATTACTGTGGTTGGCAGGTCAAAACCGCCAGCAAGACCACACGCCGCGACGGCGCTGTTGTAATCCATTTGCGCCAATACTTTCGCTAGCACTTTGCTGCCAACGGTGTCGACTGCGCCAGCCCAAATTTGTTTTTCTAGTGGGCGTGCAGGCTCTTCAAATTCAACACGGTCGATGATGCGACTTGCGCCCAGTTTTTCTAAAAGCGGACCGTTTTGTTCAACACGACCAGTAACGGCTGCCACTTTGTAGCCCAGTTGAGCCAGAAGCGTCACTGCCACCGAACCTACGCCGCCACTGGCGCCAGTGACAAGGATTTCGCCAGCTTCTGGTTTGATGTCAGCATCCAGCAGAGCTTGAACACACAGCATTGCGGTAAAGCCAGCTGTACCGACCATCATTGCTTTTTTGCTGTCTAAGCCTTTTGGTAGAGGAACCAACCAATCCGCTTTTAGACGAGCACGTTGCGCCATACCGCCCCAGTGGTTTTCGCCGACACCCCAGCCAGTAAGAACGACTTTATCGCCTGCTTGGTAGCGTGCATCGTCAGAGCTTACGACCGTACCCGCTAGATCAATGCCTGGTACCATTGGGAAGTTGCGGATGATTTTACCTTTCCCTGTGATCGCAAGGCCGTCCTTGTAGTTTAACGATGAGTAATCAACGTCAATCAGTACGTCGCCTTCCGGCAGTTGTGTTTCATCGATTTGTTCGATGTTTGCGATAGTACGTTTGTCTTCTTGGTTTAGAACTAGAGCATTAAACATAAGGTTCTCCGAGTGTGCGATAGCGCGGCAGGAATGCCACGAGCAGCAAGCCATTAACTGCCTGTAAGTGTATGCCTTCTTTATTTATGAATAAAATGAAACTTCATCATCTAATTTATGCGTTTTGTGCATAAATTGTAGGGTGCCTAATAAAAGAAAAGGCGACATAAGATGCCGCCTTAAGTGTAATACCAAATTTTGCTGGTATTGGTTGATTACCTAACTGGAGATGTTAAGGGTTACGGGCGCTCAAAGACAGTAGCGATACCCTGACCAAGACCGATACACATGGTCGCAAGGCCGTATTTGGCGTCCTTGGCTTCCATTAGGTTGATAAGTGTTGTTGAGATACGTGCACCAGAACAACCCAATGGGTGACCTAGAGCAATCGCGCCGCCATTCAGGTTCACTTTTTCGTCCATCACCTCAAGCAGACCTAGGTCTTTCGCACATGGCAGAGATTGCGCTGCAAACGCTTCGTTTAGCTCGACAACGTCCATATCTTCAATTGCAAGACCTGCACGTTTCAGCGCTTTTTGCGTTGCAGCTACAGGGCCGTAACCCATGATGGATGGATCGCAACCTGCGATCGCCATGCCTTTGATTCGTGCGCGAATCTTCAAACCAAGTTCATTGGCTTTCTCTTCGCTCATGATCAGCATTGCGGATGCACCATCGGATAGAGCTGAAGATGTACCGGCTGTTACGGTACCGTTCGCTGGGTCGAATACCGGGCGAAGTTGAGACAGACCTTCAACGGTGGTCTCTGGACGAATCACTTCATCGTAATCTAACTGGAACAACGTACCGTCTGCTGCGTGGCCTTCGGTTGGTAGGATTTCGTTTTTAAAGCGACCTTCCAATGTTGCTGCGTGAGCACGAGCGTGAGAGCGCGCCGCAAACTCATCTTGTTGCTCACGGCTGATACCATGAAGCTTACCAAGCATTTCAGCGGTTAAACCCATCATACCAGCGGCTTTGGCGACATTTTTCGACATGCCAGGATGGAAGTCTACACCGTGGTTCATTGGTACGTGACCCATGTGCTCGACACCGCCGATCAGGCAAATTTCCGCGTCACCTGTCATGATTGCACGAGTACCATCATGCAGGGCTTGCATAGATGAGCCACACAGACGGTTCACGGTTACTGCGCCAATCTCAATTGGTAGGCCAGCAAGCAGCGCTGCATTGCGCGCGATGTTAAAGCCTTGCTCAAGCGTTTGTTGCACACAGCCCCAGTAGATGTCTTCAATCTCACTTGGGTTCACTTGTGGGTTGCGTGCCAGAATGCCTTTCATTAGGTGCGCAGAAAGGTCTTCTGCACGAGTATGACGGAAAGCACCACCTTTAGAGCGACCCATTGGGGTACGTAGACAATCGACTACGACAACGTTTCTGGTTTGATTAGTCATTTTGGGAATCCCTCCTTAGATAGAACCTTGCTGTTGCGCGCCATAGAAGCTTTCGCCTTTCGCCGCCATATCAATCAACATTTGCGGAACATGGTACATCGCGCCTAGATCAGCGTGCTGTTTTGCCATTTCAACAAATTCAGCAATACCTACGCTGTCTAGGTAGCGGAATACACCGCCGCGGAATGGAGGGAAACCAAGGCCGTAAACCAGCGCCATATCTGCTTCTTGAGGAGTTGCAATAATGCCTTCTTGCAGACACAGCACCACTTCGTTGATCATCGGAATCATCATACGTTGGATGATGGTCTGCTCATCGAACTCTTGTTTATCCGCGCAGACGTCTGCCAGTACTGGCAAGATATCTTCAGTGAAGGTTTTCTTAGGCTTACCTTTTTTATCAATGGTGTAGCTGTAGAAACCGTTGCCATTCTTCTGACCGTATTTGTTGGCTTCGAATAGAGCATCAATCGCGTCACGACCTTGTTTTCCCATTCGCTCAGGGAAACCTTCTGCCATCACCGCTTGTGCGTGGTGTGCAGTATCGATGCCGACTACATCAAGCAAGTACGCCGGGCCCATCGGCCAGCCAAATTTGCGTTCCATGACTTTGTCGACTTTAGTGAAGTCTGCACCGTCACGAAGCAACATGCTGAAACCGCCAAAGTACGGGAATAATACGCGGTTGACGAAGAATCCCGGACAGTCGTTCACGACGATTGGGGATTTACCCATTTTCGCTGCGTAAGCCACTACGCGGTTGATGGTTTCATCAGAAGTTTTTTCACCACGGATGATTTCAACCAAAGGCATGCGATGCACAGGGTTAAAGAAGTGCATACCGCAGAAATTTTCTGGGCGTTTAAGTGATTGTGCCAATAAGTTGATTGGAATCGTCGATGTGTTTGATGTAATGACGGTGTCTTCACCAACGTGCGATTCGACTTCGCTCAGTACCGTTGCTTTTACTTTTGGATTTTCGACAACGGCTTCAACAATCACATCTGAGTTTTCGATGCCTGCGTAATGTAGGCTTGGGGTAATTGATGCCAAAATTCCCGCCATCTTGAAGCCGTCGATACGACCTTGAGCAAGGCGTTTGTTCAGCAGTTTAGACGCTTCGGTCATGCCTAAATCGAGAGATGGTTGGGCGATGTCTTTCATCAATACTGGCACGCCTTTCAGCGCAGATTGGTAAGCGATGCCACCACCCATGATGCCTGCACCTAATACCGCTGCTCGCTCAGTGTCTTTGCTTGCTGATTTCGCCGCTTTTTTCGCGATGCCTTTGATGTATTGGTCGTTGAGGAACAGACCAACCAGAGCTTTGGCTTCTTCTGATTTCGCGAGTTTAACGAAGTATTTGCGTTCAATGTCGAGCGCTTCGTTACGCGCAAAGCGTGCGCCTTCTTCAATCGTGATAACGGCTGTCATTGGCGCAGGGTAGTGTGGACCGGCTACTTGTGCCACTAGGCCTTTTGCCATCGTGAAGCTCATCATTGACTCTAGCTTGCTGAGTGTCAGTGGTGAGGTTTTTTGTTTACGACGTGCTTGCCAATCGATCTTTTCGTTGATAGCTGAAGTCAGTGTTTGCAATGCGGATTCATACAACGCATCAGTTTCAACCACAGCATCCAATAAACCAATCTTCAATGCTTCATCTGCACGACATGCTTTGCCTTGCGTGATGATTTCCATCGCGCTATCTGCACCGATAACACGCGGCAAACGCACACAACCACCAAAGCCTGGCATGATGCCCAGTTTGGTTTCTGGTAGGCCAATGCTGGTGGTCTTGTCACCGATACGCATGTCGGTAGCCAGTACGCATTCACAGCCGCCGCCAAGTGTGTGACCTTTAAGTACTGAGATTGTCGGAACGGGTAAGTCTTCTAGTTTATTGAAGATGCTATTGGCAAATTGTAGCCATTGATCGAGCTCGGCGTCTGTTTTAGCGAAGAGGCCCAAGAATTCAGTGATGTCTGCGCCAACGATGAACGCGTCTTTATCTGAAGTGAGCATTAAGCCTTTTAGACCTTGATGTGAAGTCAACGCATCAAGAGCCTTATCGAGAGACTCTAGTGTTGCTAGGTCGAGCTTGTTTACGGATTTAGGGGAGCAGAAGCTCAGCTCTGCTATGCCATCTTGTATTTCCTTTACCTGTAGGGTGTCGGCTTGGTAAATCATTGTCTATCTCCATGACATACAATCGTGGATTGTCTGTATACCTATTGTTAGTGCTGAATTCGTCGGCAAATAAGTATCGAGGAAGTCGTTTATTCTTATTCTGGTTTGACCAGTAAAGTTAGTTTGGATCGCGGATTGTTTAATTTCAATACATTTTTTAAACAAGTGTTTAACATTGTGCGCTGTGGCAGATCTTATGCGACTCTGAATTCACTCTCGTGATAGACTTCGAGCAAAGTAAACATTGACCTAATGCTATGAATGACCAGCCTTATCTGATTCCCTCTGCGCCTGCTCTGTTTGAAGAAGAAATCAAAAAAAGTGTCTTTATTACCTACCTCGCACACACGCCAAGCGTTGATGCGGCGAAGGCGTTTGTTGATCAAATTAAAGCCAAACACTCGGATGCAAGACACAATTGCTGGGGATTCGTAGCGGGCAGACCTGAAGATTCAATGAAATGGGGCTTTAGCGATGACGGCGAGCCGTCCGGGACTGCTGGCAAGCCAATTTTGGCGCAGCTATCGGGCTCTGGCGTGGGAGAAATCACTGCGGTAGTGACGCGATATTCAGGGGGCATCAAGCTTGGTACTGGAGGTTTAGTCAAAGCTTACGGCGGCGGGGTGCAGCAAGCTCTCAAGCTGCTTCAAACTATTGAGAAAAAAATAACCACAAAACTCAGACTAACGTTAGACTATGGGTTTATGCCTATCGCCCAGTCGATCATGCCTCAATTTGGTGCGGTAGAAGTCGCTGCTGAATATAGCGATCAGGTAATATTAGTGGTGGAAATTGAGCTTCGTGAAGTGAGCGCGTTTACCCAAGCTATCATCAATAAAAGTGGGGCAAAGGCAATTGTAACCCCACTCGACGGACAATAATGAAAACCAGGAAGCAACAGGGACAGCTTCGCTAGTCAATCAATCCATGCAATTTCGTTCAATTATTCGAATCGTCGGGCTTTTGCTCGCGCTTTTTAGTGTCACCATGTTGGCACCCGCACTGGTTGCGCTTCTTTATCGAGACGGCGCTGGTGTACCTTTTGTCACGACTTTTTTTGTGCTGCTTTTTTGTGGAGCGATGTGTTGGTTTCCTAACCGTCGGCATAAACATGAGCTCAAATCACGTGATGGCTTTCTTATCGTTGTTCTTTTCTGGACGGTTTTGGGCAGCGCGGGTTCGCTTCCATTTTTAATCGCAGATAATCCCAACATTTCTGTGACTGACGCTTTTTTTGAATCCTTCTCTGCTTTAACTACGACAGGGGCGACCGTTATTGTCGGCCTTGATGAATTACCTAAAGCGATTTTGTTCTACCGCCAATTTCTACAATGGTTTGGTGGGATGGGGATCATTGTACTCGCGGTCGCTATTTTGCCAGTGTTGGGCATCGGTGGGATGCAGTTGTACCGCGCAGAAATTCCGGGTCCAGTGAAAGATACCAAAATGACCCCGCGCATAGCCGAGACAGCAAAAGCGCTGTGGTACATCTATTTAAGCCTGACAATCGCTTGTGCGGTTGCTTTTTGGCTCGCGGGCATGACGCCGTTTGATGCCATCAGCCACAGTTTCTCTACCATTGCGATTGGTGGCTTCTCAACTCACGATGCCAGCATGGGCTACTTCGACAGTTACGCGATTAACCTGATTACCGTGGTGTTCTTGCTGATCTCTGCTTGTAACTTCACTCTGCACTTTGCAGCATTTGCCTCTGGTGGGGTTCATCCTAAGTATTATTGGAAAGACCCAGAGTTCCGCGCATTCATCTTTATTCAGGTGTTACTGTTTTTGGTTTGCTTCTTACTACTATTGAAGCACCACTCTTACACATCACCTTATGATGCGTTTGACCAAGCATTGTTCCAAACTGTCTCAATCTCGACAACCGCAGGTTTCACCACAACCGGTTTTGCAGATTGGCCATTGTTTTTGCCAGTGTTGCTACTGTTCTCCTCTTTTATAGGAGGATGCGCAGGTTCGACTGGTGGTGGTATGAAAGTGATCCGCATTTTGCTTCTTACCTTACAAGGTGCGCGTGAACTTAAACGTCTGGTTCATCCTCGTGCGGTTTACACCATCAAAGTCGGAGGTAGTGCACTACCGCAACGTGTGGTCGATGCTGTATGGGGATTCTTCTCAGCATACGCGTTAGTGTTTGTGGTATGTATGTTGGGTTTGATTGCAACAGGCATGGATGAGTTAAGTGCATTCTCTGCCGTAGCAGCGACACTCAACAACCTTGGCCCTGGATTGGGCGAAGTCGCACTTCACTTTGGTGATGTAAACGACAAAGCGAAATGGGTGCTGATCGTCTCCATGCTATTTGGTCGTCTGGAAATATTTACCTTACTTATTCTACTCACGCCGACGTTTTGGCGTAGTTAAGGGGAAATCGTGGCAAAAGCATTATTTCTATACTCTTCTCGTGAAGGGCAAACCAAAAAAATCTTCCACTATATAGAAGAGCAATTAACAGACTTTGAATGTGAGCTGGTGGATTTACATAATGTAGAGACGATGGATTTCAGCCAATATGAAAAAGTGCTCATTGGTGCCTCTATTCGTTATGGTCACCTAAATAAGAAGCTATACCAATTTATTGAACGCAACCTCACTCAGCTAGAACAGAATAAAGTGGCTTTCTTCTGTGTGAACTTAACCGCCCGCAAAGAAGACCAAGGGAAAGATACCCCAGAAGGAAGTGCCTACATTCGTAAGTTCCTAATCAAATCTCCTTGGAAGCCAACATTAATTGGAGTCTTCGCTGGTGCCCTTTATTATCCGCGCTACGGTTGGTTCGACAAAATGATGATTAAGTTCATTATGTCGATGACTGGTGGTGAAACGGACACGACTAAAGAAGTGGAGTACACCAACTGGGAAAAAGTGGCTCTTTTCGCGGATAAATTCAAAGAACTGTAGAAATAACGTGCTCTTTTAAGTGGTTTTGCTGCAATTTCATCC
>NZ_JBICMD010000031.1:0-50166 GCF_043106015.1 Vibrio sp. GLN_1
TAGTCAGCGTGTCCTGGACAGTCAACGTGCGCGTAGTGACGGCTTGGAGTGTCGTACTCTACGTGAGAAGTTGCGATTGTGATACCGCGCTCACGCTCTTCTGGAGCGTTATCGATAGATGCGAAGTCTTTCGCTTCACCGCCGTACACTTTAGCTAGAGTAGTACAGATAGCAGCAGTTAGAGTTGTTTTACCGTGGTCAACGTGGCCGATTGTACCAACGTTAACGTGCGGTTTCGTACGTTCAAATTTTTCTTTAGACACGATCGTGTTCCTTCCTAGTTATGATTCGCCGTGATCATTATTGATCTACGACGCGCCAGAAATTGTTATTTTATGCGCCAACGCCCGTTAGCGCAATATTTGGACGGCTTGATCTCGCAAAAAGTCGTAAACTTTTTGTAGTTCAATCGTCAATTAGTAACCACGCTCTGCAATAATTTTATCTGCGAAGTTTTTCGGCACTTCAGCGTACTCGTTAAACTCCATAGAGTAAGACGCACGGCCTTGAGTTGCAGAACGTAGGTCAGTTGCGTAACCAAACATCTCAGATAGTGGAACTTGAGCACGGATGATCTTAAGACCAGCCACACCTTCATCCATACCTTCGATCATACCGCGACGACGGTTTAGGTCACCAACAACGTCACCCATCCAATCTTCCGGAGTGGTTACTTCGACATTCATCATTGGTTCTAGAATCACAGGTTGTGCTTCTAGTGCACCTTTCTTGAATGCCATCGAGCCAGCGATCTTAAACGCCATCTCGCTTGAGTCTACATCGTGGTAAGAGCCATCAAATAGTGTAGCTTTAATATCTAGGACAGGGTAACCCGCTAGAACACCACTATTCATTTGCTCTTCGATACCTTTCGCTACCGAACTAATGTATTCCTTAGGAATCACACCACCCACGATTTCGTCTACGAATACGAAACCTTCACCAGGTTCTGAAGGCTCAAGTTTGACCCATACGTGACCGTATTGACCGCGACCGCCAGATTGACGAACGAACTTACCTTCCACTTCCGCTTTACCACGAATGGTTTCACGGTAAGCAACCTGAGGTTTACCAACGTTACAATCAACGCTGAATTCACGCTTCATACGATCAACGATGATATCTAGGTGAAGTTCACCCATACCAGAGATCAGAGTCTGACCTGTTTCGTCGTCCGTTTCTACGCGGAATGATGGATCTTCCGCAGCCAGTTTACCTAGCGCGATACCCATTTTCTCTTGGTCTGCTTTAGAACGAGGTTCTACAGCGATCTGAATAACTGGTTCAGGGAATTCCATGCGCTCCAGAATCACTTTGTGGTTCTGGTCACACAGTGTGTCACCTGTCGTTACATCTTTCAGACCGATAGCAGCAGCAATATCACCAGCGCGAACTTCTTTGATTTCTTCACGCTTGTTTGCATGCATCTGAACGATACGACCAAAACGCTCTTTCTTCTCTTTTACAGAGTTGTAAACCGCGTCACCTGAGTTAACAACACCAGAATAAACACGCATGAAAGTAAGCGTACCCACGAATGGGTCTGTCGCGATCTTGAACGCCAGTGCTGAGAACGGTTCATTGTCGTCTGCGTGACGCTCAATTTCGTTATCTTTCTCGTCAACACCTTTAATTGCAGGTACGTCAGATGGCGATGGCAAAAATTCGATTACTGCATCCAGTACCGCTTGAACACCTTTGTTTTTGAACGCACTACCACAAGTAGCCAGTACGATTTCGTTGTTTAGTGTGCGAGTACGTAGAGCTTGTTTGATCTCAGCTTCGGTCAATTCACCTTCTTCAAGGTACTTGTCCATCAGCTCTTCACTTGCTTCTGCTGCAGACTCAATCATGTGATTGCGCCACTCTTCAGCAAGCTCGATCATGTCTGCTGGAATGTCTTCGTAAGTGAACGACATGCCTTGATCGGCATCATTCCAGTTGATCATCTTCATCTTGATAAGGTCGATAACACCACGGAAGTCCTCTTCAGCACCAACGTTTAGTTGGATTGGAACAGGGTTCGCACCAAGACGGTTTTTAATTTGATCCACAACGCGTAGGAAGTCTGCACCTGCACGGTCCATCTTGTTTACAAACACCATGCGAGGAACGTGGTATTTGTCAGCTTGACGCCATACTGTTTCAGACTGAGGTTCAACACCAGACGAGCCACAGAACACAACCACTGCACCATCAAGTACACGAAGAGAACGCTCTACTTCGATCGTAAAGTCAACGTGTCCTGGAGTATCAATGATGTTTACGCGATGCTCAGGGAACTGTGCTTCCATACCACGCCAGAAAGTAGTCGTCGCAGCTGAAGTGATAGTGATACCACGTTCCTGCTCCTGCTCCATCCAGTCCATGGTTGCTGCACCATCGTGAACTTCACCGATTTTATGAGACAGACCAGTGTAGAACAGAATACGTTCAGTAGTGGTTGTTTTACCTGCATCTACGTGAGCACAGATACCGATATTGCGGTAGTGCTCAATAGGAGTTTTGCGAGCCACGATTGAATCCTCTTAACTTAGAGATAGGGACTATTGCTATAGCTAAAAAATGCTATCCCCTAGATATAGCAATAGTTCCTAGCATAGGCATAGGAACTAAAGAAGTGCTGCAAGGAACCTTGCAGCACTGAAAAGGTATTACCAACGGTAATGTGCAAACGCTTTGTTCGCTTCTGCCATACGGTGAACGTCTTCACGTTTCTTAACAGCAGTACCTTTGTTCTCAGACGCGTCTAGCATTTCAGCAGCTAGGCGTTGAGCCATAGATTTTTCACCACGCTTACGCGCAGCTTCAACCAACCAACGCATAGCAAGTGCGTTACGGCGAACCGGACGTACTTCTACAGGAACTTGGTAAGTTGAACCACCAACACGGCGAGATTTAACCTCTACCGCTGGGCGAACGTTTTCAAGAGCTTCTTCAAAAATAGCTAAGTGGTCTTTACCAGACTTTTCAGCCATAGAATCTAGTGCAGTGTAAACGATTTTCTCTGCAGTAGATTTTTTACCGTCAACCATTAGGATGTTAACGAATTTTGCCAGCAATTCAGATTTGAATTTTGGATCTGGAAGGATCTTACGCTGACCAATGACGCGACGACGTGGCATGGATTTATCTCCGTTGTCTTCTTCAGGTTTTATCCAAAACTTTTCAGTTTTTTCAAAAAATTAAAAATAATTTAGTGTTTGGCCTTACTTAACGGAATCCATTAAGACTTAGGACGCTTCACACCGTACTTAGAACGACCTTGTTTACGGTCATTTACGCCAGCACAGTCTAGTGCGCCGCGAACAGTGTGGTAACGCACACCTGGAAGGTCTTTAACACGACCACCACGGATTAGAACAACTGAGTGCTCTTGAAGGTTGTGACCTTCACCGCCGATGTACGAAGTAACTTCGAAGCCGTTTGTCAGACGTACACGACAAACTTTACGAAGTGCTGAGTTAGGTTTTTTAGGTGTAGTAGTGTAAACACGAGTACATACACCACGTTTTTGTGGGCACGCTTCTAGTGCAGGCACGTTGCTTTTAACAACTTGCTTTGCACGTGGCTTACGTACCAACTGGTTAATAGTTGCCATTAACTAGCTCCTGATTTACTTGAAAGTAAGCTTTGTGAAAAATCTATCCCTAGCCACCATTGGCAGTTAGGGACGCAAAATTCTATGCAGCAGTGAGAGGTGTGTCAAGAAATATACGGATCTTTTTTGTTCAATTAAAGCAATTCATCCGTAAAGCTTTATCGACAGGAAAGGTGTATTAATCCCAGGTGAGAGATTTATCGTGTTTTGCCGTCAATTCGACAAAGCCAACGTAGTCTACGACAGTCACTGATGGACTGATACGATTTGCCATTCCACGCGCTTGAATATCGCTTTCTAATGCGAACACAGTGGCGTGTTTTACATGGCTAAACGCCTTGTGCTGTGGATTTGCGGCGTAGACGGCATCTTCAATCAGCAAGGCAGCATCTTGTTCGCTATACAATGCGAATGCATCTTCTAAGGCTGAAACAGTTTTGATGATGTGTAACATAGCGTCCTCAGAATGACAGTAACTTGCCAGCTTGCTGCAGTTTTTCTTTTACTTGCTCAAGGCTGAGTGCTTGAGCATCTATAACGAGATCAGCTTGAGCCAATCCTCTCTGCGCTAACGATTCTGAACACACAAACACCTGTTCGATGTCGTATAGATCGAATAACTTGAGCATCGGCGCGTAATCTTTGCTTAAGATACCACTAGGTTCTTGCCCCAATAGAAGCTGATACACGCCATCTCCGATAAAGATCACGGTGATATCTTCGCAATACGCGGAAGCCGCCAAAAGCGCATCAACGCCTTCGCGACCAGCTGCGCTGCCATGCGGTGCGCTTCGAAATAGATAAGTTAACTGACTCAAAACTGTACCACTCTGTCTTGGGTTAACATCGCTTCGGCTAGACTGCCCAAACCCGCTTGTACAAAACCTTCTGCAAGATTGTTTTGTGTTAAACCATGTTGAGTGGCTTCATCCTCACTAATGATGCCACGACGCAGCGCTGCAGCGACACACGTTTCCAAACGCACATCATGTTCTTTAGCGAGACCTTGCCATGCTTTAGTCAAATCAAACTCATCATTAGCTGGCACACTTAACGCAGTACCGTTGGTCACACCATCTTGATAAAAGAACACACTCACCAGAGTATGCCCTTGTTCAATGACTGCTTGTGCGAATTGGTATGCGCTGCGTGCCGATTGGCTGCCGTAAACAGAGCCATTTACCACCAGCGTGTAAGTTAATCCACCCACGCTTATTCGTCCTCGGTTTTACGTTGACGAATGTATAAGTACACGGTGTGTTTTGAAATGTTAAGACGATCGGCAACACGGTTGATGGCATCTTTGATGTCGAAGATGCCTTTATCGTACAACTCCATCACGATCTGACGATTCTTAGTGTTGTTCGATACCGATTTATCCGCATTGATTTCTTCAATCGTACGTTCAACGGTTTGGTCCACCAGCTCTTCTACGTCACTCGCGAAGTTCACCGATGAAGCGGCTTCTTTCGCTTCTTGCGTTGGCATGAAAGATTGCAACACTTGCGAAAATGGCGCATCAAGGTTGACGTTGATACACAGCAAACCAATTACGCGATTTTCACCGTTGCGGATCGCAACAGTGATTGACTTCATTAGTACGCCGCCTTTGGCACGTGTGAAGTAAGAACGTGAGAAATTACGCTCAGAGCCTTCAATGTCTTTCAGCATTTTTAGCGCTAAGTCAGTAATAGGCGAACCTACTTGGCGGCCGGTGTTTTCGCCATTAGCGATTTTGATTGCAGAGGTATTTAAGTCTTCCAGAGAGTGAAGAACGATTTCACAAAACGGACCGATCAGGCTCGCGATACCGTCCACGACCGCTTCGTAAGATCTCAAGATGATTTTGTCGTGCTCAGTAAATGGCATCACGTTAACCGATTCCATTTCGAGCAACATCTCCGCATTTATTGTTTCTGTAGTTGTCATAAGCCTTCGAGCGAAAAATCAACAAATTGGTGTAAGTTTATCAGAAAATTTGAAACGCAACCTAGCAAACTCACCAACTAGTGACCTAGAACAAAAAAGGCCCGTTAAACGGACCTTTTTCAATAACTTAGCTCAGCTCGTTCTTATTGCTCAGCTTTGTCATTCTCAACTTTTAGTAGCTCAACTTCAAATACAAGTGTTGAGTTTGCTGGAATGCTTGGTGTGTCTTGGTCACCGTATGCAAGCTCTGGCGGGATAACAAATTTGAATTTAGAACCCACAGGCATTAGCTGAACACCTTCTGTCCAACCTGGGATAACGCGGTTTAGAGGGAACGTTGCTGGCTCACCACGATCGTAAGAGCTGTCGAACTGAGTACCGTCAATCAACGTACCTTTGTAGTGTACTTGTACAGTGTCAGTGTCTTTTGGCTTCTCGCCTTCAGCAGGTGTGATTACTTGGTATAGAAGACCGGTGTCTGTTTTCACTACGCCTTCTTGCTTTTCGAATTCCGCACGGAAATCATCGCCAGCTTTTTTCGCTGCCGCTGCTTTTTCTGCTGCTTGTGCTTGCATCTTCTCAGCAACACGCTTGTCTAGAGATTCTAGAGCAGCACGTGTTTCTTCTTCGTTTAGCTCTGCGTTGCCTTTAAAGACATCTTCGATACCTTTAAGAACAAGGTCTTTGTTTAGGTTGATACCGATTTCGCTTGGTTTTTCGATGCTAGTGCTTAGGTAGTTAGCAAATGAAACACCGATTGCGTATGCCGCTTTGTCGTCGTCGGTTTTAAAGTGAACCGCTTTACCTGTTTCTGCTTGAACTTGTTCTGCTTGAGGTGCTGCTTCTGGTTTTGTTTCTTCTTTCTGACAACCTACCGCTAGCATTACTGTTGCAGCAAGTAGCGACACTTTTAAAACTGATTTCATTAAATTCTCCCAATAATGGCTTCGCCATTGGTTATTGTGCACAAATCTTATATGAGACTGGTGAAGACAATCGTTATACCAATATACTAGCTATATGTCTTAAGACACAAACCGGATTATTAGATGTGATGCAAAGAATTTCTCATTTATTCCTATATTTAATTGTCATCACCACGTTAAATGGTTGCTTTTTTACCGAGCATGAAGTTCAACGTTGGCCACTCGAACCGCAGGGCTCAACGAGCTTTGGACTCAGCCGAGATGGTCGATTTGCCCTGCTCTACTCTGAAGAACACCACTTGGTTTTGTGGGACCTAGAGCAAAACAAAAAACTCGCAACGCTCGGAGAGCTTGATGCCGATGGCAACGCGGTATCTCATATTCGTATTTCAGACAACGGCCGTTTTGCTGTAACCGCAGGTCAAATCAACTTTGCCGTTTGGGACCTTGGCTGGACGCAAGCACAAGGGCTGTGGTCCATTTCTGACGCGTTAATTCGCGACATCGACATCACCAGCAACGGTGAACAAGTGCTACTCGGGCTCTCAAACGGTAAAGCCATTTACGTCAACTTAGTCACCGGTCGTCGCTTGGAGTTCCTCGCTCACCGAGAAAAAGTCAACTCTGTCGCCATCTCTCCCAATGGTCGATTCGCATTAACAGGCGGTAACGACTACAAAGCTTACCTCTGGGATACTGAATCTGGTCAGGTATTACGAACTTTTGAACATGAACAACGTGTTGTGCGCGTAGCACTACAACGAGATGGCAAACTCGCCATGACGTCAGACGGTGGCAATCAAGCGATCATTTGGAATTTAGAAACAGGTCAAAAGGTTTCGCAACTCAGCAGTTGGTCGCGCCAGCTGATTTTCTCTACCGCGCGTTTTTCTGATGATGGTTCTCAACTGGTGACGGGAACACCTTCAGGCCGCGTCTCGATTTGGGATACGCAGAGCGGAAAGCGCATTGACGGATTTGAAGTCGAGCCGAAAAAAGATACTCGCCCTCCTCGCGCGGTCGTGTATGATGCTGCCTTTGATTCTAAGCAACGTGTAATTACTGCCACATCGGCGGGCATCGCCCAAGCTTGGCAACTAGAGAACGGGTCATGACAGAAAAACTCATTGAGCAATTGGAAGCACGCATCAACGACTTAGAGTGTCAGGTGGCGTTCCAAGAGCAAACAATCGAAGATCTGAACAGTGCATTGTCACAACAACAATTGCAGATCACGAAGATGCAAGATCAAATGAAGTACGTAGTAGGCAAAGTGAAAAATATGGATTCTTCGAATATGGAAGATCCAGCCAACGAGCCACCGCCGCCGCATTACTGATCAATACGCGAAAGACAAAACAAAGCCCAGACTTATGCTGGGCTTTGTTGTAATTGCACGGTGGCTCGTCGTGAAATAATCGAACGGTTAGTCGTTAGCGTAGATTTTCACACTCAACTCACCGCGAGTATTGATACCCGCACGATACATCCCCGTACTGTTCATAGCGAAATGCAACGCCCCATTCGCATCAATGGCAATCAGGCCACCTTCTCCGCCCATGGTTTTGAGATCTCCCTGAATAATGGCTTCACACGCGGTATGTACGTCCTCTTGCAGATAACGCATACGTGCTGCTACATCTTCCGCAACACGTTTACGAATAAAGAACTCACCAACACCCGTAGTTGAAACTGCCACCACGCCATTCTCAGCCACCGTGCCACAGCCTATCAGTGCAGAATCTCCAACACGACCATATTGCTTATTGGTTACCCCACCCGTACTGGTCGCCGCAGCTAAGTTGCCTTGCTGGTCTAACGCCACTGCGCCTACAGTGCCGTGTTTACGATCATCCGGGTAACGAGACTCAGATAACGCAAACAAACCTTTCTCACGCATTGAGAGCAGCTGTTCATAACGGCGATCTGTGAAGAAGTAATCTTGTTCGGTGTATTGATGGCCTTGTTCAAAAGCAAACTTCTCAGCACCTTCACCAACCAACAACACATGGTTGCTGCGAAGCATCACATCCCGAGCCAACTCGATCGGGTTTTTAATGTGTCTAACGCCCGCGACAGCACCTGCGGCAAGGTTGCGACCATCCATCACAGAGGCATCCATTTCTACCATTTCGTTGTGAGTAAGAACCGAGCCTTTACCCGCATTAAAGTTGGGAGAGTCTTCCAGTACTTTTACCGCAGCGACCACCGCATCAAGCGCTTCTCCACCTTGTTCGAGTATTTGGTGTCCTGCTTTTACCGCAGCTTCTAAGTCTGCCAAGATGGATTGCTGAAGTTCATCACTCATTTGTTCACGCAAAATGGTGCCTGCTCCGCCGTGAATGGCAATTGAGAACGGTTTCGTCATCGCTTTGTCCAACTGTTATTCCTTGTATGATTTGCACTACACCGCAGATAAACAAAAAGCGCAAGTTGAAACCTCAACTTGCGCTTTTTTAAAGCTTTACTAGATGCGTTTATCTAGTGAAGAGCATGCGATTAGTGAGAACCGCAACCGCCGCCGCCACAACATTCGTGGTCGTCGCCTTTCTCTTCGCCGCCACAGCAACCGCCTTCATGGTCGTGATCGTGGTCATGACCACCACAACAACCACCAGCTTGGTGAATGTGACCGTGTTCGATCTCTTCTGCTGTTGCTTCACGAGTTGCCATTACTTCAACTTCGAATGTTAGCGTTTGACCTGCTAGCATGTGGTTACCATCAACAACCACTTCGTCGCCGTCTACTTCAGTCACTTCTACAGGGATTGGACCTTGGTCAGTGTCTGCTAGGAAACGCATGCCAACTTCGATTTGCTCAACACCTTGGAATACGTCAGCAGGAACGCGCTGAACTAGAGCGTCGTTGTGCTCACCGTATGCATCTTCAGGAGCTACAGTTACTGAGAACTTGTCGCCAGCCACTTTGCCTTCAAGCTCTTTTTCAAGACCTGTGATTAGGTTGTTGTGACCGTGAAGGTAATCTAGAGGCGCGTCTGCAGTTGATTGGTCAACTACTACACCGTCTTCCATCATTACTTTGTATGCAAGGCTTGCAACAACGTTCTTTTCAATTTTCATACTAACTCCAGAGAGATTAATTGACTTAACCAGAATGGGGTTAAGTACTGCGATGGTAGTATTATGGGGATCAATTATCGAAGTTCAATTACTCAGGCTTAAAAATCCCAATCATTTCCTGCGCGGAGTGTTTATTTTTCTCTACAGATTGCGGTTTACGCTGCTCGGTGTAGTCACACTCAACGCACTCGACTAACTCAATATTGTTTTCTATCCACCAGCGTAGGGTATCTTGCTGGCTGCACTGTGGGCAATTTGCCCCCGCAATAAAACGTTTCTTGGCTTTCACTTTTGTTCCTTTTCCCGCTTAGGTCTGCGGGTACTACTTCCAATGATTAGGCGACTGGTGATCACTTTCCATCTCACGACCAAAAATTTCTTCTAGCTCTTTACGAGCTTCTTTGGCTCTTTGGGCGAGCTTCTTATCTTCATTATGCTGAGGCAGCAAGTCTTTAAGCATAGCATTATCGAGCTTACGAAAATGTGCTTCTGCCCGCTTTGCTTGATATGGGTGCATGCCTAACTCAACCAGAGTTTGACGACCAAGATCCAGTGCGCCTAAAAAGGTCTCACGTGAATAGTTTTGCACACCATGGCTCATCAACTGATAGGCCTCAACTCGGCTTCGAGCACGAGCGAGCAATTTGAGATTCGGAAAATGCGTACGGCAGATATCGACAATCGCCATCACTTCATCCGGCGAGTCTGTACAAATCACTAACGCTTCCGCTTTGTCTGCGCCAGCGGCGCGCAACAAATCGATTTGCGTGGCATCGCCATAAAATACTTTGTAGCCGTACTTACGCAGTAAGTGAATTTGGCTGGCGTCACTTTCCAATACCGTAACTTTGATTTTATTGGCGTACATTAAGCGCCCAACGATTTGCCCAAAACGACCAAAACCCGCAATGATGACGCGAGGACGACGATCAACCACGTGACTGGTGACGCTCTCTTCTTCCTGATTAAGCGTATGAGCGAACCACTTCTTTTGTCCCATCAACAAGAGTGGCGTGGTCACCATCGATAGGCTCACCACAACCAACAAAAACGCCACTTGTTCTTTGGATAAAATGCCTTCTTGGCTTGCCGCGGTGAAAATCACAAAAGCAAACTCACCACCTTGGCTCAAGATGGCGGCCATACGGCTACGTGCTTTTTCTCGCACTCGCCCCGCCCTGGCTAGGGCGTACAACACCAAACCTTTCACCACAACCAAAGCCACCACCGCACCAAGAATTTCAAGAGGATGCAACGCCAGTAAGCCTAAGTTTACCGCCATGCCAACCGCGATAAAAAACAGACCAAGCAGCAAGCCTTTAAACGGCTCGATAGCGATTTCTAACTCATGGCGATATTCACTTTCGGCCAGCAACACTCCAGCTAAGAAAGTTCCTAGCGCCATGGACAAGCCCAGTTTTTGCATCACCACAGAAATGCCTAGCACCACCAAGAGTGAAGCCACAGTAAATAGCTCGCGAACCCCACTCATCACGACAAAACGAAACAGAGGACGCAATAAAAAGTGACCACCAATCAACAAGGCTACGACACTACCTAAAACGGTAAAAGCATCGAACCAACTACCTACATTCTGTTCACCAGCCAAAAGCGGTAACATAGCCAACATCGGTATGACGGCGATATCTTGAAAAAGCAGCACAGCAAAACCAGACTGGCCCGTTTCGGTGCCATTGAGGCCTTGCTCTTCAATCACTTTAAGTGCAATAGCCGTAGAGGAAAGGGCTAGCCCCATGCCGATGACCAAACTCACCTGCATACTCAAGCCAAACAAACTGACAATGCTACCAATAACCGCCGTCGTCACTACAACTTGCGCGCCGCCAAGACCTAAAATCGGCCCTCGCATTTGCCATAATTTTTTCGGGTTCAATTCCAAGCCAATTAAGAACAGCAGTAACACCACCCCGAGCTCGGCAAAATGCAGAATCGCATCGACATCGCTAATCAGGCGTAATCCCCATGGGCCAATCAATACCCCTGCCAACAAATAGCCAAGCACTGAACCTAAGCCAAATCGCTGCGCCAAAGGAACAGCAATCACCGCCGCCGACAGAAACACGACACTGCTTTGTAGAAACTCACTGGTTATCGCCATGCTGACCTCCTTGGTGCAACGCTTCCCACTCATCAAGAGGATTACTCAGCCATCGACGATACTGCTCCGCGTGGTCATAGCGTTCAATATCAGAAACATTGCGCGACCAATACAACACCAGCGGCTCCATCCAATGCATCTGACATAGTGCAGCCGTCAACTCGAACGGTTGCAGAATCTGCTCTAACGGATACTTGTTATACCCCCTAGCACTGAAGGCTTCTTCTTTACCACCCGTGGTGATCACACTGCGCCAATATTTGCCTTCCAGTGCAGAACCGTCGCCAAACGCAAAGCCCTTGCCGAGCACACGGTCTAACCACTCTTTCAACAACGCCGGACATGAATACATATAAAGAGGATGATGAAAGACAATCACATCATGATTCATCAGTAGATCATGTTCGTGATTCACATCGATAAAGAAATCAGGATAAGCGCCATAAAGATCGTGCACCGTCACGTGCTCAAGTGATTGCACTCGCTTTATCATCACTTGATTAGCAATGGAGTTGTGCGGCTCTGGGTGAGCATAAATGACCAGAACTCTTGGGAGAATAGACGCTGCTACAGCCAAATGGTCGTCCTTGTGGTGATTTTTATCCGTTATCAAATTGTTATACTTTTTTGTATAGCATAATGCAATTAAAGCTCAGTGATCGACTTTTCCCGTCAATAGCCCTACTATTCATCGCGAGATCAACGACCAAGAAACGCGCGCTGCGCAAAGTGAACAAAAACCCTATGATTACCTTCTCTGATATTCAGTTACTGCGTGGCGGTAAACCTCTTTTAGACCAAGCATCGGCAACCATTCACCCAGGTGACAAAGTAGGTCTGGTTGGCAAAAACGGCTGTGGTAAATCGACCTTATTTGCTCTACTGAAAGATGAACTGTCGATTGACGCGGGCTCGTTCAGCCAACCTCAGCATTGGGAATTGGCGTGGGTAGCGCAGGAAACACCGGCTTTAGAACGCAGCGCACTGGAATACGTCATTGATGGTGATCGCGAATACCGCGGTCTTGAGCAACAGCTAGCGGTTGCCGAAGAAAAAGACAACGGTACGCTGGTGGCAGAAATTCACGGCAAGATCGAAACCATTGGCGGCTATAGCATCCGTGCCCGTGCGGCAGAACTGCTTGACGGCCTTGGCTTTAGCCAAGAACAGATGAGCTGGAACTTAACTCAGTTCTCTGGTGGTTGGCGTATGCGCCTTAACTTAGCTCAAGCACTATTGTGTCGTTCCGATCTACTACTGCTCGACGAACCAACCAACCACTTGGATTTGGACGCCGTAATGTGGCTAGAACGCTGGCTGCAAAACTACCCTGGCACGCTGATCTTGATCTCGCACGACCGAGATTTCCTAGATCCGATCGTTGGTCGCATCATCCATATCGAAAACCAACAGCTGAACGAATACACGGGCAACTACTCGTCATTCGAAAATCAACGTGCGCAAAAAATGATGCTGCAACAAGCGATGTTCGAGAAGCAACAAAAGCAAATGTCGCACATGCAAAGCTACATCGACCGCTTCCGCTACAAAGCGTCGAAAGCGCGCCAAGCGCAAAGCCGAATCAAAGCGCTAGAACGCATGGAAAAAGTCTTGCCCGCGCAGTTCGATAACCCATTCAGCTTTGAATTCCGTCAACCAGCTGCGCTGCCAAATCCAATCATGATGATGGACGACGTATCGGCAGGTTACGGCGACAACCTAATTTTAGAAAAGATTCGTCTGAACTTAGTACCGGGCAGCCGTATTGGTTTGCTTGGCCGCAACGGCGCAGGTAAATCGACCTTAATCAAACTGCTTTCAGGTGAACTTAAAGCGCAAGGCGGCGATCTCACCTATTCGCAAGGCGTAAAGATCGGCTACTTTGCTCAGCACCAGTTGGAAACGTTGCACCCAGAAGAAACACCACTGCAGCACATGATGCAGATTGCACCGGATCAAACAGAGCAGCAACTGCGCGATTACCTAGGTAGTTTTGGTTTCCAAGGCGACAAAGCGCTAGAAAAAGTCGCACCGTTCTCTGGTGGTGAAAAGGCACGCTTGGTGTTGGCATTGATCGTGTGGCAAAAACCAAACCTATTGCTACTCGACGAACCAACCAACCACCTAGACTTAGACATGCGCCAAGCGTTAACCATGGCTCTGCAAACGTTCGAAGGTGCGATGGTGATTGTTTCACACGACCGTTACTTACTGCGCGCAACCACCGATGATTTGTACTTAGTGCATGATCGTCAAGTTGCGCCATTCGATGGTGACCTAAACGACTACTACAAGTGGCTGACTGAACAACAAAAAGCCGAGCGAAAAGAAGCACAAGCGTCGCAACCAGTTAAAGATACCGCAAACAGTGCCGCTGCGAAGAAAGAGCAAAAACGTCGCGAAGCGGAATTTCGTAAACTGACGGCGCCAATTCGCAAAACCCTGACACAATTAGAAAATAAAATGGATAAGTTAGGTGTAGCACTGGCAGAGGCTGAAGAACAATTGGCGGATAACTCACTGTATGAAGCCGAAAATAAAGCTAAACTAAATGAAGTGCTGGCCCTTCAAGCTTCGAGCAAATCAGAACTTGAAGAAGTGGAAATGGAATGGATGTCTGCTCAGGAAGAACTGGAGCAGATGGAGCTAGAGTTTAACCAATGACAAACAAACACGCGGAATACACTCTTACCCTAGAACACCTTTGGCAGTTCAGCCTGCAGTTTTATGGCGTGCGAGAAGTAAAAGAAGCGTGTTTATCATTGCAAAACAATTACCACGGTAACGTGAATCTATTACTGCTGCTCCGTTGGCTCGACGAGCAGCAGCTTATCTTCCAAGAGAAAGATTGGCATTTGGTTCAAAGCTGCCTTGGCCGTAGTGAAACGCTGCTACACTCTTTTCGCGACCTGCGACGTCATCTAAAATCCCAAGTGAACGATGCGTTATATCGAGAAAGCCTGCAGTTTGAACTGCAACTCGAAAAGCAACAACAAGCCGATTTGGTCGACTGTATTAACTCACTTACACTGATTAAAAACGATGGCGATCCACTCACGCTCAGATACTGTCGTCAGCTTGGTGGAGAGCATTTGCAACAAGCCTTTGCTATCCCTGTGCCAAACATTCACCCACCAAAACACTCATAACGCTGTAGAATACCTATAATCTTTATAAAGGATTATATTAATAAGTTCTTCAACTGACATGAAGGACCATATAAGAGCAGTTAGGTATGACACAATTTTTCGCAGCCGCCGGGATCAAGAACCCGCACCTTCAGACCCTTTTACCGCGCTTTATTCGTAAAAAAGCGCTGTTTACGCCTATTTGGCAGACGCTGGATACCGACGATGGCGACTTCCTCGATCTCGCTTGGAGTGAAGATCCCACCAAAGAACGTGCGCAGAACAAACCCATCTTCGTTTTGTTTCATGGTTTGGAAGGATGCTTCTACAGCCCGTATGCAAACGGCCTGATGAATGCGTTTGCGAAATCTGGTTGGTTATCGGTGATGATGCATTTTCGTGGCTGTAGCGGCAAACCGAACAAAAAAGCTCGCGCATACCATTCAGGAGAAGTAACGGACGCTCGCTTCTTTTTGGAACACCTTCATCTGCGCTTTCCAAACAATCCAAAAGTCGCCGTCGGCATCTCCCTTGGTGGCAATATGCTGGCGAACTACTTAGCCCAATACAAAGATGACCCGATTTTAAAAGCGGCCACCATCGTCTCTGCACCACTGGATCTGGCAGCTTGTGCCAATCGAATTGAGCAGGGCTTTTCCAAAGTGTATCGCCGTTACCTACTCTCTTCGCTCAAACGGAATGCTCTACAAAAACATCATTTACTGCATGGAGAATTGGCGCTGTCGTACAACTCCATCAAGCGCGTCACTCGTCTGTACGAATTTGATGACTTGATCACTGCACCTCTGCATGGTTTTAAGGATGCACAAGATTATTACGATCAATGCTCAGGATTGAGCAAGTTACAGCGGATCACCTTGCCAACTTTGATCATCCACGCCAAAGACGACCCGTTCATGACCGAAGAGGTGATCCCCAAATTTGTTCTGCCAGATAACATTGATTACCGTCTGTTTGAGCACGGCGGACACGTTGGTTTTCTGACTGGTACAGCATTAAAACCAAAGTTCTGGTTAGAGGAAGCCCTGCCCGCGTACTACGAAAGTGTCGCGGCAGAGTACCTTTCAGCTGTATCCAAACCGCGAACACAGTAAACTAGCCTTTCATCATAAAAGTTTGAGGTATTTATGATCATTCCTTGGCAAGACATCGCGCCAGAAACACTGGAAAATCTAATTCGTGAGTTCGTGCTACGCGAAGGCACCGACTATGGCGCGGTTGAAATTTCACTGCAAAACAAAATCGATCAAGTGAAGACGCAACTAGAAAAAGGTGAAGCCGTCATCGTGTTCTCAGAACTGCATGAAACGGTTGATATTCAACTCAAAGCAAAGTTTTAGCACGTTCACATTTTTACCGTATCCCACTCGATGACAAGTCGTTGTTACATGCTATAGTGGGTTATCGACCGTGCAGCGGTTCGCTGCTGCACTTTACAGGTACGTAATTTTCGACAAGGTTTGTCATGTCAGCTAAACACCCAATCATTGCGGTTACTGGTTCATCCGGTGCCGGCACAACCACGACGTCTGAAGCATTCCGCAAGATGTTCAATATGATGAACATCAGGCCAGCATGGGTGGAAGGAGACAGCTTCCATCGCTTTACTCGCCCTGAAATGGACATCGAAATTCGCAAAGCCCGCGAGCAAGGCCGACACATCAGTTACTTTGGTCCGCAAGCGAATGACTTCCCGGGATTAGAAGAGTTTTTCCGTAAGTTCGGTCATGACGGCACTGGCAGCGTGCGCCGTTATCTGCATACGTTTGACGAAGCGGTTCCCTACAATCAAATGCCAGGCACATTTACACCGTGGCAAGACTTACCTGAAAACAGCGACGTGCTGTTTTATGAAGGGCTGCATGGTGGTGTGGTTGATGGCGATGTTAATGTTGCTCAGCATGTGGATTTCTTGATTGGCATGGTGCCAATTGTGAACTTAGAGTGGATCCAAAAATTCGTGCGCGACACTCGCGATCGCGGCCATTCGCGTGAAGCGGTGATGGACTCAATCGTGCGATCAATGGACGATTACCTCAATTACATCACTCCGCAGTTTTCTCGTACTCACATCAACTTTCAACGCGTCCCAACCGTCGATACCTCCAACCCGCTTAACGCCAAAGGCATTCCGAGTTTAGATGAAAGCTTTGTGGTGATTCGTCTGCGCGGCATTAAGAATGTCGACTTCCCATATCTACTGGCCATGATTGATGGCTCATTTATGTCGCGCCACAACACCATTGTTGTCCCAGGCGGCAAAATGAGCTTTGCAATGGAGCTCATAGTTAGGCCTATCCTACAACAGCTGATTGAAACAGGAAAAATTGGCTAAAAACGTAGCGGGCTAGATGTTTACTTTTCATACCGTGATCATGTGCACAGTTTTGCTTACAAAATCTCAATCATGGCACGATTAAAATCAAGAAATCGTTTTCGAAAAAGGATACTATTTCTTACCGAAACACAAGAGAGCTTGCAGCATATAAAAAGTGCTCTTATTCTAGTAAGCCTAATTCAGGCTTAGCTAAAATATGGATAGCGCAAGCGTACCCTGCAGAGGAAGTGAGATATTATGGTTCTAGGTAAACCTCAAACCGACCCAACATTAGAGTGGTTTCTTTCACACTGTCATATTCATAAGTACCCATCAAAGAGCACGCTAATTCACGCAGGTGAAAAAGCTGAAACGTTGTACTACATCGTTAAAGGCTCTGTTGCGGTTCTTATCAAGGACGAAGAAGGTAAGGAAATGATTCTTTCTTACCTAAACCAAGGTGACTTTATTGGTGAACTTGGTCTATTCGAAGAAGACCAAGAGCGTACAGCTTGGGTTCGCGCTAAATCTCCTTGTGAAGTTGCTGAAATTTCTTTCAAGAAGTTCCGTCAGCTTATCCAAGTAAACCCAGACATCCTAATGCGTCTTTCTGCGCAGATGGCTCGTCGTCTTCAAGTAACTAGCCAAAAAGTGGGTGACCTAGCGTTCCTAGACGTAACTGGTCGTATCGCTCAGACGCTTCTGAACCTTGCTAAACAACCAGATGCGATGACTCACCCAGACGGCATGCAAATCAAGATCACTCGTCAAGAAATCGGTCAAATCGTTGGCTGTTCTCGTGAGACGGTAGGTCGTATCTTGAAGATGCTAGAAGAGCAGAACCTAATCTCTGCGCACGGTAAAACTATCGTTGTTTACGGTACTCGTTAATCTCAATTTAGAGTGACACGAACAAAATTATAAAAGCCACCAATGGCGACATTGGTGGCTTTTTATTTACTTTGTTATTTGCCTTGCAGTCAGGCTCTAGGTCGCAACTAGCAGGTTAGCCCAAGGTATTCCATGGCGTTTAGCCATTGGTACGTTTAACCATTAGTGCTTTCAAAAATTTTGTCTGCTGAAGCGGCAACAAAGCCTGGATACAACTCGCCATTCTCCATTGGGTAACGTTTAGCAAACTCGTAAAAGCCACCTGGGATAATTTCCGAACCTTCTTCGAAGGTCACTGGCACTTTGTCTGCCATCGTAGACGATTGCTCAAGCAGCACTTCCGGCGAGCCTTTCACCTCACCGCCCGACTCATTGATCACAAACCCTGCTTGACGAAGATGGTCGTTAACCTGTTTGACTTCATCGTGTTGATTCAGCTGATTCACACTCACCGTAAAATGATTAGCACCATAACCGTGCGCGGCCAGCCAAGACGCATACTCGCTCTCTTTAGCCAACGTTTGGTAATCAGCAAAGCTTAGATCCCATAAGCGACCGCCATGCAGAAATGCACTGCCCGACAGTTTTTCAGCATCCACTTGCGCAACCAGTTTCGCCACAATATCTTGCAGCTCTGGCGAACACTCTTCGACTTTCAGCTCACTGATGAAGACTTTAGGCTGCTTCGGGTCTGGGTGCTCATAGTGTTTTGCGACCAGTTTTTTGCTCTCAAATACGTAGTCCCCACACGCTTTATAGCCAGCAGCTAAAAACGGTTTCGCCAATGTCTCAATACCTAGCGGCTCAACATTGAAAGTACGTAAAGCAATATGATCATTAATCAGAGCCTCATCTTCTTGTAGAAGCTGATGCACCTTAGCAGCAGAAGGACAAAGACGTTGGATGTAGTCTTGCCATAGCGATTCAAATAACACATCGGGCGTCATAACGACTCCTTGTTACGAGATGTAGGATTAAGATAAGAGTGTGGTCGCTCGTTCACAGCCCAAAAGCTGTCCAGAATAATGAACGAGCAACCATCAACCTGTGACGGTAAATGTCAGTCAGTCAAACACGCTTTTTGAGTCTGTGCTCACTTGCCGTGTAATGCCAACGCGTACTACCCAAACCTAAATGATGCGTCAGCACATTGGGCCACGATGCATGGTCGTGACCCTGTTATTGAAACTTAAAGCGTCACGCCAGGGCTCAATGTCGCAGGTAATTCCGTCTCCTGCCCTTCCATAGATGCCATAGGGTAAGCACAGTAATCCGCCGCGTAGTAGGCGCTTGGACGAAGGTTGCCTGATGCACCAGGGCCACCAAATGGGGCGTCACCACTTGCGCCCGTCAATTGACGGTTGCGGTTTACGATGCCTGCGCGAATGTGGTCAACAAAGTATTCCCATTCTTGATCGTCTGTTGATACAAGACCTGCCGACAGGCCAAAGCGCGTGTCATTCGCCAGCTCGACGGCTTTATCCAAACCTTCATAGCGCACGACTTGCAGCAGCGGTCCGAAGTATTCTTCATCTGGCAACTCGGCAATGTTAGTCACATCGATGATGCCTGGAGAAACAAACGCCGCCTCTCCTGCTTTCGCTTCAATTAAGCTTTCACCGCCTAGAGATTGCAGGTTTGCTTGCGCATCAAGTATGAACTTCGCCGCAGCCACTGAGATTTGTGGGCCCATAAATGGCGCAGGTTCTGCGAATGGTTGATCCATGCGAATGTTTTTCGTCGCTTCCACCAGCTTAGTGATCAGAGCATCCCCTTTCTCACCAAACGGCACGTATAGACGACGAGCACAAGTACAACGTTGACCAGCACTGATGAATGCCGATTGGATGATGGTGTACACCGTTGCATCCAAATCACCGTAGTTATCAGAGATGACCATCGGGTTGTTGCCGCCCATTTCTAGCGCTAACATCTTGCCTGGTTGACCTGCAAACTGACGATGCAGAATGTGACCCGTGTTCGCACTGCCCGTAAACAGAATGCCATCAATACCTTTCGCATCAGCCAACGCAATACCGGTTTCCTTCGCACCTTGAACAAGGTTGATCACGCCTTTTGGCAAACCCGCTTCTTCCCACAATTTCATAGCTAGCTCGCCAGTCCAAGGCGTTTGCTCAGATGGTTTGAACACAACTGTGTTCCCCGCTAGCAAGGCAGGAACGATGTGGCCATTCGGTAAGTGACCAGGGAAATTATATGGCCCAAACACCGCCATTACGCCAATAGGGCGATGTCGCAATACAATCTGGTTGCCCGCAGCTTCGCGAGTCGCTTCACCAGTACGGTCATGGTAGGCACGAATAGAAATAGCGATTTTTCCAGCCATTGCAGCCGCTTCTGTACGCGTTTCCCAAATTGGTTTACCCGTTTCTTTCGCGATCACTTCGGCAATTTTTTCACTGTTTTCTTTCACTTTTTCAGCAAAAGCCAACACAATTGCTTCGCGTTCAGCGAATGGACGTTTTTTCCATTCGACGAACGCAGCACGCGCTGCAGCAACGGCTTGGTCTACTTGTTCCGCCGTTGCACCGTTACCGCGCCAAATTACTTCTTGGTTGTACGGCGACAGAGACACAAACTCTTCACCCTGACCTTGTACCCATTCACCTGCAATCCAATGTGTCATTGTTACTATCCTTAAATTCTGTCGTCTGTTACTGCGGTAGAAGGCGAACGAAATCCCCTTCCTTCACCAAGAGCGCATCAGCTAATTCAGGCGCCAACACAACGCTTTGCGTTTCTGCGTCGTACGCAGCTTTTGCTGCAGCGGCACGGAAGTTCTCGAATGACGAGTTACACATCAAGAAGTCTTGAGTGCTGGTATGCGCTGAGATTTTGACTTGAGCACGGAATGAATGACGTACCGATTCGATATTGCGTAAGTCACATTCAACCGTTGGACCGCCATCGAAGATGTCGACGTAGCCACGGTTGGTAAATCCTTCACGCTCTAGCAGCTTCAGCGCTGGGCGCGTGTTGTCATGCACTTGACCAATCACCGCTTGTGCTTCTGGGCTCAATAGGTTGATGTAAATTGGCAGCTTTGGCATCAAGTCAGCGATAAAGCCTTTCTTGCCGATGCCGGTAAGATAATCTGCAAGTGTGAAATCAATAGAGAAGAAATGCTCTTGTAACCATTGCCAGAATGGAGAATTACCATTCGCATCAGAGACGCCACGCATCTCGGCAAAGATGGTTTTAGAGAAACGCTCTGGGTGCTCCGCCATCATAAGAAAACGGCACTTAGACATCAGACGGCCATTTAGGCCCTGGCGATATTTTTCGCGTAGAAACAGCGTACAAATCTCACTGTTCCCCGTGTAGTTGTTGCCAAATGTCAGTAGTTTAACGACGTTATTTACGCCGAGTTTTGGCGAAGAGTGAACCACTTTACTGATGTGATATGAGTAGAACGGTACGTCCCAGCCAATAGATGCTTCGATTCCGGTGGTACCCGCAACCTCACCCGATTCAGAGTCAAAACCCACCATTAGGTAGCCTTCGTCACCGGGTTCGGTCACGTCGGGTTTACCAAAGCTGTACTCCGAGTGTTTGATTCGATTGGTTAACAGTTCTTCGTTAACCGGTAGAGATGTAAATCCGTGACCAGACTCCACCGCACAAGTGTGCAGCGCGTCATAATCCGACATCGCGATAGGGCGAACTACTAGCATCAATACTCCCTCCAGATGCAAGAAGATCCTAACTATATTGTAGGAACAATTCCCCCATCAGAGATCCTTGACGGGGGTGTCTGCGTTGACGTTTAAACTGATATCGCGCTTAAACTAAAGTCGCGATGGCTTTATCCAGTTTCGCCAAGCCTTCTTCAATTTCTTGTTGTGTGATAACGAGTGATGGTGTGAAACGCACGACATTGGCACCCGCAACCAATACCAATAGACCTTGTTTACCTGCAGCAACCAGCACATCACGTGCACGGCCTTGCCACTCTTCATTCAGCGCAGCGCCTAGCAATAGACCTTTGCCACGAACTTCAGAGAATAGGTTGTACTTCGCATTGATCTTTTCTAGACCTGCGCGGAACAGCGCTTCGCGCTCTAAAACACCAGCAAGCACTTCTGGTTTTGTCACTTCGTTAACGACCGCTTCTGCCACTGCACATGCCAATGGGTTACCACCGTATGTTGAACCGTGAGTGCCCACTTTCAGATGCTCAGCCAGTTTTGCTGTTGTTAGCATTGCACCGATAGGGAAACCACCACCCAGTGATTTCGCTGTGCTTAGAATGTCTGGCGTGATGCCTAGACCTTGGTAAGCATAGAAATGACCAGTACGTCCGTTACCCGTTTGAACTTCATCAAAGATAAGTAGCGCGTTGTGCTTGTCACACAGTTCACGTACTGCTTGGGCAAATTCCGGAGTTGGTGGCACGATGCCGCCTTCGCCTTGTAGCGGCTCCATCATAACCGCACATGTGCGATCCGACATGTGTGCTTGAAGTGCTTCGATATCGTTGTATGGTAAGTGCGTAACATCGCCTGGCTTAGGACCAAAACCGTCTGAGTAAGCCGCTTGACCGCCAACCGTCACAGTAAAGAATGTACGACCGTGGAAACCTTGTTTAAACGCGATGATTTCTGATTTTTCAGGGCCATGAACATCTGCCGCGTAACGGCGTGCTAATTTCAGTGCCGCTTCGTTTGCTTCTGCGCCCGAGTTGGCAAAGAATACGCGTTCAGCAAAGCTCACTTCAGTTAGCTTTTTCGCAAGGCGAAGTGCCGGCTCGTTCGTCATCACGTTACTTAGATGCCACAGCTTGTTGCCTTGCTCAGTCAACGCATCAACCATTACTGGATGACAATGACCCAAGCAGCTCACTGCAATACCACCAGCAAAGTCGATGTACTCGTTATCGTCCTGATCCCAAATACGTGAGCCTTTGCCTCTTACAGGGATCATTTCCATCGGGTTATAGCAAGGTACCATCACCTCATCGAATAAACCGCGCTCTACTTTAATTTCCGTTGTCATTGCACATTCCTTCTTGATACCGCATGCGTAGCAGATAAGCGAATTTAACCGGCCATCGTTGCCAGCAAATAATGTTTTGCATTTAAGCTATTGCGGCATTGTATTTACATTTAATTAACCATTTCAATAGTGATTTATTCTTTTCGTATTGCTGCGCAACTGCCATTAATCACTACTTATGAGTATTTATGCATCAAGAAAGTAAAATAGAGAAGTGAATTTTTATAAAAGTTATGTAATACAGGGGTTAGACGAGTCAAAATGGCGTGCATAAGCAGACCATCAACCATGAAACGCATAGTTTTGCATTCCACTTACACCGTCAAAAAGATGAACAATTTGTTAAGAAAAGTGATCGAGATCAGATCGCTCTGCGTGCAAGAAAGTTGGCTAACAGCTCATGTCCTTGCTCAGTTTTGATTGATTCTGGATGAAACTGCACAGCATCAATAGGCAGGGTTTTGTGCTGATATCCCATAATTTCGTCCATGCTTCCATCAGGCAGTTCCGTCCAAGCGGTCAATTCAAACACATCGGGTAACGTGCCGTTTTTCACCACGAGAGAGTGGTAGCGGGTTACCGTAAGTGGGTTATTTAGATTTTTAAACACACTGCGACCCGTATGGCGGATAGGCGATGTTTTACCATGCATGACTTGTCTCGCACGCACAACTTCGCCACCGAACACTTGCGCAATGGCTTGATGGCCAAGGCACACCCCTAAAATAGGAAGCTTACCGGCAAAATGCTCTATGGCTTGCAGGGAAATACCCGCTTCGTTTGGCGTACAAGGCCCAGGGGAAATCACCAAATGGGTTGGATTGAGGGCTTCGATACCTTGAATGTCGATTTCGTCATTGCGCACGACCTTTACCTGAGCACCAAGCTCGCAAAAGTATTGATAAAGGTTGTAAGTGAAAGAATCGTAGTTATCGATGATCAACAACATAACGTGTCGGCTGCTCCAATCCGTTTTGGCAAGGCTTAAGGATCAATTGTCTGGTTTACCACAATTGAGGGCGGTATTTTGCAACACCCAATTAGAAAGGCAAGTCTTTGCGCAATAAAAAGGCCAGCATCGGCTGGCCTTTGAGTTTTACAGCTATGTTTTTAGGACAGGAGTGGCTTAACGGCGGCGGCGGAACAAGCCAAGTCCAAGCATTGCTAGCAGTGCACCAAACCCAAACGAACCACCATCAGAGTCTTTCGAATCTGTGGTGCCCGTTTCAGGTTGAGTCATAGAGACTGCACGAGCAGAGCTAAACTTAACGACGTTGCCAGTCGAGTCTGTCACTTTCTCTTCCAGTTGGTAGTTACCTTGCTCTGGCGCCTGTTCAAACTCAACATTCACGCTGCGCGCTTTAATGTCCGTTTGATCTAAAGTCTTGCTCGCTGAGTAAGCTTTTGCATCACTACTTACAGCGGCAGCTTGAGTCGCGACGGTTAAGCTAACAGTCACGATGTCACCTGCAAGCGCATTTGGTGGCAAACGTACATCTACCGCTAAGTTTTCACCCGCTTTCGGTAAATCGATGTCCGTATCAGGTAAATCAATCGCGATGATCACAGGATCGTGGTCAGATGCCGAGAACGCGTCTTTGTATTTCGGCATATCACCTGTGTATTTGCTGCCGTACTCAAACAAGTTACTTTCTAGTGAGTTAATGTGCCAATCTTCAATCGCTACCACTTTTTGCGCCAAGCTGTTGCTTGCCAAGGCGTGGTCTAAATTGCCCAGCTCACCAGAATAGGTGTACGAGAACGTGTCTGTGCCATGCAGCAAGGTATTAAGGTTGTTCAGGCCGTAACCTTGTTTGATTTGCGTTTGCTCAACTTGCAACTCACCACCGTTGATTGTGGTGTAACCCGCCGTGTAAATATCACGTCCGTATTTCTCTTTCGAGTAATCAGTCAGTGTCAGTAGTGGATCTTCCATACCATACGCATTGAGATCCCCCATCAGCAACACATCGCCTTTCACGTCTTTCAACGCTTCACCCACTGCGTGCGCAGCAGAAACACGGAAGTTGTTACAGTTACCTTGCAGATCCGCAGGCTCCGAGTCTTCTACGCCAGCGATCCACTCTTCAATACATTCAGAACCTTTCGATTTGAAGTGGTTAACGACGATAGAAAGATCTTCACCGCTCTCTTGTACCGTGAAGGTTTGCAACAAGCTGTGGCGTTGGTATTTGTCGTACGCAGGGTTGCTCTCAGCACCATCTTTACGAGTAATGGTGTTTTCGGCAATGTGCTGCTCTGGCGTGAAGATCACTTTCGCCGCTTCTTTTGGCGTGACCACTTTCGCGCGGTACAAGATAGCAACCATGATCGCATCACTTCCGAAGTACTCTTCTTGGTACTTGTCTTTATCTGCGATTTCAACGTAAGTGTAATGATCGTCTGCGTCATCGATTTCTGCATTCAATGCATCCACCAAGTTTTGCACAGCACTGCCATCACCGAAGCCGTTATTCTCCACTTCCATCAAACCAATGATGTCAGCATCCATCTTGTTCATCGCAGACACGATCTTCGCTTGTTGGATCAAGAACTCATCGTGATTCGTCGCGCCACGGTTTTGGCCTGTCGGGTTGTTGTTTCCGCTGTCTGCAACCGAAGTGAAGTAGTTAAGCACGTTAAAGCTTGCAACGCGTAAATCCGACTCAGCGATAGCTGGCGCCGCTTTACGCTCTACATCAAAGCCATCACCTGCTGCCACAAAGTTAGTGTTATTTACATCATTCGTCGCGATCAGACGGTATTCGTTGTAGCTGTAATTCACTACGCCCTGTAAACCTTCAACGCGCGAACCTAAGCGAATGTGCTGTTCAGATGAACCGTCTTGATCCAAATCTTGACCAAACTCAGGGTAGTAAGGAATTTTGCCGTTCGGTGCTTTGGCATCAGATTCTAGGAAAACTCGATTCTCTGCATTTTGTTTTGCTAATGCGACCGCTTCTGCACTGTCTGCTGCGTGAAGCTGAGTTGGCTTAAAGAGCGGAGCTTGGTGCGACAACATCATGTTGTTACGTTTTGAATCGTAATCGTAAGAGAAGTTGCGAGTAACAAACAAATCACTGGCTGAGTTCAGCGTCACTTGCATCCCTTCATAGCGCTCTAATGCATCACGCAGAGTTTCGCCTTCTTTGATCACAAGCGGCGTCACCAATGGAATGTCTGACGTGCCAGTTTTTACATAGCTGGTTGCGTCAGAAGAAAGCTGAGTATTGCTGTAGTACTCCTGAATCTTACCTTTCACACAAACTACGTCACCAGGCTTTAGCTCGGTATCGGCGGCGTTCGTATGAATAAATAGACCTTCTGACGTCTTATCGTTGTTATCATTCTCGATAGCTTGCAGGTAGAAGCCTTTCGTCAAACCGCTAGTAACAGTGCTCACGACACCAGTAACAAAATGCTCTTCTGTCGTAATGTATGGGTAACCATCGATAAATGGCGAAGAAGCACCTTCACCTTGAATGTTTTGAATGGATGTGAACGTTGGCGCGTGTCCATCCACTTCACACACAAACGCTGCAGGTGGCTCAGCTGCGTTCAGCTCGCCCAAGCCATCAATGTTGTCTTTCGTTAATGTTGTCCATTGAGAAGATTGGAAAGTCGCAGAAGGCGTCAGTGCGTCACCGTTGCGTACCAAAGTGGCGTCTTTGCCAAATGCCACACCACCCATCACGCCAACCATGTCGTGAACTTCACCATCTTTTAGTAGTGCGAGAGGATCGTCACCATTAAAGTTCGCGACGTTTTTATCGGTCTGGTCAGCCACTGCTTTAATCGCATCGCTGGCATCACCATGGGCAAGAACAAACACCTGCTTCGCTTGCAACGTCACTTGGCTCAAATCGATCTTGCTGCCCCAAGTGCCACCACCATTAGATGATTTCGCTAGCTCATAACCTGTTAGCGTGACTGCGGCATCACCGGTATTCGCGATCTCGACCGCTTTATTATACGAGCCACCTTCTACGTACTGGGAAATGATAATTTCTGCATTCGCGTTAGCGCTAAGCGCACTGGCGATGGTTAATGCAAGTATTGAGGGTTTGATTAACGTGTCCATTGTCGTACCTGATATTTATTTAAATGCAAACTAAGCTCCGATCAGAGCCTACCATTTGCGTCTACTATCAGGTTTATTTATGAAATAAATAAGAAAGAGCAGTAAAAGCCGTGAAATAAATCACATGTGAATCTATAAAAATATGCCAAAACAGCGTATTCAAACATATTTTGTAATAAATACAGTCCAGTAGTGCAGCTGGAAAGAAAAATTAGACTAATTGCTCAGTTTATTTTTCCGTTCCATGTTATGGAATACATCAATGCTTTCTTGGTACACCAAGTTATTATTTCGAGCGCTTTCATGCTTCATTAAATATAATTAATTACTAATTTAGAATATTGCTACTTTAGTTTATTTCAGGCTCTCGCTTGTTATTTACTCCCCCGCTTTGCGCACTCGCCATTTACACTTCAAATTTTTATCAATCAAAAATGATAAATTCCGACAACACAGTGGAGAAAAACATACACAAGCGTTATAAAACCAACGCGAGACAATAAGATCTCATCCATCATCTATCGTGGAAAAATCAATGAAAACAATTCAACGTATTGGGCTAGCTCTCTCCGCGTTTGGGCTTATGACGGGCTGTCAGCTAACATCTTCTAAACCGCTTTACCCAACCGCCAATCAAAAAACTATCCAATCAGCAAAAAATGAGTTCAAGGGAATGGAAGAGTTTGAAGTCAGTGACGATGGTGTCATTTCTTTTCGTGCCCGCCTGCCTGGACCAGACTATTACTGGGAGCCATATAAAATCAAACAGTTAAGTTACGAGATATCCTGTGTTTTCCTCACTAATTATGTGGATCGTGGGATGGTAGTGAAGTCTTCGTTTTTAGGCGCTCGTGGCCGCGTTGAGTACTATGATATGGAGCGCTGTATGGACAACACACCCTTCGAGTAATTTTCTCAGCACATAAAAAAAGCTCCACCGAAGTGGAGCTTTTTGGGTATTGGATTACTTGAGATTACGGACGAGCAACAAAACCAACAGCTTCGTATGCTTTTTTCAGTGTTTCCGCCGCGCGAGCCGATGCTTTCTCCGCGCCTTGCTTCATCACTTCATCCATAAACGCGCGATCTGCGCGAATACGACGGTATTCTTCTTGAATTGGCTCAAGCATCGCAACAACCGCTTCACCCACGTCTTTCTTGAATGGGCCGTACATTTCAACGCCTTTGTATTTCGCTTCAATCTCTTCAAAGCTCATGCCTGTCGCTGCAGAGTAAAGACCCATTAGGTTTGCAATACCCGCTTTGTTTTCAACATCATGGCGAATGCTTGGTGGCGTTTCGGTATCCGTTTGCGCTTTGTTGATCTTCTTGATGATCGATTTTGGCTCTTCAAGCAGCGTGATAACGTTCTTACGGTTATCATCAGACTTCGACATTTTCTTCGTCGCATCTTGAAGGCTCATTACGCGCGCGTTAACCGTTGGAATGTATGGCTCAGGCACCGTGAAGATTGGGCTTTCTGGCGAGTAAATGTTGTTGAAACGCGTTGCGATATCACGCGCTAATTCTAGGTGCTGCTTCTGGTCGCTACCTACTGGCACTTGGTGTGCGCCGTAAAGCAGGATGTCTGCTGCCATTAGCACTGGGTAATCAAACAGACCCACGTTTACGTCGTTCGCGTAACGTGCAGACTTGTCTTTAAACTGAGTCATACGGCTCAGTTCACCCATTTGAGTGTAACAGTTAAGAAGCCAACCAAGTTGAGCATGCTCTGGTACGTGTGACTGAACAAATAGCGTGCTCTTCTTCGGATCAACACCAACTGCCAGACAGATCGCCAATGCGTCTAGAGTCGCTTCATGTAGGGCTTTAGGATCTTGGCGAACCGTAACCGCGTGAAGGTCTACAACACAGTATTGGCAATCATAATCGTCTTGCATCTGCTGCCATTGACGTAGAGCACCCAAGTAGTTACCGATACTTAGTTCACCTGACGGTTGAACACCACTCAATACAATGGGTTTGCTCATTAGAATGATTCCTTTGACTTCTTAATCTAATTAAAATGAAAAACCGTGCGGCTTTTAGCGCACGGTTTACTCAGTGTACTCATTAACAAGTATTTTGGAAGCTCTTTTGTTGCCGTTATGCAGAAACGGCTACTACTTCCAATAATTCAGATAAACTGTCTGCGACAAAATCTGGGTTTGAAGCTGAAATAGGCTCACCATGGTTGTAACCGTATGTTAAACCAAACGAAGCACAACCTGCGTTTTTCGCCGCAAGGATGTCATTCTTCGAGTCGCCAACCATCAGCATTTCGCTCGCTTTCACCTGATGTTTTTCCATCAACCAGTTCAGTGCGACTGGATTTGGTTTTTTCTCAGGGAATGCATCACCACCCAATACGTCCACGAAGTATTTTGCAATGCCATGTTGCTCTAGAATTTCTGGAACAAACTTCGATGGTTTGTTCGTTACAAGCGCCATCGTAAAGCCTGCCTGATGTAGCTCTTCTAGCGTCTCTTTTACTGTTGGGTAAAGATGGCTCAGCTGATGACCGCTTTGCGCGTAAAAGTCATCAAACAGCTCGCGTCCTTTTGCACACAGCTCTTCACTAAGATCGCTACTGATGGTCATGCTTTGGCTTAGCGCGCGACCAATCAGGACGTCAGCACCGTTACCTACGTAATCACGTACTTGCTCTTCCGATACTGCAGGGTAACCCAAAGCTTGTACCGCTTGGTCTGCAGCAACGGCCAAATCAGGTACGCTGTCCAACAATGTGCCATCCAGATCGAACGCAATCAGTTTAATATCTTGTTGAGTCATAATTTCCCTAGCTAAAAATAACAAAGGATGGTTTCCCACCCTATGTGTTTGATTCTTCAAGCCGCTAAGCCTTTGGGCTCAGTGACATATGTTCTCATTCGCTTACTTCGCAGCCAAGCGCTGACGAACTGCTTCGAATAAACAGATGCCTGATGCAACCGACACATTCAAACTTGATACGCTACCTGCCATTGGGATTTTAATCAAATCATCGCAAGTTTCTCGCGTTAGGCGGCGCATGCCATCACCTTCTGCGCCCATGACAATTGCCAGAGGACCAGTCAGTTTTGCTTGGTAAATGTCGTGTGTCGCTTCACCCGCCGTACCCACGAACCAGATGCCCTGCTCTTGCAGAGTACGCATTGTGCGCGCTAGGTTGGTTACACGAATCAAAGGCACCACTTCTGCAGCGCCACAGGCTACTTTGCTTACTGTCGCATTCATTGGTGCTGATCGATCTTTAGGAACGATAATCGCAGCAACACCAGCAGCATCGGCGTTACGTAAACAGGCACCCAGGTTGTGAGGGTCAGTCACGCCATCCAAAACCAATAGCAACGGTGTCTCATGCTGAGCTAGGATGTCGTCGATGTCGTTTTCGTTCAGCTGTTTTGCTGGTTTTACGCGCGCGATGATGCCTTGGTGGTTTGCACCATGTGCTTTGTCATCCAAGGTTTTACGCGTCATTTGTTGGATAGAAACACCACACACCTGCAAATCGTTCAAGATTGGCATTAGGCGATCGTCTTGGCGTCCTTTTAGAACGTACGCTTCAATAAAACGTTCTGGTTCGCGTTCCAATACCGCTTTCACGGCATGAATGCCGTAAATAAATTCGTTACTCATTACTTAACCTGTTTCTGTGCTTCGCTCACCGCCAATCTGCGATAACAGATTGGCGCTTCAGCCTACTGCGCGTCTTGCTTAGTGCGCTTGGTTTTCTTTGGCTTACTGTGTGGCTTTTTCTTGTGGGCTTTCTTCACCTTTGGCTTCTTTGCGCTGTCGTCATCCCCACGTTTTGGCCCTTTGCGTTTACGGCCAGAATCCGTTTGTTCTGGGCGCTTAGTTGGCTCAATAGTAGGAACAGCGCGCGCTGTAGCACCTTCTTTTGATGAAGAACGTGTCGCCGCACGTTTTTTCTCTTTGGCTTTGCGTTTCGCTTCCGCAGCTCGTTTCTTAGCTGTCTTACCTTCGCCGCGTAGCTTACGACTTGTTTCGACCAATTCAAAGTCAATTTGCTTGTCATCTAGGTTAACAGCCAGCACTTTTACTTTGACCGCATCACCCAGACGATAGATGTTACCGAAGCTTTCACCGATAAGTCTTTGACCAATAGGATCAAACTGGTAGTAGTCGTTCGCAAGCGTTGAAATATGCACCAAACCATCGATATGCAGATCGGTCAAGCGCACGAAGAAGCCAAAACTGGTGACGTTAGCAATCACGCCTTCCAGCTCATCGCCGACGTGATCTTGCATGTATTCACACTTCAACCAATCCGCAACTTCACGCGTTGCATCATCAGCGCGGCGCTCTGTCATTGAACATTGTTCGCCGTAGAAGTCCATGTCATCGAATGAGTAATGGTAACCACCCGTTGGCGTCCAACGGTCTTGGTTGCGGCCTTCTTCTTTAGCGATCAAATACTTGATAGCACGGTGCAGCAACAAGTCTGGGTAACGACGAATTGGTGACGTAAAGTGCGCGTAACGCTTAAGCGCCAAACCGAAGTGGCCTGCGTTGTCCGCGTTGTACACCGCTTGCTTCATGGAGCGCAACAGCATGGTTTGGATCAGCTCTTGGTCTTGACGACCTGCAATTTGACGCGCGAGATCGGCGTAGTCTGTCGGAGAAGGCTCTAAACCACCTTTCAACTCTAAACCTAGCTCACTTAGGAAATCGCGGAAGCCTTGCAAGCGCAGCTCACCCGGAGATTCGTGAATACGATACAGTGCAGGCTCTTTGGCTTTTTCTACCAATGATGCCGAGGCAATGTTAGCTAAGATCATACATTCTTCGATGATCTTATGCGCATCATTACGAATCACTGGCTCAATGCTTTCAATCTTGCGCTCAGCATTAAAAATGAATTTGGTTTCGACGGTCTCAAACTCAATCGCACCACGTTGATCACGCGCTTCTTTCAACACTTTGTACATCGCGTGCAACTCTTCAAGATGCGACACGAGTGGCTGGTAGCGTTCACGCAGTTCTTCATCACCTTCAAGAATCGCGCTCACTTTGCTGTATGTGAGACGAGCGTGGGAATTCATTACCGCTTCGTAGTGCTTGTAGCTTGAGAGCTTACCGCTTTCAGAAATGGTCATCTCACACACCATACACAAGCGATCCACTTGCGGGTTAAGCGAACACAAACCGTTTGAAAGCACTTCAGGCAACATTGGGACAACTTGCGATGGGAAGTACACAGAGTTACCACGGTTGATGGCTTCTTTGTCTAACGCTGAATCTGGGCGCACGTAGTAGCTTACGTCTGCGATTGCGACCCAAAGACGCCAACCACCATCTTTTTTCTTCTCACAGAAAACGGCGTCATCGAAGTCTCGCGCATCTTCACCGTCAATAGTAACAAGCGGCAATTCACGCAAGTCAACACGGCCAACTTTCGCTTCTTCAGGCACTTCTTCGCCCAAGTTTACGATTTGTTTTTCGACCGCTTCTGGCCACTCATAAGGGATTTGATGGGTGCGAATTGCGATTTGTGTTTCCATACCTGGCGCCATATTTTCACCAAGAACTTCAACCACTTTACCCATCATGCCACGCGAGCGAGAACCACGATCGGTAATTTCAATCACCACGACGTTACCCATACGAGCGCCAGCTTTGTGCTCGTTCGGGATCAGAATATCTTGGCTGATACGCGAATCATCCGGCACAACATATGAGTAGCCGTACTCAAGGAAGAAGCGGCCAACAATCTGGCTATTGCGCTCTTCAAGTACGCGAACTAAGCGACCTTCACGACGACCACGCTTGCTGTTGTCTGTTGGTTGCACCAGCACGAAATCACCATGAATGATGTTCTTCATTTGGTGATGTGGCAGCAAAATATCATCGTCCTTGCCGACGCTGCCTTCTGGACGTACCCAACCGTGACCATCTTTGTGGCCAATCACGTAACCTTTCACCATTTCAAGTTTTTCAGGCAATGCGTAGCACTGACGGCGGGTAAACACCAGTTGACCATCTCGTTCCATGGCACGTAAACGGCGGCGCAACCCTTCGTATTGCTCTTCGCCCGCTAACTTTAAAGCTTCAAACAAGTCATTGCGATTCATTGGTACGCCCGCTTGTTCAAGGAACTCGAGGATGAACTCTCGGCTTGGAATTGGATTTTCGTAATTTTGGGATTCACGATCTGCGAATGGATCGTTTGGAATATTGTCTGACATAGGCACGCCTATCTAGCAAGGAAGGTATAGAGCTAGTATATCTGAGTCTCTCGATAACCTACAGAATTGCTTTGAAAAAAGAATGATCGAGATCGACTCTGGAACTGCAAATAAACTAAGGGCGAGCAAGCAGGATCAAAAGCTCAGAGTTATCGCTCAGTAAGGATTCAATGGTGCACTCATCCAACTCGGCGAGGAAGGCACTTTTTGCTTTGGCAAGCTTATCTTTGAGGCGACATGCGGGGGTAATGTGGCAAAACTCCACCCCACAATTGACCAAATCTAACGGCTCCAAATCTCGCACGACACCACCAACGGTGATCTCAGACGCTGGCTTCATCAAGCGAATACCACCGTTTTTACCGCGCACGGTATGCACGTAGCCTAGCTGCCCTAAACGGTTGATTACTTTGACCATATGATTACGAGACACACCAAACAAATCCGTCACTTCAGTGATATTGGTCAGCTCATCTTTTGGCAATGATGCTAAGTAAATCAAGGTTCTCAGCGCGTAATCAGTAAAGCTCGTTAACTGCATGTTCTCTCCCAGAGTGCGACTTAATAGCTCAATGTCAGTGACGAAACAACTAACTTACGCTATCGACAAAAGTGTAAATCTTTTCTTGATCGAAAGATACATTTGAGATACAACTTTAAACATGCATTACAAATACAACTTAAAAATAGGAAGTTCTTATGCTCAGCAATCAAACCATTGAGATCGTGAAAGCGACCGCGCCACTAATCGCAGAAACAGGACCAAAACTGACCGCTCACTTCTATGACCGCATGTTTACTCACAACCCTGAGTTAAAAGACATTTTCAACATGAGCAATCAGCGCAATGGCGATCAGCGTGAAGCGCTATTCAATGCCATCTGTGCATACGCTGCTAACATTCAAAACTTGCCTGCTCTGCTTGGCGCAGTGGAGAAAATTGCGCATAAACACACCAGCTTTTTGATCACGAAAGATCAATATCAAATCGTAGGTAAACATTTGATCGCTACGATTGATGAGTTATTCAATCCGGGCCAAGAAGTTTTAGATGCGTGGGCTGAAGCTTATGGCGTATTGGCTAATGTATTTATCCAGCGCGAAGAGCAAATCTATCAAGCGAATGCATCGCAAGAAGGTGGTTGGCGAGGGCTACGTGAGTTTGAGTTGGTCGGTAAACAATTGGAAAGTGAACACATTTGCAGTTTTGTTTTCAAACCGACGGATGGCAGTAAAGTGACGAAGTACAAGCCTGGGCAGTACCTCGGCATCTACATCAACAGCGATAAGTTTGAAAACCAAGAGATCCGTCAATACAGCCTATCTTCTTCGGTTCAAGAGAACACTTACCGCATCTCCGTAAAACGTGAACAAGGCGGTAAAGTATCCAACTACCTGCACGATGAGCTAAACATCGGCGATAAAGTAAAACTCGCAGCGCCAGCGGGTGATTTCTTTATGGATGTAGATACCAATACACCAGTGGTGCTGATTTCTGCAGGTGTCGGCCTTACGCCAACACTGTCAATGCTAGAAAGCTTGACGGAACATCACGCGCCAGTGACTTGGGTACATGCAACAGAAAACAGCAAACACCACGCCTTTAAAGAGCACGTAAACCAGCTAGTCACGGCGAAAGAAAACATGAACGCGCTCATTTGGTATAACCAACCAACGGCAGAAGACAAGATAGGTGAAGACTTCCACTTTACCGGCTTTGTAAACCTGCATGAAATCGAAGCCGCACTCAAACAAGACAACGTACAAGTGTACTTCTGTGGTCCGGTGGGCTTTATGCAGCACGTCGCGAAACAGCTACAAGAACTTGGCGTCCCTCAGGAACAATTCCATTACGAATGCTTTGGCCCACATAAGGTGGTTTAAGCGCGTTCACCTATCGGGAAAACAACAAAGCCCACGAAGTGTGGGCTTTGTTGTATGAAGTTACCGAGAATTTTCTGGAGATCTACCAGAACATGTCACGCCTTTTTGCGCGTGCAATGATGTTTTGTGGCATACGCTGTTCTAGCCCACGCCTTAACACGGCAATGCGTTTGTGTTGACGCTGATCGGCGGTCACCGAGTTGTACAACCAGCGGTAAGCATCTTCATAGTCCAACGGACTACCGTAATCGCGTAGCAGCAATTCAGCCAGATGAATACGCGCGTTTAAATTACCCATAGAAGCCGCTTCACGCAAATACGGAATCGCACGCTCTTTGTCTTGTTGCACCAAAGTACCGCGCGAATAGTAACGCCCAATCTGCTCTAATGCCGCAGGTAAGCCTTGCTGCGCGGCATTTTCCATGTAGTAGAGCCCCAGCTCGACATCTTGCTCGACACATACGCCCCACGCCAACATGTCGCCATATAGGAACTCGTAAGCAGGCAAGTTAATTCGAGTCGCACGAGCTACGATATCTTCCACCAGCTGGCAGTTATCAGCGCGCACGCGTTGTAAATGCTTATTCTGCTCAATAAGCTTTATCAGTTCTGCTTCGGTGTAGATGGGGACTGGCGCGCCAACATCAGCAGCACTCGCTCGCACTGTTGTGGCAGACAGCATCAGTAACAGTGAAGCAGCCACTGTTCGTAACTTCATAAACGTACTCTTCAAGGTATCTGAGAAACCAAAGATCAGCCAAGGATCTCCTCTGCTTGATAAACTTATCGGCAATCAGCAGCTAAGCTTTAGACAATTTTTGCCTCTTCCTTAAGCTTAACGGCAATAACTTGCCATATGCAGATTATTTATCGCTGTGGGTATTTTTATCTCAGATACAAAAAAGCCGACCTTGAGGTCGGCTTTTAAAATCTCTAACGAGTACTTATTAAGCTTCGAATGGGTGAACCTTAATGATAGTTTCGTTACGGTCTGGACCAGTTGAGATGATGTCTACTGGTACGCCCGTTAGCTCTTCGATACGTTTGATGTAGTTTAGAGCTGCTTGTGGTAGAGCATCTAGTGACTTAGCACCAAATGTGTTCTCAGACCAACCTGGCATTGTTTCGTAGATTGGCGTCGCTTTTTCGAATGCTTCAGCAGCCATTGGCGAAACTTCTAGTACAGAGCCATCTTCCATCTTGTAACCAGTACAGATTTTTAGCTCTTCTAGACCATCTAGTACGTCTAGTTTAGTTAGACAGAAACCAGATACAGAGTTGATTTGGATTGCACGACGCATAGCTACAGCATCGAACCAACCAGTACGACGTAGACGACCAGTGGTTGCGCCGAACTCGTGACCTACAGTACCTAGGTGCTTACCTACTGGGTCTTGCTTCTCTAGACCATCGTACAGTTCTGTTGGGAATGGACCTGCACCAACACGAGTACAGTACGCTTTCGCGATACCTAGAATGTAACCGATGTGACGAGGACCGAAACCAGAACCTGCAGCAACACCACCAGCAGTCGTGTTAGAAGAAGTTACGTATGGGTAAGTACCGTGGTCGATATCAAGTAGTGTACCTTGCGCACCTTCGAACATGATCTTGTCGCCGCGCTTGCGTGCTGCGTCTAGTTCGTCAGTTACGTCGATAACCATTGAAGTTAGTAGCTCTGCGTAGCCTTTTGCTTCTTCAAGCACTGCTTCGTAGCTTACTGGCTCAGCTTTGTAGAAATTAACTAGTTGGAAGTTGTGGTATTCCATAACTTCTTTAAGTTTCTCTGCGAAAGCTTCCATATCGAATAGGTCGCCAACGCGTAGACCGCGACGAGCAACTTTATCTTCGTATGCAGGACCGATACCACGGCCAGTTGTACCGATAGCTTTTTTACCGCGAGCGATTTCGCGAGCTTGGTCCATTGCAACGTGGTAAGGAAGAATTAGAGGACATGCTTCAGAAATGAAAAGACGTTCGCGTACTGGAATACCACGCTCTTCAAGAGGTTTCATTTCTTTAAGTAGAGCTTCAGGTGATAGTACAACACCGTTACCGATAACACATTTTACGTTATCGCGAAGGATACCTGATGGAATTAAGTGAAGAACGGTTTTTTCACCGTCAATTACAAGAGTGTGACCTGCGTTGTGACCGCCTTGGTAGCGCACCACGTATTTTGCATCTTCAGTTAAAAGGTCTACAATTTTACCTTTACCTTCGTCACCCCATTGGGTGCCTAGAACGACTACGTTATTTCCCATCTTTCCAAGTCTGATTGCTAGTTAAAAATGGATTCTAGCACCGAATCGCAATTCTTGCAGTCATTTTTTGTTCACAGAGTTGATACCAGAATGTAATCTCATCAACGCTGTACATTTCGAAATCAATACATCACTGATAATATTTACTTTTCTAAATTCGACTGGAAATCTTTATGTCTGACTCTATTTGGCTAGCAATTGGACTTGTTTTAATTGTCGAAGGCATAGGCCCTTTGATCGCGCCAAACGGCTGGCGAAACATGGTGGCACAGCTGAGTGAACAACCGGACAACCAGCTACGGCGCATTGGTGGCTGCCTTGTGGTGGCGGGAGCCGTCATCGCATTTATGATGAGCTAATGTTTGGTGGCATACCAAAACCAACGGTACAACCGATACAAAAAAGGCTCCTTACGGAGCCTTTTTAGATTTCAGATGGTTCGCTTATTCAGCTTTCGCACCTTTCGCGTTATTCATGTACTGGAAGAAGTCACTCTTCGGATCCAGAACAAGAATGTCGTTCTTAGAGCTGAATGATTTTTCGTATGCTCTTAGAGAACGTAGGAAGCTGAAGAACTCAGGATCTTTGTTGTATGCATTCGCATAGATCTTCGCTGCTTCTGCATCCGCTTCACCGCGTGTAACACGAGCGGTTTTATCCGCTTCTGCAAGAATGGTTGCTACTTCAAGTTCCGCTTGTGCACGAATGATTTCTGCTTTCTCACGACCTTGAGAACGGTGCTTACGAGCTACCGACTCACGCTCAGCGCGCATACGACGGTAAATTGACTCACTGATCTCATCAGGAAGGTTGATTTTCTTCATACGGAAATCGACAACACGAACACCCAAGTCTTTCATTGCACTTTCTCGAGTATCTCGCAGTACGTCCGACATGATTAGGTCACGTTCACCATCAATTTCTAACGCTTCACGTGCCGCTTCTGTGTTCACTTCATCACTGCTTGCGTCTTCTGGTAGCACGTCATCATTACGTGGACCTGAAACGATTTGTTTGATTTCACGAGCACCGATTTCAGAACGAAGTACGTCTGTGACTTTACGCTCAAGAAGTGCTTCAGCTGTCAGAGAGTTACCACCGCCTGTTGCTAGGTAGTAACGGCCGAAGTCTTCAATACGCCATTTCACGTACGAATCGATGATAACGTCTTTTTTCTCTGACGTTACGAAACGGTCAGCACGTCCATCCATCGTTTGAATACGAGCATCTAACTGCTTCACGCGATCAAACAGTGGCATTTTGAAATGCAGACCCGGCTCATAAATTCGAGTGATGTCGTTGTTGTCTTTAAGAACACGACCAAATCGAACCACAATACCGCGCTCACCTTCAGGAATCACAAACAGAGACATCAGCATCAATGCTAGTGCGATTACCAGTACAGGGATCATTAACTTACGCATTCTTAGTATCTCCCTTGACGTGTACCTGTTGAACGAGACTGCGTGTTCGATGTTTCTTCTTGTGTACGCTCAGACTCTAGTTGAATGTGATCGTAGGTTGAAGAAGATTTCGATTTACGTTTAGTGTCTGTTTGACCTTCTTGACCTGCCAATTTATCGATTGGTAGGTACAAAAGGTTGCCGCTTGATTCAGAGTCGATCAACACTTTAGATGTGTTGGTGTAAACCTCTTCCATCGCGTCAATGTACAGACGGTCACGTGTTACGCCAGGCGCTGCTTGGTATTCAGGTAGTAGTTTTTCAAACTGTGCTACTTGACCTAATGCTTCGTTAGTTACACGCTCGTTGTAACCTTGAGCTTCTTTCTTCAAACGTTCAGCACGACCCGTTGCCTTCGGCAAGATTTCGTTCTTGTAAGCTTCTGCTTCACGGATGAAACGCTCTTCATCCTCACGCGCAGCAATCGCGTCATCAAAAGCATCTTTTACTTGCTCTGGCGGACGTGCAGACTGGAAGTTCACGTCAACAATCACCAGACCCATATCATAGCTATCGATGATTTGGTTTAGTGTTTCTTGAGTGCTTTGACGAATTTGCTGACGACCACTGGTTAGAATGCTATCCATTAGTGAATCACCAATTACCGCACGTAGCGCAGAGTCTGTTGCTTGACGCAAGCTATCATCTGCATTAGTCACGCGGTATAGGTATTTGTATGGGTCAGCAACTCGGTATTGAACGTCCATTGCAACCGTAACTACGTTTTCATCTTTCGTCAGCATTAGACCAGATGCACGTAGTGAACGAATCGCTTGTACGTTAACCGCTTCGTATTCATCAATAAAACGAGGACGCCAGTTAAGGCCTGGGTCTACGATACGATCGTATTTACCTAAACGCAGTACAACACCACGTTCTGCTTCACCGATGGTGTAAAAACCAGCGAAAATCCACACAGCAATTGCAATGATCGCAATGACACCAAAGCCAATTGCACCACCGCCACCGCCGATAGAGGAACCACCGCCGCCTTTTTTACCAAACTTGCCACCCAGCTTTTGACTCAGTTTGTTGAACACTTCATCTAAATCTGGCGGACCTTGATCTCGGCCACCAGGACGCTGGCCACCACGATTATTATTACCCCAAGGGTCATTATCGCGGCCATTGTTGCCGTTGTTATTTCCAGGCTCATTCCACGCCATTAGAAAGCTCCATCATTTGATATGACGTTATACTGTAGCAGTCCTTTAAGTGACTATAAAGTCAGTCAAAACTGCCCCTTCTCTTTTTTCAAGTCTAGACCAATCTACTTGCTGCATTCGAATATCGATCAACAAGTTACCATCCTGGTCGTATTCCTCACGTTGAATACACTTCATTTGGAAGAATGTACTACGGAATCTTCCTTGATACTGTGGAGGAATTCGCAACTGATGCTCGACCATTTGCGACGCCAGACGTTCCGTCAGCGCGTCAAACAGGAGCTCAATGCCCAATCCTTCCATTGCAGATACCCAGACCGCACGAGGAACCCCTTCCTCATCACGTTCTATACGTGGTGTCTGCGACTCTAGATTGTCGATTTTGTTCATGACGACAAGCGTCGGCACTTCGTGCGCGTCGATCTCTTCTAATACTTCATGAACAGCTTGAATATTCTCACGAAAACGCTCATCACTGGCATCAACAACATGTAACAAAATGTCAGCTTCTTGCGTTTCCTGCAAGGTCGCTTTGAAGGCAGCAACCAAGTCGTGAGGCAAATGTCGAATAAAACCAACCGTATCTGCCAGTATGGCTGGGCCAACATCCGCTAACTCCATCTTACGTAGTGTAGGATCCAAAGTAGCAAACAATTGGTCAGCGGCATACACGCCAGCTTCGGTTATTCGGTTGAAGAGTGTCGACTTACCCGCGTTGGTGTAACCCACGAGAGAAATTGTTGGGATTTCAGCTCGATTTCGGGCACGGCGTCCTTGTTCACGCTGCTTGGCTACCTTTTCTAGGCGGCGCAGGATGGCTTTGATTCGTTCACGCAATAAACGACGGTCGGTTTCCAGCTGGGTTTCACCCGGGCCACGTAAACCGATCCCCCCTTTCTGCCTTTCAAGGTGCGTCCAACCACGAATTAAACGAGTAGAAATGTGTCGAAGTTGGGCCAGCTCGACCTGTAGCTTACCTTCGTGTGTTCGTGCTCGTTGAGCAAAGATATCGAGGATGAGACCAGTGCGGTCGAGAACTCGACATTTGCACAGTGCTTCGAGGTTACGTTCTTGGGCAGGAGAGAGGGAGTGATTAAAAATCACAATTTCAGCACCAGTCAATTGTACCGTAGTAGCAATTTCTTGGGCCTTACCCTCTCCGACATAGTATTTCGGGTGTGGGGATTGACGACTACCAGTTACCACTTGCAGCGTCTCAACCCCAGCGGAAGAAACCAGCATTTCGAACTCAGCCAGATCTTCCCATTCACCTTCTTGCGTGAAGTTGATATGAACAAGTACGGCTCGCTCACCGGATTCATAACGGTCAAACAAGCAATCAACTCCTTATTTTAAAAATACTCGATGAAGAATTAATCTTCTGATTTCTCTTGTGGACGGTCACCTTGAGGACGATCACCGCTGTGGTGGCTCACAGGACGAGCCGGCACAACTGTAGAAATCGCGTGCTTGTACACCATTTGGTTTACAGTATTTTTCAGCAGGATCACGAATTGATCGAATGATTCGATCTGACCTTGTAGTTTGATACCGTTCACAAGGTAGATAGACACTGGAATACGCTCACGACGTAGCGCGTTTAGAAATGGGTCTTGTAGAGATTGCCCCTTAGCCATTTTATTTTCCTTATTTAATTTGTAGTTGTAATTATTTAGCTAGTGGTGCAATGCAAAAAGTACTGCTTTTGCATCTGAGCTAAACGAATCAAAAATGCACTCTAAGTAATTAGCAGCATAGTATAAAAACTGCCAACAACAGATCCTTTGAGAGTGCGTTCACGCAAAAACGATCACATTATACACAGCTATCTCAATCAGATGCTATTGCTTCTGACATGGTTTCGAGTGCCTGCTCAATGTTATCGCTATCCAACCAAGTTAAGTCATCCCAGCTGCGTAACCAGGTGATTTGACGCTTGGCCAATTGACGAGTCGCACATACGCCACGAAATACAGCTTCATCACGTGTGCACTCCCCATCTAAATACTCCCACATCTGTCGGTAACCAACGCAACGAATAGAGGGAAGATCCGGATGAAGATCTTTGCGCGCATACAACGCTTTCATTTCCTCTTCAAAACCCGCTTCCATCATTTTGTCGAAACGCAGTTCAATGCGACGGTGAAGTTCTGCCCTATCCTTGGGAGCTATTGCAAACTGTTTAACTCGGTACGGCAGGCTTTCACCTTTAGTTTGAGTCAACTCAGTAAGAGTTTTACCTGAAATACGATACACTTCCAACGCCCTAGATAAACGCTGGGGATCATTTGGATGTATTCTCGCAGCTGATACAGGATCAATTTCTTTCAGTTCATCGTGCAACACTGACCAACCTTTAGTCAATGCTTCTTGTTCAATTTGCTGACGAATTTCAGGATTTGCAGCAGGAAGAGGTGATAAGCCTTCAAGTAATGCCTTGTAATACAGCATTGTACCACCCACTAGGAGCGGAATTTTTCCTTCTGCAACAATATCATCCATCGCTTGCAAAGCATCGCGGCGAAAGTCCGCCGCCGAATAAGATTCGCTAGGATCTAGGATATCAATTAAGCGGTGAGGCGCTAAACTCAACTCTCTTTCGTCAGGTTTTGCCGTACCGATATCCATTCCTTTGTAGATCAATGCAGAATCCACACTGATGATCTCAACCGGAAACTTTTGACGCAAGCGAATCGCTAGCTCGGTTTTACCTGATGCAGTTGGCCCCATCAAGAAAAGAGCCAAAGGTAGTTTGTCTGTCATGGTTTTAATTTGGCTATCGTGGCAGAGAAATCAACAGCAGATACGAATGTTTTATCGTCTAGTGGCAATTGACCATGCCTTAACTGTTCAAGTTCCGCAATAATTTGAATGGCTTCAGAGAGAGTATAGTGACTCTTGACCGTTGTGACCTGCACAGCAAGCCAATCGATCAGCGCAGGAAGCATCTGAGTTGACGCCTTTTCTCCCTTCATCCACGTTTGCGCGTAAGATAACAGATCTGGCACTAAATTTTGTAAGTTTTGTTGGCGTAATGGTGCTGGCACGCCCATGACCATTAGCGCTTTATCATTTCTGGCTTTTAATTGGATACCCAACTGAGCAAAGTCTTGTTGATAATCTTGTGCCAACTTCACTAAGTCAGTGTCCAACTTCATCGACAACGGTACTAATAAAGGCTGCGCTTTTAACGCTCCTTCACTTGGCGTCAACTGACCTTTGGTGCGATAGAACTCAGCTCGAGGTAATGAAACTAATGCTACGCCACTGTCGCTGCTCATCAGAACAAATTGTTCATCCACAGCGGCCAACGCTTTCCCCAACGCTGTAACTTGAGGCAAACTCACTTCTCGAACGGACCCTGTCGATGTCGGTTGCTCAGCTTGTTGCGATTCGAAGTCGGGTGTTTTTAGCAGTTCATGGTAAGCGTGGACTTCTCGCTTGCTTGGTGCAGGTTCAGCATAACGCTCTTTACCGACACTTGGTTTAGGCGCAGGTTTGGATTCAATCCAATCCGTTCGCTTAAAGGAATCTGCAATGCGCGCTTCACGCACAGATGAATCACTCGGCGCACGATCGCGTGGCTTTATCTCATAATCAGTACGTCCAGGGTACGTAGGCGTTTTATCAATCGCTTGATACACACGCTCTGGGACAGTAGTACTCACTGGTTGTGGCGAGTATTGAGGCGTCGTTTCCGATTGGCTTTCTCGTACTTCAGGCTCTGCTCGATGGAACGCGGACTCATTGACTTGCGGCTTATCAATCACAGAGCTTTGTGCCAGTGCATCAGCCAAAGCTTGATAGATAAAGTCATGTACCAATCTTGCTTGGTGGAAACGCACTTCATGCTTCGCTGGATGAACGTTCACGTCCACCTGATGCGGGTCTAGCTCGATGAACAACACATAAGCGGCGAATTGATCCGGCTTTAAACTCATTTCGTAGCTTTGACGGATCGCATGATTGATCAGTTTGTCCCGCATCATGCGGCCATTCACGTAACAATACTGCAAATCGCTTTGCTGACGAGCCCCATCCGGGGTGGTGATCCAACCATGCAACTTGAGGCCTTGATGCTCAAGCTCAATACGAAGCATGTTACGCACAAATGCATTACCACACACCGCCGCTATACGCTTTTCGGTTTGCAGTTGATTCTTAGCCGCACGGTACTGGCGGATCACTTTGCCGTTATGGCGCACGTTGATCGAGACATCAAAGCGGCTCAGTGCAATGCGTTTTAACAGCTCGTCAATGTGAGCAAATTCCGTTTTTTCGGTACGCAGAAACTTACGGCGTGCAGGAGTATTGAAAAACAAATCCAGCACTTCAACCGTGGTACCAATGGGATGGGCAGCAGGCTGCAATTTGACCTGCATATCACGCCCTTCCGAATATGCACTCCACGCTTCTTCTTGCGCAGCTGGGCGAGAGGTTAATGTAAGACGAGAAACGGAACTGATACTCGCCAATGCCTCTCCACGAAAGCCCAAGCTCATGATCGCTTCTAAATCATCTAAGGTATGGATTTTAGACGTTGCATGACGACTGAGTGCCAGCCCGAGCTCATCTTTCGCAATCCCTTTTCCGTTGTCACGAACACGAATAAGCTTGGCACCGCCTTTTTCGATATCGATATCGATTCGGGTTGCGCCAGAGTCGAGGCTATTTTCCACCAACTCTTTGATGACAGAGGCAGGTCTTTCGACCACTTCCCCTGCCGCAATTTGGTTGGCGAGCCTAGCTGGCAAAATTTTTATCGTCATAATGAGTTAGAAGCTCACTTACTTATTTGTTTGGAATGATCAAGACTTGCCCAACAGCAAGCTCGTCCGAGCGCAAGTTGTTTGCTTGGCGAATACTCGCAACGCTCACGCCATATTTGGACGCAATCTTACCAAGGTATTCCCCTCGTGCCACTTTGTGCTTGCGGATCGGCTTATCTTTCACTGCTACGGTGATCTTAAGTTTTTGACCGACCCATAATGTATCGGATTTTAAGTTATTCTCACGACGAATATCCGACAGCTTCACTTTGTAGTGGCTTGCGATCTTACCCAAGAACTCACCCGATTTAACGGTATGAGTAATCGTTTCAGTCTCTACTGTAATAGGCTTGCTTGGCACTTGGATTTTGCCAGCTGACGGAATACGCAGTTTTTGTCCAACCGCTAAGCTGGTCGATTTCAACTTGTTCTCGGCCATCAACGCTTTCGAGTTAGTACCGTATTTATTCGCAATCACAGACAGCGATTCACCACGCTTAACAATGTGCACAATTGGTTTAGAGGAAGGTGAGAACACCGTGCCTTCAGGTGGGTTATCTTTTAGATATTTAACCACCGCTTTAGAGATAGCCTGCGCTAACTTATCTTGGTGTGCGCGTTGGAACAGCAGTTTCTCTTCTGTTGGGTTAGAGATAAATCCAGTCTCTACAAGGACCGATGGAATTTGTGGCGAACGCAGTACTGCCAAGCTAGTGTTGATTGGCTTGGTGTTGTGTAGATGCGCGACGCGTCCCATTTCACCCAAAATTTCGGTCGCCAACTTGTAGCCTTCTTTTTGCGAATGGCTGAACTGGAGATCGAGCAAAGTTTGGTTCACGTTGCGGTCTTTCGTGTTCGTGACAAATGCATTGCCAGAACCACCAAGCAGCTCAGACTGTTTCTCGTGGTTCTCAACCCAACGAGCAATCTCAGTGTTTGCGCGACGCGTATTCAATACGAATACCGATCCCCCACGAGGTTGTGGTGACGTGAACGCATCCGCGTGAACTGAGATTAACAGGTGCGCATCATTTTCGCGGGCAAATGCAACACGGCGGTTTAAGTTAACAAAGTAGTCACCGGTACGCGTCATGCGCGTTTTGATTCCTGGCGTCGCATCAAGTTGCGCAGCAAGCTTGCGAGAAATGCTCAGTACCGCGTCTTTTTCATACTTGCGACGAGATGGACCAATTGAGCCAGGGTCTTCACCACCATGACCAGGATCGATCACGATCAATACTTCTTGAGCACGCTGTACGGTACTCATGTCTTTGCTGGTTGTCGCCGGTTTGCTTGGTTTCGCTGCTGTTGTCGCGGTTTTCTTACCGTGTGGCAGGTCAATCACCAAACGATGCCCATATTGGCCGCCCGGCGTTGGACTGAGTTTGAATAACTCTGCCTGAACGTTTTTCTTTAATTCAAAAACAAGGCGATAGGTGCCTTTCTCTGGAGGCGAGCTTTTACGCACCAATTTAAGCACTGGGCTATCAGAAACGGTCACTGGCAATTTAGCTTGCATGGTGGTGTCTTTCATATCCACCACAAGACGGTCCGGCCCTGACAGAGAAAAATAGGAATAGTCCGCTTCCGAGCCTAAATCGATGACAACACGAGTTTCATCTGGGGAAGGCCACACTCGGAAACTTTTAACGACGTTAGCAAATGCTAAATTGGGGATGATAAGGAGAAAAGTGGCGACAAACGTCGCCACTGCTCTAAAATTTGAAAGACTCAACATAGCTCCAATCGACTGAGTAACTGCACACCGTAATCATTGTTCGCCGTTATCTCAGCGACGCGTTGCTCACCTTGATAACGAATTTCTACATCTAAATCTGGTTGTGGCAGCAATCCTTGCCCTTTTTCAGGCCATTCAACCAAGCAGATCGCATCATCTGTGAAGTAATCTCGGATCCCCATGAATTCCAATTCTTCCGGATCCGCCAATCGGTAAAGATCAAAGTGGTAAACCTGCCACTTATCTAATTGGTAAGGTTCGACAAGCGTATAAGTCGGACTTTTCACGTTTCCTTGATGCCCAAGAGCACGGACAAAACCACGACTGAAGGTTGTTTTACCTGCACCTAAATCACCATGCAGATAAATAGTGGTTTGTTGAGAACAAAGTTGAGCCAGCTCGGTGCCCAGTGCTACCGTTTCTTGCTCATCTTTTAAAGTAAATTGTTTCGTGCTCATTGATGCTTCTCTAACTAATGATCGTTGACTATATAAAAATCAAAAGAACAGGAATAGTAAACCGTGTTGGTTTTGAGAGACAAGCTTTCAAATGTCATATGTGCGAAAAAAGTAGCCAAAAACTGTAACTTATTTACCGAGTATTAACTTTGATCGAAAAGAGTTTAACTCACAGTTATAAGAACGCCGTACATAGCAGAAGGTTCCGTGATACATGCATAATGATTTTGCTGATAGAAACGCGCCAATGGCCATTCAGCCTGAAATTTGAGAAACGAATTTCCGAGTACCAACCTCAACTTTACGGTAGCACCAATAGAATAGATCCGTTAAGATCCCGCCCCCTTTATCTCGGTGATAAAACATGAACTACGAACAACTCGCACAACAAATCAAAGTTTGGGGAAAAGAGCTCGGCTTTCAAAAAGTGGGCATCTGCGACGTTGATCTTAGTGAACATGAAGCCGCACTACAAAAATGGCTAGATGCTGGCTATCACGGCTCAATGGATTGGATGGCTCGTCACGGAATGATGCGCGCCAGACCCAATGAGTTATTACCGGGAACCGTTCGCGTTATCAGCGTCCGGATGGACTACCTACCGCCAGAAGCGCAATTCGCTTCAAATCTCGCGAATAAAAATCATGCTTATATTAGCCGCTATGCGCTAGGGCGTGATTACCATAAGCTGGTCAGAAAGCAGCTCAACAAGTTGGGTAAGCTCATAGAAGAAGAAGTGGGTCAGTTTGGTTATCGCCCTTTTGTCGACTCTGCGCCAATACTTGAGCGCCCTTTAGCCCAAAAGGCCGGATTGGGTTGGACAGGTAAACACTCACTGATCTTAGATAAAGAGTGTGGTTCTTGGTTCTTCCTTGGTGAACTGCTGATTGACCTACCTTTGCCAGTCGATACTCCAAGTGTCGACCAATGCGAAAAATGCCGAGCGTGTATTACGTCATGCCCGACTCAAGCCATTGTAGAAGATAAAGTTGTCGATGCGAGACGCTGTATCTCTTATCTCACGATAGAGTTTGATGGTGTCATCCCTGAGGAATTCCGCAAACCGATGGGTAACCGCATCTACGGCTGTGATGACTGCCAACTCGTCTGCCCATGGAACCGCTATGCAGACGTAACCGAACAAGAAGATTTCCATCGCAGGGAAAGCTTTCACAATCCAGACTTAGTTGAATTATTCCAATGGGACGAGGCGACGTTCTTAAAAAATATGGAAGGTTCTGCTATCCGTCGTATCGGTCACGAACAATGGCTACGTAATATATCTGTCGCACTTGGTAATGCAGAATACAACCAACGGGTGATAGACGCACTTAATGCGCGACTTGGTGAAAGTAAATTACTGGATGAGCACATCGAATGGGCACTTACCCAGCAGCTCAACCATATCCCTTCTTTAGATGCAGAACCGATTGAGACGAAGAAAAAGCGTTTAATTAGAATTGTTGAGAAAGGCTTACCTAGAGATGCCTAGTGCGTAGCCTATATGCAAGAGATTGAAAACACTTTTTGCATGCTCAATACATGACCCTGTTCTCAATTCTGTAATGTGGAAAAAAATTCTAGATTTGATTAAAAATGGGTTGCAAAAAAAAGTTAAACACAACCTGAGTAAATGACTAGGATCAAAAAAAGACAAGGTTATGATCGTATTTTAACGTATTCGATCCGATGAAATAATACATTTAACCTTAAATAACAACAAGTTAAGACCAAATCACCAGCAACCAAGACTTCCTAAAAAAGAAAAGATCTTTCTTTACCCATCAAAATCCTCAAGCTAAAAACACTTTATCAACCAACTTATCCACAGAACGTTATATGTGGATAACTCTGTTAATTAACATAGGTAAAACGCTCCGAACATCATGAAATGATTACGCCAGCCGATTCATATCGTGTTTTAAACACAAACGAAACCGTCCGACATCATTTGATGCGGATTAAGATATGCTTTTAGGGGATTCATGCTTCGCAGCATTATGAAAAGAGCGATGGAATGGAGCGAAAGCCAAAGTGAACTGGGCGGCGCATCCGTGACGATCTGAGAGCTAGAAAATACCAACCACTCAAACTGTAACTATCGTCTGAAATTGGTTGCGGGGGCCGGATTTGAACCGACGACCTTCGGGTTATGAGCCCGACGAGCTACCAAGCTGCTCCACCCCGCGTCCGTATTACGTCACCGTTAAATACGATGAGAACTTTGCTTTTTCATTAGAGAAAGTGGAGCGACACACGAGGTTCGAACTCGTGACCTCAACCTTGGCAAGGTTGCGCTCTACCAACTGAGCTAGTGTCGCACATTCTCTTAAAAGAATTGGTTGCGGGAGCCGGATTTGAACCGACGACCTTCGGGTTATGAGCCCGACGAGCTACCAAGCTGCTCCATCCCGCGTCCATGTATTATCGCGTAGTGCAATAATATAAATTTGGAGCGACACACGAGGTTCGAACTCGTGACCTCAACCTTGGCAAGGTTGCGCTCTACCAACTGAGCTAGTGTCGCAATGTCACTGTTAAGCACAATGAGGGCTATGCAGTTCACTTTGAAGAAAGTGGAGCGACACACGAGGTTCGAACTCGTGACCTCAACCTTGGCAAGGTTGCGCTCTACCAACTGAGCTAGTGTCGCATGTCACTGTTAAGCACAATGAAGGCTTTACTTTCCACTTAAAGAAAAGTGGAGCGACACACGAGGTTCGAACTCGTGACCTCAACCTTGGCAAGGTTGCGCTCTACCAACTGAGCTAGTGTCGCATGTAATTGTTAAGCACAATGAAGGCTTTACTTTTCACTTAAAGAAAAGTGGAGCGACACACGAGGTTCGAACTCGTGACCTCAACCTTGGCAAGGTTGCGCTCTACCAACTGAGCTAGTGTCGCATATCAACAGCAAATGCTATTGATTGAATTTGGTTGCGGGGGCCGGATTTGAACCGACGACCTTCGGGTTATGAGCCCGACGAGCTACCAAGCTGCTCCACCCCGCGTCCGTATTTCATTGTTAAGCACAATGAGAGCTATACTGTCCACTTAGAAAGAAAGTGGAGCGACACACGAGGTTCGAACTCGTGACCTCAACCTT
>NZ_JBICMD010000032.1:0-6340 GCF_043106015.1 Vibrio sp. GLN_1
TAGTCAGCGTGTCCTGGACAGTCAACGTGTGCGTAGTGACGTGATGGAGTGTCGTACTCAACGTGTGAAGTAGCGATTGTGATACCGCGCTCACGCTCTTCTGGAGCGTTATCGATAGATGCAAAGTCTTTCGCTTCACCGCCGTAAACTTTAGCTAGAGTAGTACAGATAGCTGCAGTTAGAGTTGTTTTACCGTGGTCAACGTGGCCGATAGTACCAACGTTAACGTGCGGTTTCGTACGTTCAAATTTTTCTTTAGACATGAGTGGTCCCTCTAGGTACGGATTTTTGGTGGCCCAAATTGACCACGCAACCAAATAAAGATTATTGGTAAATCTAATATCAAAAGGAGATAACTTTGAGAGCTGGTGCTGATAGGCAGACTCGAACTGCCGACCTCATCCTTACCAAGGATGCGCTCTACCACCTGAGCTATATCAGCACTCAAATTAGAGTGGAGCGGGCAGCGGGAATCGAACCCGCATCATCAGCTTGGAAGGCTGAGGTAATAGCCATTATACGATGCCCGCAACACGTAACTCTGAGAGCTATTTCCTAAAGAATATGGTGGAGGGGGACGGATTCGAACCATCGAAGGCAGTGCCGGCAGATTTACAGTCTGCTCCCTTTGGCCACTCGGGAACCCCTCCAAATTTTTAAGCCATTCTAACTACTAAAGGAAAGAATGGTGCCGACTACCGGAATCGAACTGGTGACCTACTGATTACAAGTCAGTTGCTCTACCTACTGAGCTAAGTCGGCATAAGTGGTGCGCATTCTATTGAATGATTTTCTAGGTTGCAATAGCTATTTAAAAAAAAGTCGTAAAAATCGTTTTTTTAGTTTCAATTGCTGCAAAATCATACAAACCTCGCTTTTTAAAGCAAACTTTCGTGCTTTGTCGTTTGCTTTGCACGGTGCTTGTTGTATGTTCTTGCTCTCTACTAAACCAAGGATAAAAGAGACCCATGAGTCCATTTTTGTCATTTGACCGTGCCGAGTGGGCAGAACTGCGTAATTCTGTTCCGATGACACTCTCTGAAGACGATCTAAAGGCGCTTCAAGGCATAAATGAAAACCTCACTATGGAGGAAGCGGTAGAGATCTACCTTCCTTTGTCTCGTCTACTCAATTTATATGTACAGGCTCGCCAAAGTCGCAACTCTGTTCTTCAGCAGTTTCTAAATACCGAGGAACACGCTCCGCCATTTGTTATTGGCATTGCGGGTAGTGTGGCTGTTGGAAAAAGTACAACAGCACGCATTCTTAAAGCACTGCTTTCTCGTTGGGAAAATCATCCCAAAGTCGCCTTAGTTACAACGGATGGCTTTCTGTATCCCAAAAAGGTTTTGGAAGAGCGCGGTATCATGCATCGCAAGGGTTTTCCCGAATCTTACGACATCAAACGCTTGGTAGAATTTGTTTCTGATGTAAAGGCGGGTAAACCAAATCTTGAAGTACCTGTTTACTCACACATCACATACGACATTACTGATGAGCTAAAAAAAGTCGACCGACCTGACGTGCTGATTATTGAAGGCTTAAACGTATTACAAAGCGGTATGGACTACCCACATGATCCACATCGAGTATTTGTATCTGATTTTCTTGATTTCTCAATTTATGTTGATGCGGAAAGTGAAACGATAGAGCAGTGGTATGTCGAGAGATTTTTGAAGTTTCGCCGCGGAGCTTTTACTAAACCAGGCTCCTACTTCAGCCACTATACGCAACTGTCGGTCGATGAAGCGAAAAGTAAAGCGAAAGAAATTTGGCGCAATATTAATGGACTCAATCTGGAATTGAACATTCTTCCAACCAGAGAAAGAGCCCATTTGATCCTCCACAAAGGTGCTAACCACCTTGTCGACAAAGTATCGCTAAGAAAGTAAAGGGGCTCAGTCCCCTTTTCTCAACGAAATTTCTCCGCCAATGTAGGTTTCCAAACCATTTTCAGTTTTGAGCACCACCCCACCCTGTTGGTCGATACCTTGTACCACTCCGTGTATTTCTCTCGGTCCCATAAGAAGCTTAACCGGTCGGCAGATAAAGTTGTCCAAACGATTCCAACGTTCAACAAAACCACCCAGTCCAGTCAGTTCATATTCTTCTAACGCGGCTTTCCAATGATCGATAAGACGTATCGCCAATTGAGTTCTATCGATACTAACTTCATTGGAAATTTGGTTGAGTGTTGTCCAAGGTTGATCAATACCGGGCTGCACATCAGGCATGCCAATATTTAATCCCATTCCAATCACTAAGTGAGCTGCGCCTCCTGCTTGACCAGACATCTCCACTAAAATACCGGCTAATTTTTTATCTTGATAGTAGATGTCGTTTGGCCACTTAAGCTTAACACCTTGGATACCGATACTTTCCAACGCTTCGACTGCTGCAATACCCACGACCAAACTCAGTCCCATCGCTGCCGCCATACCCGCATCTAAACGCCAGTACATAGACAAATACAGATTGGTGCCAAATGGCGATATCCATTGACGTCCGCGACGACCGCGCCCCTGCGCCTGATATTCAGCGATACAAACTCGCCCTTTATCGGATTCACTGACTTTCTCTAACAAATATTGATTCGTTGAATCGATCACGGAAATCAGTTCTACCGGAGTGCTAATGGCATTTTTCAGACGAGTTTCATCGAGTAATTGAAGAGGATGAGCCAGTTGATAGCCTCGTCCTTGGATACGATAAATATCCACTCCCCAATCATTCAACCCTTTAATGTGCTTTGCAATTGCCGCTCTAGAAATGCCCAGTTGTTGTCCAAGCATTTCACCTGAATGAAAACCGCCATCGCTGAGTGTTTTAAGGATATGTAGCTTCACTGAGTGTTCTTTTCTCATTGAGCCGCCTCAATCTTAGCGAGATTAGTTTCACCTTGACGATTCATAAAGCGCACTTCGTGTTCGAGTTCAATTTGGTACTTATCCCACACCGCCCTTTTCACCAGAGAAGCAAGTGCAACCACGTCATCAGCACTGCAGTTGTCGACATTTGTTAATACCAACGCTTGTAAAGGGTTCACCTGAGCACCGTTGACTGAAATACCTTTCAAACCACACTGGTCAATCAGCCAACCGGCTGCCACTTTCATTCCCTCGTTTGCAGGGTAAGCCACCATGTCGCTATGCTTTCGAATGAGTTGATCATAATGATCTTGGCTGATCACAGGGTTTTTAAAGAAACTCCCTGCGTTACCGACTTTAGCTGGGTCTGGCAGTTTCTCCATACGAACTTGGCACACACGTTCAAATATTGCATTTGGACTTAATTCGTTTTCAGGGATGTTTTGTAACGGCCCATATTGATTCTTCGGCGTCCATCGCTTCGGCAGCTTCAAGCCAATGGCTGTGACAAAGCATTTTTCATATAGATCATGCTTGAAAACTGAATCTCGGTACCCAAATTCGCAGTCTTCCGCACTCATCCGCCTCGTGTTTAAAGTCGCCAAATCCAATACATCGACGTAGCTACAAAGATCTTTTAGTTCAACCCCGTATGCGCCGATGTTTTGGATCGGAGCTGACCCAGCACAACCGGGAATCAAAGCTAAGTTTTCGATCCCGCCCATACCTTGGGCAACACACCAAGCCACCAAACTCGGCCAATCCTCCCCACCTTGAACATGCAGAAGATAATCTTCATGGGTTTCTGAAACCGATTTCCCCAAAAGGCGGTTAACAATGACGAGACCATCAAAATGTTCAGTAAATAGAACATTGCTGCCTTTACCCAAAAACAACTTCGGCAGACTTTGAAAAGCAGGATTTTGATAGAGGCTGATTACATCATCTATCGAGTCAACAATGGCTAAGTAGGAGCAAGTCTGCTCGATACCAAAAGTGTGAAAAGCCTTGAGGCTTGCGTGTTCTTTAATTTGCATAGTGATTTGCAACGCCAGATAAGATTCTCTTAAACTGGGCACATTCTACCCCAGTTAACTTTTAACCGCAGTGACAATACCTAACTCATTAATCATAGAAGTGTTAAATCCGATCAAACTCCCTTTGATCAAAAAGCTCTATAAAGCCCATTACCCCTCCGGGCGAGCCAAAAAAGATGAACTCATCATCACAGCCAGTCGTGGGGGTGTGATCGTCGCACTACTAAGATTAAAAACCGTAGAGCAATATCGCTTATTAACAGGCATGCTCGTCATCCCAGAAGTTAGAGGCACGAGCGTTGGCCGCACTCTGCTAGAGAATTGCGAGAACAAAGTTTTCGAAGATGGTGATTATTGCTTCGCTTTTAGCTACTTAGAAAAATATTATGCTCAACATGGTTTCGAAACCATTGACAGTCATGAGCTGCCGAACTCCTTAAAGATGGCCTTTCAACGTTATGTTGATAGCGGCAAAGATCTCATTCCAATGCAATTTATCCCTTCAAAGGTTTCAAAGCGTGCGCTTTAGTAGCCAGGGAAATCATATCTTTGGTAAAATATCAGGTTCGCAATATTGCACTAAAATAAGGTACTCACACCGATATGATAGTAAATAGGAATCCATTCGAGCAGTTGCCTAGTCTCGCAATCAATCCTGAAGACTTTGATGTTCTGTACTCTGCAGAAACATTTCGAACTCGTCTTTTAGATGCGATCAGCAAAGCAACGTCACGAATCTACCTAGTCGCTCTATATCTGGAAGATGATGAAGCTGGGCGTGAAATACTCACTGCACTTTACGAAGCAAAGCAGCGTAATCCAGGATTAGACATTAATATCTGTGTTGACTGGCACCGAGCACAACGCGGCCTTATTGGTGCAGAAACATCAGAAGGCAACTCAGCGCTTTATAAAGCGTTTGCTGACCAATACCAACATGCCATCCCTGTTTATGGTATCCCCGTTCGCGGCCGAGAAGTATTTGGTGTACTTCATTTAAAAGGCTTCGTCGTCGACGATACCGTGATTTACAGTGGCGCTAGCCTTAATAACGTTTATTTACAGTACCATGGTCGCTATCGATTTGATCGCTACCATGTTATTAAGCACAAGTCCCTTGCAGATACGATGGTGAACTTCGTTCAAAATGAAATGATTGCTCACCCTGCAGTAAACGACTTGGCCGATCGAGATAAGCCAGAAACCAAAGAAATTAAATCGGCAATTCGCCAACTTCGCTCTTCTCTTGCTCAAGCCAACTATCAATTTGCCCATGAGTCAGCGGCAGAAGATAAAGTAAAGCTCACACCACTTGTTGGTCTTGGTAAGCGTCGAAACTTACTAAACCAGCAAATCGTCAAGCTACTAGCAGCAGCAAAAAACGAAATTTTCATCTGTACGCCATATTTTAACTTCCCTAAATCAATTCACCGGGAAGTAAAACGTGCGATGAAACGTGGAGTAAAAGTAACGATCGTGGTAGGAGATAAAACCGCGAACGATTTCTATATCTCTCCAGAAGAAGATTTCAAAACCATTGGTGGTCTTCCTTACCTTTACGAGGTAAATCTGCGCCGCTTTGCCAAAGCAAATGAGGCGAACATTGCAGCTCGTAAGCTTTCAGTGCACTTATGGAAGCATGAAAACAACAGCTTCCACCTAAAAGGTATCTGGGTTGATAAACGATACATGCTGCTTACAGGTAACAACTTAAATCCGCGTGCTTGGTCTCTCGATCTTGAAAATGGTTTATTGATTCAAGATGACTACGCAAACCTTACTCATAAGTTTGAAGATGAAGTAGCCCGAATCCTTGAACATACGCAGCTAATCTGCACTTACAAACAGTTGGAAAAAGTCGAAGATTACCCGCTTGCTGTGCAAAAACTCGTGAGAAAAATCACTCGCTTAAAAGCTGACGGTGTTTTAAAGCGTATCCTTTAAATATCTTCCGTTTATTTGTCTTTCGAAAGCCCAACTTATGTTGGGCTTTTTTTGTACACGGCAGATCAAGTGATTTCCATTTTTCAAAAGACATATCTCACCCTGAAAGCCCCCACACACTTTTTAAACATAAATACAGAGCGAGTATTTTATTAGTTTTAAGCATCTTAGAACGGCTAAAAAATACTTATTAAAGGATTGAAACTAGGCTCACTCTCGAAAAAACAGACAAAGGTGGTTAACACACTATCGAATTCGCATGCTTAACCTTCTACTACTCGAAACGATTGAAAATTAGGGAAAGCGAGTCCCGTATCTATATTAGCAAAATAGTAGAGAAGAAGAATGCATTGTAGATTGATGAGCACCTTAAATGACTAACTAAGCTTTCAAATCAGTGTAAATGGCGAAGCTATTGGGACAGCAGACCACCGAGAATGGCCTTTCTTGGAAGGGAAAATGACAGACTCTAAAACGACAAAAGCCCTGCTA
>NZ_JBICMD010000033.1:0-1205 GCF_043106015.1 Vibrio sp. GLN_1
TCAACAACGTTTTGTAATGGCAGGGCTACCTGGATTCGAACCAGGGAATGGCGGCATCAAAAGCCGCTGCCTTACCGCTTGGCGATAGCCCTACAGGTCTTAGCCTTTCAACTAAGCGCTTTCCAAAACAAGGAAAGTATGGTGCGGAAAGAGAGACTTGAACTCTCACACCTTGCGGCGCCAGAACCTAAATCTGGTGCGTCTACCAATTCCGCCATTTCCGCATATTTGATATTGTAGATGATTATTAAGATGGTGCGGAAGGAGAGACTTGAACTCTCACACCTTACGGCGCCAGAACCTAAATCTGGTGCGTCTACCAATTCCGCCACTTCCGCATCTTAAATTCTACATGACCGATAGCTTAAGCTAACAATCTAATCAATGGTGGCTACGACGGGATTCGAACCTGTGACCCCATCATTATGAGTGATGTGCTCTAACCAGCTGAGCTACGTAGCCATCTCAAATTGTTCAAATCAAGAATGGTGCGGAAGGAGAGACTTGAACTCTCACACCTTGCGGCGCCAGAACCTAAATCTGGTGCGTCTACCAATTCCGCCACTTCCGCATCTTGATTTGTAGTTATCAAGGAGATTGGTGATCCTCAATAACATTGTATATGGCAGGGCTACCTGGATTCGAACCAGGGAATGGCGGCATCAAAAGCCGCTGCCTTACCGCTTGGCGATAGCCCTACAGGCAGTAGTTTGCACTACTTAAAATATGGTGCGGAAGGAGAGACTTGAACTCTCACACCTTGCGGCGCCAGAACCTAAATCTGGTGCGTCTACCAATTCCGCCACTTCCGCAACTTATTCTGTAGTTATAAAGGTAATTGGTAAAACCTAAATAACGTTATAAATGGTGGCTACGACGGGATTCGAACCTGTGACCCCATCATTATGAGTGATGTGCTCTAACCAGCTGAGCTACGTAGCCATCTCAAATTGTTTAAATCAAGAATGGTGCGGAAGGAGAGACTTGAACTCTCACACCTTGCGGCGCCAGAACCTAAATCTGGTGCGTCTACCAATTCCGCCACTTCCGCATCTTGATTTGTAGTTATCAAGGAAATTGGTGATCCTCAATAACATTGTATATGGCAGGGCTACCTGGATTCGAACCAGGGAATGGCGGCATCAAAAGCCGCTGCCTTACCGCTTGGCGATAGCCCTACAGGCAGTAGTTTTCACTACTTAAAA
>NZ_JBICMD010000034.1:0-303807 GCF_043106015.1 Vibrio sp. GLN_1
TGCTTGGGAAAAATTAGCTTACAGGGAGTAATCAGATTGGTAAAAATGTACGGTTCTGAAGAGACAAGGGCGTTTTGTTGTAATTGTAAAGAAGTTACGCTGCATAGGTATGAAAGTTTTTCTAAGCCAAAGGAAGTAACTGAGAAAAAAGATAAAGGTTTCTTATCGGGTCTATTTGCTGCAATAGTTGGTGCATTAATGGAAGGTGAAGCAACTGGTGATTACAAATGTACAGTATGTGGTACCAATCTTCATACACCAGATAATTTAGATTGATGCTCAGTATCTCTATTACTCTGCCAGTGGCAAGCTACGCAACTAACAAGCTGTTTAAGAGTGATTCGCAACGCGTGGCATTTTTACTATGCATTAGTTTTAGTGATTAAGGTGGTATGCGGAGGCATCGGTATTGCGTCGCTCACACCTTAACAGGGCGTTAACTGGCGCAGAAAATACGAAAGCACATTGATACGGTTTCTAGGTTCAGAGGTTCAGAGGTTTAGCGTGTTCGGTCGGTTTCCTTAGCTGAAGTAATGCGACTAATTCCAGTTTGGTACTTAAGTTTACTGATGTGAAAGGCGGCACAAAGCCTTCTAATAATATAAGGCATTCGCGATTAGTTCGGCGCACTTACATCGCCGAAGTATGGTGTTGTGAGACGCATTTCAAACTAAAGATAAACGGTAATTTTTTGGTTAAATACATATTTGAGTTAGCTTTGCTAATCATTAATTAGCAACACGAGCTTTGGCGAAAGTGGTTGAAAGATCTGCGAAAAATGAAAGGCGCTCAGTTAACAAACTGTTCAAGAGGGATTCGCAACGCGTGGCATTTTCACTATGCGTTGGTTTAAGTGTTTAAGGTGGTATGCGGCAGCTTCGGTATTGCATTGCTCACCCCTTAACAGGGCGTTAGCTGAATAGGATGAAAACAATAGTAATGGAATACTTGGATAGACTGATTAGAGATTGCGAGACCGCTAAAACAGTTAAGCCAAAATCTGATTTTACGGTTGCTAGCTTTGATGAGGTTCCAGATATCGATAAAGGGATCTATATCATCAAAGAAGTTGGTGGATGTGCAGAAAGCACGTTTGAATCATTCGTAGACTTTAAACGGAAGAAGCTTAAAGCATGTAGCAAAGTAAATAGCCCATCACGTGTTCTATATGTAGGCTCTTCAACGACTGGCTTACGAAAACGGTTAAGGCAACACTTGGTTACTTGCCCCAACAAAACTTACTCCTTGCACATGTATCAATGGTTTGATGGCAAGTATGAGGTTCGTATTCTTGAATATGACGCTCCAATAGAAGTGCTTCAACTCATTGAGGATGCGATGTCGTATGACTTGAAGCCTGCTTTTGGTAAGCAAGGTGGAAACAATAAATAGGATCACTTGGGCAATTCAGCTAACAAACTGTTTAAGAGGGATTTTCGATATTTCTGTAAGGTTTTGTTTTGTATGGAATTTTGTCTTAGTGCTTCCCCCCAGGGGGAACATTGAGGGGAACTGCGGAAAATAACTCTTAATTGTGATTTAAATCACTATTTTTGCTTATTTTTGTTTCGGCTCTTCACCGAATAGCCTCTCAGAGCAAAATGTGCTCAAGAGGAGCAATTCAAGTTTGTGGAACTAATCTCAGGCTTCGAGGTACTTTTTAAGATAGCGCCCAAGCTTTTTAAAGCGGTAGTTCTTGCCCCATTTCGTGCTGGCAACAAGTAAGAAACCCTTACCAGTTGCTTTCCAACTCAAAGCAATTCTTTAGTTGTTGCGTCCGCTGTAACGAGCCTATGCCCCAAACCTTGCTAGCAATGATGATTCGTTCAATCTCATCATGGAAGTTTGAACTAGATTTTGTTATCCAAGTGATGCCTCAAGGTATGGGTTTTGTTAGTTTGACTAATGAGTTAGTATGAGATAGATCGTTAAATTAAGGCTGGATGGAAGCCTGCTCACTCCAATAAGGCAAACTCTTTCGAGAACCATAATCCTAAATTATATATTTTTTCTTATTTATTTCGGCGGGAAGAAGAAAATTAAGAGTGGATTTACTTAGCTTTTCGTCTAGGTATATAAGATCATGAATATTACTCAATCTTTCATTTCAAATGTCAAGAAACTAGCTAAAAAGATTCAAGTTGAACTAGGTGTTAAGCACACCCAAGCACTTGAATTAGCAGCACGAGAAGTTGGCTTCCCTAACTACCATTCGCTATTACAGCATTCGAAAAAAGCTAACAATCATAGAGCTAATATAGTTAATGCAAATAAAGGTATGGATGGGGTTAATCAAGAGTTCGCTATGGCTCAGGGGAATAGAGGTAAACAGCTTAATCCAAATCAAAACAGCTCTCTATTGGTTATATTTGATGATGATTTGATGGTAAATGAGCTAGAGTATGAAGGCACCACTCCCAAACTTATTAGACGTAACTTTAAGGCCGAGTATCTCGATAAAGGCTTTGCAACCGATATAGGTGCAAGGATACTAAGTTTCGCTGAACTTAAACACCGTGACTTGGATATAGGCTATGGTTCGCAATTACACCAGTGGGGATACATCTGTGTTGAGTTCTTACGAAACAGAAACAATCCTTGGACTATTGAAGACGCTAATGAAATTGCGAAAGAGCGCATAGGTTCGAAATTTGGCTCTTGCTACCGTGAATTCTTTTTCATCGATGGAGAATATGTAAATAACCATGTCTATGATGAAAGAACTACAGCATTAGACCTCGAAAACGATAGACAGTACCATCCAGCAATCGATGGCTATCATGACAACTATAGCTAAGTGTTAACTTAACTAGCCCACTTTTGAGTCAGTTGTTCTTCCTAGCTGACTCATCATTGCCCCACTTCGCGTTAATGTATTTACTCAGTAGCAGAGAAAACTCGCAGTTTTCCCTAGAATAAGTAATGTGACTAGCCATAGATGTAGGTAATATCAACTTATAGGATTTCACCGTCCCCCCAATCTACTAACTAGGTGAACCATGACAAGTAAGAAGAGTAAGCCACCAACAATTTTGATTAAGAGGTATTTAAATTGAAAAGAGATGTCGCGCTACTAGTAGCCGAAGCGCCTTGGTTTTCATTCAAAAACAACAGAGATCAAGCGACTGGACTCCCTTTTTTTACAGGGATAAAGCAGTATGTGAACAAAAATGCTAAAAAGTCACAGCTTAATATTTATTCATGTGATTATTACGATAATAACTCGTTGGAATATGCGTTAAATCACCTAACTGACACGGAAGAGAACATACAAATACTTTACATCGGTGGACATGGTGATGGTAAGTGCGTAGCTGATGCTTCCATTAAAAAAGTATCAGAAATGGTTAAGAGTAAAGGACGCAATATAAAGGGGCTGATTGTGAGTTCTTGTTTGGCTGCTAGCAAAGATACTCTCTCTGAATCAACGTCTTGGGGAATAGATGACACTAGTTTTGATATTGTAAATGGTCCTAATTGGGTCATCTCATATAAGCACTCTGTCGATTGGTTTCAGTCAGTACTACTAGAAACTGCAATAATCAAAGAGTTCGCTGAAGGGTATATTAGCGAGGGTAAGTTGAACTCTAAACAAGACATTATCACTTGCTTCCATAATGCTCTTTTCCCATTTGATCTGAATATCCCTTTTGCCAATGGTGAAGATGGAAGTCCCAAAACTCTTAGTGAATCAATACGTTTTTGGGTAAGGCCGCAAGGGAGCAGTCATCCCGCAGACGTCACAAAAGAGTTACTTACTGGCTTGATGACTTGAGTATCGGGCAAAATCGTGAGATTTCTTTTTTAGTTATAGGTATAAGCGAGCTTAGCTAGTTGTTAGCGCGTATTAATTTTTATGTAAATAACAGGATAAAACTAACTATGCCTATTCAAAGAAGAGTAAAAGATAATCGTATCAATTATGAACAAGTAGCAAAGCTAATTCTTTTATGCTCTCAAACTCACAAATCGGATGCTGAAGCAAACCAAAATCGGTTCATAGTACGTGAAGGGCTTATCCAGAAGATGGTGGGCATGCCATTATCGCATGATGATCGCTTTTACATCATTAGAGAGTTCAACTTACTTGGTTGGCAGGTGGCTATTAATCCTGATTATTGGCTTATATTCGTGGTTGATGAAGAACAGTTGTTCAAATGGGATGAGGCTACGTACCCCTATGGGCTAGAACAGACCATTAAAGCGGTACAACAAGGAAAAGAGCCACCACTAGGTGAACTTGACGATTACTATCGGCTTAAGCCAAATCTAACTGCAAAATTCTTAGGTTGGTCAGACGAAGACATTCAAGAACAGCTTGTGGAAGAGGCTTTAAACGGAGTAGAAGGTGAAGTTGAAGAAGAATATGAGGAAACAGGTGACAAGTCTCTTCTGAACATTAAAGATGATGATGAAATCGGCTTTACAAATTTTACTGCTTGGGAATATCTCGACTATGAACTGGCTAGAAATGGACTAGTTTTCAAATCTAAATAATACTGGCGCAGGTGTGTGGTTACTCGATAGTAGCCACTCATCCACCAAGGAGGTTTGTGTTGTTAACCCATCTACCTAACGAGATCAATACTAGTCATCTTCACAAATGCCTAGAAGATGCGAAGTTAATATCGAAAAAGGTTGGAGAGCAGAACATTCTCTTAGAGCTTCAAATTTACCTCTTAAGGATAGATTTACTAATAGCCAATAGCCGTATCCAGAGTGATTGGCGAACCCATGCATTAACCCTCGATAAAATTCTTCGTAGACTTTTAGGACTTTCCAAGCAGATAGAGTCATTGACGGATAACCATGCTTTTTCAACTCAATATTGCCTTGATAGTGCTTTGGAACAAGTGAAGGTATTGATTACCGTAACCTGTAAAGTTATAGACGCTCGGTAATATTATTGGTGTAATATCGTGTTTGATGTGATGGCACGTGGCGAGTTCCCATCTATCATTTTGAAAAAATTACTCAATCATATTGACTTTATACTTTGTGCATTAATACTGGTGGAATCAGAGCCACCAACATTAATGATGCCAACTGGTGTAAGCCTTAAGCCTGTTTGCCAAACTCACCTCTGTTTAGTAGACGACACTTGTTACCAAGTGTAACTATCTTTGTGGGCGTTATCCAAGTAATGCCAGTAGCAACTCGCGGGCGTGGATTTTTCATCAATTTCATGGTTGAGTTGCGTTAGCCAATTTTCCAACCTGATTACGCATAACTTTCAGCTAAGTTGAAATATCACTTCGTTGCGCTTTTTTGTTACCCATTTATAATGACTTACATGAACAAAGGCTGTTCATCATTCACTCAAGGAATTAACTCACATGTCACTCAGCAAAGTAAAAAATTTGTTCTCTCGCTCCCAGTTCCCACTCCATTATGGCTGGTTAGAATTGATAGAAAAGAGCATTGCCGCTTCCAGTGACCAAGAGTACCTAATGAATGAGATTAATGACATATCCAAACTGATGGGTAATGAGTACACCGAGGCTTTGATATTGCTTATTGATTCCCAACCTGAATCGCCATATTCATTACCTTTGAAGTTAATGCCTTTAAAACTTTCAGCTAAAAAGAGGATAGCGACTAACAGTGGTGAGTTCGCAGGTGATTGTGAAATGATTAAATCCCTGCTCTCAAAACATGTCTCTATCGGAACCAAAACTCCCGCAGAACAACGAAATGAACAACGCCAGATTCAAGAGCAAAAGCTGCAAGCGAGACGTGAAGCATCAGAAAAGATGTTTAAGGAACGAAAAGCTCAATATGAGAGGGACTACATTGATTTTCCATCGATAGAGGTAGTTAAGGTACTAAGACGATCCAAAGCAGCAGAAATCCTCGAACCATTGACCAAAGGGCAAACAATCTCTGAGAGCGATTACTTATGGTTAATCAATAAAGGTTTTGAAAATCAATATGTAAGTGGGCTGTACTATCTGAATCGAGCTGAGCTAGCAAAGCGCAAATGGGAAGATACGAAGAAACCTTGGAATCTCGTGAATGCTATTGCTGATTACAGAAAGGCTGGGAAACCCCAAATTGCGGTCGCTCTGGTTAATAAAAACTTCCCATTCAATTTCGCAAATGGCAACAAGAGCCTGAAATCGGCACTCTTAACCACAAGTGGTGGTGCAAAGCGTGATCTAAACATGTTTGATAAAGCGATCCAATTTGGTACTCAAGCTCATGAACTTACTAAACAAGACTACCGCCCATGCACTCTAATTGGCGCATGTAAGATGATCTTGGGAGATGTTGCTCAAGGGCATGAGTGGTATCAAAAAGCAATTAAACGTGGGTTTAATGAAGATAGCTTTGAGCAAGAGATCCGATCAATCTACAACCGTGCCAGTCGCAAAGATAAAGCTAAAATCAAACAGACCTTAATCGCTGATGGATGGGTATATCAGTGGCTCAAATGAGTCACTTAATACGACTCTGCTAATTTTAGTAACCGATATGGCATAGGAGGTGTTGTCATTGATGAGCCAAGAAGCTCATCTAGCAATTCTTCGAGTCTAAATCGGTAGTTAAATCGAAAGCAAAACTCACCGAGATATCGAGGTAGATGCTTTCTACTGATAACATGGTAAGTTCCTCTCAATGAGTTCTTGACGTTACCGATCATCGTATCAACCCAATGGAAGTATTTATCTTGAATTTCATCAAGATCAGGTGCGCCATCTTTAACAACCCGATCATGGTGTACGTTCGCATTGGACAGGGCTTCAAAGCAGGAAAGTCCATCTGATATGGCGAGAGTGGACGGCACTAAGTGCTTCTTAGCCCACTTCTCAACTTCATCTTTACGAAAGCCTTTAACCACAGTCATTCGCATGTAAACAGGGTTGTAGTCTTCATTCAGAGCGACAGCAGCAATGAAAGGCACTTTGTTTACAGATCCTCTGCCACGCTTACCCTTTGTTTTACCGCCCCAATATGCATCATCGAGTTGTCTTTTATCATCACTCTCTTTCATCGCTTGCATGAGCTTATGCTTCATGCGCCATGCCGTGTTATATGAGACCTCAATTAGCCTTGATAGCTCTAATGCTGATATGCCGTTTTTAACTTTAGTCAGCAGGAGGATGGCGAGAAACCACTTAGTCAGTGGCAGCTTGGTGTTATCAAGAATAGTCCCTGCGGTAAGAGATGTTTGTTGGTGGCAGGTGTTGCATTGATATAACGAATGCCGCTTTAGCTTGCAGTATTCTTTACCGCCACAGCTAGGGCAGACAAACCCATTACCCCACCTAAGATTAAAAAAGTCTGTCATAGCACTGAGTTTCCGTTCCATAAAGGTTGTTGAAGCGGATCAACGATAAACCTTTTTGAAACTGAATCTCATTTCTAGCCATAAACACCTCTCAAACCAATGATCTGAGTATAGGCTTGGCTCGGAAATGATCAAGCTGAAACTTATGCGTAATCAGGTTTTCCAATGAGCTTCTACTTAACTTCGCGTCCATGCATTGTTCACACTCTTTCAGTGAGAGTCCTGCACTTTGAAGTTGTTTAGTCAAAAACAGTAGCTGCAAATCGTTTTCGCTGTAATAGCGGTACCCATTGTCAAGGCGATGGCCGTTAATCAGCCCTAGCTTCTCGTAATAGAGCAAGGTGGTGCGAGATATACCAGCCTTTGCCCCAATTCCGAAATACGCAATACATGTGAGATTTGACCCAAATGTTCTTAGTATTTGGATAGTATGAACTGTAGGGTAGTAGACAGGTCAAGTAGACTTGTTAGAATTTTTCACCAACCGTGGCTGAAGTGAGATGTTGGTGAGGACTGTGGATGATTTTGAGTTATTAGTCGGTAGCTAGTAGACCGTGTTCAATACGAGAATTTATTTATGATATGAATAGCTAAATTAGCAAAATCACTGGTAAACTATTGTCCATCTTCGAGCCAGCTAGATCTGTGCTGGCTCATTTATGCCCCAAAACCACTTAGAGTAGATGCTCTTTACTTAACAACGATGTTCATATTGACCAATATTTTCTAATGCTACAAGCTCATATGCAGCCACTGTATACACCAATAAGGAGACGTTCTTAACAGAATTGATATATAGAAAAGAGTATAATCCCTTTTTTAACAGGCATTTATGAGTTTTAAGTTGAAAAAAATTGTGTTGTTCGCGCTATTAAGCGCTAATGTTTCAGCCGCTGCTGGCACCGATCATTTGTATGTCGGTGGCAATTTGCTAGTAGGCCACAATACAGAATTAGATGCAGGCTTTGCTTCTATTGATGAAAGTAATGACTTGGGTGCGGGTGTTTTTGGTGGTTATAGCTTTGCTGTTCACCCAAATGTGGATTTGGGTGTGGAATTGGAGTACCAACACTTTGGCGAGGCCGAGTTTGCTGAAAATGTAAGTGTCGAAGGAAATGCATTTTACATCAATGCTCGCCCTAAATTTATGGAGAAAGGCAACAATTTATACAGCGCACTTATCTTAGGTGTTGGAACGCTACAGGGTGAAACCAATATCTTGGGGGCATCAGAGTCAGATTCTAAGTTTTCTTATCAAGCGGGCTTGGAGGTTGGCTATATGTTTAATGATATTGATGTTTCCGTTGGCTATAGATACAGAGCTGCTGAGTTTGATGGCGTAGACTTAGAGATCCAAGGCGTAACTGTTGGAATGAGGTACAACTTTTAATGTTTAATAATAAATTACTTTTAGTGGGGTTGTCGTTAGCTGCGTTGGGTGGCTGTACATCTGTTCAATACAATGGTTCGCCAGCGAACTCGGTCACTAAAGTTGACTATCCATCTGTTGGTGAAGTTAAAACAGCTTATGTCGGAGACCATTTGGTTAGCAAAGGCACAATGGCTGAAATGAGCGTATTACGCGTATCAAGTATGATTAAAAGTTTGGCGTATGACATACCTCAGGGTGACTACAATCAACTCGGATACGATAACAAGCAACAGTTTTTCTCTCCTGTTGGCGTTATTAAAGCGGCATTAGCGGACCCTATACAGGGCATTGCCGTAGAAAATAACCAACAAAATGAAGTTTGTTTTGTAACCATCTTTGGTGCGAAGTCTTGTGTAGATGATGCTTATGGTAAGTTTACTATCACTAAGAAAATGTCCCAGTTTCAAGACAGTTTCCAACAGACGTTGATATACAGCGGTAAGGTAGGAAATAAAATCAATATTAGTTACCGTGAGTTTTCCAATGACATGGCAAGACCAGCTTTTAATAATGAAGCAGAGTATGACCTAAGTGAGTCGAATCAAATTGGTTATAAGGGCGCTGTGATTGATGTTTTGGAAGCCGACAATACCAAAATTACATATCGGCTTATCAGAAACTTTCCAAACTAAATATTAGCCCACGAAGAGGTATAGTTTTTGGGCATGGTTGTACAGACTCAGATATCTCTTCAATTTGATCTGCTCCAGTCAGAGTGGACACTTAACTTAAGTGAATTTTCCATACTTGAAGTTATTCATGTTTTGCTACTTTAAAGTAGAAGCTCTAAGTAACTTCTGTCCATCTTCGAGCCAGCTAGATCTGTGCTGGCTCATTTATGCCCCTAAGTTTGCTAGCGTTGTTACTCAATAATTTTAGCTCAATGATTAAATCAATCAGTTTATATAATCCCTCAGCTCAAATTCAAACCTATATAATTGATGTGCGATATTTCTTTTTAAATGAAAAACTCTATGTCTTTGTTCTTTGCAGATGATTTATTGAAGTACATGCTTTTATCTGCATTGGACAATACTTCATTAATAAGCTTTGGATTTGCCTTACTTTTAAAGGTGTAACTTCCGATACTTAATGAAATCCATATTTTTTGACTATTCCAGTGTAAAGGGCTGGACTCAAGGCAAAGATGCATCTTATGGATTACTTTATCCACATCCTCTTCATTTGATACTCGGTGTAAGATAACAATGAATTCGTCGCCTCCAAATCTTGAAATGAAATCAGATGAACGCAAGCAACGATTTAAGGATGAGGCTATATGCTTCAAGACTTCATCACCAGCCTCATGCCCTAGGGAATCATTAATTTGTTTGAACTTATTTAAATCGATATTAAGAACAGTAAACTCAACGATTGAACCCTCTCTCGACATTATTTTAGTCATTTCTTGAAATAAGTAACGGCGATTAGGTAATTGAGTAAGCTCATCATGTAATGACAAGTTTTTAGCACGTAAGTAGTTTTTGACTAACGCTATTAGAAGAAAATAGCCAATGGAAAAAGTTGCAATCCCAAGGGTCATGAAAATCATTTTAAATTTGTATATGCTCTCGATTTCACTAAAGTCTTTATATGAAGCAAATAAGGTCCAATTGTTATTTGGCAAGTATATGGGGTAGCTTATATCATAGTTCTCAACAGCAATATTGTTACCCTCAATAAGTCTATTACTCTCTCCATTTGAGTTGCTGGCAACTAGCGCAATGTTTGCGCCTCTAACATCTTGTATTTTTGAAGCTTCTATTAGTTTGTCATAATTTATAACGACACTTAGGCCACCCCAGTAATTTTTGTTTTTAGGGGAGTCTGTAAATATTGGGTATCTTGCAATAAGAGCTGTTCCTCCTTGCACCAGTTCTAATGGCCCTGCTATGAAAACTTTTTGAGTATCTTTAGCTATCCGAACGGTTTCGTACTGATTTGGAACAGTTCTAAAGTCCAACCCAATCGCCCTTTCATTACCTTCTAAAGGATATACATGAGATATGATGTCGTTGGGTGCTAGTCCGATATTTCTAACAAACGCAGCTTTGGATAAAAATTGACTGGATACAGAGTTCCAATTTTTTGTTGCGAAATCAGGGTCTAATGACACCACCGACGCGAAGCTATCTGCAAGGTAAGTATCACGAAATATATTCGATTCAATACTATATCTAACTAACGCTACGTCATGCTGAATTGTCTCTTTTACTTGTTGGATTTGTCTTTCGAGAAACTTATCCGTTACTAGATAGACGATCATATAACTAAAGACGCCATACATTATGGTTAATGTCCAAAACAACCAAGGGCTAAATTTATATTTATGTAACACAAGGACACTCACAACACCGCAATACAAGTTAATGGGTAACTTTCAGTAATCTCTCTATAGATATTAGACTAACATCATGTATTAACTAGGCTTTATCGGTAAAATAATGAAAATAAATCAAGAAGCTACGAGCTGATTGGCTATACCCATGAATCGTCTTGGCCTCATGCCCCAACTTCATTACAAAACAACCAACAGGAAACAGCACAACAAAGTGCTAATCAACAGTTTATCTCTGGCCTTTTGTATTGATAAGGAAACGATAGCAAAACAAACAAGGCAAACGGGACTACGCTGATATAGCTACTTAGCCATTACTACCTCAATAACGGTAATAGTATTCAACCCCGATCATGGACATACAAGCGTTTAAGGTTTAAAGATACTTTTACTAATCTGATGTTAGTGGTTTACCAGATGACGTGTAACTCACATTTGTCCACTTTCGAGTTAGCGAGGTTAAGCTTGATTGGTCGGACTATAGGTCAGCACAAGCGCTTGTTGCTTGTGCATTCAGAAAAGTGCATTTTTGGTAGGTTATATATATAAACTGAACAAATGCACTTTTTACATAAACAGAAGCTCTTTCACTAACACACTCACTCTTTGCCTAGAGAGTCCCATTTCTCTGGCAATTTGGGATAAGTTGACTCGTCCGTTATCTTCTAACTGCTTACGGTAGAGTTCACACAAAATTTCTCGGCGCTCCACGTCTGCACCATAGCCTTTCATAGGACCCGACTTCAATGGCTGATATATGCGCTGCGTAGCTTCATACCTCGCTAAAATGCTCAGAATAGCAAACCTCAATTGACCGTTATTGAAATGATTTAATTCTTCAGAAGCTTCCCATCGTGAAGATTCACCCTCCGAGTCATCGAGGCTTTCGATAACCATGAATCCCCAACCTAGAAGAGAATTAAAGCTGGAGAATTGAGTTAAACTATCGGCCTGTTGTAAGCGATGAAAGCTAGTAGGGTAGTTATTTTTAGCATAGAGAATTATCGATTCGGCATATGACTCCCAGTGTTCATCGGTTTGATAACTGAGAACATCAACTACTGCTGGGATGCTATCGTTCACCATGCTGAACAACTTAGCAGCTAGGCCTCTTTGCTTTCCGTTCTTCTTTCTATATGCATTGGAAAAATCTTTTAACTCTGAGTTAGAAGAGTGTCTTCCCGTAAATGATAGAACCTTTCGTACGGCCGAGTTGTACGCTTTTTTGTTGTGAATGGAATGGTGCTCTTTACAATAGTAACTGGATGAAAATGTCCGTTTCCAACAAACAGCACACATAGGCAAACGAGTTTTGTATTGGGACTCAAAAAGATTTAATCGCCCTTGCTCTTGAGCGATTTCAAAAGGTATCCATTTTTTAGTTTGGTTAGTTGCACTCCTTGCTTTTAGCAAAACGCTTTCTAACGAAAAAAGTAAGAACTCTAAATCATCATCTACTTCCACCCTCATCGGTAATTCGAATTCGTAAGCATATTGGATGTTATTTATAGCTGTGCTTAGTCCACCACAGTAGCGTATTAACTCTTCAACACTTTGTGGCTTCAGGCCTTCATATTTCCTGCAAAAAGGAATGGTATCTGAAATTAAGCTTGAATAATGGGCTGACAATTGTGGTTGAGAAAATGCTGTTGAAACCAGAATTCCTGAACTCTTATGACACTTCTTTTTGAGGAGGTTAAGCCCTTTGTGAGATGCACTAGCTTTGAGTTTTTCAAGGTTGGATACTAATTCGGCTTCTAGTTCTTTATATCTCATGTCAACATGGTTGGGTGGTTTTTTGGTTATTTTGTGTATGGTACAGAGATTTTAAAGTGAAGTCATGTTCAACACATAAGTCGGAAAATCAAAAATGAAAAAACAAAATTACAACCAAACAAAGTCAGTCAGTGAGCAGACTATAAGTAACTTACTTACTGACGGACATACCGAACAAACTAACTTTACAGACCAAACTTACTTGCTGATGGAAGCATCGTTTGTAGAGAAACTGAAATCGTTGGGATATAGCCCCCAAAAAGGAAAGCCATTCTCTGATTACTACAAAGCAATGAAAGAGGGCGAAAACTCAGGGGAGCCAATTGAAAACGTGACTCAATTGAATGAAGCGGTCGGCGGTAAGTTCAACAAATCGAGAGCGGCTTATGAAGCGTACTGGGAGTTCCATTCTCAAAACCTGGCGTTAGAGCCTATTCCGCAGGCTTTTTCCCAAAAGCTAATGGGTTCGATTCAGGTGGATATTGAAAGCATATGGCGGCAGACACAGGAAGAGATTAACAATGCCCTAGCTGAAAAATCTGCTCAAGACGACGTTGAAAAATCAATGCTATCACTTCAGTTGATAGAAAGTGGCGAACTCATCGATGAGTTGAGGGGCCAGTTAGTAGTATTGGAAGGGAAGGCGATTGAGTCTCAAGCAAAGATGGAAGAACTTTTTGAGACTAAAGCTCAGCTCATGCAACTAGAGCAATGTCAGATAGAAATTGAAAGCTTACAAGACAGAGATGCTGAAAATCAGAGAGTGATAACTGAGCTTAATGTCATGAATCGACAGCTAGAAATTCAAGCTCATCAACTCATGGAGCAAAACCAAAGGTTACAACAAGAATATGAGTTCTCAATGGCAGAGAGGTACCGTCTCGAAGGCCGCTTAGAACAGCATTTATCTGAACAAATATAGAGCAATCAACATAGATATACAGGCGCTCAGTGCCTGCTTCAAAAAACTAGAATAAGAATAAGAATAAGAATAAAAATAATGAAACTAGTAGCTAAAAATCATAATTTTGCTCATTTAGTTGAGCAAGAAAGACAAACGAAAAGTATCGTTGTTAAGGCATCAGGCAAAATCAATTTCCAGTCAGAAACAGCAACAATCGTAACCCCTTTAGATAAAAAAAATCTCCAGAAAGTTTGTGAATATTATCGATATGCAAACTATCGTGTAACCATTGCTATTGACAGCCAAAATTTTCGCAAAGACGCAGTCAGGATATTACAAGAGAATTACTTAGGGCTAGGTTGTTCTGTGTTTGATTTGTCAATTTCGGAGTCCCTCCCGCATCCTAAAAATGCAAAGCTTGAGTACTTATGTAAAGCATTTGAGTTAACGCGCTCTGGAAACCTTGCTCAGCTAGCAGCGAAGATAGCGATCATAAAAATTCCGTTTGTTTTTTCTTGTGCTAAACAGTGTGCAGCAGCATATATTCAGGATGATAGTTTGAAAGCACCTTTCATTCGATGTCTTGAGCGCAAGATAGAAAGGGTGAAAGAGGCTGTAGAGCGTGACTTTAAAATCAATTCATCTGATAACTATCAGCGAGTAGACAGCTTGAGAGGTTTAGAACTCTCTCAACTCCCGTCAACCACGGCAATTATCGCTGCGACAGGAGTGGGTAAAACAAGCTATGTATATACTCCTATTGCTCGTAGCGCTTCGGCAGATAAAAATGTGACTTATATTTCGCATTTGATTTCGTTAGTGGAGCAATTTTGTTTGGAAGTAAGCTGTGCGTCCTATCAAGAGCAAGATCTAATGAAGTTAGGACAAGCCAACAGCATGGGGAGTGTAATTAATAGTATTTGGAAACCCCATCTCTTCGAGAAGATATGCTCATCACATACTTTACTTATCGATGAGTTTGAGAAGGTCTACAAGACTCTCGTATGTAGCGAGAACAGTCGAACGATGCAAGCAGATAGAGTGTTTGATGCACTAGTTCATATTTTAAAAACTGTACCAAGGGTAATAGTAGCTGACGCTGATCTTACAGATAACTCATTATCCTTTCTCAAGCAAATTCGTGGGGAACTGTCAGTAGTTGAGTGCGCAGAAAACCCTTATAAAACCCTTAACGCAACGATCTTGAACAAAAAGGAACTTTTAAATCCTAAGCAGATTCGAACTGTATTAGAGGGGGATAAAGTGTTTCTGTTTGACAATCTTCAAACACTGAAACAAGTCGTTGGTCAGCTAGGCTATCAAAATCATCTGGGTTTAGATTGCGAGACGAAAGCTTTAAATGACGGTGTACTTGTGCTGCATAGTGATAATCGAGATATGCCAGCTCAGAAAGCTTTTCTAAAAGATCCAAATCGAGAAGTGACAAAGTACAAAGCTGTCATTGCATCTCCATGTTTAGGTGCTGGTTTTTCGATTATTGAAAACTATACCAACACAGTGAATGTCATCTGTGAATCCACCTTGATACCAAGAGAGTTAGTTAATTTCTCGAGGCGATTTCGATGTGCAAAGGAATATAACTTTTGGTGTGGCGATTTGAAAAGCTCTCGTAATAACCAATCTAACGACTGTCTTGAAAAACACCGCCACTCACATCTCGGGCTACGTTATACAGAAAGGTTGAAATTCGAAAGGCAAAAGCGAGAGCTTAATGAGCATCTAGCTCTATCAATGCGATTTACACTAGAAAAGCTTGGCTTTGCAGTCTCTTGTGAAAATTCTATGCAGCACAATACTGCCCTTTCCAAACATAAAAGGCAGTTTGATGTTGAATTCAAAGCCCAACAGCAAATTGCAGTCGTGAAAGCGGTTGATATAACATCGACGGAATTTGCCACCAAACAACGTTGTAATGCACTATCGTCAATAGCTTTAGCAGAGGTCAGAAAGTTTGAGATCAAAATGATCTACAACTTAGACAAAATCAATGTAGAGCATGTAAAGTTTGATGATAACTTCGATAGAGAGCTATTTGCTCACCTCCCGTTTGTGTTGGATAAATCGAGTCTTCTAAAGCTCGGTATTTATTCAAGGCAGAAAGAATACATAGCGAATATGATTTATCTCGTAGTGTTTGATGGCTATAACTTCGAAGAAGAAAAGTCGAATCACTTCTTATTTAAATCTTCTGTAGCCGACGTATTGAGAAAGATGGATGGTGATGGCCTTGACCTCTATTTCCCACCGCACTTGAAATTCCCCAGCTTAGATAAAGCGGAGCAGACTTACAAAGCCACAAGTTATTTAAAAGCACTGCTGACTAAGCTTGGGTTTGTGCTTGGAAGATACGGAGGAAAGGAGCAAAAAGCCAGAGTATCAGTGTCACCTCTAGCAAAAGAGTACAAAATATGGTTGCGTAACGCCTCACTGAAGCCTGTTGCTGGCTATTAATCATGTGATTAATGTATTTGTTAAACAATCAGTTTTTGATCCATAGTTGTGTATTGCTTAATCAGTTTCTATACAATACGGTTAACGAAATATAAGGTTTAACAGCAACATGAACTCGAATCTTAAAGATATTTTTGATAAAAGCCGTCAAGAACTCCTTGATATGGGGCTTAGAGGAAATACATTACTTAATGTCGGCAAGGGAGCCAAAATTCTAGACATTGTTGACGAAAAGTCCGAGCAAGTGTTTCAACATTTGGTTGAAGACTCAAAGACAATGTCATTTCTTCCAGCTCCTGATTCTCTAGAGAAAGAGGATAGCAATTCGATATCTTTAACTGATTTGACAGCTCATCTTGAAGAAACAAATGGTGATAAAAGGCACGCTGATAACGCTCTGCAAACTCAGTTATTTAGAAAATCACTCGATACTCGCCTACTAAAGCTGAGCACGGAAGCTACGACCTTTGTCCAAGAACAGGGTGTTGATCTACTTTATCTTGCTCTTGGTTTCGTTAAGTGGTTTGAAGACGCTAATTCTGACAAACCGAGACATGCTCCCTTAGTACTTATCCCTGTCGAAATTTTCCGAGCTGATGCGGGTGATGCATACAAAATTCGCTACACAGAATCAGAACTAGGAACAAACCTTACCCTTGCCGCTAAGCTTAAAATGGAGTTCGGTATTGTCTTACCTGACTTTGAAGAAGGAGAAAAGGGTTATGACTTTCAAGGCTACTTAGATTCAGTTGCGAATGCAATTTCAGGTGAAAAGCGTTGGTCGGTAGAAAGTAATAAAATCGTATTAAGTTTCTTCTCTTTTGGTAAGTTTCAGATGTATCAGGACTTATCAGATGAAGTATGGCCTGAAGGTAAAAAACCATCGGAAAATAGCTTAGTTCAAAAGCTGTTTACGGAAGGTTTTGAACGTGATGCAACTTTGCTTGACTCAACACCAATGGACGTAAACCGTGTTGAAGAAATTCAACTGGTTTTAGATTCGGATTCGAGCCAAACTGAAGCCGTATTAGCTGCAAAATCAGGGGCCAATCTTGTTATTCAAGGCCCTCCTGGTACAGGTAAATCACAAACCATCACAAACATCATCTCTCAGGCTTTAGCTGATAATAAAAAAGTGCTGTTTGTTGCTGAAAAAATGGCGGCGCTTGATGTTGTTAAACGCCGACTAGATAACTGCCATATTGGTGATTCAGTATTAGAGTTACACTCCCACAAAGCGAACAAGAAATCAGTACTTTCTTCATTAGAAAGTACATTGATGCAGTACGCTCCTGTCACTCCAGAGAGAAGTGACGATATTGACCGCTTGGTATCTCTTCGTAATAAGCTGGATGATTACTGTCTGTCGGTGAATGAAAGCATTGCTAAGACCGAAGTGAGTTATCATGATGCTCTAGGTTATAGCTCACAGTTTGAGCGAATCATTACTGACGCTTCAATCGACTTGGATGAACTGCCTAGTACCGACTTTGATTTAAATGTATGGGATAAGAGTTATTACTTATCTGCCCTGGCGAAGATAACTGAGACTGTTGACTATTTAAGTGAGCACGATGCGCCAAGCCTTAATCTGTTTTCATCAACAACCCTTAAAGATTATTCGCCGTCTGATGACAAGCTGGCTCAAAAGCTCGTCTCTGAATTAGAAGAAACACAGCAAGAAATTATCACCCAGGTTAAAGGCCTTCATACATGCGCTGGTTATGTTTCACCTATCACTAATTACACAGACTGTATCTCGGTTTTAGAGGGGCTTTCTCTTATTGCAGATAGACCTGAGCTTGAAAGCGTTGATGCGAACTCTTCCGCTTGGGAGTCTAAAGGTGATGCGATACTCGAGTTCGCTCTTCAAGGTGCAACCCTACAAGATCAAAAGGCAGAGTTATCTGATTACTTTGTCGATAGCGCTTTAGATTACGATTGGATGCCTGTTCGTGGATCATTGCTGACGACTGGTCACAAATGGTGGCGATTCTTATCAGGTGATTATCGAAGAGCGAAAAGTACTTATTCTGGCATGTGTAAGAATGGACTTGCTGGTGGTGCAAGTGAATGGATTGAAAAAATTGATACCGTATTGGAATATCGCTCGACTCAAAAGCGCTTCATCGATTCTGCACAACTAGCAATAGATACTATCGGTAGCCATTTTAAAAATGAGAGTACTGACTGGATAGCGATCTTAAAACCGCTTCAATGGGTTCACCAGTGCCATTCAGGAATTAAGTCTGGCTCACTCGATGCGAGTGCTGCGCAGTACTTAGACCCTTCAAAGGAAATTGGATTTACCACAACAGAGCTTAACCATGTAAAAGAGTTAATCAGTAAGCGTGAAGGTATGCTGAGCGAATTAGCTTCATTACTTCAGCTAGATCTGACGAACTTTACTGACTGTTGTGACTCTTTATCTATTGGTGATGTTGAGTTGTTGGGGAAAGATATTCAAAAGCTTTACCCTCTAACTCGCTTTAACCGCTTAGGAGCTGAGTTAGACCGAATTGGACTTTCAAAATGGAAACAGGAGGCATTTACTTGGGCTAATGTGCCAACACTTTTCCGTGACTGCTTCAAATATACGTTTTATCGCTCACTTGTTGAACATCAGTATGATTCAAGAGATGAAATCCGTTATTTCGATCGAGTTGAGCATGAAAAACAGATTGAGCAGTTTAGCTTCATAGACGGGCGACTATTCCACTTTGCTCAAGAGTCATTAGTTAAGCAGCTCTACGATAATTTACCCAACCCATCAGCAAGAGGTGAAGTTGAAACTTTAAGACGAGAGTTCAATAAGAAGCGACGTCAAATGCCAATCAGAAGACTGCTTAATAAATCAGGTCGTGTGATCCAGCAGATCAAGCCCGTATTTATGATGAGTCCAATGTCGATAGCGACTTATTTAGAGCCAGGTGTGGTTGATTTCGATTTGGTAATCTTCGATGAAGCCTCACAGGTTAAAGTCGCTGATGCACTTGGGGCTATTATGCGTGGTAAGCAGGTTATCGTGGTTGGTGATACCAAGCAGATGCCGCCAACAAGTTTCTTCGGCAAACAATTAATCTTAGATGATGAAGACGCAGAAGAAAGCCTCACTGCGGATATGGAAAGTATTCTGGGCATGTTCTTAGCGTCAGGTACACCAGAAAAGATGCTTAAATGGCATTACCGTAGCCGTCATGAGTCATTGATTGCAGTGTCTAACCAAGAGTTTTATGACAATAAGCTGATGATTTTCCCTTCGTCGGGCATTAACCCTCATGCGAAAGGTTTGAGTTTTAACTACTTGCCGAATACTACATACGATCGTGGTGGCTCTCGAAGTAACGTGGGAGAGGCGACAGAGGTTGCAGAAGCTGTAATTAAACATGCTAAGACAACGCCAAATCAAACACTAGGTGTTGTTGCATTCAGTACAGCTCAGCGTGATGCAATCCTTCTGGAAGTTGAACGACTAAGAAAAGCGAACCCAGATCTTGAGAACTTCTTTGGAAAGCATGAGGAGGGGGAAGACTTCTTTATTAAAAACCTTGAAAACGTGCAGGGTGACGAGCGTGACACCATATATATCAGTATCGGCTATGGTAAGACGAACGAAGGTCGCTTGCCAATGAGTTTCGGTCCACTAAACAGTGATGGTGGTGAACGAAGACTCAACGTTCTTATCTCACGTGCTCGTATGTGTATGGAAGTATTCAGTAACTTCAAAGGTGATGAGATGCCAACGACTGAGGCATCTCCGTTTGGTGTTCGAGCGCTGAAGAACTTCTTACATTATGCTGAAACAGGTGATCTCGTTAAGCGAGAAGAAACAGGCAAGGCACCTGATTCACCTTTTGAAGAGGACGTGATTTCTTCAATTCGCTCTCTAGGTTATCAAGTTCAACCACAAGTAGGTTGTGCAGGTTTCTATATTGATATTGCAGTGAGAGATCCAAATAAACCTGGTCGCTATATGCTTGCAGTAGAGTGTGATGGCGCGACATACCATAGTTCAAAGAGCGCACGTGATAGAGACCGTATTCGTCAGAGTGTCCTTGAAGGACTTGGTTGGCGCTTCCACCGCATTTGGAGTACTGATTGGTTCCGCAACCGTCATAAAGAAACAGAAAGGCTAAATGATGCTATCAAGTCAGCTATTGCTTATTATGAAGCCTATGATTCAGAGCCTATTGTTGAAGAGACTGTAAAATCAAAGCCAAAAGCGGCGATTGAAAGGGTGGAAGTTGAACATCAGGCATCTGCTGCCGTTTACCAAGTTTTCCCTACAGAGCAGTTATACCTTGGGTATGGCGATACGATCCCAGAAGCAAGCACGACTGCCCTAGCAGAGGATATTCTCAAAGTTGTAGAGCTTGAATCTCCAATTCACGTCAAACATCTAACTATTCGTCTTTTGTCTGCGGTGGGTAGCTCACGAAGTGGTGCTCGGATAAATCGATCGATTCTAGATGGTATCGGTTTACTCAATCGGCAAGGTAAAGTTGAATTAGACGGTGAATTCATTATTGCTAAAAGCCAAGGTGAAATTACGATTCGTAATCGAGTTGAACTACCATCAAACGAGCGCAAGTATGATTTGATCTATGATGGTGAAATCGCAAAAGCCGCAATAGAGACTGTTAAGGATACTTTCTCTATATCTAGCGATGACCTAGTTAAGTCGATTACGGAAGTACTCGGTTTTTCTAGCACAAGTAAAGCGATGAAAGATAGAACAGAAACAATACTGTCTGAGCAAGTTCAATTAGGTCATTTGGAAATAAAGGGCGGCACCTACCAAGTTGCTTAGTATGCCTTTAGCCATATTCCACTGAGTTGTTGCTCAGTGGAATCCTTTTACTTTTTTATGCATAACAGCACGTTATGCTTATCGATAGACTATCGGATTCATATGTTGATTACGGTATACTGATTAGAAAAGATAAACTGAGCGAACGCACAAAATGGTCACCAGCATCAACAAAGCTAAGCTATATAAAATTGATATTATAACTAGGATTATTCTGTCTGCGTTTAAAGAGTCAGTGATACTATGCGACCAACATAAAGCTCGCTTAAAAGAGTTTCAAGCTACTCAACTGTCTCTAACTGAAGCTATTATTGAGTAGGTGGCGTAATTATGGCAATTGTCTTTAATCAACCTCAAACCATTGCACAGTTGTTGGAGCAAAAACTCACGATTCCTGAGTACCAACGCCCATACAAATGGCAGCCAAAGCATGTTAATCAACTGATTGATGATATTTTTAACCATCGTACTAAGCTTTGTTATCGGCTTGGTACGGTGGTACTGCATCAAGACAAAGATTCAGAAAGTGGGGGGGAAGGTGGCCTCAACATCGTTGATGGTCAGCAGCGCCTTCTTACCTTAACGCTACTTTGCACTATTCTGGATGGAAAAGAGAAAACCATCTCATCAACTCTGCTTGAGCACCAATTTGAATCCTCAGTCAGTATCGAAAGCCTCAAGAACAATGCGCAAATTATCTCTGAACGGGTAGCGAATCTGCCTGCTACAGAAAAGCAGGAACTACTCAATTTTGTTCTTAATAAGTGTGAGCTTATTCAAGTAACGCTGGATGACCTGAGTGAAGCGTTTCAGTTCTTCGATTCACAAAATGCCCGTGGTAAAGCACTTGCCCCTCACGATCTACTAAAGGCTTACCACCTACGTGAAATGATGGACTCAACAGAGCAAAACGAGCGTCTTCACCACGTAAGCTTGTGGGAGCAGGGCGTCAACCCTGATGATGAGTCGGCGAACTTGCACACCATCATGGGGGAGTTTCTGTTTCGTATGCGCCGCTGGATTGACGGTGACTACGGCATCCAGTTTAGTCGCCATAACATTGATGTATTCAAAGGCATTAACCTAGACAGTACTCAGTACGCCTATGTTGATGCAATGCTTGCGCTTGATTACGCGATTGAAACCTTCAATGCCGATCCTGCGAGAAAATGGGACAAGCAAACTAAGGGTTATCCATTCCGAGTTGACCAAGTGATGATCAACGGAAAACGGTTCTTTGAGTACATTCAGCACTATATGGCGATTCACTCTAAGTTGTTTGTTGGCAAGGATGCAAGGCTAGCTTCATTTGTAAAGGAGCACACAAAATACAGTGGCAGTAATCGCAAAGGGGATAGCTATGTGCGAAACCTGTTCTTGTGTGCGGTGATGTACTACTACGATAAGTTTGGTGATGTGGAATTAGATAAAGCAGCACAGATCTGTTATCGCTGGGCGTATTTCTTACGTCTTGATTTGCAGCGTATTGGTATGGAGTCGGTAGATAATCACGCCAAAGCTCGAAGTGGACTCTTCAGGGCTATTAGCAAAGCCGTTCACCCTCAGCAGGTACTGAACTATCAGCCCCGTTATATCCAAGAACCTAAGTTCAATAACGCTGAGGACGTGCAGGCATCAATTGAAGCAATGAAATCGGGAAGTGTAAATGAGTGATTCGAACCAAGTAGAACAGTTATCAGTTAAAGACCTTTTCGATAGTAAAACTCAATATGTAATTCCTATCTACCAGCGTAACTACGCTTGGGGTGCGACAGAGATTGAGCAGCTAATTCAAGATATCAGTGATGCCGCAGGGCTTATTACTCAATCTGATGAAACAGCTACTGCCAAACAAGCTAAATATTATCTGGGTAGCCTCGTCGTTTATCAGCGTACAAATCACACGCACCAAACTGATGTAGTGTACGAAACCATTGATGGACAGCAAAGACATACCACGCTCTCTATATTATTAGCGTATCTGAAACACCGTAAGGTGCTGGGTGCCGACAAACTCGAAGGGCTAAATATTAATTTAACCTTTGATAGCCGCCCAAAGTCTTCCAGAGCGTTAAATGATATCTATACAGGTAACAATAATGGCGAGTCTGAAGAGCCTAACATCCATGCTGCCTTTAACATTATTCAGCGTTACTTCAAAACCAAAGGGTTAGACGCAGACGATAAAACTAAGCGTTTTTTCGACTACTTGTTAGAAAGCGTCACTATACTAAGAGTTGTTGTTCCACCGCAAACCGATCTCAACCACTACTTTGAGATCATGAATAACCGTGGCGAGCAGTTAGAAAAACATGAAGTATTGAAAGCGAAGTTTATGGCTACGCTCGGTGATGAGGAAAGAAGCTGCTTTTCTACAATTTGGGATGCTTGCTCGAATATGAAGCGCTATACGCAGATGGGCTTTCAATCTGACTTGCGAAAAGAAGTATTCGGTGACGACTGGCAAACCATGCCACATAGCTTTGAAGCTATACAAGATAAGCACACGAGCAAGCTGCAAAAGCAAGATGCAATGACGCTACGAGAAATTATCGCCAACAAGACATCCAGCTCAAACAGTGATGATGAAGATCGAGAGAAAGAAGAGCGTTTTGGCACTGTTATCGACTTCTCAAACTTCTTGCTTCATGTTTTAAAACTTATGAAGACAGAAGAAAACGTTTCGTTAGATGACAAGAAGCTGATCGATTCATTTATTTCTAAAGACGATGGTTTGAGGGTTGGTGCCAAAGACTTTGTGTATCAACTGCTTAAGTACCGAATTCTATTTGATAGCTACATAATTAAGCCTGATCAACACGATGAAAAACGTAAGTGGAGTTTGTTAAGGCTCAATGCTTATAAAAACGGTAATAGTTTAAGTCCTGAGTATCCAAATGCCTTTAGTGACCATAACGAAAAGATTCGCATGATATTGGCAATGTTCCATGTATCGAATCCAGCATTAGTCTATAAGCGTTGGTTAAATGATGCGTTAAGGATATTAAATATCCTAGCTACTGACAATGAAAGGTTGGAAGTCGATGGTAGTACGTACTTGATAGATCTTGAAGCTCTGAGTGATAGCTACTTTGATGAAATTTGTGGTGGTTCGAAACTTGAGTTTAGGGAGGATAATGTTGGCGTCTTGCATCAAGGGACGGGCGTCCAAAACTTCGTGTTTAATCGACTAGACTACCTATTGTGGAAGCGTCTATCTGACGATGAGTCGTTTGATGGTATAGGTAAAAAAGAACTTGGGAAGCACTTTGATGATTTCCAATTTTCATTCCGAACCTCTGTTGAACATTACTTCCCGCAAACCGATCCATCTGGCGCACGTAAGATGGACGATGTGGATCGATTTGGCAATCTCTGTCTTATTTCGCCAAGCAGTAACTCAAGACTTAGCAATTACTCTCCTCAAGATAAGAAGAAGTTCTATCAAGAGAACAATCGCGCCGAGAGCTTAAAGCAAGCGATAATGATGAGCTACGATGAGTGGGGGTCAGAAGGGGCAGGGCATGACAATATCCTTAACCATGAAGCTGAAATGATTAAAGTTCTGTGTAATCAGTAGCAATAAGTGAGGCTCTCTGAGCCTCACTTTTCTAACTACCGAATGTCTGTTGAACGATAGGGTCCTTTTCATGCTGAGTTGTTGCCAGTTCATCCAAAGGTGTAATCGAGAGGTTAAACTTATTTTGAAAAGAATACTCGAAGACAGTCAGTATTAGATGATAAAACAAGTTGCTTATCATACTGGATGCATTGTAAATCCCCCGTTCACACTCATAAATAGCTCTTACAATCGCTTTGTCACGGGTTGAACGTATACGCTTTGCATATTCAAACCAATACTCCATTTGTGATTGCTGAGCAGCTTCATGAGCACGAGAAAATGAGAACAGCAGGTAACGATACTGCTGATGCTCGTATTCCTCTAGTTGTTTCTTGAGTTTATCAGCGTGTTCAATAGCCTGTTTCCGAATCGTCTCAAAATGAATGATGGCTTGATCCACTTCAATTTTGCACTTGTTGTAATTGGTGCTTTCAAGGCATGAAGCGTTCAGTACGCCATTTTGAATCAGTTTACCTAATGTATACTTATTGCCACTTCGTAGCGAGGATGCTGCAAAGCGATATTGATGAAATCGATAAGCAATACCTTTAAATCGAGAGTTTGTTTTGTCTGGTATTAGCTCTATTTCAATTCCTTGTTTGAGCAATGCCATTTCATACAGAGTCAACGAGCAAGAGGGCTGCAAAGTACGAATTGCAGTATCAACTTTTCTTCTCATCATACGAATCACCGTTTTCTCTTTTTCGCCTTGTACATCAGTGTCGTAACTTGAGTGAAGTTCCCCTGAGCTTTGTAATGCTTGTAACCCTAGCGTAACTTCTTGCTCCCTCATGATTTCTTGGGCTTTGAGGTGCGATTGCCAGTTAGAAATGATTTTTCCAGTAAGTAAATCAGTCGTAGACGCTACAATATGGACGTGTTCATTGTCGGTATCGGAGTGCTTAAAAACGATATAACGAGCATGCTCATATCCTAAATGGTCCATCAGCTTCTTAATCGTGTTTCGCCATTGGGTTAGGGGTAACTGTTCGCCCTCTGCGAGGGAGACAACAAAATGGCGGAAGGGTTGTTTCGTATTAGGGTTAGCTAGGTGAGCGCTTTGTAGTTCAGCAATCGCACGGCTCCAATCAATGTCTCGGGCATCTTGGTTTCTTGCATTCAGGGGAACCGAAGCGATTTCGTTGGCGCAGATAAACTGCGATGTTCCCCCGAGTTCGTCACCCTTGGAGTGACTTGAAGAATACTCGACCAACAGCGTGACGTCGTCATTTTGCTTGGCGCCATATTGAACTAACTGCGTAGCATCATGCACCGTTTGTTTATCATTCTTACATTTCAATTCCTCAAATATCATCACTAGCGTTCTCTTGTTCAAGTTTGCGACGGTAAAGCTCACGTAAGGCACGGCTATCCAGAAATTGCATTGCTAACAGCTCGGCAGTTTGAGAATTATGTGCATCGATAGCGAGGTTTCGGATGAGTTGTAAATTCTGCTTTAGTTCATATAGAGCATCACCCAGTTGGCGGGCAGTTTCATGGTCGTAAAGGGGGTTATCTTGTTCAATGAGTGATTCCATTACATTCGCGATACATTTAGTTTGCTTGAAGTAATCGGTAATTTCTGAACTTTGTTGAGGTTTGATTGTGAGTTTTTGAGTTATGACATCTCTCAGGAACCGACTAGCGGATTTATAGTTATAGCTATGCATGACTTCAAGAAACTGTTGGTATTCGCTTTCTGTTAGATTGGTTTTTACTGCTCTGCAATACAGCTCTTTGTCAGTTTTTCGTTGTTTCTTGAAATTGGCTTTAACGGTACGAATGAGGGCTTTTACCTTCAAAAGTTCATCTTGATTGGAAGACGTTTGAGGATGTTGGTGGATGAATAGGGTATGAGCAAATGTCGTGATAAATGCTTGCTGCTCCTTGATACTGACACCTGATTCAATTGGGGAAGGTAAAACCCCTGGTAGTAGGGTCGTTAATTCATCAACGGAATAGTCATGATATTCCATCCATGATGTTAGATGTTGCTTTTGTTTTCTGGAGGTGCTGCGAATAACAGCCGCTGCGACTGTATTTATATTAATGTCCATTTTTAAATTCTCTATTTATTATTTTAATTATTTAGAGTGTATTGTTTTTAGCGATAACGCCGAAGGCTGTTATCGCAACCCTACTAAGTAGGGCAAGTTTTCGTGCGTTTATTTGGAACAAATAAGAACGAGCGATATCAGCTTGTTACTATTTTTGTTCTATCTGTTTTTATTATAACAATATAATTTATAATATTAAATGTGCTTATTCAAATAAGTAGAATATATTTTGTGTGATGGCTGGTGTAATATGGAGTTTAACTGGGGAATATGATTGGGAATCTGTCGCATGCGACAGGGAAAGTGCGCGTTACGGCATCGAAAGTGACCTTTGCGACAAGGAATTTGCGCCGCACTCTCACTACGTCTCAGCCGCTTTCATCCGCTTTTACGCCATCTCACTGAAAGTCAGTAGGTAGTTGTCGAGACAGATGTTATATGATTTAAGTTAAGAAGTAATAAAAAAGGAAGTGTATTCTTGATGGCTGAGTTAAATGAAAATAAAGGATGTACTTGTCATTTATTTATTTTAATTACTTCGCTTGGTTATATTGTGTGATTTTAAATATATGGTGTGTGTATATTTTTTGCGTTTTTAAATATATAGGTTTTGTATATTTCACTTCATGAAATTAATGCGAAAAAGTGATTGCTTTTTACTTCTAAATACGAATATTATATTTGCAACGACTCCTGTAGTCATAAAAAAAGAATAAACGGAGGCGTCCAATGACGCTTATACACCCAATTAACCAATTAAAAATAGAAAAAAAAGTCGATGTATTAAAACGCGTTGGCTTATCCCAAGCCACGCTTCACAGACGTATAAACGATGGCACATTTCCGCCCGCAGTGCAACTGGGTCCCAAGGCAGTGGGATTCATGTCGCATGAAGTCGATGCGTTTCTTATTGCATGCGCTTTGGGAGAAGATAAAAAGCGAGTTGTATCTGAGCTTCTTGCGCAGCGACAAGCGCTTAAACAAGCGAATCCGTTATTGCAGTACATGAACTTTCAATAATCTATCTTTTAGTTCTGTGCATACGTTGCACAGAGCTTGCTCAACTTTAGTGGTAATTGCAAGATTCTCAACGACTTTTGTGCTCAAGCTGAGGAGGATAAAAAAACTCTTGACATTAAAGTACAGGCTAAGTTAGTTTGATAAGGCTTCCAAACCGCTCTGCTCTTTGAAAGCTCTGAATAATAATATAACAGCAAAAATAATAACGATAAAAACAAGATAAGTGGCTGAAAGCCATCAATAAAAGTTATTACGTTGTCACTCATTATTACTTCGGAGAAAACATGAAAGAGTTTAACGTCTTAAAGAAAAATCGAAAGTATTTTGCTGCATCGCTTAACGGCTACAAGTGCAGAATCTTAATCGATGAACTGTCCCAGAACCTCTCAATCGGTACGCAACTGCTGAATGTCGAAGACATCTCCGTTCGTTCAAAGTATGGAACCGACTTAATATTCAAACTTAAATCCTCGATTGAGGAGCAAAATGAGTCTGGTTTTATTACTTTAAACAGCACTTACAATACCTATCTCGTTGAGAAATGCCATGCTCTGGGTGGACAGTGGGATAAGTCCAGTGAGTGTTGGGTGTTTAGCGGCCTTATCGAAGAAAAGGTTGATGAACTGGCTTATATTTTCAATTCCTCTCTCGTACCCGTCGAAGTGACGATTCATGATGACTATGATGTGTACGAAGAAAAGGGGACACTGTGTTGCCTTGGTTACCCAGTCGCACGCGCATTTGACCGTGATTCAGGAGCAAGAGTTGAAGAAGGGGTGGGTGTCGTAGCGGGCGGCTTCACAAGCGGTGGTAGTAAGAAAAATTGGGTGACTCAAGCCAAATCTGGGACAGTGTTTCGCTTTGAGGTGGCAGAGCAAGTGCTCATCCATTTTTCTGAGAAAGAGCCTCATTACCACTTTAAAGCTATCTGAAAATAAGTGATATAAAGTGGTTGCCACCACGTCTTGATGAAACTGAGGCCGTACTTAACAACGCTATTATTCATAATAGCGTTGTTTTTTTCCAAGTTCTTCATGGGATGCCGCAACTGCGTTTGTCTTGTATGACATATTCATGCCAAGTTATCAGAGTTTCATATGTGAGGTCTGATGGTTTTAAGTTGACCAAATTTTAGTAATGATTCCTTGTGTATATTAGTTCAGTTACGATTTGTCTATCCTTTTTTCTTGTATGTGCAGGTATTCGTAGTCCCTTTTCGGTAAGTAGAACATCCCCAGAAATTGCCATACTTACCTTCCCAAAGCTTCATCTCACCACCGCAGTTTTTACATATTGGACGTTCATCATTACAACTCTTATCTATACAGACTTGGAACCCGCTCTTAATACCTCGGCTCATCGGGCTGCCACATTTGCTGCATGGTGTTTCCTTGTTCTTACAGCGTGGATAGAGAGAACAAGATAGAAATTTACCATACTGACCTGACTTGGGGCGTAAAGTGCCTTCACCACATTGATGGCAAGAAATTTTATCGGATTCTTTTTGAATAAGAGAAACATCAAATTCGTTGGTTTCTACAGGGTACTTAGCTTTAATAAGCTCGGTAACAAAATCACTAGCATCCATCATATCAACAAGCAAATAAGCTCTGTGTTTTGCACGAGTGAGAGCAACATAGAACAAGCGGCGTTCTTCAGCATGTTCGAATCTATCTCCCTGTGGCAATAATGCATCCACTAACGGTGGAGTTTGTTTCTCTGAGGGAAATCCATGCTTACCAGTGGTAAGCCCCAGTACAATTACATACTCAGCTTCTTTCCCCTTGGAGGCGTGGAAAGATTGATTCTCTATGTTCAAAGTCGGGAACTGATGCTTCAAAGTCCTTAGCTGGTGTAAATCAGGGAGTTGGTGCCAGTAGCGGGCAAGCAAGTATACCTTGTTCTTGCTCGGTTTCTGAGATGCGAGCAATTGATTAGATATCGAAATGAGCGCCTTTTCTAATGCCGAGATTCCTTGTTCATCTTTTCCATGACGAACGATACTCACCGCAGGTTTATCTACTTTAACAAGTGAAACTATGTCTTTCTTTAACTGAACGGGGTTTTGTGTGACAAATCGAGTTGCGACATCACCAATTGAGCTATTGAATCGGAAGGTCATATCTAAGGTGGTTTCAGATGTAGAGCCAAAGTAGTTGGAAAACGCTGTGGTAAGACGCACATCGGCACCGCTAAAGCGATATATCGCTTGCCAGTCATCACCAACGCAAAACAGTGATGAGCGTTGCACACTATCCCTAAGAGCCTTAACAAGCCTGGCTCTCGGTTCTGAAATATCTTGAAATTCATCGACTAACAGATATTTCCAAGGAGACTGGAATTGACCTGTTTGTACATACTTTAACGCTTTTCCAATCATATCGTTAAAGTCGATAACTTGATGGTCTCGCAGGTACTTCTCATAGCTGTGATACAGCGGCATTAATAACTCAAGCGCTTTTGCTGTTTGCTTCGAATCAATCGATTCTTTGATGATTTTGTTTACGCCAGCGTCATCAAGGCATGCTGCTTTATACATATCAACTAGCGCACCGAGTAACTTAGCTAGCTCAGTTACCCGACCCATCTGCTCCAAGCTGTCTAACAAAGCACTCTCGGAAACTGGTTGAGTTTCCACACCATGCTTATCTAACTCCTTTTCTAGTGCTGTGAGTAGGGTGCCTTTCTTGTGTTGGTGGTAAAAAAACTCGATGTAACCTGTCCCATATTTCTTATGGGTTTCACGCTTCCATTTGATACCTGCATGATAACTCTCTCTGTCTATGTACGGTGCGGTGTTACCGTTTTCATCAATGCCGTAGTATTCGATATAAATATCATAGTCTGGGAGATAGAAATCTGGCTCATACTGGCGATATTCCGCTGTTGCAACGTCGAAGCGATATTTAGCCTCATACTCGTAGTTGATACCTTTACGAAACAACCAGTTGGCAATAACTAGCTCGCCATAGCTTTTAACTTGCTCGCCTCTCATAGAACGAATGTCGTTATCATTGAGATATTTGAGATATGAGCCGCGGGACTCAAAATCCCAAGGATTTTTATCTACGTAGTAGTAGGAGCTAAAGTAATCGAGTAATGCCTTTTTGTAACTGCTGTCAGACATCAAGGCCTCGACTTCATCGTGCATCCATTTGGCTTTCATCTTGGCGCTGTCTTCGAGCTTAGACAGACTCGGTGCCTTACCTTCAACGGATGAGATAATCCTTACGCCAATACTATGAAAGGTACTAGCTTTCACGTCCTCAAAACCTAACTTGTCTTTGATTCTCTCATCCATCTCTTGGGCTGCGATGCGGCCATAAGCTAATAACAAGATATCGCTAGGATTAGCTTGTCGACTTTTGATGAGGTAACCTGTTCTTCCTACCATGACACTGGTTTTGCCTGTACCTGCACCAGCTAATAGGAGGTTGTTGTCATTATCGGTAACGCAAGCGATTCTCTGTTTATCAGTTAGCGGGTTGGATTCCACACAATCAAAGAACGACTTGTATTGAGCGAGCTGCTTTTGCACATACCGACTTCGTATTTTTTGGACATCCGAAGCGCTCCAACTACTGATATTAGTAAGTTGCGATGCTGTGATTTGAGCTAGTTCTGAGAGACCTTGTACTTTGTCCCAACCTTTCCAACGCTTTAATTCATTACTGGCAGTTGTTCTAATTATCTCAACAGAAGAGTCTCTCAGAAATCTTGATGTGCATTGAAGGTATGCATCACTGAGAAAATCTTGCAGGCGCTTCGCACTTTGATTTGCCCAAGATGGGAAAAGTCGTTTTGAATACCTAAACGGTGTAAGATAGCCCAGCATACGATAACGGTAAGTTTGTTCTTGTGAAACTATGACTAAGCACCCGCCATCAATAGCGAGTGACAGGTGTGGTGGGTAATCAAGCTCCGCCCAGTTAAAGTGAGCATCTTCTCCTCCTTGAGCAACATGAATCCCATTATCGTCCACTGTTACCTCGATCTCTTTGTTAAAGAGACGGGCAATTGGATTCGTAGTAAGTGTCCATAAAGTCATTGCACGTAAGCCAGTATATTTACTATTTGTCTCGAAAATTTTTTGTAGTTTACCGTAATGCTTGGAGAGTTGTACTTGAGCTTTGTTAAGCTCTGGTCAGGCACTCAGTTTATGTACAGAAAATTAGCGGACATCTAACTGATGATATTGCTCTAGGGACGTTTCTCAATTTTAAAAGTGTTATAAATAGCTAGCGCACACGTGTCCCAAAGTGTGTTTGAAAATACTAAATATTTTTGTCTTCCGACATTTACGTCCATCTCCTGAGTCTATTGTGTGTCCTGCCTGAATAGAGACCCAACACATTAGCCTGTCGAGCGTTTTGACATACTTCATTTTGTTGCTGGTGGAAGGTATGAACAAGAAACACTACGTGGGTCATATCATCCCCACACCAAGAGATTTACCAAGCCTAACTTTAACGTAGGGTCGATAGACATGGTTAAAGCTCTTATCAATGCCAGTTTTGAGAATCAAAGTAGCATCGTCACTAATGCCCACAGAGCAAGCTTTGTTTCAAGACTGATGTCAAAGCACTACAAAACGATTGGTAGCGCAAACACGACCATAGTAGACAGAATGGTGACTTTTATACTGATACATTGCCTCACTCAATTGACTCATTGCATCATTTAAGTGGGCTGGTCATGAGAAAAATGATTATTTATCAGTATCTTAAGTGTGTGGGGGGTTAAATTCCATCTCTTTGAAAGCCTATATCAAGCTCTTGTGTTTTCTAATGTTCTTACCTAGTCAACTAAACCTCTTAATCCTAGCTATGACTGATTACCCCTGTACGCGGGTAAAATTAACTTTAACCCCTTAAGGGGTTAAAGTGCTAATATCCTCTGTAGGGGTTAATTTACATTGGAGGCAGATATGCTCATAACAAGTCCGAAGCAACTGGGAATATACTTGCGTGATGTTCGCAGGAATCAAAGGCGCAACCAAACCAAAGTCGGCGATATTGTTGGTCTAAAACAGACCACGGTATCAAAACTTGAACGTGCTCCTGCCTCGTCGAGTATCGAAAGTCTGATGCGTCTGCTGTCATCACTAGATCTTGAGCTACATATTCAAGACAAAGCTGTAAGCTGTGAACAGGCAAAGCTTCGTGACCCTGATGATTGGTAAAATCCTATAAAACAAAGCCAACTGTATAACTAAGTTGTTCTCTCACAATCATCATCGAGTTAGCAAATCGATGGTTACGCGACCAGTTTATTTTTGCCCAAAAATGTGTCGGCATCGCTGGTTACTCAGATTTGAACACGTGATTTCGCAAATACTTGAACTAGTGATGGGCAAATGACAAAATCAGCGCCTGAGCGGCGCGTTCTTAGTCCACGCTAATAAGCCAATGAATTTGTTTATAATTCATAAAAGTGTGATATATTTAACGTAGTTGACTAGAGCATATTGGTCTGAAAGCGCTACCGATGGTCACATCTGTGCCACTTACGAAATCACTGACTACGTAAAAGCAGAAGCTTGTCTGACAGCAAGCTACCCATTGACTAGCAAGACCCAAAGAGAAGGCACTTCAACATCAACTACAACCAAGAAGGTATCGAGCATGAAGAAATCATCTAAATCTCTGAAAAAACTTGGTGCAGTTGCTGGCTTATCTTCAGCGTTACTAGGGGGTTCTGAACTACAGGTTCAGACCAATGCGTTTTAGTCTTCATCTACCGAGATAAAAATCCCGTTTGCATTCCATAATTCAATGATTTTCCTAGTTTTCTGAGTGTTCCAGAAGCACTTGCCAAATAAGATGAATCTCGCACCTTCTAGATCACGTCTTTCAGTTATCTTAAAAGTGTTTGAAGAGCTTATCTTTATGTCTTTTGATCGGAATTCCCACATCATCACAGTCGGTAGGGTTTAACCATTCAAGGTCACTAGCTCATTTCTGTCCATCAGCGTGCTGGCGAGACCTAGTTAGCAAAGGTTTGCCCCTTTTCGTGCTGGCAACTAGGAAGGGATCCTTCTCGGTTGCTTTCCAGCTCTAAGAAACACTTAGTAATTGCGTCTTCGGTAGCTGTAACGAGCCTATGCCCCAAACCTTGTTACGGCCGCTGTACTGTACTACGTGAAAACCTAATACAGAAAAGCTCTACCTATAAGGCAGAGCTTCTTGAGGTGTCTTTTTAAATACCAGTAACGAATTGTAGCGTTTCTTGAGCGTATGATTGAACTGTTTGTAGATCTAAGCTTTGAATCTTAGTATCAAAACCATCTGCATGATGAAACGCCTTAGAAAATTCATTAATTTTAGTGATTTGGCTTATCTGATTGTGTGTGTCGAAGAAGTGACTACTAGGATCTGTCTCATCTCGAATTTTCGTAATCATATTACCTAACCAAACGCCTTCGTTAAACTCTCGAGGGTATAAGAAGCGTAGGTGTGCTTCTAAAATAGGGCGAATAGAACGAGCTACTTCAACTTTTGATTCATCTTTGGCGTCAGCAACAAAATCATAGAGCTTATTATATTCTTTGTGGTAGGAGTGAAGAACGTGAGCGTCATAGTCGCTTCTTTCTACCATTTGACTAGATATGTATTGAGAACTGTCAGCCTTAAGAGGATCTGATTTTTTATATGACACATCAATCTCAAAGCACTTGGTATGTTGGGATAATATCGAGTATTTCTTAATCTCAGATAAAAAGAATGGATCGTGACTAAATACGATGGTTTGATAGCCGTTGTTAATCAGCTTTTCGATCTCAACGATGGTTGCGTCTTTGCGGTAGTTATCTAAGGATGACATAGGGTCATCTAAAACAATGATGGAGTTGTCACTATTAGCCTTGGCAAACTTAGATAAGAAGAATGCTAGAGCGAGAGCAGATCTATCACCTAGACTCAGAACGTGCTCAAAAATGTGTTTGTTATCGTCCACATTTTCAACTGAAAGTTCTTTGTCGATAAAGGTTATTACATACTTAAGACGAGTTGAACCACCTTTACCTTTATTGTCCTTATCAAGCTCTTTGATTCGTATCATTGAGTGAAAGTTTTTCAATAGCTGGTTAATAGAATCTTTATGCTCTTTAATGCTATCTTCCTGATCTTTATCAATTTCATTTTTTAACTCCTTGATTTTATTAGCCTTGTCTCTTTTATCATCAGACAGAGACTTGTGATAAACCAAATCGTCAGCTACTTCTGCTTCGAAACGCTTCTTGGTTTCTTCAATGTCGTCGATCTTGGCTTGGAGAGCTTGAGTTGAACCAGTTGCTAGTTGATTCAAAAACTTAGTAACTTGCTCGTTAAATTCTTGCACTTCACGGTTGTATGCCGAGAAGTCAAACCCATTGAAAATACTGTCAAATAGTTGATTGAACTTAGTGAAATTAGTTTCTAACAATAAGTCTTTTTTCTTCTCTTTGATCAGGTTGACACACTCAAATACGATTGATGTTGATAAAGAATCAAGGTCTTTAAAATCATATTGAGGATTGAAGCCTTGGATGCGATCTGACCAAGTTTTGATAATCTCACTATTGGATTTCACTAAAGCTTCTAAGTCTTCAATTTTACAACCAATGTCTCTTACATCTAATTCGAACTGGTCACTATCAAGCTCGAACTTATCACTAGCTTTGGTGTATGAATCATTAATGAAATCCTGATACAGCCTAAAGATACTGGAGTTTGCAAGAGGTTGAGCGCAAAAAGGGCAATTATCTAATTCGTTTACCAGTTGAGTGCCAGTTTCAAGCCACATGACATCCCGCTCTTTAAGATTCTTAGCTATGTGCAGCTCAACTTTTTCTTGTGCTTCTTTTGACAGACTCTCGATGCTGAGTGTGAAGACGCTTGTATCTAAATCTGGCTTAGTCAGAGCCAAGGGAGAAAGCTTTTTACGGCTTTTGTAGTGTTCTACACTCTTCAAATCTTGGATTTGAGCTTCAAGACTTGCAATCTCAGCATCAGCGTTAGGAGTAGCTTTTATACCACGGATTTTAGCAACTGTTTTTCCTGGAAATTTCGTAGTGAGTCGTGTATCAATTGGGCTTAGCTGAACGTTGATAGCGTCAATTTCTGCTTTAAGTGTATCAATCTCTTGTTCCTTTAATACTGATACTTTACCTAATGAAAACTCATAATAGTTAGTGAGTTGACTACGATCTTTAGCATTAGGAATATAAAGGTTAGTATCAATGAACTCTTGATTGAAAACTTGGAAACTAAACGGTGTTTGAAGCGAATTTAGCGTTACGTTTTTACCGCCAACTCGAAGATTGAGAGCTGGTACACCATCAGACTCTAGCGGCTTTAACGCTTCTATCGCTGCTTTGTCGCTTTCATTTATAAAATTGAAGATCTTACTTAGCGTAGACTTACCAGAGCCATTTCGGCCGTAGATCAGGTTTAGCTTATCAAACCCTTGAGTTAATGCTCGTTTGTGTTGCCATTGCTTGATGTTTTCAATTTTTATTATTCTTTCTAGCATTTCTAATTTTTTCAGTTAGTTGCGCTTATTTGTGCAAGGTTAATATGGGATTAAAGGCATACTAACATGGTTATGTTGTCCAGAACTGTGTCTAGCTCAAAGAGCAGAGAATTATCAGATAATTGCCTTTTATCTGTCGGAACTTTCCATACCTGAGTTAATTTAAATTTTACTAATCTAGTAAAAGCGCTAACGCATTTCTGTCCAGAGACGTGCCAGAACTATCACTGCTGGCACACTTATGCCCCTTTATCATTTTCGGGCAACAAACTAGTTTTTGAATAGGGTCGGTGTTTACCCAAAAATTTCTAATGTAACGTTTGTGCTTTTTATAGCGTGAAAGTGAGTTTTTATTCATTAAACTTCAATGTAGAGAGGTTTCGGTCGTGACTTGCTTGGGGACAGAAGCGCCTTAGAGCATCCAATCTAGAACATTTATGGTTTAAAAATTTTCAGCCTATCATTGAAGACACTGTGATTGAGGACACGTTTTTATCACTATCAATTGACCTATTCTTTTAATAGCTGAATTTGTTTTACCGACTCCAATTACTCTATCGTCATTGTAGATGCTTTATTCAGGCTACCATTATTATAAGAAAGTGTTATGGCTAAATTTTACCCTACTATAGAAAATATCTTGCGACTAAAAGTGAAACCTACTGAGGGTGAACAACATCTCCTCAATTACTTTGAAGAAAACTTAGACGATAACTTTGAGGTGTTTTTTAATCCCTTTTTGGATGGTGACAGACCTGATTTTATAATCATTAGAGAGGGTGTCGCGATATTTGTAATCGAAGTTAAAGACTACAATTTGGATAACTATCAAGTTGATAGCTATAACAAGTGGTCAGTGAAATACGCTAATGGGCAATCTAGTATATCGTCTCCTCAGTCACAAGCGTTTACTTATAAAAAGAATTTGTACCAGCTACATTTGCCCGTCTTAGGCATAGGGCAACTAGGCAACCGAAACTTTTTTAACCTTGTCCAACCAATTGTCTATTTGCATAAGGCAGATAAAGATAAAGTGGACGCGCTATATCAACCTGCCGAGAATGACTTAAGACTGAAAACAAGTGAACTTCTCAATGCTAAACGTAAATGCAGTATCGATGTAGACACTTATAATAGACGTGCAGAAGGATTATCTCGGACTAAAAAACGCATAGTTCGTGATAAGGCGATGATATTTTCTGGCGAACAAACTCATAAATTAGTAAGTAAAATCAAAAACTACAAATCTCAAGTACTATTCGATGATAGAGTATATGATGACCTGAAGCGTCGTCTAATGCCTTGTGAACATGTATTAAAGCAAGGTAAAGCTGTTTCCTTAGACGATAAGCAAGCTAAGTTGGCTGTAAGTTGCGTAGGGAAGGAAAAGATTAAAGGTGTTGCTGGTTGTGGAAAGACTACAATAATCGCCCAAAGAGCTGTCAATGCGCACGAGCGACATAAGGAAAGAGTGCTAATTGTAACGTTTAACATCACTCTTAAAAATCTAATAAAAGACAGGATTAGTGATATATTAGGTTACCGTGATGAGCAAAATTTTGCGGTTACCAATTACCACCAATTCTATAACAGTCAAATTAACGCTAGTGGACAGGATATCTCTGATTTAATAGCACGCTTTAGCCTAGATGGTTTGTATAAAAAAGACTGTTTTCAGAATTACCAGTTAACTCGATACCAAACAATTCTCGTCGATGAAGTTCAGGATTTTGAGAGTGAATGGGTCAAGATATTAAGAGACAATTTTCTTTCTTCTGAAGGTGAGATGGTGTTATTTGGCGATGAATCACAAAACATTTACGAGCGCGATGACAAGCGTGCGGCTGTGATTGCACAGGGATTTGGAAGTTGGAAGAAGTTAAAACGTTCGTACCGAACCAGTTTGGAATCCCCCCTCAACCAAGTATTCAAAGACTACCAGTCAAAGTATCTAATTGAAAAGTATTCAGATTCAGAATTGATAGAAACAGTCCCTATACAACAAGGATTTACATTTGAGATATTAGAGTTTCATCAATGTAGTGGTGACTGGGAAAAGAAATCTTTTGAACTTATTCAAAAAACTATCAGGGTTAATAACTTTAATCCGAATGACGTGGTCATATTGTCGTCAAACATTTACCTCGTCAGAAAGTTGGTCCAAAAGTTTAATGAAATAGAGAAGACTCACTGTATGTTTGAAACCTATCAAGAATTACATCAAATGATAAAGGCTTATGATAGTAAAGTTTCATTGGAACAACTCAAGTCAATGTCTGAAGATGAGTTACATCAATATGTATATAAGAACAAAGAATTACGTTCTGATATGGAACGAGCAAGACGCATTAAGAAGAACCATTTTTACGCCAATAGCGGTCTGATAAAGCTATCAACGGTTCACAGTTTTAAGGGGTTAGAATCTAAGACGGTTTTTTATCTAATGGACCAAAAGGATACCCCAGAAATTGTATATACATCAATAACACGCTCGGTGGAAAACCTCATTGTCTTAGACGTAAGCAACGAAAGTCCATATTCGGAATTTTTTAGCAGTAGTATGTAAGCTTATTTAATACCTAGCTTATCTAGAAGCTCGCTTGCCAGTTTGTTCAAGTTATTATAGTGTTTCTGTTGCTCTGAGTTCATTGTACAGCCAAAGATGTCTTTCCAGAATGAACGGTGAAACTTATATAATCTTAGTTCGCCCTTTATTTTAGGAACATACTCGGCAATCAAAGCTGCTATTTGGGCCTGTTGTTTTCTAGCTTCTATTAACTGAGTCGAGGCTTGTACTGTTAGTTTCATGACCTTATCTGACTCTTCAGTCAGTTCATTTCTCTTTTCTTTGACAGTATCTACTTTTTTATAAGCGCTTTTCGTCGAGAAAAATACTATTGGGGCAGCAACAATACCTCCTAGAACCCAAAATCCACCAGCCATTCCAGCTCCACCCGTAGCAAGCGACCCTCCACCAAACCAAGCTAACGTAGCATTGGTAGCAGCAACACCTGACAAGGAAGATATTGCTGTGCCAGTAGACGCGGAACCAATCAGCGAAACTAGTCCCCATGCGCCAAGAGCCGCAGAGCCGCCCACTAGGCCACCGAAACCCGTATTTAAAGATGTATTAAAGCCAGTATTAAACTTGTTAATCCGAGTCAAAGAGTCTCGCGTTGCTGGATCACTGTTTGTCCTTGAGTTAAGAATATTTCCAACTGGCTTGAGTGTTTTGTTTAGCTCAGTCAGTTGCTCCCCTATCGAAGATAGGCAATCATTAGTGTCTTTTTCAATTGACTCAATTATATTGCAAGCTGGCTTATAAATAGCTTCGTAAATGTCAGAATAGTGCTTGTTATGCAATTCCAGCATATAAGAGCCACCGAGAGACACAATACCACCTATTATTTTGCCTGTATTTCTAAGAATGCCGCGTTTAGTTTCGGTTGATACATAAAAATCCACTTCTTCGAAAACTTGCTCTAAAGACGAAAATGACTCTTTGACTATCTCTTTCAAAGACTTATCGTCACAGTTTACGACTTGTTTATAGGCGATTATTGAGTTTCCTGTTCTTTTATATGCTTCAATGAAAGATGTCATTTCTTTGGGACTCTTGATTCGAAAAATTAGCTCACGATTTCTGGATCAGAAACTTTGATTTATACCCATTTGAAGGTTGCAATAAAGAACTTATCACTAATTTATTAACCGCACTAACAAATATTTGTTCAGGCTTGTATTATATCATCGGGTTTAAGGCACGCTCGGGGACAAAAGCGCCTTAGATTAGTTAACCTTAATTCGTGTTGTAAGCATATCTTTGGCGCTATTTTAACAGATAAATTAATCTCGGCTTTGCCACTCTTCAACGATTGGCGGCTTTGTTGCGCAATTCGATGGAACTAAATCAGGAAGTTACGATCTGAGCGGCTAAATCAGCTAATCTTCGTAGCCTTATGCTGAAACCTCGTTACAAAACAACCAACTGGAAGCAGTACAATAAAGCCTTAATCAACCGTGGTTCTCTGACCTTTTGGATTGATGAGGAAGTGATAGCCGAGTGGAAGCAAAACAAACAAGGCAGGCGTGGTAGACCTCGTCGATTCAGCGACTTAGCCATTTCTACCTCACTGATGGTGAAACGCGTTTTATCTATGCCATTGAGAGCACTGCAAGGTTTTCTAGACTCCGTATTTAAGCTGGCTAACATCCCGCTTGTTTGCCCGCACTACACCTGTATAAGCCGCCGAGCTAAAGAAATTGAGGTTTCATTTAAAACCAAAACCAGAGGAGCAATACAACATCTGGCCATTGATGCCACTGGACTCAAGGTTTATGGCGAAGGTGAATGGAAGGTCAAGAAGCATGGTACTGATGGGAAACGCAGAGTCTGGCGTAAGCTGCATATCGCTGTAGATACAGGCACCCACGAAATAGTCGCAGCAGAGCTGAGCTTATCTAACGTAACCGATGCCGAAGTGCTCCTCAACTTACTCAAGCAGATACGTCGTAAAATCATTGAGATATCAGGTGATGGTGCTTATGACACAAGGAATTACCATGATGCTATACGGTTCAAGCGAGCGGTTCCGCTTATCCCGCCACCAGAAGGGGCGGCCTTCTGGGAGCAAGGACACCCTCGCAATTTAGCCGTAGGTTGTCAGAAACTCTACGGCTCCAACAAGAAGTGGAAAAAGCAGTACGGCTATCACAAGCGCTCGCTATCAGAGACAGCAATATATCGGGTGAAACAGTTGTTAGGTGGGAAATTAAGCCTGAGAAACTACAACGCTCAAGTTGGTGAGACTTACGCCATGATCAAAGCGCTGAACAAGCTTACAGGACTTGGTATGCCTGAAACTCAGTATATTGTCTAAAAGTTACTCAATTTTAGGCGGTTTGGTTTCTCGTCTGAATTACGCAACAAAGCCCTGATGCGGCTGAAGAGGCGATTAAGCTTGTTCTCGATCAGGCTGAAGTGCTAGCTGATGGGTGGTATGCAGCATGATTTTAATAGAGGCAAGGTGTGAAAACCTTGCCTTTTGCATATTTATATATCATTGACTTCCACTTTAGTGGGGTATTTGGCTCGGTCAGAATACATTAAGTAATGAATATAGGGTGATTTAGAGCATCGACCATAAATGATTTTTGTCCAAAAGAGAGTTAAACAGCTTTCTTGCAAGAAAGCTGTATCTCTAATTCGAATAAGATGTTTGAGACGTTCAAGGCACCTAAGTTGGTATTGTGGTGTTACGCGTGTTTCTCTCAATCAAGGTTTTAAAATCAAGAATCTTCTTCTGATTTCTGAGCTTAGTCATGGCTTGAGCGTCATCCACGACACAAATCCCTGCTGCCGTGTTTTGACAAAATTTCGAAGCGAGGCAACGTACCTCTATGACGGCAGCTTTATCTCGGCGATGCGCTTGTAAAGTCAGGAGCGATTTCGGTTCGTCATACTCAATGAATTCGTAATCTCTGAACAGTAAAGCAAAACTCACCGCTGCTGCTTCGGCGTCTGTAGCGGGAACAGTGGCATAATGGCTTCGGGTGATAGGAATAGAGTGAATTGAGTAATCATCATTGAGTAACACCGATAAGTTTGGATGCATGTCAGCAATATGGCCTTGAATGTAGTCTCTGCGTATATCTTGATAAAACTTCTGATATTGGAAGTACGAGAGCGTAATGCCGTGGCTAATATCCCAATTGTTATCTCGTAGTAAATCACTAAAACAATAATCATCAATCTTCAACAGTTGCTTGAAGTTGTCAAAACCACCCAACACACGTTTAATTTGCCTTGGACTCACTCCACGATCGAGCAGGTCAGTTTCATTGAGATATGGTTCAGTGCGTAATATCGTGGTGACTAGTTCAATGAGACCGATGTCTACCGCACTGATACCTTGCATCAGAAGCGGCGCAAAGTAGTCTGAATGGGAGTAAGCTAGGCCTTCATCGAGTGCAGAAATGACGCTGAGGCGTATAGGGTTAGTCATCATCATGGTTAAACTCCTAATTAAGAGAAAAGGGGACGTGTCAGTCTTGGGGTAGTGCAATAGCCTCGATAGGTCAGCCAGCGAAAGTAAAAGTGTACTGCATCAATACGCTGTTTTTGCTCTTTGTGGCATACGTTAGATTGGCGGAGTGACTCACGATATTGACGAATGTCTTGTGTCTGTATGTATAATCTTTCATTGCTACTGGAGTGGTTGTCGTCAACGAAGCGTAAAAAATGATGAAGGTAGTCTGCAATCTGATTGAGTCTGAATTGAGACATTCCTGAATGCTCACGCTCTGCCATCAATTCACTTAACCAGTTGAAGTATGGAAAACGAAGTTCCTCTTCTGAATAGCTCAAGTCTAGAGGGGGCAAGGTTGGGAAGTCGCCTTTTGTCGGTTTGTGTTTGTAAGCACGAACCACAGGAAAATGCTTAGCCACTAAGTGTATTTGCACTAATAATTGCTGACTCAATGACAGAGAGTCGGGAAGGGCATGGGGGTTGTTTTGGAAAAAGCACTTAGCTTGTAAGCGCACTGCTTTCGCTCTGCTTATTGCATGTTGCGGTTCATCTGTTTTCAGTGCCACAAAATAATGAGACTTAGTGCAGCCTGAGATTCTTAAGGATAATGGTGGTGTGATTTTGACTTGATAAATGCCATGCTGATTGGTGGAGATATGATGGGCGCTAAGCTGACGGTGTTGTTTTATTCCGATGTTTTCATTTTGATGGGGGAAGGCTAGGCGTCCTTTTCGGCGTAAACGGCGCAGCGCTTGCATTTCACTAAAGCGAGGATGTTCGCTGATGGGTTTTACCTCAAATTGGCTTAAGTGAGCTTGGTGTAAGTTCAAATTTGGCATAGGCGTGATTCCTTCTTGGCTGAATTTAGGACGCAGAAAGCTGCACCCTAAACTGGTTGAGGGTGTCATAAGTGACGGTGAGTTAAGTGGTGTCAAGCCATTCAGGCTCAGTGGTAATGCATACTGAAGCGCTGGTTATGCGCTCTGTTTATTCTCCGCTTGATATTGTCCTGCAATCGAATAGTAGTTGCCTGTCGATTCCACAATATAATCGCTCCAGAATTGAAGAATTTCGTATCGTTCATCGAGATACAACGCACTGTTGTATGAAGCTCGAGTGGTGTTCTTATCTAAATGAGCAAGACACATTTCAATTGCATCTTCACGGAACTGTTTGTGTTCATTGAGATACGTGCTAGCAATGCCCCTAAACCCATGACTGACGAGCCTTCCTTTTAAACTAGTGAGGTTGAGTGATGAATTCACGGCGTAAGGACTTATGTGCGGGAATTTGGTATTCGGCTTGTCAGATGGAAATACGTGGATGTGCTCTCCTGATATTGGTCGAATGAACTCTAATATCCCTAACGTGTAGTCATTCAGCGGCACCAAATGCTCACGTTTGCTTTTAGTGTAGAAAGCTGGGATTGTCCAAAGTTTATTCTTAATGTTGATATCACACCAGCGCATGGCAGCGAGTTCATCTGCGCGAGTCATCGTGTGCATTTGCATTTCGAACGCGCAACGGGTGACGGGTTTCATTTGGTTGTTTGACATGATAGCCATCACTTCACCAAGTTCGTTTGGCGGTACTTTGAGCATGTGAGTGACTTTCGATTTGGCAAAGTTGTCTTTAATATAGGCTAAGCAATTAGATTTAATGATGTTTGAGTTTACCGCGAATTTCATCACTTGATTGGCAATGCAGCATGCACGCTTAACATTTTCTAATTGTCCTTTAGCTTGCATAGGTTCGATGACCGAAATGACTCCAGCGGCGGTGATATAGGCCATAGGGAGGTTGCCTAGTTTAGGATATAGGTTACGTTTTAAGAAAAGACGCTTGCGATGTGACGAGCGTACTTTGTTGGTGATGCGGTCGATTTCATCTTGCCCGAATACCGTGCCGTTAATTCTAGCTCTCTCACGTTCTTCGACAATCAGCTTTTCTCGGTTAGTTGTCTCTTGAATTTCTTCTTTCAGAAGCATCTTTTCTGCGACCGCTTTAAAGGTCTGTTGGCTTTCAACCAAATGGTCTAACTTCTGCTTTTCACGAAACAGTTTTGGGTCAATACCGTTCGTCATTTGCTTACGAAGCTCTTTAGCGACCTTGCGTACTTCGTCCAGCGTCATATTAGGGTATGAGCCAAGCCCCATTTTTTTACGCTTTTTAGTGCTAAAGTCTGTGTAGATAAATAACCAGTTCTTAGAGCCGTTTTTACGTATTCTTAGGTAGAGGTTTCCACCATCTGATAGTGAATATTCTTTGTCACTTTTCGCTGCATTCTTGATTTGTGTATTTGTTAATTTATTGATAGCCATGCTGCTACCCTCCTGTTTATCTATTTGTTCCCCTTCAAATTATCAATCGATTTTGGGGTACGCAAGGGGGGGCTAGAGCTGTGAGATGTAGTGAGAAAAGGTGACTGTGAAAGAGTGTTATGTTATTTTAAATCAAACGGTTAGGTTGTTTTTTGAGAAGTGGTGAGTCATGGTGATTAGTGTCTGGGAATTCTTAAGAGTGATTCTCAACGCTTGGCATTTTTCATTTCATCGTTGGGTTTTGTGTTTATGTTGGTATGGTTAAGTTTCGTGGTAGCGTTGCTCACACCTTAATGCGGCGTTATGTTCTAGGAAGAAATCTATGATTAGAGAAATTACAAAAGCCGATTTCGAGTCGTTTTGGCCAACATTTTCAGCGGTAATTCAGGCTCAAGAAACCTATGCCTTTGACCCAGATATGACGCTGGAACAATCATTCACTCTATGGTGCGAATCTCCCTTGAAAGCTTTTGTTTTTGTAGAAAATAACGTGGTTCTGGGCTCTTACTACATCAAGCCAAATGCAATGGGGCCAAGCAGCCATATATGTAATTGTGGGTATATGGTTTCATGCGAAGCTCGAGGTAAAGGCATTGCACGACTTATGTGTGAGCATTCGCAGAAAACGGCTCTAGCGCTCGGCTTTGACGCTATGCAATTCAACAGCGTGGTGTCTACTAATGAAGTCGCGGTGAAGCTTTGGGAAAAGCTAGGTTTTCACATCATAGGTACAATCCCTAGTGCATATAAGCATTCCCATTTGGGGTTAGTTGATAGCTACGTCATGTACAAATGGCTACGAACATAACAAATTGTTCAAGAGTGATTCGGCACGCGTGGCATTTTTACTATGCGTTGGTTTTAGTGGTTAAGGTGGTATGCGTAAGCTTCGGTATTGCGTGCCTCACACCTTAACAAGGCGTTATAAGCAGTCTTTAAGCTAGCACTGTATCCAATTAGTCCAGTATGGCATAATCTGCACCAAAGATATCTGTATTTCAATAGGTTAGTTTAGTGGAAGCCAAAGAGTGTAAAGTTCAGGATATCCTGACAGAAAACAAAAAGTACATCATACCTGCTTATCAGAGACCATATAGTTGGAGTCCTGATAATGCAGAACAGCTTATCGATGATATCTATCAAAGCTATCTCTCTGATGAGAATGAATACTTCATTGGTAGCATGATCTGTATTAACAAAGGGAATAATACTTTCGAGGTAGTTGATGGCCAGCAGCGTTTGACTACGCTTAGCTTGATAGTCTCAGAATTAAAGAAGCTTATTGATTTTCAGGGTGTCAAAGATGACCTCCAAAAGCGCATATTACCTATCGATGTATACTCTGATGAGACCGATGAACCTCGCCTAGTTGTGCGAAAAAAAGAACATGACTTATACAAGTTTTTTATCCTGCAAGATAAAAAGGAATACAAGCCGGAGAAACCTACAGATACAGAGCAGCTATTTATTGACAATGCTTCGGTAGTAAGAAAGTATTTATGCGATAAAGAACAAGGTGATTTAAAAAAAATCGCAAAGTATATCCTTCAAAATGTATTCATCGTGTTTGTTCAAACTGATGATTTTGCATCTTCTTTTCGTTTGTTCAACGTTTTGAACAATCGCGGACTACCTCTCAGTAATGCAGATTTGCTCAAAAATACTCTTTTTGAGTCTGCTTCATCGTTGAAAAAAGATTCAAGTCAAATTGAATCTGCATGGTCTCAGATCGAAGATATGGTGGGCGTTAACAAACTTGATAAATTCCTAACATTACACAAACTATCGGAAAAGAAGGACCGTGACCGTGTATTACAAAAAGGGTTAGATTCCTTTGTAACAAGCCTCCAAAATGACTTCGGTGGTGATGCTGTAGAAATGTCATTAATGCTTGTTAACTCAGCGAAAAATTATACCAAATTGGCAGATATAGAGTTTGAGAACTTATCTTTAAAAAGAAAAATAGCATCTCTTACAAATCTAGCGACTGATGAATGGATTCCACCTGTGATGGCATTTATCAATCGGATGACGAGAGAAAGCGATCTAACTTGGCCTGAGTTCAACGACTTTGTCGCAGCATTTGAAAAAGTTTATATGCATGGTTGGCTAAAAAAACAAGTTAAAAGTCAACGAGAAATGGTGTGTTACTCTGCTCTAGTTGCAATAAACAATGGAAAGTCCTTTTCTGAGATTATTGAGCATGTTAATCAACACGCTGATAATGCTGGGTTTATTGAAGCATTAGATCAAGACTTATATGAACCAAGGCCAAACCAAGTAAATTTGATTAAAGCTATCCTTTTGCGCTTGGATTTAGAGCAGCAGGATGAAAGTGTTATCAAAACTTATACAGGTCGAATAACGATTGAGCATATATTACCTCAGAGGCTAGCTAATGAATATTGGACCTCAAGGTTTAATTCAAACGACCATGCTATGTGGTTGCATAAGTTAGGCAATTTAACTTTAATAAGTGGTTCCAAGAACTCAGAAGCACAAAATAGTGATTTCGAGAAAAAGAAAGCAATCTACGAGAAATTAAACAACAAGAGTTCATTTGATCTTACTAGAGATATCTGCAAAGTATCAGAATGGGACATATTTTCACTAAAAGAACGGCATGAGTTATTAAAGCGTTCTCTTGTCGAGCTTTGGTTAGTCTGATAACACTGCTTATAACAAGGCGTTTAAGACAGATTCCCAACGCATGGCATTTTTAACTCCATCGTTGGGTTTTGTGTTTACGGTGGTATGGTTAGGTTCTGCGGTAGCGTTGCTCACTACTTAACGCGGCGTTATAAAACAGAGGCTAAAATGGCATTAGGCAAAATCATTTATCCGACTTTCACCGGAGCGAGCTTTGCGTTCGTTTTAGCTGTTGTCGATAAAGCTGAGTTGATCTCGGCTAGTCAATTACTACAATTTTCTACAATATTTTATATTACAGCTCTAGTTCTTAATGCTTTGTTTTCATTTGGCTATTACATGTCTGAAGACAAGGATAATTTCGATGACAAAGTTGCTAAGTACTGGATAATCATACGCTTTAGCAGCCTGTCTCAATGGTCATTTATATTTGCGACAACTGCTTTAATTGTTTACTTGATAAATATAGTTCTTGCCTCGTGGGGAGTTGTTTTATAACAAACAGTTCAAGTGGGATTCACAACGCGTGGCATTTTTACTATGCGTTGGTTTTAGTGTTTAAGGCGGTATGCAGCAGCTTCGGTATTGCGTTGTTCACCCCTTAACTGGGCGTTAGTTGCCAACGAGGAAAAATGTACCTAAATCAGAATGTTTAGGGCTAATGTCCATGTGCTTTTGGCTAGGTGATCGTATTTAAATTTCTAGTTATTTGGGTTTGTGAAAATCGATTGTTAGTTTCTTTTTTGGTTGGATTTTCTATTTAAGAAACCGATTTATTTGTTGAAATTTAGCTGTGTAATATTGTCTGTCCAAAGGAGCTTTTGGGTGTTGTTAGCCCGTTTTCTACGGCGTTGTATGTTCCAAGTGGTTTCAGTGACAGGTGCTTTGAAACTGCGCCTGATTTGAGTTTCTTAATATACGTAAAGCTCGGGTTGGCAAAGCGGCAATCCACTTCAAATCAAAGCGTTAGGTCAGGCAACTAACAAAGCATTCAAGAGGGATTCACAACGCTTGGCAGTTTTGGTTTGAATTGGCTTTAGTGTTTACGGCACGATGGTTTAGGTTAGGTGGTGGCGTTGCTCACCCCTTAATGCGGCGTTAAGTGTTTTAAAGGTAATTAATACATGGGTATTGCTGAAGATTTCGTAGGTATGAAATCGAAATGGTCTGAATGGGCATGGACAACGAAGCTGTTTTTTATCGCTTCGTTCTTGTTATCTTGTTTATCTATTGCGTCTCTGGCAGATCAAGTCTACCAATTTAAGGGCTTTGTTGCGGAAGGCATAGCGTTTTGGCGATCAGTTGGTTTTCAAATTCTTGGAATAGTTGAAAAGCTAGGCCTTACTGTCGAACAATGGCAGTTAGATTATTGTGCAATTATCATACTCGTATACTTACCATACATTTCAGAGCGTTATAAAGTATTGAGTGCTGCGCGTGTCATTGCGTACTGCATGGCATTTTTCGCATCGCTACTTGTTCCGTTTTTTAAGGAAATGCATCCATCATTGGAAATTGCAGGTATAACTTACTTGGTGACTGTAATTGTCTATCTTTACCCTCCAAGAAGTGCTTCTTTTAATACTGTGGTGCTTCGAATGGTTTTGCCTCCAGTTTCGGTACTTATATTTGCAGCAATCGCAGAGGGGATAAGTCGACCGCTGTGAGCACGCACTTAACAATCTGTTTAAGAGTGATTCGCAACGCGTGGCATTTTTACTATGCGTTGTATTTAGTGTTTAAGGTGGTATGCGGGAGCTTCGGTATTGCGTTGCTCACACCTTAACAGGGCGTTATGTATACTCAGGAAATATAAATTTGAAGTGGAGTTTCATTTGTTATTAATAGTTTTGGGATGTGGAGTTTTTATATTTATTGTTTCAGTGTCAGTGCCGTATCTAATGCCAGTGATTAATTTCTTTTTTGATACCGGTATCGATATCCAACCTACGGAACATCATTTGACTTTAGTCGCTATGTCTATAGCTATTAGCGCTTTTTTAGTTGCTTTCGCTAACTTCAAGTTGAAGTCTGAAAGTAAAATTAAATTTATAGTATCTAAAGTTGAGGATCAAAGCCCACAAAAAAACGTTTACATCTGATCAATGAAAAAGATAGAAATGAGGTGATTCTTCATGTCTATATGAGGTCCAAAGGTTGTGAAAGTATCTGTATATACTCAATGAAAGATAAGCCCTTAAACCTTCCGTCATTCGGTTGTACTTCTTTTGATTTTGACGCACTGAATGAAATTCGAAACCGTAACCATAATGCTGCTGCTAAAGTAACGATATTGCTCGGTTCAGGAAAAAAACTTGTCGCTTCTCCTGTTAAGGGGTGGTGGGATTGGGGTACTTACAGTGGTTGACCATATACATAACAAACTGTTTAAGAGTGATTCGCAACGCGTGGCATTTTCACTGTGCGTTGGTTTAAGTGATTAACGTGGTATGCGGGATCTTCGGTATTGCGTTGCTCACACCTTAACAGAGCGTTAGCTGCTTGGAGAAGATTTATGGTTCGTGTAGCCCAAATCAAAGATTTAGATGTGTTGGTTAGCCTTTTCATTGCTGAGAACGAGCACAACTCAGACTTAGCCCCAGATGTTGTTCGCAAAACTGAAGATGTACTAAATGAGACTGAGCTTCAAGACATTCTATCTGATGAAAATCAGTTGCTTATTGTTAGCGAGCACGATGGAAAGGTAGTCGGAGCTTTATTGGGGAATCTCACTGACGTTAAAGAGCGTCGTTGGACGCAATCACGAACGTATGGATATATTGAAGAGTTAATCGTTTCTAGCGAAGCTCGAAAGCTGGGTGTAGCTACCGGGCTAGTTTCTCACTTTTCTAAGTGGGCTAGTGCTCTTGGCGCTAGTTCAGTTGACCTGCATGTTTGGTCAAATAACACAGGAGCTATCGGTTTTTATACTAGCGCCGGATTCGAATTAAAACAGAACCTGCTCTCCAAAAAGCTACGCAGCTAACAAAGCGTTTAAGGCGGATTCTCAACGCTTGGCATTTTCGGTTTGCTTTGAATTTAGTGTTTACAGCACAATGGTTTAGGTAGGGTGGTAGCGTTGCTCACCACTTAACGCGGCGTTAGCTGTTTGAGGAAAAAATGAGAAAATTCGATAAGCCGCTATTCTGGCTGTATATAAAAACAAGAGACTCATTGTTGTCATCTTTTAAGGGCTTTCTGGGAATGCTTTTAGTGTTGATTGGAGCAGCAGTAGTTTTAGGTAATGAATCCCCTGAGAATGTCTGGATTTCGGTGGGAATCATTTTATTAGTATCTAGTCTTCCAGTCTCAATGGGCTTGATGATGGTACAGTTCAAATTTAAGAGCTTTGCTGGATCAATACCTACAGCAGAACTAGCGTACTTCTTACAGCACGATGAAGGTGCAAACATAGATAAAGCTGTGAGAGGTTTATTTTCATTATACCTATCTTTTATGATTTACCTTTGGTTTACGATGGTAGCTATCGCAGCTCTTGGTATGTTGGGAGCAAAGCTCGTGTTGTAAAACACAGCTAACAAACTGCTCAAGAGGGATTCGCAACGCGTGGCATTTTTACTATGCGTTGTATTTAGTGTTTAAGGTGGTATGCGGGAGCTTCGGTATTGCGTTGCTCACACCTTAACAGGGCGTTAGGCTAAAAGGTAATCTATGAAGTGTGTATACTGCTGTAATGAGATTAAAGAAGAGGAGTTTGCGCGTGAGCACGTTCCTCCAAAGTCTTTCTTTAAGAAAGGTACCTCTAGTCTGATCACTATTCCCGCTTGTCGAGCCTGCAATAATAAAAAGTCATCAGATGACGAATTTGTTTTGAATATACTTTCTATGTCGGACCTAACTTCTATCAATCCTCAACATCAATTCCACATAGATAAAATGTTACGGGCAGTTAAGCGCCCGCAGAAAGTGGGTTTTATTAAAGAAGTAATGAGCTCTACTCATACAGCGATAACCCCTGAGGGATCGAAGAAAGCATTTACTTTTGACGAGAGTAAAGTTTCAGGTTGGGCAGGGATAAATGCTCAGGGCTTATTGGTTCATGAGGAGCACATAGAGCATTGTAATTACAAGCACTCTACTATCATGTTGAACCTACTTAAGGTCGAGTTTCCTGAAGAGAAGCAGTTACTTGAACAGATACTTTCATTTACTAAATCGACTCCAAGTAAACGCGTCGGCTATTCGGAGTTTGAGTATTGGATTCAAACTCAAGATGAGGGTTATGTTGTTATTCAATGCTTTTATCAGGAATTGTTCTTTTTAACGATGGTCGAGCGCTGCAAGATTTAGCCTAACAAATTGTTCAAGAGTGATTCGGCACGCGTGGCATTTTTACTATGCGTTGATTTTAGTGGCTAAGGTGGTATGCGGAGGCTTAGGTATTGCGTGCTTCACACCTTAACAAGGCGTTAGTTGATATTCGTTAACATTTTCCTCTGCACTCTAAAAATCTTTCTGTGATTAGGTGGACAGTTCTAATTGAGATAGTATCATCCTATAAGATTTGCCTATAAATCATTGAAATCTCATAGCTTGGATGGTTGTTGAAATTATGAAAACTGCATTGCACCCTACAAAGAATGAAAGTATCGATGTCCCAGCATATATCGATGAGTTTGGTACAAAACTAGATAAACATGGTGATCTAAATGAGCGCCCTTTAGCAAGATGTCCTGCTTGTGATAGTCAAATGCATACTAAAGGCGAAGTGAATCCAGCTGTTGACGGAGTATTTAGCCATCAACCTGATGTGGATGTTTTTTGCCCTTTAAAAATTTCAGCTGAGCAACCTTACATAGTACTCGATGATGTTGAGGAAGACCGAGTTAAAACCAAGTTGCTAAGAACATCTTTTCTTTCAAACTGGAAATACCACTACGCTTTGATGAAAAGCCATTTAAAAGTTCTGAGTATTTTTGATTTTATAAAGTTAATCAAATTTGCCGACAAATATAAAATATGGAGCTACCGACACATCGAAGAAACTCAACTCCCTTTTATATTTTTGGCATTAAAAGAGTTTCCCCCTGTAAAAAACAAAGAAAATAAGTATATTCGGCGTGATTGGGTTAGGTTTTGGTTTGATTCAAGAGTTCGTAATCTAAATGATCTATGGATATCTACTGATGGTGATTGGTTATTAATTAAGGCAATTTATGCAAATCCTAGAAGTGGCGGTATACCATCACAGAAGCAGCTTAAAACTACAGAAATCATACAACCTAATTTTGATATGTTAGGTGGATGTGAGCCGAAGCTTCCTGACTTTGTCGTGGAGGTAATGCGGAAAGAGTTTGGCGTTTAGCTATCAACTAACAAAGCATTTAAGAGTGATTCCCAACGCTTGGCATTTTTCATTCCATCGTTGGGTTTTGTGTTTACGGTGGTAAGGTTAAGTTTCGTGGCAGCGTTACTCACACCTTAATGCGGCGTTAGGCGACGGGCAGGGAAGTTCTTTGTTCTCATCTTTTTAGTTCTCTTTGAGCATTCGTTTTTCTAAGTCGGCAATTTGGTATTATCGGCTCAAATTCTTGAATATCTCCAGCCGTAAAACATGCCAATTTTCGTGGGTTGCCTCATTGTTTTTTGGAGTTGGTTAGTGGTGAGTTTAACTGGCTCAAAGTGTGGTAAGGGCAAGTTAATTGAGGCTTTTGTTCTCGCTTTAAGTTTGTAGCTTTACGTTTCGTTTCCTCAAAAGCAACTTGATCGCTGAAAGTCTGCATTTCGTGGTTGTTGGAATTTTGGCTGAAACATAGTGAGTTTTGTGGTTCTTGAATCACAAAAATTTAGTGGGTGTTTGGTTGCTTATTTTGTTTCGGGTAATCTGCTTTCAAAACAACTTAAACATTGTTGGAAAACTTCGCCTAACAAGGCGTTTAAGGCGGATTCACAACGCTTGGCGATGTCAGTTCAAGTTGAATTTAGTGTTTAAGGTACAATGGTTTAAGTTTGGTGGTTAGAGTTGTTCACCACTTAACGCGGCGTTAGTTGCCAACGAGAAAAAACGCAGCTAAAATAAAATGTTTAGGGCTAAGGTCCGGTGTATTTCGTTCGGTTTTGTATTACAAATTTTAGTCTTTTAGGTTTGAGCAAATCAGGCATTGTTTTTTTGTGGTCGGACTTTCTGTTTCAGAAGCCGATTCACTTGTTGAAAGTCAGCTTTGTGGCACTGTTTCTCCAAAAGGTCTTTTTGGTGTTGTCAGTTCGTTTTCTACGGCGTTTTTAGTTCTAGGTGGTTTCAGTGACAGGCGCTTTGAAACTGCGCCTGAACTGAGTTTTTCAAAATACGTAAAGCAAGTGTTGGCAAAACGGCAATCGACTTCAAATCAAAGCTTTAGGTTTGACAACTAACAAAGCATTCAAGAGGGATTCACAACGCTTGGCAGTTTTGGTTTGAATTAACTTTAGTGTTTACGGCACAATGGTTTAGGTTGGGTGGTTTGCGTTGTTCACCCCTTAATGCGGCGTTATGTGCTTGGAGGGAAAATGCAATATATCGAAGTCAAAAGTAGCCAGATTCCGCTAGATTTGCTGCTTGAAGCCGATCCTTCTGAAGCGAGTATTTCTTCATATTTATCCGATTCATGGTGCTTCGCTGCACTAGATAATGGGCGTGTTTTAGCTGCTTGCATAGTGAAGCTACAAACCAATAGTCTTGCTGAGATATTCAATGTCTCTGTATATCCAAAGTTACAAGGTCAAGGTGTTGGTTCTGAATTGCTTAAGTCGGTTCTGTCTCAGTTATCAAGTAAGGGAATCTCACGTGTTGAACTGGGTACAGGCACCTTTGGCTATCAACTGACTTATTATCAGCGTCTTGGCTTTAGGGTTGACTCAATTGTCAAAGATTACTTTTTGCTGAATTATCCAAAGCCAATCTATGAAAATGGTATTCAACACAAAGACATGCTGAGATTGTACGCACAACTTTAGTACGCACATAACAAAGCGTTTAAGAGGGATTCTCAACGCATGGCAGTTTTGGTTCAAAGTTTAGCTTTTGTGTTGATGGCACAATGGTTTAAGTTGGGTGGCATCGCGTTGTTCACCCCTTAACGCGGCGTTATGTTTAATCACGTAAAATCAGTAGCTTGTGTCTTTTCTTTGTTCCCTAAGTCATTCTGTTTGGGCTTTTCGCAAATTGGCGTCGTTTGACGCTGTTTTCCGAATATTTTCCTCAATCTCTAAGGTTAGAACTTCAGTTTTTGTGTTTTCTGTTTTCAAAGTTCTATTTGTTCAAATTTATGATTTAATTCGGTTTTTTAGCTTCTGGTTTTGTTTACAAAAGTAAGGTGGGTTAAACTTCTGTTCAGCTGAAGGTAAGGTATTGAATCTTAAACATAACAAACAGTTCAAGAGGGATTCAGCACGCGTGGCATTTTTACCATGCGTTAGGTTTAGTGATTAAGGCGTGATGCGGTAACTTCAGTGTTGCGTGCTTCACCCCTTAACTGGGCGTTATGTGAATAGGAGGTTCCAGTGAACAAGCTAGTCAAAGAACGCTTCGATGAATATCCGGAAAATGCTCGCATTAGGCTAGAGGAGCTACGAAATCTAGTCTTTCAAATCGCATCTGATTTGGAGCTGGGTGAAGTCGATGAAACTCTAAAGTGGGGTGAACCTAGCTATAGTGTAAAAACAGGCAGCCCGCTAAGAATGGACTGGAAGCTGAAATCTCCTAACAATTGTTACCTGTTCTTTAATTGCCAAACTAAGTTAGTCGATACATTTCGAGAATTGTATGGTGAAGAACTGGTGTTTCAGGGAAATAGAGCAATAGTTCTGTCCTTATCGAAAGCGTTACCAGAAACAGCAATCAAGTCCTGTTTGGAGTTAGCTTTAACCTATCAACAGCGTAAAAATTTGCCTCTTTTGGGCGCGTGAAAAAATTCACATAACAAAGCGTTCAAGAGGGATTCCCAACGCTCGGCATTTTGGGTTTGATTCAGCTTGAGTGATTACGGCACAATGGTTTAGGTTGGGTGGTCTGCGTTGCTCACCCCTTAACGCGGCGTTATGCATTTTCTTCAATTTGTCTCTCAGAGAGGTGTTTAGAGTGGCACAAGGTATAATTTCAGATAATTGGTCTCTTCAAGATATATCTAGCTTGTTTGTGGATGGTATGGAGAACGCATCTGCGGATGAAATTGCTATAACAAATGGTGAACATAGCTATAAAGCAGTTAGTTATCCATCAATTCAAACGGAAGCTTTGTTCGATTTTTTAACTGACTTAGTTTTAAGAGATGAGATCTTGGTTGAGGCTAAATTTGAACATGCATGGGTAAAAACAAGCAGCCCGATATTAGCTGCCAAAAACTTAGGTGTAGTTCGGAGTTATCCTTTTTTAGAAGAGCCTCATAAGTTAGTTGAACCACGAAACCGAATAATTGAACATATGAGCTCAACGGAGTCTTTGAAGTTAGCTCACAAAGAAAATGTATTGAGCTGGCAAGAAACTAAAAGACCCCAGCATCCACTTTTATCAGCAACAATGTGGGGTGGAGCCGGAATGTGTGCTCGAAGCTTTGTTTATGAAAAAAGTTATACTCCGCATCCTCTACGCAAGAGGTTCTTTGTTAATTCAGGTTTTATGTTACCTGCGGGTGATGCTTTACATCAACTTACCTCGTTTTTAAACGATGAACAGATGAACAGATGAACAGATGAACAGATGAACAGATGAACAGATGAACAGATGAACAGATGAAGGTATCAAAAAAGGTGTATGGAACAGATTCACTGTATTCATTATTTGTTAATATGCCGGCTATTCCTATTCGCGTTATTCAGGAATCTTCCTCGCCTAGTCAGCTTATTGGGGGCGCGCTCCAAATGAGACAAGATTTTGAAAAATTGAGAGAGTGGTTAAAGTTATTTCAAAATGCGTTGTCTGAAGACAATCTGAAGGAAGTTGCTAACTATCGAAAACAATTAGATTCTGTTTCAGAGTATGTTAATTCAAAAATAGGGCTAGGTTCTGCTAACAAACCAGTATCTATGGAAGCGGGTGTGGGAATTTTTAAAATGGTTACACAAGCTAATCCAGTAAATACTCTTAAAAATCAATTCGGCGTCAGAGCCACGTTGAATAGTTTGATTTTTGGCTCTAACGGCAAGCCAGAAATCAAGAAGTTTATTAATATGTTTGAGCAAAGAGGAACAACTGTTGGTTACGATATAGAGCAGCACTTCACAAAAAATGCATAACAAACGCTTTAAGACGGATTCGCAACGCGTGGCATTTTTACCATGCGTTAAGTTTAGTGATTTAGGTGGTATGCGGAAACATCGTATTACGTTGCTCACCACTTAAGCGGGCGTTAGCTTTTTGGAGAAAAATGGAAGAATTAAAGTTTGTCGTTGATGTTCTTAGTTCCATCGCATCATTTATTGCAATTAGTACGGTCCTAATCGCTTGGTATGTAGGGCGACTAAATCCTCTATCGGTAAAGAAAGTTCTAATTCACGTTAAAGAGGATGAGAAAGTCTATAACTTGTATATTAAGAACCGGAGAAGCTATCCGGTTACTATAGAAAGCATAAGGTGTTTTACCAGTAAAAAGTACCGTATTGAAAAAACCAATAACGGGTCCGCTGAACTTTTGACTGCATTTCCTCTGGATGGCTGTATCTTCGAGAACCTTGGTAAAGCAGTCATTGAACCAAATGGGTATACAAAAGTCACCTACACATCTAGCAGTTATAATGACAACGCTAAAAACTATATGTTTTGTATTGAAAGCTCTCATGGTTACTTTGAAACTCACTGCAAAAACATTCAAAAAGTTACTTTTGGGACCATAGTCCTAGGTATTGAAAGTGCTAAAGAGTTTAAATCTAAGAAGCATGCTTACATGTATTTCTTAAGTTTGAAAATAAAGCATTGGTGTCGTTGGAATAAAAGCTAACAAACTGTTTAAGAGTGATTCGCAACGCGTGGCATTTTTACTATGCGTTGGTTTTGGTGTTTAATGTGGTATGCGGGAGCTTCGGTATTGCATTTCTCACACCTTAACAGGGCGTTATATTAATTATCGACAAGGACAGAAAGTATGCTTTCGAAAGAAACAATGAGAAATGCGAGTTATGTGTACTGTTACTCGGTTTTCATGTTGTGTGCTCTTACATTCGTTTCAATCGTAGTTAGCAAACCTCCGGTTATCTATACGTATAAATCTATTGTGTTTGCTTTGGTGCTCTCAAGTTTCATTATTATAGCCACCGTCTTTGAAGTTAAATTGAGGGAAATGAGAGGGTTTAGTTTAAAACAGGCTGTAATATCACTATTTCCAAGTACTTTGCTTATACTATTTTCACTTCCAAGCTTTGCGTGGTTGGAGTACCACTTTTCAGATTTTGGATTACAAACTGTGGTTAATGTTGAGGATAAGGAAATCATATATTATCGAAATAGCGTTAGCTGCTATGAGTTATCGCTAAGAAATAGTTTTATAAATGGCGACCTTTGTTCATCACCAAGTATGTATGTAAATAGTCCTATACATACTTCAATCGATATAAGATACAAAGTATCCCTTTTTGGTTATCTCGTAAAAAATTAATATAACAAACAATTTAAGAGTGATTCCCCACGCTTGGCATTTTTTGGTTTGGTTTGGGTTGAGTTTAGTGTTTAGGGTGTCCAAGTTGAGTGTCGTGGTAGCGTGGCTCACACCTTAATTGGGCGTTATGTCCTTTTTCCTACCAGTACCCAGCATAAACACTTGCAGCTATGTAGCATGACAACGTATAGGGTAGAAACTTTGTGCAGCTTGCTTTAAAACCGAAGTACGTTTTTTGTAGTCCGTGATAGAGCACATTTTGTGCTTCATTTCGTTTGGTTTGCTTGAGTTGTTTCAATAGGGCTGGGTATTTGCCAGTGTTCCATATATAAGCAGCGACAAACATGAATGTTATTGTAACTCCTAGCTTTGGGTAATCGAGTGAGGCAGATGACAATGCTCCTCCAAACATCATTGGAGCAGCATGTATGTTGAGTATGGTTCTCCATTCCTCAAATTCACCCAAAAACGTATCTAATAGTTTTGACATACTATGTTCTCCTTAATCTTTATCCGTCTATAATGCCAATTGGCTATTATTCAATCAAGGACATAACAAGGCGTTTAAGAGGGATTTGGCACGCGTGGCATTTTTAGTATGCGTTGGGTTCGGAGTTTACGGTGCATTGCAGAAGCTTTTGTATTACGTGCCTGCACCCCTTAACGCGGCGTTATGAGTTTAAGAGAAATGTATGAAAGAGTTTTGTAAACAGTGTTCTAAGCACAGAAACGAAAGGCGTCCTACAACACCCTCAAAACTAGTTAGTGCTCTTGAAATGATAAGGGGTTGCGTTGCTAACGGCGAATTATTGGAAACTCCATTGAACGATGAGCCTTACTACACAAACTTCGATTCCATTAGGACTGGGGAATGGCCAGATATCATTTGGTGTGTTTTTCAGTGCTCAACATGTGGCAAGATATTCGAACTAAATGCCATGACATATGTTGGCACCGCTAGCAATCGTTTTGGTGAACAACTTAAAGAACACTCATAACAAACAATTCAACAGTGATTCGCAACGCTTGGCGCTCTCACTTCGGGTTGAGTTAAGTGTTTACGGCGCAGTGTTTAAGTTCAGTGTTTGCGCTGCTCACACCTTAATTGGGCGTTAGGTTTCTCCGCGGGAAACATCGAATTCGAGGATTTTGGGTCATGGATTATGAAACGAAGCTACAACTTGCGCACAAAGAATTAAGTGACAAAGGTGTTTGGAAGTCGAACTACAATCCTCCACTTGTAAGGTTGTTACGTAAACTTGGACTGTGTTTTCCACCGCCTTATTATCAGAGCTTTTTTGCAAACGTTATGCTTTGTGTGGCTTTTTTTGCCCCGGTCTGGGGAATCTTCCAATCGTTTCTTGTGTGGGACGAACTAGGCAAACCAGTTTTAGAAGCAGTTTATATCTCGTTACTTACTGGCGCATTGTTTGGTTTAGTTATGGCAACCTTCTACTACATTAGGCGCAAGCAATTAAATCTAACAGATTGGGGTTCATTGGGAGAATAAGCCCAAAACCTAACAAACTGTTCAAGAGGGATTCGCAACGCGTGGCATTTTTACTATGCGTTGGTTTTAGTGATTAAGATGGTATGCGGCGGCTTCGGTATTGCGTTGCTCACCCCTTAACAGGGCGTTAGGCATCAGAGGTGTATATATGGATAAAGATGTACCATTTCTTCATTTACTGCAAACGCTCGAAGATATAAATGACTTGGAGCTAACTATTCTAAAGTGCCACCTATTAATTGAAGAAGCGCTAACCGATATCCTTGTTAGTAAAGCTGAGTCACCAAAATATATTTTGGAAGCTAGGTTGACGTTTGCGAACAAACTTCAGATAGCTCGTGCTATGACTGATAAATCATGTGAACCTTGGGTGTGGTCAGCTATTTCTATGCTCAATAAAACTCGTAATCGGCTAGCGCACAATTTAACTTCAAGCGAAGTTGAAGAGGATGTTGATAAATTTGTAGCGTTTATCAAGTCAAATCAACCAATGTGGGCAGCAGAAATGCTTAAAGTGCAGCACAGAGAGTTCTTCTGGGCGGTGTACGTAGTATTTGATAAAACTAAGGTAATAGTAGGTGTTCAGTAAATGCCTAACAAACGCTTTAAGACGGATTCGCAACGCGTGGCATTTTTATCATGCGTTGATTTTAGTGATTTAGGTGTAATGCGGAAACATCGTATTGCGTTGCTCACCACTTAAGCGGGCGTTAGGCAACCCACTGGGGCACATCCTATCCAGTGGGTTATTGATGTTACTTACTTGTATTAAGATCGACAGAAACTTGCTGTTGAGAAGAGTCAGTAGCTGCACCTATTTGTTTTTGAGTGTTGCCTGCATTGTGCATTTCGGGTAGAGCTTTCTTAGGATCAACGCCAGGGTTTATTATTTGGATTGTTGTTGTATTCTCTGTTTTATGGACAATAGCATTTCCGCCTGATACAACGGTTTTATTGGTTTTTGGGTCGTGAGTCGCATGTGGACCATTTATGTATTTGATTTCTTCAATCCCTTCAGCCTTCATCTTTGCTTCAACTTGATTTGCTTGCTGATTTAACAGATTCAGGTCAGGTGTTTCAGTTGGTGGGGGTGGCGTTGTAGCCACAACTTGAGAGTCTTTTGGTGGTATTGTCATTGGTTATTGCTCTGTGAGTTTCGGTTTAGATAAGTATATACAAGCAGTAGATTATAACAGCAAGTTATTATGCACAACTTTGATGCCTAACAATCTGTTTAAGAGTGATTCGCAACGCGTGGCATTTTTACTATGCGTTGGTTTTAGTGTTTAAGGTGGTATACGGCGGCTTCGGTATTGCGTTGCTCACACCTTAACAGGGCGTTAGTACGGGATTGACATCAACGGTAAAAATTTCGGTGTTTATCAGTTCCATTTTCTAGTTTTTCACCGGATCAAATGTGCCTTTCACGTTCTTTCCGGTGGCACTATGTGCGGAGTGTTCGCGTCGATTTCACCGTTTACGGTTTCTAACTTTTAGGCTATTTCTTTGGTGCGGCTTCTTTTGTGTGGTTAGTTTTTAATCCCAAATTCAGTACGTTGGCTTTGTTATCAAAGTTCGATGACCGAATCCTTTGATAATTTGAAACTGGTCAAAATAGGGTAGTTTAGCGAGTTTTTCTTCTAGCCAACTTGCGTTTTGAGGTTAAGCTCTAGTTTGTCAGTTATCCATTTGGCTTCAACGTGTTAAGCCACAAGTTTCGTGCTATATTTCAGCATGTTGGTACAAACCAAAGGTTTTTGGAACAGCGTACTAACAAACAATTTAAGAGTGATTCGGCACGCGTGGCATTTTTACTATGCGTTAGTTTTAGTGATTAGGGCGGTATGCAGCGGCATCGGTATTGCGTGCCTCACACCTTCATTGGGCGTTAGGCATCACTTTATTCTATAGGATTAACAATGATAAAAAATACGAACGATTAGCTATATTCAAAGCTAGGTCGGGTTAAGATCTTGGTACCGTAAAACTTAACCCTTTGAGTCTTAAACATAACAAGGCGTTCAAGAGGGATTCATGCCGCGTGGCATTTTTGGTATGCGGTGAGTTTTGTGGTGAAGTTGGTTTGCGGAAACTTGGTTTGTGCGGCATTCACCCCTTAACGCAGCGTTATGTTCTTGGAGGAAATTGTGGGCTATCAGAGGGATAGGGTAACTTTCAGCGTTTTCCATAAACTGGCTTTAACCATTTACAAATGCCTAAAATTTAAGGTGTTAGGCGAAACAGAAAAGCTAGAGTGGCAGCAAATTTTAGTAGCCGATTGTTTGCGTGTTATAGGGTTTTGTAGTTTGGCTTATTGGCTAGCTTCCAACGTCCAAATGTCGACATCTAGCGATAAGCACAAGTTTTGGTCTACTCATATTTCGGGTATCGCGTTGCAATACGCAGGTGATATGGGTGGTGCTGAAAGAGCATACTTACAAAGCCAAGATTACGGTTGTGTGCTTTCTTTGAGTTTCAGTTTACAACACTTGGGTAAATTAAACGTGGAGCTTGGTAACTATGAACTCGCTGAAAAGCAGTTTATTGAAGCATTGGCTATTCGGACGAAACTGAAGCGTACAGACTTAATAGATTCGACCAACCGAGCAATACAAGGGTTACAAAAGCTACGAACATAACAAACAGTTCAAGTGGGATTCAGCACGCGTGGCATTTTTGGTATGCGTTGGTTTCGGTGTTGAAGTGCCATGCAGCGGCTTGGTCATTGCGTGCTTCACCCCTTAACTGGGCGTTATGTACTTTTACGGAAAACCAGAAAATTATGGATGAAAATACTGAAATTTGGCGGCAGTACTACGAAAAGGCACTGTCTCGCCTACACTCAAAACGCACTGAATTTGCAGCGCAACTAAATGAATCAAACCTCAAAGTAGCTACTGACTGTGGTTGTGGAACAGGCAGTGATATCGAATACTTAGAGAAACAGGGTTTTCAAGTTCATGGCTTCGATATTAATCCTGATTCGGTCGCTATTTGCAGAGACAGATTTGGGTCAAAGCCATTAGTAGATATTACAGAGTCTTCGTTTGAGTTGTTCGACTATCCAAAATCTGGTGTAGTTATCGCAAATTCCAGTTTGTTCTTCGCTGACCCAAGCCAATTTGAATCGACTTGGATCAACATTAAATCTTCAATTGAAATCGGTGGGGTGTTTGCTGGTGACTTCATGGGATTCAAAGACAGTTGGGCTCACAACTATCGTAGTCCTACAACACCGCTATCGGAATCAGAAGTAAAGGCTTTATTCTTAGATTTTGAAATAGTCAGGTTCTTTGAACGTGATGAAAAAGCGAAAACTTCATTGGGTAGAATGAAGCATTGGCATACATATTCCGTGGTCGCGGTGAAACGTACATAACAAAGCGTTCAAGGCAGATTCGCAACGCGCGGCATTTTTACTATGCGTTAATTTTAGTGATTAAGGTGGTTTGCGGTGGCATCGGTGTTGCGTTACTCACCCCTTAATTGGGCGTTAGTACGGGGTTGGCACCAAAGGTCAAAATTTAGGTGTTTATCTGTTTCGTGTCTTGGCTTTACACCGGTTCAAATGTGCCTTTCATGTTCGCTCCGGTGGCACTAGATGCGAAGTTTTCGCTTTGACTTCATCGTTTACGGTTTCTAACTTTTGGGTGATTTCTCTGGTGTGGTTTCTTTAACGCTGCTGTTAAAGTCCTAAGCCCGTATCCTTTGCTAATTTGAAAGCGGTGAGATAGGGCACTTTGGCATATTTTTCTTCTATCCATCTTACGTCTTGAGTTAGTTTTAAGCTTGGCAGCTACCCGTTTGGTTTCAGTGTTTTAAACCATAAGTTTTGTGCAATATTTCAGCATCTTGGCGTGTGCCAAAGGCTTTAAGGGGCGCGTGCTAACAAACAATTCAAGAGGGATTCGTAACGCGTGGCATTTTTACTATGCGTTAATTTTGGTGATTAAGGTGGTTTAAGGTAGCATCAGTGTTGCGTTACTCACTCCTTAATTGGGCGTTAGTTTACCAATAAAGTTCATCACCCTAGCTCCGGAGCTAGGGTGACACCACAATTACAAATGGTTTTGAGGTAGTTGTGATTGACCGAGTACAGCTACGACTAAAATGAAACCGTCTTCTTTTGTAAAGTAAGCTGTGTGTTTGCCTACAGGAAAGTAAAACCCGTTTGGGTAAATTTCATCACAACTCCGACCAACGGCAGGGTTGTCCGCAAGCATCTGAAATCCGGTTAGTAATGTATCTTTATAGTTGCGCCACTGCGTTTCAGAGAAATTGTTGACGGTATAGCTTCTGATTTTTCGCAAATGAGCCTGAGCTAGTTTACTTAATTTGTACTTATTCTTCTGCATAGCTGGTTATAAGGAGTTTAAAAAATCTTCACCATCAACGACATTGCCTTGTGCTAAGTCTTGCTTAGCTGACTCGAAACAATGTTTAAGGTAGTCTGCTTTCATTGCTTCCAGTTCTTCATAGTCTCTAATAGACATTACAACCACGGCATCTTTGCTGTTTTTGCTAATCTTCACTGGCTCGCGTTGGGCGCTAAGAAGTAACTCACCAAAATTACGTTTGGCGTCATTTGCTGTTAATGTGTGCATGATCAATCTCCAAATCTGCAGTAACATTGAGATTATAGTTAGTCGCATGAAATGGTCAATATAATTAAATCGTGCTATTCGTGTTAAAGGTAAACTAACAAAGCGTTTAAGACGGATTCACAACGCTTGGCATTTTCAGTTTGAATCGGTTTTAGTGTTTACGGCACAATGGTTTAGGTAAGGTGGTAGCGTTGCTCACCACTTAACGCGGCGTTAGCTTACAGAGGTGAATATGGATTTTAATGAGAGTGGGAAATTTTTTTCTGATAATTACAAATCGATTCTAGACGAGAACAAATTGGGGTCAGGAAGTAAAGTATTAATCGGAAAAAAGGGAGATGATTGCAGGTTTTGTGGAAAAAACAAACCAGAAACAGATTTCAGAACCATCGCGCATGCTGTTCCAGAGTTTTTGGGGAACAAGAGATTTATTCTATTAACAGAATGCGATCAATGTAATGAGTATTTCTCTAACAACCTTGAAGTGCACTTAGATAAATACACTAGACCTTATAGGTTATTAGCTAAAATAAAAGGAAAAAGAAAAACTCCAAGTTACAAGTCTAAGGACAAGAAGACGAGACACAATTCGAACAATAAAGGTCCTGACCACATAAATTCACCTTCGGATAGTGGTTTTTTTAAATTTGATGAAGAAAACAAGATAGTAACTCAAATATTTGAAATTGAGAGTTATATACCTTCAGCAGTATATAAATGTTTGGTTAAAATTGCTCTTTCAGTAATTCCTGACTCTGAAGTAGAAAACTTTAAAGACACAATAAAATGGATAAACACTAAGGATCATAGTATCGGATATATTAATCCGTTGCACGTGTACCAGGCATTTATACCAGGGTTTAAGCCGATAAATGAATCATTTGTTGATGTATTAAAAAAACAGGATTTAGTCTCAACATTTCCTGCTTACTGGTTGATAATAGGTTTTGGAAATATCGTTTATCAAATTATAATTCCTTCTAGCTTAAATTCTTCGATCAAGTTTAGAGAGTTATTCTTTCCTTTACCATTTGATTTTGATTGGCCTTTTGGTTCAGTTATTAGAAGTACCGAGGATTTAACAAGTCATGAATTGGTTGAAGGTAGAAAACTTCCTATTCAATCATCGTTTGATAAGTTAGAAATGAAAGAAGAGTACATAGGGAAGTCGTTTAGTGAGTTGGGTATAAAGTACCCGTAGAAAGCTAACAAACTGTTCAAGAGTGATTCGCAACGCGTGGCATTTTTACTATGCGTTGATTTAAGTGTTTAAGGTGGTATGCGGCGACTTTGGTATTGCGTTGCTCACCCCTTAACAGGGCGTTAGCTTTCCATCAGCTAGACAGTTGCTACTTATTCCAATCACATTAGCAGAGATTATAAGGCGGAAGTAATGGTAAAATATGCAGTATTGTCATTAGCTAGCTATCTTGTGCTGGTTTTTTTCTCTATATACGTGGGAAGGGAATTTTCAATCCCTATGTTTCAGGGAAATAATATTGTTGCGTTATTGCTACCTATCATAGTTCTTAGCTATAAATTGAGCATCTATAAAGGCTTTAGCAAGAAAAAAGTATTTATGGCATTTATTATTTCAGGAATCTATTGTGCAGTTTCGAGCGTCGTTTCACATGTTCAGCAAGCTAAGATTTTGGGTATTTTAGAAGCTAGCTTTGTGATTTTGTTTCCTTTTACTTTGCTATGTGCACTAATGGCTGCAAAACGCATATAAAGCTAACAAGGCGTTTAAGGCGGATTCACAACGCTTGGTGGTTTTGGTTCAAGTCAGCTTAAGTGTTTAAGGTACAATGGTTTAAGTTTGGTGGTTAGCGTTGTTCACCACTTAACGCGGCGTTATACGTTGCGCATAAAATTAAGCAATTAGAAGGATTTAAAGCTTATGATTACTTGCTATGTCAGGTACGTGATTGACCCAAAAAAGGTCAAAGAATTTGAAGAATATGCAAAAATGTGGATTCCACTTGTTGAGAAGTTCGGTGGTCAGCACAATGGCTATTTTCTACCGTCAGAAGGTGCGAATAATATAGCTCTAGCTTTGTTCACATTTGAAAGCTTATCGGCATATGAAGAGTATCGTCTAAAATCTTTAAATGATCCCGAGTGTATTGAAGCTTTTGAGTTTGCAGATAAAGTAGACTGCATTATTAGCTATGAACGTAGCTTTTTCAGACCAGTGCTCGGGTAGAGAAGCAACGTATAACAATCTGTTTAAGAGTGATTCGCAACGCGTGGCATTTTTACTATGCGTTGCGTTCAGTGTTTAAGGTGTTATGCGGAAGCATCGGTATTGCGTTGCTCACACCTTAACAGGGCGTTAAGTGCAATCAGAGAAAGTCACATCAAAAAGTAGGGAACTATGAGCATTAATATAAAATGGGATGGTGATTGTCGTTTTAAAGTGTCAACCGAAGGCGGCTTTACGTTTAATGTTGACGCTACAAGTGAGACAGCCCCTTGTCCAACGGAAGTTCTATTGTCGGCTTTAGGTTCATGTAGTGCTACGGATGTCGTCTTGTTACTACAAGATCAAGGTTTTGAAGTTAAAGGCCTAGAAAATAAGGTTAGTTTCGCCCTAACGGAATCAGAACCTCGTTTATATAAATCCGCAAACTTACACTTTACAGTAAATGGCAGTGGTTTTAAGGAGTCTGACATTTTGCGAGCAGCTCAAGAGGCGGTGGAAAAGCATTGTCATGTTTGTCTTATGTTAAGCCCTACGATCGATATCACTTGTTCAGCTGAAGTGGGTAAAAATTGCACTTAACCAAGCGTTTAAGAGGGATTCACAACGCTTGGCATTCTTGGTTTGAATCGGCTTTAGTGATTACTGCACAATGGTTTAGGTTGGGTGGTATCGTTGTTCACCCCTTAGCAGGGCGTTAGGTGCTTGAAGGAAAAGGTAAGTATGGAAATTGCTTTTCAGCGGATAAACATTGATGATTTCGAATTGTGCGTGGCTGCGAGAAAAATGCATACTTTTGTAGTTTTGAGCATTACGATGGTTTCGACGACTTCATCAGAGGTTATCGTGAGCGAGTATTAGAACGGTTAGCAACATCAGGATGGTTCTATATCCATATATTTGTAGATGGTCAGTTTGCAGGGCAGTTAGAGTTTCGTAGCTTTTCACCCGAGCCGGAGACTGGCTATGTGCATCTCATTTACTTAAAGCCGAATTTTCGTGGTTCAGGACTCGCTGCAAAAGTGCAGGATTATATTGTAAGCACTTTGAGTAAAGCGGGTTGTTTGCGTGCTGTACTTTCAGTAAGCCGAACTAACCATCGAGCTCTCACATTCTATAAGCGCCATGGTTGGAAGTTTGTACGCAAGAATCCCAAGCACGAAGAAACAGACTTTTACCAACTTTGGCTACGCACCTAACAAACTGTTCAAGAGGGATTCGCAACGCGTGGCATTTTTACTATGCGTTGGCTTTAGTTATTAAGGTGGTTTGCTGCGGCTCTTGTATTGCGTTGCTCACCCCTTAACAGGCCGTTATGGCGCAGGGCAAAATTCAGCTAAGGGAACTAGATGAGTGATAAAGTTAAAGTAGCCTTACAGTGGCTCAAAGAGATCTTGGATGCAGAGGTTGTGGAGTATCAAATAGTAGGTGGATTAGCGGCAACTATTCATGGTGGAAGTCGGGAAATCGCAGATATAGATCTTTACATTCGAAACTCAGACTCAGACAAAGTGCTATCGCATGTAGCAAAATACATATCCAAACCGTTAACTCATTATGCCGAATATGGTTGGGATCTAGAGTATTTCCAATTGGTTTACCAAAATCAAAAAATTGAAATCGGTTTGTCTGAACATACTAAGATACAATCACGTCAAGATGGCTCTTGGCACCAGCTTGAAATCTACTTTTCAGAATCAGTTATTAAAGATTATCAAGGTATCGAGTTGCCAGTTATCCCAGTTCATCGTTTAGTCGAGTACAAGCGGATATTGGGCAGGGAAGTTGACCAAATTGACATACAAGAGCTAACGTTGAGTGGAGCGCCATAACAAACAATTTAAGAGTGATTCAGCACGCGTGGCATTTTTGTTATGCGGTGGTTTCTGTGTTGAAGTACCATGCAGCAGCATAGGTATTGCGTGCTTTACACCTTAATTGGGCGTTATGTACTTTGGAGAAAATATGGAAGTAGTTTCTACTGAAAATCACGTCTCAGAATATCCCAATCCGTTTTATTTGAAACAAGGCGATAAAGTAGCTCTAGGTACAATTGACGACGAGTTTCCCAACTGGATCTTTATAACCAGCAGTGAAGGGGAACAGGGTTGGGCTCCAGTTCAATATATCGAAAAGATTGAAGGTTTCTCTGAAGGAATCTTGCTTAAAGACTATGACAATGTTGAGCTCAATACTGTCATTGGTGAAAAACTATCAGTTCTATTCGAACTCAATGAGTGGTATCGCGTTTCGAGGTCAACGGGTGAAGTCGGTTGGGTACCAGTGCGCTCGGTACAACGTACATAACAAACAATTTAAGAGGGATTCCCAACGCTTGGCATTTTTGCTTCTACTTCAACTTTAGTGGTTACGGTACAATGCCTTAGGTTGAGGGTGGTAGCGTTGCTCACCCCTTAATTGGGCGTTATGCGACAGGGAGATAGTTTCAATGTTGAGTGAAAAACAATTAGAAGACTTCATTATTACTGCGGTGAATGAAGATATCATTCAATTAGAGGAGCGTGGATTTCCCCTTCCAGATAACGCAAAAGTATATCGGCAAGTAAGGCTAGGCGGCTATGGGATAGTTGATTTGGTTGCTGTAGGAAGGGGTAGTGATGATGACAAGCTACAGATATGTTTATACGAGCTTAAACGTGATTCTATAGGGGCTTCAAATATTCTCCAATTAACTCAATATCTTGGTGGAATTACCCAATGGTTATCTGAGCTTTATGACGACGATGAGTATGAGCTTATGGGATATTTGATGGCTCCAAGTTTTGATAGTTTTCTATCGTATTTTGTTTCTCAATTCATAGAGTTTTACACGATCAATTATGAACCTTTTAACGGTGTTTCGTTTACTAGGCACTGCTATGGTGGTTTTACCGGATACGAATGCAATAAAGTAGAGTTAGAAATACCACCTCAGTCGTTAGGGCATAAAATCGCATAACAAACTGTTTAAGAGGGATTCGCAACGCGTGGCATTTCCGCTATGCGTTCGTTTTAGTGTTTAAGGTGGTATGCGGCGACTTCGGTATTGCGTTGCTCACCCCATAACAAGGCGTTATGTGTTTACTCGGCAAATACGCGAATTCTATGGTTGTCAGGATCAATCGCAACAAATGTTATTCCGTAAATTTGCTCGATTGGCTCCAACAGGAACTGAATACCTTTGTGACTCCAGTCTTGGAACAAGCAATGCAGAGTATCTCGGTTATTTATCAAAATTGAAATTTCTGTGCCGCCGCCAGTAATGCTTGAACTTGGATTGCAGTGAGCAGGTTGCTTTAGTTCTAATAGTGGGCCATCTGGCAATTTAAACGAAACAAAAGTAGGCGAAAGTGCCTGAGCCTTGCAGGATAGTCTCTTTTCGTAAAACTCTTGGCTTATTTGAATGTTCTCTACGTAAAGCACGATAGAATCAATAGTAATCATGGTATATCCCTACTGTTCACTCTATACTTTTCTCGAGTCAGAAATTATCAGTAGCGTGTAGAACAAACACATAACAAGGCGTTCAAGAGGGATTCATGCCGCGTGGCATTTTTGGTATGCGGTTGGTTTTGGTGGTGAAAGTGGTTTGCGGGAAGTTGGTTTGTGCGGCATTCACCCCTTAATGCGGCGTTAGCTGTTTGAGGTGGTTGCAGCAACATCGGTATTGCGTTGCTCACCCCTTAACATGGCGTTATGCGACAGGGCAAAGTTTTTAGGTTTCTTCTATCTCGTTCTCTTTAACCATTCGTTTTCCGGTGTCGGCAAATCAGCATTGTCGGCTTAAATTTTTGAATCACTGAAACCGTAAAACATGCCAAAGTTCGTGAAATTGCCTCATTGAAAATCGCATTTGGTCGTGGAAAATTATCAGGCGCAAAGTGTGGAAAGGGCAAGTTTATGGAAGTTAGTATTCGCTGAAACTCCGGCTCGTTAAGTTTCTTGCAAGCAAAAGCTAATTCTTCGCTTTAAGGCCGCCGCGTTCCGCGCTCGTGGAAAGCCTTTCAAGAAATGTTGAGTTCGTTGGTTCTTGAATCACAAAAAGTCACCTGCGCGTTTGTAGTTTTTCGTGTTTAAGGTAATGTTTTCGTTGACCAATTTGGCGTTATCGAAAATTCTTCGAGGCGCAGGAGCTGCCAATTCTTAGAATCTTAACTGACCGAGGCGCGGAATATTGCGGTTGGGTTAAGCAGTATGATTATCAGCTCTACTTAGCGATTGATGATATCGACCATACCAAGACGAAAGCTATGTCGCCACAAACAAACGGGATTTGCGAACGCTTCCACAAAACCATATTGAATGAGCTCTATCAAGTTACGTTCAGAAAGAAACTGTATGGCTCAATGGAAGTGTTGCAGAAAGATCTGGGCGAATGGATGGAGTACTACAACAATCATCGTACTCATCAAGGAAAAATGTGCTGTGGCAGAACGCCAATAGAAACATTAGAGGATGGGAAATCAATCTGGGCTGAAAGGAATCTAGCCCAGATATAATATGACAGACACCGAGTCTAAAAGTGGGTAGCTGTCAGCTCAGGTCTGAATTCGTACACTTTAGGGTATGTCGTTTCTAAATGAGAGGTTATGTGCAGCTATTATTTCTCTAAATTACTTCTCCGCCACATCTAACGCTTTCATTTCTTGACCATCTTGTAACTCTGCATACTTCGCAATGACAGGAAACTGAGTATGTTCGATACGCTCTGACCAGATACGTTTTGGGATGTGGTTGAAGGTATCTGCGTAACTCGGCGCTACTTCAAGTACTAACTTGGCAATGTTATCTAGAACCAGCGACTCTACAGATGCTGGTAAGGTGAGCACAATCGCGGGAGATTGCGCGAGATACTGTAAGTTCGAGTTCTCTTTACCTAATAGATCCGGTGTTAGTCGGTGGGGCTTTTGTATATCTCCTAGGTCGTAGTTACGTTGCAGAACCATGTATTTGTTTGGGATTGACTCGTGTGAGTTCCACCATTTACCGTCGACGGCGGCTAATACCAGTTTTGATTGAGATTTATCAACGACGCCAAGTTCTTGCAGACTTGCATTGAGAAGCAAGCTGACATTTTGGTTGTATTCTCTTTCGCTCAGCATCTTATGTTGTTGAATGAGGTTAAGTACAATTTTAGCTCCCAACATGTTGGAGTAGAGATCTTCAAGCGAGTAGGCGGAAATGGTTTCTGGCCAACCTGAAAAACTTGCGTAGCCGTGCCATTGGGCGATCTCGTGGGATTCAGCCTTGAAGTAGGCTAAGCGTGCAGATAAATGAGCGGCCACAGACCACCTTTGTTCATCGGTTAGAAAAGATGCGTCGAACGAGGCCATCTCGATGTATCTTGGTCCTAATTCAGCAGGTAAATCAATGCGATGGGCTTGGCCTAAGTTGGCGAGTATCTCGAAAAATAAGCCCATTGTGTCATCGGCGGTATCGCGCACATGGGCGAGGTCGATAAAGCCACCTTTTTGCGTGTATAAGATTCCGTTATTTTCGCTACCGCCATGACCCAATGCCGATGAGGATGACGGTGTGTAGTGATATATCCCGCTGGCAAACTTGTGTGGGCCTATCTCCTCAAGTTCGACAACGTTGTTCAGTCGAAAAAAGGGCACTGGAACTGGCCCAATTTTGACTTTCTGCATATCCCCAAAGGCACAACACGGGCGTACGTTCTGCGGTACGGTCAATTGAGGGTAGCGAGACTCATCCAAATACCAATTTTGATTGGTCGTCAGATCACCTGCGAGCATATCAGCGGCCTGATTCGAACCTGGCATCGCATGAATTGCCCAATTGTTGGACGAACATCCAGCCAAGAAGGTACAAAGGGTGGCAGTGTAAAGAGATATAAAAAGTATACGGTTCATTTCAGTTAAAACGCTTCATTGATTGCAAAGTAAAATCCACTTTGATCGTTACCAAAGCCGATATCTAAACGCAGGTTAACTCGCTGCTTGATTTCAAATCGGTAGCCAACGCCGACAGAATAGAGCCATTCTTCTTGACCCAGTTGATCAAATTCTTCAGCCAGTGTGCCTGCTCCTAACCAGTACACCATGCCATGGCGCCCAGATAGCGGCTGCCGGTACTCTACTTGGGTAATCAGCATATTTCTGCCGCGATATTGGCCTTGTTCATAGCCACGAAGAGCATCAGCGCCTCCGAGCATTGCCATTTGATCCCAGCTTACGTCGCCGAAGTTGGATTCGGAGCGTATTTGCCAGGCCAAAACACCAGGAATTGACGATAGGGAACGATAATCACTGTAATTGAGCCTCACACGTTCAAAATCATTATCTGAGCTTAATTCAGTGCTGAAGTGCTGGTATTCAAGCTCAATCAGCCTGCCTTTTGAGGCATTTAGGGCGAAGTCCCGAGAGTCATAAGTGAGGTTGAACATGCTGCCAATATTTCGCTGCGTGCTAGGAAACTCCGCCAAATCATCACCTATCCAGGAGATGTGTGTGTTTTCTTGTTTGGCGTTGGACGCTTCATTGTGGAAGAAGGAGAGTCCTAGGCCTAAGTAGGTAAATGGTAATACACGCGTCATACCAGTGATTGAGGCGGAATAACTGCGTCGGTCATAATTAACTCGTTCATTGTGCATTCCTGCATCAACGCCCAGACCATGAAATACATCGGGAGAATCCGTTAGTTCAGCGTCAACAAACAAACGGTATTTATCGTTGTTTAAGTAGTTGGCATTGTTGATAGATACCCCATAAGCACCATTTATTGACCCAAAACCGTTAACGGTAATAGAGCTTGGTTGTGAGTCCATATCATTGATATCTGGCTTATAGAGGCCGACTGCCGATACGCCAATACCAAACTTTTTCTCTGGAGTATAAAAGGGACCGGGCATGACACTCCAGTCGATGCCTTTTTTAGGATCGAACTGACCATCCGCGCCTAGTTCCAGCAATAAGTTTTCAAGCCACGCTTGATATTGCTGATACTTTGTCAGTTCATGCATTTCTGACTTTTGCAAAGCCTCTTCGGCGAGAGTTGCTCCAGATAGAAATAGACAAACGATAGGAAGTAATCTAGTCATGCTTTCAATCCTAGAATCGACGACCTAATGAAAAGAATAAGGTCTCACGCTCCCCAAATCCGGCCTCCATCAATATCTCCCAGTCTTTGTTAAAGGCATATTGGAAACCAAGCACACTGTTCCAGTTCTCATCGGCACTTTGACTGACGTTGAAACCCGCATCAGGGCTCAAGTTTTCAACTAAGCCAAGTAGTTGCGGTGGTAGGTTTAAGCTTTTGAGGTCACCAGACAATTCTTGTTGAACATTTTGATACATGGCGCCAACAAATACGCGCAGTTCGCGTCCGCCATCGTATTGCCAGCGATATCCGACTCTAGGAGCAGCCACGAAGGTTTTAATATTGCCATCAATGGCGGCTATGCTGGTGTAGGTGTAGTTCATATCGAGTAGTGCAAACCAATTTCCCACACCGCCAGCTAATGTGGTGCCTGCTCCATAGGTTCCTCCGTCCATCTCTAACTCAAATGCGGCGCTATCCGGTAGCTCGTCACCCGCTGCATCGAGCAGCGAGCACAGAACTTTGTTTCCGATACCTTGCACGGAGGAAGTATCGCAACTTAAAGCGTTAATTTTTGCTGTGCTCGTGCCTTGGGTATAACCAATAATTCCATAGATATTCATAAACGGGAAAATCCACACGTCTCCCCTTAGAGTAATATTGGAACCTTTAAAATCGGCGTGGTTAGCATCAATATCAAGCGCCTCTAGTACCGGATGTCCTGTTAAATCAATACTGTTGACCGTGATTGGATTGCTCATATCCATGTATGAAAGGGAAAGACCATAAGGTTTTGGCAGTGAATAGCCACGCTTTTCTGCTTCATCTCCCCAAATAGGGAAAAATGAATCTTGAGCAAAACTTAACTGGGTAAATAAAGTGGTTAAAAATACCAGTCCTATTTTTAATTTCACAATGGTCTCTCTTTAATATTCTAAATACCCATTTTCTAAAAATGTGTATGTGTTATTTCAAAATTTATTTTGATAATTCATTACATGAATAGCATGGCTATTAATATCGAGTTTCTAAACTCTGCGCACATTTTGAGGTTTACAAAACAGGTCAGAAAACAATTTGCCGATCAGAAGAATAATTAAAATATTCGTCAGCATTAAAATTGGTGTTTCAATTCTATATATTGGAGTCAGGTTTAACGCGCCGGAGGTCAGTACAACCAATAGATTAATCCCTAGAACTCGATGAATCAGCATTTTGGGTGTTGAAAATACCTCCCAAATTACTATCGTGTTGATGAAGTAAAATAACGCTAACTGCCATAGCTCAGTCATGAGTGGCATCAAAAACACGTACTCCAGTAGAATTACGGTTCCTGTGCCTAGAACACCAAAGAAAGCATCTTTAAGTGCGCTCGGTGGCATTGTCGGCAAGATGCAAGAAAAAGCCGCTGCGATCATAGGAAAAATAGAGCCACCAGGTATTGGGAGATAAATCCAAACGAGCAATGATGTTACGAACATCAACACGCCGTGAAAAACTTTACGTTTATCCTCTTTGATATGTTGGGAAAATGTTCGTTTCCCTTGGCGAAGTGATGGGTTAACGCTTTCTATTTTATCGCTATTTTTGACACCAATGAGCGAAGTTTGAGGCTTATCTACATAAAAGTTTTCTAACTGTTCAGTAAGAGCTTTCCATTCTGCACTGTTTGAATTTGACTTATCCCCTCGGTTTAGTAGTTTTTCTTGAATGTGAGTCAGTTCGTTCACTCGCTCAAGCCAAGCACGTCGGTGCTGTCTGAGCCGATAGCTACCTTTTAACGGTAGGTTAAGCAGTTGATAAAGCTTGTTGATATTTCCTGAATTGGCTTCTAGCGCTTCAAGGTTAAAGTCGTGCTTATTTTTAAGAGCTTCCAGTAGCAACGTTCGACTATTTTCAAACTGCTGAATGAATTTCTGCTCAGTATTTACTGGCCAAATAACTCGATAAACAACAGAGAATGTTATTACACCTAGAACTGTTTCTTGAAGTCGTAATATCGCGAAATGAAATATAGTTTGGTCGTCAAATTGACCCATACAAGCAACTAACGCACAAACCGTAAAGGCCATCGAAAATATGTAGCCATATTTCTCGTCACTCGACATGAAAATACACAAGCCAAGAAACAGAGTTAAAAAGCTCAAAAACAAAAATGGATCTTGAGGAAACGTACCAATTAAGAAAAGCGCATAAGCGATTCCGATGAGCGTTCCCCAAACGCGGTTGTGTCCTTTATGAATTGAGTGGGCAAAGCTTTCATTTAGTGCCATAACAGCAACCGCAATGGCCGCCCAATAAGGTTTTTCCCACTGAAACCACAGTGCAAGGCAAATAGCGACAACAATTGAGAGCGCTGCTTTTATTGCTTCTTTAGTCGATGAACTCAGCATGACCTTCACCTAATTAGTGTTTGATGATTTTTATCGATGCCGTCATGCCTACGCGAAGCTGCAGATCTTTTGGCATTTCATTCAATGTCACTTTGACTGGGATACGTTGAGCTAAGCGAATCCACTGAAAGTTAGGGTTCACTGTTGGCAGAAGGTCATTGCCTGTTATGCCATCTTTTTTCGCAATGCCAAAACCAATGCTTTTGATTTTGCCTTCTAACGCGACGTCATCATGCATGAGTAATGTCACGGTTGCGCGGTCGTTAGGGGCAATGCCCGCGAGGTCTGTTTCTTTAAAGTAACCTTCAATCCAGAAGCTATTTTCATCAATAAGGGCGACAACAGGGGAGTTAGCGACCACTTGAGAGCCCACTCGAACGTTTAGATTGGTGATGTAACCATCGGTCGGCGCGTAAACTTTGGTGAAGTCCAAGTTAAGCTGCGCTTCTTCAATGTTCGCCTTCGCAAGTTCAACATTTGCCTGCGCTGTTTGTACGGCATTGTGTAAATTGCTAAGTGTTAACGCAGGCACTGCACCGTGCGTACGTTTCTCTAATTTTCGTGCTCGCTGTTCTTCATTTTGTGCCTTTGCTAGCAATGCAGTCGCTTGTTTCTGGTTTGCCAGTGCTTTGTGGTAAGACGCAACGTATGTGCTTGGATCAATCTCAAACAGCAAATCTCCCTTTTTTACTTTTGAGTTATCAGCAACATACACCTGCGTAACCTGCCCAGTGACTCGAGGCGTAATGGAGATAACATAAGCACTCACTTGTCCGTCTCGCGTCCATGGATTGTTTGTGTATGTTTGGTAGTGGGTGTAAAGCACGGTACCCGCGGTACACAACAAAATAAGAGTAATGAGATAACGTTTAATCACAGTGCGCTTTCCTCAAAAGATCGAAATAAATTGGCCAATAACGCCGGTAAAAATGACAATCAGACTTAGCTCTGCCAGTGCAGGGAATGCAACGTACTTATGTAGTCCGCATCTCGTTGCTAGCGAAGTCACCATCGTGGTCAGAACGTAAGCCAATCCGATGACTAAAAGCAGCGGCGGGAAATAGATTTCACCCCATACCAGCTCGTGCGGCATTGTGTTCATGAAGTTGTCTCGTTTGTCTTGGATGAGGCAAAGATAAGGGAAGAGATGAAAAGCAGATAATCGCATTTGTAGGACGCCATCCTACAAATGGTGTAAGTAAAATCTGAGCCTTGTTCTGCATCGAAAACCGAAGAGTGATGCGCTTGCTACTCAAAGCCTGAACAGTAGAGCTATTGCCAGCTCATCAATGTCCGTTTTTGTTCATGTTAGACAATGAATCATTGAATCTTTGACTAAGCTTACTCAAGGGCAGTGTTCGTCGATTTGGCCGGAAACGATTAATGCCATGACGATAGCAGTTTAGAGTTCGAGCTTCGACTTCACATCAACTCCATTGATGATCGTTTACCAACATTGCATTTGGTGAATAAGAGAATTAATCAACTCTTCAAAGAGAATCATGTTGAAATCTCTTACCCTCAAATTGATGTTCACATGAAGCATGCAGATCAGAAAAAGCGCTGACTTGTAACACTTCGGCGCATTCCTATGTCACCAGCTCCCAAAGGTGATGAGCTCTGTGAGTGAAGCTTTTGATGGTTGTCTATTACGTCCTTATACGATGAAACCGTTTGTAGGGTTAGGTCCTACATAAGCGATTGGTTGAGGTAACGCTTTTCGATAATACTGACCATATCGACGAGCAATAATCCAATTTACTTCCTATTGAAAAGGAAAATGGACATGACAAAACATTCAAAAATTTTCGCTGGCGTCGCTTCAGCAATTTCCTTTACTGCGGGCGTTTCAGCTTGGGCGGCAGGCGATTAAGACTTTAGCTCAATGCAGATGAAAGGCGTGGAGCAAATCGAAGTTAAGGTCGACTTAGATGGGGCAGCAAAACGCCTATCAAAAGCGGTGTAATTCCCAACAATTTCCAATCAAGATCGCAGTGATTTTGCACAAGATGTTTACACGATTACGGCAATTCAGTTGGAGAATACAACAGAGTTTGAAGGTTTCCATGGTGTGAATGAGCGCATCCGTGTAGACGAATACGGCCGTTCAATTGGTTTCTTCTACTAGCTTATGGATAACCTCGATAATTTGTGAGAACACTTGATAGCGAGGGATTCGAGCGTAATTGCTATGCCGAATACTCAATGAATAGATGTAAAGCAAAGTAATGTAGGCATAGCGATGAAAGGTATCATTTCAATTAAAACTTACGGCGTAGGTAGGCATTTAAGTAGCAGCGTGACCGGGTTTCCTGTTCAACGAATGGGGTTGGACATATGGCCAATCCATGCTGTTCAAAATGCACAACAAACACAAGACCATGAGGTGTTTGTCGGTAGAAGCCTTGTCGATGAATTACTAACGTTGACGGATTGTGTAGAAAGCCTCCGTCAGCTATCTGAATGTGGCGCTGTCATTGCGGGGTATCAAACGGACTCAAAGTTCCGCGATTCAGTTTGTGAGTTGGTTACGCGAGTTAAAGAGGAAAGTCGCCAAGTACTTTATGTCTGTCACCCAGAGCTAGCTGAGCCTATCGCTGATAAAGAATCTCACACTCCATTGTTTGAGAGCCTGATGCCAATGGCCGACGTGATTGTATCGAGTAAGTATGTGCTGGAGCAGTTTACAGGAGTCAAGATTAGTAATGTTGAATCAGCGACGCAGGCTTGCCAAAAGGCCCTCGAAATGGGGCCGAAGCTCATCCTTGTGACAAATATTGAGCTTGAAGAACACTTCACGATGATGCTAGCGACACCGAAATCTATCTATCTAAGTCAAAGGCCGATGCTAGATTTTGAAACGCCACCTGCTGGTGTTGGGGAGTTAACAGCGGTGGTGTTTACGACCTGTTTAGTCAAGCGTATGTCTCCGGTTGCAGCGTTACGTCATACCAATAATGCGGTGTATGGCGTACTTGAGTTGACTTATGACAATGGGAGTTCGGAGCTAGAAACGATCGCTGGCCAGTATGAGTTTGTTGAGCCTACGTTTGATTTCCCTGTCAAGAAACTCATGGTGCTCTCGATGGTATAGAAATCTGGAATAGTAAACGGCGAGGCAATAAACTGATCGATTGTCACATCTCACTCATTTCTAAGGACACGACGGTGAACGATAGTGATATTTTGAGTAAGTCACTGAACGTGGGGGAATAAAATGACGTTTAACTTTGAGCAGCTGTTGGCATTTGTCACTGTGTATGAAGAATTATCATTTAGTAAAGCAGCCGTTAAGCTCAATAAGCACCGAACGACAACGGGGCAAGTCATCAGCAATCTTGAAGATCAGTTGGCTATCACTTTATTTGACCGAGTAGGCCGTTCTGTTGAGCCTACCGAAGATGGTCACTTGCTTTATCACTACGCCAAGAAAACAGTCGAACAGGCGAGGATATTTGAAAACATCGCACTGAGCCTTTCTTTTGGAGGTTTGGAGCGCGTGGTGATTGCCTATTCGAGCTTTATGCCGCCTTCTGCTTTGTTCATGATTCGCAAACAACTAGCGAAAGATTTTCCGACCATGCGTGTTGAGTTATTGGTGCGTGATCGCGCTGAAATCAAGCGCGGTATTGTTGATGGCTCAATCCACTTTGGATTAGTTAATGTGCACGAAAGTAGCGCGATGCACAGCATGGACTCGGTTTTTTTAGGCCACGTCGAGTTCGTTCCTTATGTTCAAGCTGGTGGACGGTTAGCGAATTTAGATCAAAACTCAGTTGTTGACGCGATGGTGACCGAGAGACAGTTCATTCTAAAATCGCTAGTTGATGAAGGCTTAAAAGAGAAATTCATATTTTCAGCCAATAATGAGCAAGTCGATCAGCTCTCTGTTGTCATCAATATGGTGCGAGAGGGGTTAGGGTGGTCGTGGTTACCCAAAGCATTAACTAAGCCTCAGTTTAAAGCAGAGGGTATCGAGCCTGTGAGTATCGACCTAATGCTAGAAGGGATGAAGCTGCCGCTTTCAATGTGGTGCCCACACGCGAAATATTTAAAGGATATTAAAGCGTCGATAATGCACGCAGTACATGAACATGTTGAGTCGTACAACCCGTGATGTATTGATTGGTCGATAGTGCTTTAACGCAAGGAATTATCAAGGATGAATATGAAAGCGAACTACCATGTCCACGAGGATATGTATGTTCAAGCCCGAAAAGAGGGCTGGGAAGGTTGGGGAGGCAATGAGCGCATATCGCAAGCCATTCTTGTTCAGCGCTTTATTGAGCTAGAAGGAGCTCCGACTTTTGGCAAACTCTTGGAAGTTGGCTGCGGCGAAGGGCATCACTGTCGAGCATTTTTTAAATTAGGCTTTGAAGTAACAGGTATTGATATTTCACCGACTGCCATATCTTGGGCAAAAGAAAAAGCGAGAGATACTGGCAATCAAGGGGCGTTTTACGTCGCGGACTTGACCGAGAAAACGCTTGAGATTCCAGAGATCTATGATGTGGTGATCGACGGAAACTGTTTACACTGCATCATTGGTGAAGATCGGAATACTTTTCTAGGTCATATCTATAATTCTTTGGTTGAAAATGGCGTTTTCTTTGTTAGCAGCTTGTGTGCCAAAGACAGTAATAGCTACGAAATCACCAAAAATGACCATGTTTATCGACATGTATCTTCACAACAATCTTTGATTACGGAACTAGAACAGTCAGGCTTTCGTGTGGTTACTGCAAACGTCTACGAACGAGGTGAGATAAATCACATTACGATACATGCTGTAAAAGTTGTTTATTCGCAATGAAATCGGTATTGTTTCCAGTCACGCCTTAGATAGCCATTATTAACTATTTATCAAACTCTTATCTAAGGTTTTTATTTCTATTTGCTTGCCGGAAATCAGAAAAATACTAATGAAAATAATATCCAAAGCGTTATTGGCAACGTGTTTTATTGCCTTTACTAGTGTTGCTTCACAGCTTGAAGAGCCTCAAACCGCGGTTTTAAACTACGGACAAACCTCGGTTTCAGCACCGATACAGGTTGATCGAGGATTTGACGCCGTTGAAGACAATGATGAGGAAATCATCGAGCTCTCAGGCTCCGTGATTAAGGAATATTCGGATTACGTTGTTGATGTGCTTGTGGTTCGCAAAAGTAAATCTCGTCACTCAAGTCGTGAGTTAAAAACCACGCTCTTTGTCCAGCAAGATCAGCTTGGAAAACCAATGATGATTGGTGGCGTGAACAACGAGGTGTTTACCATCACGTTAAAATAATTAGGTAACCTTTCAATCCACATTAATGGTTTTAACGCATAACTTGTCGGTTATGCGTTTTTTGTAGATAGTAAAATAGCGATGGAGTCGTGATGTCTAAAGTCATATTAAAAGGATTTATATTGGTGCCTGAAGAGGAACTTGAAACGGTAAAAAGTGCGCTGCCTATTCATATGCGATTAACTAGAAGCGAGGCTGGGTGCCTTGTGTTTCAAGTGGTGGAAAACCCTGACAACCCGTTGCGCTTTGATGTTTACGAAGAGTTTACAAATCGAGATACGTTCGAGCACCATCAACTCCGAGTCAAAGATTCAGACTGGGGGCGGGTGACAGTGAATGTTGAGCGCCATTATGAAATTTTGAATGTTCAGGAATAATGAGGCGAGTCATTCTGTGTCAAAGTTGACTCAAATAGTGTTTTTTGCCCAGTTGGCGACTTTACGTTAGCTTACCTATGAATTTAAACCGTTTAAGGTAAAGAAATGACGAGAAGAATATTCGTATTGCGCCATGGCGAAACAGAGTTTAACGCAGATAAAAAGTTACAAGGTCACTGTAACTCTTCACTGACATCTAAAGGCAGCGACCAAGCAAGGCGCGTCGGCACGACGCTCAAACAGTATGTTGAAAACCGTCCTTTCCGTGTCTACTCAAGTACGCTTGGGAGAGCACTGCAAACATCGCAAATCGTATGTGAAGAGCTTAACTACTCGTATGAAAACCTCAACAAAGAGCCTAGGTTAAAAGAGTTTTCTCTTGGTGAGTGGGAGCAAAGAACGATTCCCAGCTTAGAGCAAGAAATTCCCAACTTATTAGCTCAAAATGACTGGTACCTTCAAGCGCCAAACTGTGAAACTTATGAGTCGGTAAGGGAGCGTTTGTCCAGTTGGTTGAGTGATGTAGCGCATGACGAAGACATTGTCGTGGTGAGTCATGGGCTAACAGGCATCGTGCTGAGAGGATTGCTGTTGGGTATGGATTACACTCAAGTTTGGCAGCAAGATTTACCTCAAGATGCCTTTTTCATTATCGAAGACGGTCGAATCACTCGTGTCAACTGCGTGGATACTGTTGAGGTAGTCTGACTTGATTTGTTTATGTTTGCGTCCGCTTGATTTTGGTCAGTAATCAAAATAACTTAGTACACTGGCTTATAGAAAATACGCTTGCAAGGCTGATCATGGACGATTGGTCTCAAATGTACATTTATAGAATGTAATTAAAGGATGGATGATGACGTACAAAAAGTGGCTTTTTTCCGCAGCGCTGCTTTTGAGTGGCCCAACTTTACTGCCTTTTACTCTAGAGGCTATTGTGTTGATAGAAATCATTGGAATGGCGGGAGTGGTGGCACTTTATAGCGCTTATTCACAATGGCTTTTTAAACATCCGTTAACGGTTCGGGCTTGTGAGATCGCGACGAGCCTAGATATCCAGCCTCAAAGAATTATCACCAAACCAGATTTACGCTCTCTGCCTTATTTGTTTCCGCACTATTTGCCAATCAATACGTTGTTAGTGAGCGCGATTGTGACCACGTTTTTGTTTCGTCTGTCTGGAACATTGTAATGATGCTTTCAATACGCCGCTATCGTGCTGCTGATGCGCCAACACTATGGACGCTCTTCTACCATACGGTTCGAGAAGTAAACTGCCGCGATTACCAAACAGATCAAGTGAAAGCTTGGGCTCCCGAGGATTTTGAACCACAAACTTGGCAAGCGAGGATGGACACCATCACCCCATTTATTGCCGAAATTGAAGGTCAGATTGTCGGTTACGCGGACTTACAGCCAGATGGTTTCATTGACCATTTCTTTTGCCATCATCAGCATCAAAGGACAGGTGTTGGCCGCGCATTGATGGCTCATATTTTCTCTCAAGCGGAGTCATTAGCGTTACCGTATTTGTACTCAGAGGTCAGTATCACTGCTCGTCCGTTCTTTGAACGGATGGGATTTAAAGTGATTAAACATCAAGAAGTTGAAGTGAGAGGGCAATACTTAACTAATTATGTAATGAAGAAGTATCTATCGCGTAATTAGTGAGCTTGGACACAGATAAGAGATGTTTTCTGATGTGAATTCCAGTTCATTGATCTAAGACCAAAATTTCGTTTCAAAACAGTGTACATAATCTCTACTCAGAGTTATCAAACAGGTATGTTTCTATCTCACAACCGCAAAGTTGTTCATAAAAATCAGATTGATAGAAAGATGACTGAATGTGGCTCGAAATGCCTAATGTCATGGCCAACCAACTCAGGAAGAGTAGTAGTACTATGCGCCCATATCTCAAATACATCATCCCAACGGTGATTCCGTTATTTATTTGGCTGATGCCTTTGTCAGCGTTTCCTTTTGACGGCATCACCATCGTCCAACAGCGAGTTATCGCGATCTTTTTGCTGGCTGCGCTCTGTTGGGTGTTCGAGCCTATTCCGATTTATGCCACGTCGGTGGTGATCATCGTGCTTGAGTTATTGCTCATTTCGAACAAAGGCATTGTCTTGTTTCGAACACAAGAAGGGCAGCCTCATTTTGGCGAACTACTGCAATATCACGAAATCATGGCTACCTTTGCAAGCCCAATCATCATGCTGTTTTTAGGTGGTTTTTTCTTAGCAATGGCCGCAACCAAATATCGTTTGGATGTGAACCTCGCTAGGGTGTTGCTCAAGCCGTTTGGGCAAAACCCAAAATTTGTCATGTTAGGCCTGATGCTGATCACCGCTATATTCTCGATGTTTATGTCGAACACCGCGACCACCGCGATGATGTTGTCGATATTAACGCCAGTTATCGCCGTGTTTGGGCCTAAAGACCCGGGGCGAATTGCATTCGCGCTTTGTATTCCTGTTGCTGCGAACATCGGTGGTATTGGTACGCCAATCGGTACGCCACCAAACGCGATTGCTTTGAAATACCTCGTGGGTGATAACTTGATTACTTTTGGGGAGTGGATGGTGTTCGGCGTACCATTTGTGGTGATCATGATGGCGCTTGCTTGGCTTCTGATAGGTTATTTATACAAAGCCGAGCAGACGAAAATTGATCTGAACATCAAAAGTAAGTTCCTAAAAACACCAAAAGCGATGATTGTTTACGTCACATTCGCTGGCACCATCATTCTTTGGTTGATGGGCTCAGCGCATGGCATGAACTCATACACCGTCGCTTTAATTCCGGTTGCCGTATTCTCGCTGACAGGGATCATCAACAAAGAAGACCTCAAAAAGATCTCTTGGGATGTGCTTTGGTTAGTCTCGGGTGGTATTGCTCTAGGTTTAGCGCTCGACAAAACAGGGCTTGCGAAGCTGGTGGTGCACAGTATTCCATTTGATGAATTCTCGCCTTATGTGGTGCTATTCGGCGCGGCATTCCTTTGCTTACTAATGGCAAACTTCATGTCGCACACGGCCACAGCCAACTTGCTGATGCCAATAATGGCTGCACTTGGTACGTCCATGGCTTCTTTGACGCCATTAGGTGGTGAAGTCACGCTTATTCTTGTTGTGACCTTCGCGGCTTCGCTTGGTATGTCACTGCCTATCAGTACACCGCCTAACGCGCTCGCGCATGCCACTGGCCATGTAGAAAGTAGCCAAATGGCGAGAGTAGGTGCGGTACTTGGTATTGTTGGTGTGCTGCTAAGCTTTGTGATGGTGTGGATTCTTCATACGGTTGGGCATATTGGGTAATACATGTACGAAACCAAGTTAGATGCGTTAGTAGAACGCTACTTTAATCATATCGAACGTCGGCTGACTGTGTTGGCCGGCTCCGTATTGATCGAACAGCAAGGCTACAACGACCGTCTATACTATGTGCTCTCTGGAGAGCTTGCTGGCTTCTATGCGGACGAAGACAGAAAGCCTATTCAGGTATTTTCTGCCTCTCAAGGGGCATTTATTGGAGTGCACAGTTTTTTTTCAGGAACATGGACTGCCTCATCTACGGTGATTGCACAAACCGATGTAGAACTTGCGTGGATAGAACGCGATACGCCAGCCGTTGAAGAAGAAACTTACGGGCCATTAACCACACAGTTTATGCCCGTTATGGTGAATGAGTTGTCTCGCCGTCAGCGGCGCGCGATGCAAGAAGCGATAGCAAAAGAGAAGGCGCTGCAAAAGCTCCACACCGCAGAGCAAATGACAACACTCGGTCAGTTAGCCGCAGGTATCGCACACGAACTTAACAATGCGATTGGTGTGGTCAGCAGTAAATCGGAGCGTTTAGAGTCCGTCATCATGACGCTGCTTGAAGAAGTGCATCCAGAGGCGAGTCAGTTCTTTGATTTTGGTTTGATGCAAGGGCAAAAAGTATCGTCTAGTGAAGCGAGAAAGCGCGGTCGTCATTTCGAAAAATATTATGGGTTGCCTAAAGAGTTGGCGCGTGATTTAGCGCGAGCCGTGCCAAATAACTACCTCTCGGAGCATTGGTTAAAAAGGCCAGAAGAGGCGATTCGTTACTGGCAAGTTGGGCGAGACCTGCACGACTTGCGTATCGCGTCTAAGCATACGGTTGGCATAGTTCGTTCCGTTAAGCAATTGGGCAGAACGGATATCGATCTTGATGAGGCCATCAACATTAATGATTCGATAAATCGTGCGTTGGCGTTGCTGCAGAGTGATTTGAGGCGCGTTAGTGTGCGTTTCAGCCCTGCAGAACTGCCGGTTTTTATTGGATCGCAAACTGAGCTTGTTCAAATTTGGGTGAATATTTTAAAGAATGCGTGCGATGCGATGATCAACATTGAGTCGCCGACCATTGAAATTCATACACGCGTGAGCAAAGGAAAGATTTTAGTCACGATCGCCAACAATGGCCCTGAAATTGATGAGGCCACACGCCGAAAAATATTTAGGCCGAACTTTACAACGAAGAAAGGCGGATTGTCTTTTGGGTTGGGGCTTGGGCTCTCGATCGTTAAACGTATTATTGCAGGTTACAACGGTTCCATTGTCGTAAAAAGTGACAGTGAAAAGACCATTTTTAGAATCAAATTACCGGTAGAGGGTGAACATGGAGAAGCTTAATTTAATTTGCGTTGATGACCAACGAGAGGTGTTAAGCGCGGTTCTACAAGATCTAGAACCGTTGAATAAATGGCTGAATATTGAGGATTGTGAGTCTGCTGATGAAGTGCTTGAGCTGATGGATGAGCTTGATGCAGATGGTGAAATGATCGCGTTAATTATTTCGGATCACGTGATGCCAGGTAAAACGGGTGTTGATCTGCTGACGGAAATTTCCAAAGACAGCCGCTTTGTTCGCACTCGCAAAGTCTTGTTGACTGGGCAGGCCACGCACACTGATACGATCAATGCGATTAACTCTGCGGGCATCGATCGATATTTCGAAAAGCCTTGGCAAGCCAATCAGTTGATTGAGTGCGTAAGAAACCTCGTTACACAATACATTTTTGATATGGGGCTCGATTACACGCAATATCACGAGCACTTAGATCAAAACGTTGTGTTTGACCGCTTAAGATAGGTGGGTAAAGTTAACCTGAGTTTTCGCCACAGCCACGTTCTGTTTCGATGTAAAAACCGGTAACTAAACGGTGGCTGTGCGGAACAGGTGAGAATTCCAAAATTCGAACTATGAATTCAATGAATATCGGCTAGCACTTGCGACAGACAAGGGTTTTGAGAACCAGTAACCTTGTAAATAGTCGACGCCCATCTGAGTAAAGAAGTCGCACATCTTCGCATCCTCAATGCCTTCAATCACTACCTCAATATTGTTCTCGTGGCACATTGCAATCAAAAACTTTAGGTACTCTCGCGAAGAGTGGTTTGTCAGCGTTTTCCAAGCCATCGATTTATCGATTTTTATCTGCGTCATCGGTAAATCAAAGAAGCAGTTTAAAGAACTGTACCCGGAACCAAAGTCATCCAAAGACAACGCAAAACCCAACTCACGAAGCGTGTTTAAGGGGGCCATAGCCGTTTGGTTGTTATCCAAAATGAATGTTTCGGTGAGCTCTAGCACGATAGACTGAGGTGCGACGCCAGCCTCGTCAGCCATGGCTTTGATTCTTGAGGGAAACTCACCATTCATAAGCTGAAGAACGGAGACGTTTACGTTCACTCTTACTTCATTTTGGTAGCGTTCGCGGTATTGTTTTATGAACTGACATGCTTTCGCGAATACTTGATAGCCTAGATCGACAATCAAGCCTTTGTTCTCGGCAACGGGAATAAACTCATCGGGATAAATTTCGCCAAACTCTTTGCTACGCCAACGAACGAGAGATTCAAAACTCACCACTTCGGAGCTTTTTGCATTAATGATTGGTTGAAACTTCACACTCAAGGTTTGCTTTTCTAGTGCGCTTTTCAAACCTTGCTCGATAAAAAAGTACCGATCTACCGCGTGTTGAGTGCGTTGGCTGTAAATGGCAATCCTATCTTTGTTTTGTTCACTGGCGTATTGGCATGTTCTTGCAGCTTTACGCAAAATTTCATCAGCAGAGTGAGCAGGGTCGATACAAGGGTACAAGCCAATGCTGATGTTACTGCCAAGATACTGACCTTCTTCTACAACGGCTTCGTGATAGGTTTGTTTTATCGTCTCGGCGTAAGCTTGAAGCGTGTCTATTGAGCAATCGTCCTGAATTAAAATTGCGAAATCGTCATCATGTACACGATACACTGAGCAGTTAGAGGATGGCAGATGACTGAGCGTCTGCAGCAGCTTTTCCACCAAACCATTGACCAGTTCATTGCCGTACTGGTTCAGATAGGATTTGATCTCATTGATTTGGATGTAGCAAATCGACGTTGGCGTGTCTGTTGAACAGACGTGTTCTTCAATATCAAGCAACAAATGCGCGCGGTTTGCCATACCTGAGGCGTTATCATGGAACGCGACTTGATGAATGTAACTCTCCATCAATTTACGTTCTGAAATGTCGCGATGGCTACCTACCATGTAATGGCCATGCTCAGTTTCTTTGGTCATCGCAACGCCTTCAATCCAAACGTATTGCCCGTTGGGTTTACGCAGGCGGTAAGTGGTTGTGACACGCTTATTGTCGGTGTTAATGTGGGCATCGACGCGCTTGGACAATCTTTCCCTATCCAACGGATGCACCAAATCCAACCAACGATCTAGGTTGATGCGTCCAGCATTGATTCCAAGTTGCTCATAAAATCCCTGATTGTAGAAAACCATCGTCCCAAACTCGTCCATGTAGAAGAGGCCTTCGTTGAACACATCAAAAATATGAATAAAGCGTTCTTCGACGATCTTGAGAAACTCGCGATCATTGTCTGAGGCCTGTTGATCAAAAATGGTGGTCAAGACATGTCCTCCTCGTGCCTTACTGGCAACAGAGATGAGTGGGCGTTCCTGTAACAGGGAAATGAAGTAATCATGCGCATTATTAAGATACAAATGCTAATTTAAAATAGTAGACAGTCATGTTCTTGCGCTTTCAAATGAATAAAACTTCGTTCAGTTTAACTTGCTGATCATCGATATTTATAAAACTTAGTCAACAGTAAATCGTGTTTATATGAAATAGTTATTGATGCATTCCTCAAATTATTAAAATTAGTTAATAATGCTGTCATTTCTTGAGCTAAGTCCATAAAAATAAAATGGTTTTATGAAGTAAATCGCTCTATTAATTGACTGAATACTCATTAATTGAAATGAATTGAGGATTCTTATAACAGCTATGCGCGATATCTTTTATAATGCACGCGTTACCTAATAGTATTTAATAAATGTCACCATATGCAGTACAACCCAGAAGACTCAATTAAAATTGCAATCGCAGATGTTGCTGTCGGCATGTTTGTTACCGCGATAGAGCATAACAAACGAGTCAATTTAGCCAATGCTGGTCGAGTTTCGAGCGCAGAAGGCATTAAAAAGCTTCGCGCAAGTGGCGTGAAATTCGTTTGGGTTGATCAATCACTTTCTGCTCAGCAGTGCGTATTCAAACCCGTCGAAGAACCTATCGATATCGAAGTAGGGGATAAAACGCTTTCCGTATCAAGCAAAGTACAACGTGCGTATCGCTCGCGAGAAGTCCAACACAAGCGTGCTAAAAAGCTGATTGCGGAAGCAAAAGGCCTAGCGCAGAAACTTCTCAACCAAACTTTTGAAGGCAAAGTTATCCAAGTCGACGAGATTGAATCGTGGGCGGATGACATGATCGAAAGTGTATTTATTGATTCAGACGCTTTGCAGTGTGTTTCTGCATTGCGCCAGAAAGATTCTTATTTACTCGAGCATTCAGTAAATGTCGCCTGTCTGCTGGTTTCGTTCGGAAAACACTTAGGCTTAGACAAAGATACCCTCAAGCAATTGGCGATTGGTGGCATCATTCACGATGTGGGTAAAATCAAAGTGGACGATAAAATTCTTCACAAGCCAGCGCGTTTAACGCCAGAAGAGTTTGAGCACATGAAGTTGCACCAAGTCTTCGCGGGCGAGATCATCGTTGAAGTGAAAGGGTTGAGCGATGTCAGCCGAGACGTGTGTTTAATGCATCATGAAAAGCTTGATGGAACGGGGTATCCGCGCGGACTATCGGGCGACGAGATTCCGATTCATGGTCGCATGAGTTGTATCGTCGACATTTATGACGCGCTCACCGCTGATCGTTGCTACAAAAAAGGCATGAGCTCAGCAGAAGCATTTAAGATTTTGCTCAGTCTAACGCCTTTCCATCTTGACCCTGATCTGGTTTACAAGTTCATCAACTGCATTGGTGTGTATCCAGTAGGTTCTATCGTGGAACTCAGTGATGGCAGAGTGGGTATTGTGTGGTCTTCGAATCCATCTCAAGCGTTAAAGCCAGAAGTGAAATGTTTCTACTCCCGTAAGTACAAACGATACATTGATGTTGCGATGGTGGATTTAAAAACAAGTACGCACAAAATTGAAAGAGCGATAGCGCCTTCATCTTTAGAAATCGATCCAAAACCGTTCTATGACTAAGTCGGTGCTTAGCGTTAATCATTACTGACTATTTTCTTTACACTATTGCATATAGCGAGTATTTTGGTTGCATAATTAATGCGCAATTAGGATTGCGCATTTGCCTCAGAAATACGTTTCAAGGATAGAAGCGTCGATGCTACATCACTTAGCTTAAGGCTTAATATGTGGCATCAAACCATGATTGGAAAGGAGCGCTAATGCAACTCGATACTTGGATTTACTACACTCTCGCGATACTTGTGCTCACAGCCTCTCCTGGGCCAAGTTCTCTACTTTGCTTAAGTAAAGGTGTCAGCAGCGGCTTTCGTCTCGCTCTGACGACGGCTCTAGGCAGTTTAAGCGCGATTACCATCATTCTTACCCTTTCTTTTACCGGTTTAGGCGTTGTGATTGCGTCTTCTGAGTTCGTGTTTAACATCATCAAATGGTGTGGTGCGGCATATTTGATTTGGTTAGGCATTCAAGCATTTCGATCAAAACAAAACGATTTTTCGAAGTCCGACTCTGCACAGGTGTCAACCAGCCACGTCAGCGCCTATACCAGTGGTTTTATCGTTGGTTCCAGTAATCCGAAAGCCATTATTTTCTTTACGGCACTATTCCCACAATTCATTGACCCAACCGATTCGCTGCTGACCCAATATGCGATTTTCGCGGGTACGTTCGTAGTATTCGAATTGAGCTGGTTAACCTTTTACGCCTTATTAGGGGTGAAAACATCCAATTGGTTATTTGAAGCAGGACGAGCTAAGTTGTTCAATCGTTTAACGGGTGGGGTGTTTATCAGTGCTGGTGTGATGCTATCCACGGCGAATCGCAGCTAGATTGTGAGGTAACCCCTAATTTAGGGATAGCTTATTTCCAATATGGAAATTAACGGTTTGTTTTTTTTCATTAGTGGCAAGGCTTAACTAGGCGTAAAATTCACTCTAGCCCTTTAGGGGTAATGATCTGTACCTACCCAGATCCAGATGTCGTGGTCTTTTTTGCAGGAACATCCTTGATGACAAGCCTATCTGAACTCCAACAGCGTTTTCTCAATATCGCAACTGACGGCCGTTTGTCTCCGAAACAGAAGTCTAACTTCCTCGCTTTAGAAGCCGAAGCATGTATTCCATACATGCCCATTTCTGAAGCACTTCGTGAAGCGATGAGCGATGGCGTAATCTGTGACATGTTTGAAGGTCATGCGCCTTTTAAACCGCGTTACGTTTTACCTGACTATGCTAAGTTTTTATCTCAAGGCTCTGAGTATTTGGAGTTGTCACCTGCAGAAGATTTTGATGATGCGCTAAATATGCTTACCATCATCTACCATCATGTGCCGTCTGTTACCAGTATTCCCGTGTATTTAGGGCAGTTAGACGACGTCCTGATGCCTTATGTAGGCGACCAAACTGAAGCGCAGATTTACAAAAAACTTCGACATTTCTGGATCATGTTGGATCGCACGTTGCCGGACGCCTTCATGCACGTGAATATCGGGCCAACAGACAACATTATCTGTCGCACTATTTTACGTGTGGACGCAGAGCTCAAGCAAATCGCACCAAATCTCACGTTTATGTACGACGAATCCATCACACCAGATGATTTGTTACGTCAGGCGACGACAAACATTTGTGACTGTAGCAAGCCTCATATTGCGAATTACCCAATTCACGCAAATGCTTATGGCGGAGCGCGGTTTGGTATCGTCAGTTGCTACAACTCACTCCCGCTAGCTGGTGGTTCAAACACGCTTGTACGCATGAATCTAAAAGAAGTGGCGAAACGTGCAGCAAGTCGCGACGATTTTTTCAGTAATGTATTACCGACGTATCATCAACTAATGACGGAGTTGATGGATGCAAGAAGCTCGCACTTGCATGAACAATCACAGTTCTTCCAAGGCTTCTTAACCCAAGAAGGCTTGATTGAAGAGTCACGCTTTGCGCCAATGTACGGCATTTATGGCATGGCTGAAGCGGTCAACTTACTTCTTGAAAAAGAAGGGCAAACCTCCCGCTATGGACAAGATGAACGTGCAAATGCATTAGGCCATGAGATTTCAGCGACACTAGCGAAATTGGTTGATTCTACGCCTGTGAGATATGGCTTAGAGGGCAAAGCGTTGTTGCATGCTCAAGGTGGTATCAGTCTCGATATGGATGTGACGCCAGGAGTGCGCCTTCCTTACGGTAACGAGCCAGACCCTGTTACTTATGTACAAGCAACTGCGGCGCATCATCAATATTATCGAGCGGGTATCAGCGATATTCTAACGATTGATGAAACGGTGAAGTCAAACCCAGAAGCCATGTTCAATTTATGCAAGGGCGCGTTGAACGCGGGGTATCGAGAGTTCACCGCAAACGTCGCATCGAATGATTTAGTTCGAGTGACCGGTTATATGGTGAAGTTATCTGATATCGCGAAATACGAAGCAGAAGGTTCCCGTACTAATACGACGTTTTTGGGCGCTGAAGCGGCGAAAAACACAGGAATTTTAGAGCGTTCACCACGAGTGGTGAGCCAAGAAATGTCGCCAGTCTACAAGTAACTGGTGACGGAAAGAACAAGATGTCTAGACGAAGTGAAAGCCTTTTGGCGAAAGTAACTCGTATCCTTCCTTTCTCTTGTGTTGATGGGCCAGGAAATCGTTTAGTCATCTTTCTACAAGGTTGTAACTATCAGTGTTTGAACTGTCACAACCCTCACACTATCAATCATTGTAATCACTGTGGTGATTGTGTTGCAGAGTGTCCGGCAGGCGCATTGAAGTTCGACGAAAGCAACAACGTTGTTTGGCTTAAAGAGGAGTGCACCCACTGCGATCATTGTATAGAGATATGTCAGAACCAATCTAATCCAAAAATTACTGACTACTCTGTGCCGACAATGCTCGATTTGATACGAAAACAACGCTTTTTTATTAGCGGTGTGACGGTATCCGGTGGGGAATCTACCTTACAACTTCCTTTCATTATTGAGCTGTTTAAAGGGATCAAGCGGGATCCTGAACTACAGCACCTCACCTGTTTCATCGACAGCAATGGTTCATTGTCAGTCTCGGGATGGTTGCGTGTCTTACCTTTTATGGATGGCGCAATGATTGATTTAAAATCGTGGCAAACCGACACACATCGTTGGTTAACTGGCCGAGAACATCACCGAGTTTTTCAGACGATTGAGTTTCTTGCAGAACAACAAAAGCTGCACGAAGTACGTCTTCTACATATTCCCGGTAAAAGTGACTTAGATACGGAAATCGAATCGGTAGGGCGGTATCTTAATGCGCTACCAAGCTCGGTACACGTTCGCCTCAATGCCTTTCAACATCATGGCGTGGTAGGAGAGGCACGTAGCTGGGACAAGTGTTCAAAAGAAGAGATAGAGCAACTAAAGGAACAGCTTGGAAAGTTTGTTGATCGTCCTATCGCTGTCCCTTCCGTGTTCGTTTAGAGCAGCCTCTAATCTTTACACACCGCAGCCTTCGAGCTCTATACAAGCATCAAGCAACTGTTGTTGCAGCCATCTCAGAGCAGGATCATTGAGACTCGCTTTGTTCCACACCAAGCTGTAAGCCACTTGCCCGTAATCAAACGGTAAAGAGCGCTGCACTAAACCTTTCGCTTGATGCGCGACTCCCGCCCAAAGTTTTGAACACGTAAATAGATAATCGGAATGATGGCACATGACGGCTGCCGAACCGAAATCTGCCACACGCATCGCCATATTACGCTTTGAATGCTGCTGAGTAAGGTTTTGCTCGAAGTAAGGCTGAGAAAGATCTTTATCGTGAATCCCGATGTGGCGAGCACAAAGATAACCTTCAATCGACAGGGGCGCTTTAGCTAACGGGTTTGATTCGCCCATTAAACACACCATTTCATCTTTCAAGATTGTTTGCCAAACCAAGTCTTTATTTTGAGTTGGCGGCTGGCTGATGTCATGCGGCAGCAACAAAAAGTCGACTTGTCCTCTCACTAGTGAATCAAAACTCATCTCTTCTTTTGCATGGACGCTTAAGTGAGCATTGTTCCCCAACTGTTGAGAAATGCGCGTTAACACGGGAGCAAACAGCTCAAAAGAACTGCCTCTCATCGACAAAGAAAACGTACCTTGATAATAAGCTGGGTTGAATGAACCTTGGTGCAATAGGCCGTTCATACTAGACAGAATACCGTGAATGGACGGGCCAATATTCAACGCAAATGGTGTGGGCACCAAACGCGTACCATCACGATAGAAAAGATCATCTTTGAGCGTTTCACGCAACTGGCTTAGCGTTTTACTGACACTGGAAGGCGTCACACAAAGTCGCTCTGCTGCCTGAGTGACACTGTGAGTTGTCAGCAACATGTGAAGGACGGTGAGGTGTTTTAAGCTAATGCGCGATAGAGCGATATAATCCATGAGAGCGATGATTTCTTGTGATTTCTGCCAGTATATCAGCATGAAACAAATTTTTACTATTGATCACTGAGTAAAAATAGCATCTTTTTCTTTGAGCTCAATGGAATAGCCTAAAGTCCAATGTTGGCTTTATTTGATAATAGATGCTTGGTGGACTTGTCGTTTTACTTGTCGAATATCTGAATATGCTTGATATAGAAGCGTTCTGAGCGGGGGCATTCCTTAAGACTCCACTATCAAATTTTCCGAGTGATAAAAAGAGTAGAGTTAAGATGGAAAGAATCCGTTAGAGCACAAATAAAGACACTAGTTTTGTGTTGAAAAGAGTATTGTGTTGCAAACCAAGAGGTGCTTAACTCTAGATCCCTAAGTAACAGAGGTATAAATAATTAATGGACGACCCCTTTAGTCGACTGAACCCTTCTCCGTATCGCTTCCATTCTCAGGAGGCATACTCATGTTAGAACTTTTCATGCAGCCCGAAGCATGGGTGATATTTGCCACCTTATTTGCTCTCGAAGTTGTTTTAGGCGTAGATAACGTCGTTTTTATTTCCGTTTTATGTGAAAGATTGCCATCCCACCAGAGAAAGCTTGCACGAAACCTAGGTATTGGTCTTGCGGTGTTAGCGCGTATTGGATTGGTGTTTTCTATCACATGGATCATGCAACTTACACAACCACTATTTAGCGTTGCAGACCATGCGGTGACAGGTCGAGATATGATAATGATCTTGGGTGGTGCGTTTTTGTTAGCGAAAAGCTTAAAAGAGCTTTGGAGCTGGTTAACTCACAACGAAACCGATCACTCTACCCATGTACGCACGGGATTGGCGGTGGTTTTGTTACAAATCGTTGCGGTTGATGCGGTATTCTCGATGGATTCTGTCATCACAGCAGTCGGTTTAACAAGTGAAGTACCACTTATGGTTGCTGCGATTATTGCTTCTGCATTGGTCATGGCTATGACTGCTGAAAAGATCAATAACCTAGTTACCCGTTACCCTGGTTTCAAAACCTTAGCGCTACTGTTCCTAGTATTGCTGGGTGGCTTGCTGATGGCCGAAGGCTTCGCAATCCATATCAATAAAGGGTATGTGTACTTTGCGATGGCGTTTGGTTTGGTGCTGGAACTGTGTCACATCCAACTAAAGAACAAACAGCGCCGAACTATCCAGCGAATCAGACCGATGCATCAACCAACCGTGATTTATGGTGCCCAATAACTTGCTAATTTAGCCGCTCAAGAGAGCGGCTTTTTGTGTGCTTTTCTTTCAATTTTATTTACTGATTCAGAATTTGTCGTTTCGACAAAAAGTTGCATTTGTTGCATTGGATTGAATTTTTTATATAAACCGCCCAATCCACACGAGTGAATAAAATAAATGAACAAGCTGATCGATGCGTTAGCAACGGATGGTTACTACATTTGGGATGACTTTCTTTCTGAAGAAGAAGTAACCCAATTGCGTGATTGCATACCGGATAATTGGAAGAAAGCACGCATTGGTCGAAATGATGATGTGACCCGAATTGAATCAATTCGCAGTGACAAAATTCAATGGTTAAAACCAGCTATGGGCCAGCCAATCGCGAATTATTTGAGCAAAATGGAAGAAATTCGACAAGAGGTGAACCGGCATTTCTTCTTGGGTTTGTTTGAGTATGAAGCGCACTTTGCTAAGTACGAAAAAGGCGATTTTTACCAAAAACACCTTGATTGCTTTAAAGGGAACGAAAACCGTCGCTTAACCACGGTGTTCTACATGAATGAATCTTGGAGTGAAGAGGACGCGGGCGAACTGGTCGTCTATGACCTCAATGACAAAGAAATCGCAACAATACCGCCTCGTGGGGGGCGTCTACTGGTGTTCTTATCTGAACAGTTTCCTCATGAAGTGCTGCCGACTAACGCGGAGCGTTTCAGTATCGCAGGCTGGTTCAGAATTAATGGTGTGAGAGATAACCTTCTGGATATCGCGAGTTAACATCTAGGCACTAAATACTAAAAAGGGCGCGTGATGCGCCCTTTTTCATGTCCGGAAATCGGCTTTTAGTGGCAAATAGACATGTTGTAGCAAGCCGTCATATTCTGCTCTAACACTTCATAGACGTGAGCGCAGAGTTTATTCTGCTCAATTAGGTCATCCATGATCTCAGCAATTTGTGTTTGGCTCATTCGTCCTCGATAAGGGCGATCTTGCGATAGTGCCTGAAACACATCGGCAACGGCAATAATGCGAGAAGGGATGTCGAGTTCTTCTGCTGTTTTATGGTAAGGGTAGCCAGAGCCGTCCAAGCGTTCATGGTGATTTGAAGCCCATTCTGCGATTTTGGCGTTTGGGAACACCTTATGCAGCGCAAGTTGAGTATCTATCGTATGTCGTTTGATTCGCGTGTATTCCTGCTTACTGAGCGCGCCTTCCTTATGTAGAATTTCATCCGGCGTCTTTAGCTTACCTATGTCGTGAACCAAACCGGCAATAAACAGCATTTCTTGGTCGTGTTCATCGAGTCCTAATTTGCCCGCCAAATAGCGCGACAACTCAGCAACTTTTTGCGAGTGTTGATAAGTAAATGGGCTTTTCGCATCGACAATGCGCGCCAGAAATAATCCAAGGCTGTTCATGTCCCAAATGGTTAACTGTTTTTGTAACCAATCAATGCTCTTAAAATTCAGACCAATGGTTTCGATGTTTTCTGATTCCATCGCGAACCAAAATCCGTCGGTCATGATGAGCTTAACCATGGCTTTGCACATAACGGGATTAAATAAGGTGCCAGCATTCGCCAATACACATTCTGCAATCAACTCCTCATGCAAAGTGACAATGTCACAGTGGCAGTTCATTACATAGCGCGCACGCATGAAGTCTAGTCGATCAGAAAGGTAGAGTAGGGCCGCAACGTCTTTTTCGAATTCAGGCAGGTCGAGATGTTGCAGCTCATCCCAATGGGTGTGGTGATAAAGCACTGGAACGGCAAATTGACTTAAAAGGCGACATTGTTTGAGCGTTTGGTAGCCGCGCAGACAGTGTGCTTTGGCATCTTGAGGGATGAGCTCGTCCAGCAGCATTTTATGTTCTTGCGTTTCAGAGACTCCACAATCGTGAATCATGCCTGCAAAGTAACAAAACTCTGCTTTCTTTAAATCCCAATTTAAGGCTAGAGCGCATTGGTAGGCGATGTATGCGACACGGTGACTGTGGTGAGTGTCATCGACACCTACATAGTCGAGTGCACGGGCGACCCAGATAAGTGCTTGTTTTAGATCGACTTCAAAACCCGCAATAGCATCGGGAGAGGAAGAATGCTTCATTATTTATACCGACATGTTTTTAAGCCCACGCAAACCGACATCATGGCCTGATATTTAGAGAAAGGGCGCGACAGCGAAAAGAACCCTTAAAGGTGGGCTATTTGGACGTAATTTTAATTATGGCGTAGATAATAATCCTAGTTGCATAAGAATATCACTCGAAGCTCACTGTTTAACGTCAGTTCTTTGAGCTGAGTATTGGTTTTAAAAGATTCTTGTTGCTTTGGTTGACTTCTTTGAAAACGACAATAAATCATGATGCAACGTATTCTTATTTCTACTTTTGACTAAAACATCAGCAAACAAAGGGGGAGAGACGACTTTAGGGTTTTCGGCTTCAAAGTGACGGAGCACGTTTTGCTGCAACTTTCAATGTGATTTGAATGGACGGTGCAGATGGAATACCTATTGTGGTGGTCACTGTAGGAAAGAAAACATCCCCATTTTGTTTCTTAATTAGCTCAATGAGTTAAAGGAAGAAAAGGTAAACGACTCGATTGCGAATTTGTGAAGCCGCAAAGAAGAGTTGCCTGAAAAAACTACTAGACTAAATGCTCCAACTCAAAAGGAATTTGTATGTTGAAACATTGTTTGTATCGCAGTTACACCAAAGGGCTAAAAATCGCCGCGCATGTGCTGCCACTTCCACGGCCGACGCTGTTTTCTGGTTCGGGATCCGTATCTGAGTTGTTGGAGGCGATATCTGATCTAGGTTTTCGACGTTTGTTGCTAGTGACCGATGAGGGATTAGTTCGAATCGGTATGGTAGGTAAAGTCTTGGAGCAAACGCAGGGGTTGGGTTTACAGGTGAGCGTGTTTTCTGAAGTAAAACCAGACCCAACTTACGATCAAGTGGAAGATGGATTACGTGCTTACAACGCCTCTCAGTCGGAAGCCATTTTGGCGTTAGGTGGCGGATCTGCCATTGACTGTGCAAAAGTGATTGCTGCAAGAGTAAGTAACAAACGCTCAATCAAAAAGCTCTCAGGACTTTTCAAAGTATGGCGAACCCCAGCGCCTCTGTTTGTTATTCCAACCACTTCTGGCACTGGTTCTGAAGTGACGATCGCGGCAGTGGTTTCAGACCCAGACACGCATTTAAAAACGCCCTTGATGGACCCGAAACTGGTGCCGATTATGGCCGCGCTCGATCCTGACTTGCTTATCGGTTTGCCAGCCAAAATCACTGCTGACACAGGGGTTGATGCGTTAACTCATGCGGTAGAAGCCTACATCTCGCGCAATTCGACACCAGAAACTCAAGCGTATTCAGTCGCTGCAATCAAATTGATATTTCGTTATTTACCCAAAGCAGTGGCTCAGGGGGGAGATATTGAAGCTCGATACAAAATGGCCATGGCGTCTTACTACGCAGGGCTAGCTTTTACCAAGGCAAGTCTAGGGTACGTGCATGCTTTCGCGCACAACTTAGGGGCAAGGTATGGTTTGCCACATGGTATGGCAAATGGATTAGCGTTGCTACCCGTCTTAAAGTTCTCTTTGCCTGAAATTGAAGATGAGCTAAGAACGCTTGCCGAGAAGACCAATATCAATACGAAAGACAAACCAAGTGCTGAGCGTTTCTTGGAACAGATTGAATCCTTGTACGATGCTATTGGTATCGAAAAATGCACAACAGTCATAAAACATGATGATATCGAAGACTTGGTTGACCTGATTCTGAAAGAGGCACATTGGAATTACCCCGTTCCCAAGTTTATGAATTCTGAAGAATGCGCTCGCTTATTGATAGAAATAAGCGCTTAGATTGTTTTGTGTAAACATAATTTTACGGCTGTGGTTTTTAATCCTTACACTTTGCTTGATCTTCTCTCAAAGATCCTACAATATCGTGTTTATTACAAATATGGTGTCAGTTTTGGTGCGCCGTTGCCCGATCTGATGCTGATAACTCCCAATAAGATGTAAAGATAAATATACAATGAGTCGTTCTAAAGTGTTTGGTAGTACCCTAATTATTGCTGGTACTACAATTGGGGCTGGTATGCTAGCTCTTCCTCTTGCCTCCGCTGGCATTGGTTTTACTACATCACTGGTCATCATGTTGAGTTTGTGGGCGTTAATGGCCTTTACTGCGCTACTGATGCTTGAACTTCACCAATATGCTGAAAGTAGTGCGACACTTCATACCTTGGCGAAACAAATCCTTGGTCAAAAGGGTAAGTGGGTTGCCAGTTTTGCGATGCTATTTTTGTTCTATTCATTGTGTGCGGCATACATCGCTGGTGGCGGTGCCCAATTTGGTGATCGCTTATCTCAGTGGTTTGAGTTAGACATTTCTGGCCCGACAGCGACAGTGATTTTCACTCTGATCGTTACTTTAGTGGTGACTATTGGTACAGGAACAGTTGATAAAGTAAACCGAGTGTTGTTTGCGCTAAAGCTAGTCGCAATGGTTGCGGTACTGTCATTTTTAGCGCCAAACGTTACCGAGTCATACTTGCTAAGCATGCCTATCGAACAGGGACTTATTGTTGCGGCGATTCCAGTGATTTTCACATCGTTTGGTTTCCACGGCAGTATTCCTGCAATCGTAAACTACCTAGATGGCGATACGTCATCTTTGCGCAAAGCGGTTATTGTTGGTTCGACGATTCCTTTAGTTATCTACATTTTCTGGCAAATCGTTACCTTAGGCGTAGTAAGCCAAGATGTGCTTATTGAAAACGGTGGCTTGAGTGCACTTATTGGTCAATTATCTCAAACTGTTCACAAATCCAACTTGAGCAGCATTGTAGGTGTATTTGCCGACCTTGCACTTCTCACCTCGTTTTTAGGTGTGAGCTTAGGTTTGTTCGAATTTTTAGGTGATACGATCAAAGGCAAAAGTGAGAAACCAAATCGCTTGTTAGCTGCAGTGATTACGTTTACTCCACCACTTGGTTTTGCGCTTTTTTACCCACAAGGCTTCATTATGGCGCTGGGTTACGCGGCGATTGCATTGGCTATTCTTGCGATTTTCCTTCCTCTTGTCATGGTGATCAAGGTTCGTCGTTCCGATGATTTCTCTGGTGAATACCGTGTCGCAGGTGGGCAAGGAGCGCTGGTCGTCACTGGTATAGCGGGTACGGGCATCGTTTTAGCGCAAGTGCTAATCACTTTAGGTGTATTACCTGCTCTAGGTTAGTTCCACTGTTTAAATTGAACGCGAAAAGCCAATAGGGAAACCTGTTGGCTTTTTTAATCTGGATCAAATTACCGTAAGATATTCGGTGAAAAAATTGGCGGAAATCTGTTTTTATTTCGTATACTTAGGTTGTGGTATATCAATTATTTAAGTGGGGAAAAGCCGCTCTAAGATCATCAAAATTTCTGACAGAAAGGAGCTTTTTCTTCTGGTTTCTCTACTTGGGTGTGGAGGTGAAGTATGGCGCACCGGAGTTTTTACCCGTTTGCTAAACCGCTTAATGAGCAACTGCAAACGTTGAAGAATAGAATGCAGGCACATTTGCCGTGTATCGATAGGGTGTCGTTTGCGAAATATCACCCTCATCAAGACATGCTCAAATCTTTCGCCGAAAGTGAATTTGATACTTGGTGCTTGGCCCATCATGAGGCGCCGTTTAGAAAGCTCCACAACCTTACTATCTCCGCTGAAAATGCAATACCACGTATTGTCGATGATCTTCACGACATCAATCATTGTTCCCGCATACAAACCCTGCTTAAAGAAGGCTATCAGTCATCAGTCGCGATTCCTTGCTATGACAACAAAGCCTTTACTGGGTTTGTCTTTTTAAATTCTGTCCAGCCCCAAGCTTTTAAGCTTGAAGCATTGAATGGACTTAAGCCTTATTTTGAGATGGTTCAATTTGCTGTTGAGTCTGAGGATCATGTCGTCCATGCCATCGAAACGCTTGCCGATCGAATGCAGGGTATGATGCCGAGTTATTCGCCAGAATATTATGCCCATACTAAACGGATGAAATATTACAGCCAGTTAATCGCCACACAACTCGCGGATCATCATCATTTCAATGACGAAACGGTTGAGCATATTGGTACGTTTGCGCAGTTTCATGCATTGAGCGATATTCAACTGCCGATAGAAATAGCCTGTAGTAGAACACGTTACACGAGAGAGCAGGAGGCGATTCTTCTTCAACATATCGAGCAGTGTATCGAATCTGCAGACGATATAGTGGCGCGTATTGGTAATCCAGTTCACCCAAGCGTGACGCTGTTTTTGCAGATGATTACGTACCAATACGAAAACCTTAATGGTTCTGGTTATCCGTACGGTTTGAAGAAAGAGGCGATCCCAATTGCAGCGCAAATCGTTGCGGTGGCTAACGCATTCGATGTGCTTACGACTCATCACCCATATCGCCAAGCTTGGTCGATACCTTACGCCTTGCTTGAGTTGGAGAAATGGGTGTATCAAGGATTGTTGTCCAGAGAATGTGTCAACGCGCTGCGTGAGCATCAAAATTATCTAAAACAAATCATCCATAAATATCCTGAGCACTACACAGGCTTAGGGCTGATGTAATCCCCGTAAACGAAGGAGCACGAATATTGACTAGGAGGAAATTATAAACAATACTGTTTTTATATACAGCATTTAGTTTGGAGGTGAAGTATGTTGTGGGAAACCCTTGAGAGAGTAAACCGCTTACGCCAACAAGCACTTGCGAACCCTGAGTTTGTGCAGTCAGCGAAAGAGCATGAAGAAGCGCTTCAGGAGCAAGAATATCATTATCATGCAAAGAAAAAGCGTTCAGCCAAAGACAAACAAGGTAAGAAGTCGCTGGCCGATATCTATAAAGAAGTAGAATTTGGCGCTGACGCTCGTCATTAAATTAACCGCTATGGCGTCATTTCAATCCTTCAACGCCATAGGTCAAAAACGAGAACTCAAGTATCTCGAGTTTACTTGAGTTGAATATCAGTCTTGCATTTTTATTGTATTAACGTGTAGATAAACACCCCTAAATTTAGGGGTGTTTAATTAGATGTCTGCTTTGCGTACAAAGTGAGGATTTTTGTATTTCTTCTCTGGACCAAAAGTGGATATAACCAATTTGTTCCACAGTGTTTTGTCGAACTCGCCTTTTGGAATGGAAGGGTAGAGTGTTTCTTCTTCTTCCCTTGCAAAATTCATGTACTGCTTTTTCTTGATTTGGTTGTATTTTTTCGCAATCTGATTGTGTTTTTGAACCCACTCCAATTTGTATTTTCGAAGTGCCTTTTCACCATCTTCTGCATTCATACGCGACATAAACAGCCGCTTATACGATACCTTTCTATCTAACATGGTACGCATGACTGTTTGGATGTACTTACCGTGGTGCGTAATGGTGATGTCGTTTTCGTCAATAGGAGTAACACACCAGCCTTTAGGTAGAAAGTCTGGTTTTTTAAACTGTTTATTACGCTCCATTAGCGCCTGATGTAAAACCAAATCAGAGGTGCCGCGGAACGTTTTTTGCCATTTACCGATACGAATTTGAATCGAACCAGGCAAGCGATAGATGTTAGTAAACTTATCTTTGTCCATGGACTTGTGTCATGAGATTAATATGCAATATGAGAAATAGGTAATCAGCTCACCGAGTCATCGGCAAGAAGTTGAGCTGAAGTTCGTTACGATTTTACAACGACCTTGCGTTATATAGCGAGGGGTTATGTCAATAATAGGTAAGAAATAAAAAATTAGTTTAAATTGTGAATGGATTTAACTAAATGGCGCCACCTGCATTGCGATTTGCAGGTGGCTTGTACAGTGCTTAAACAGCTTCTTCTAGTTGTTTAGCATCTTCTTGCTCAATCTGTTGAAGGTGTCTATTCGCTTGTTGTAATTGGTACATTTGAGCGTAGCGACCATTTTGTTGCAATAAGGTTTTATGCGTGCCTTGTTCGACCAAGTCACCATGGTGTAGAACCACAATTTGGTCTGCATCCAATATGGTGGACAGTCGGTGAGCAATGACCACTAACGTCATGTTTTGGCGCAAAACTTTTAAGCTTTTTTGAATGAGAGCCTCAGTTCCTGAATCGATGTTCGCCGTTGCCTCATCCAAAATTAAGATTTTTGGTTTCGCCACTAACACTCGGGCTAACGCAAGTAATTGCTTTTGACCTGCCGAAAGGTTGGTTTCACCTTGGCCGAGTTGAGTGTCTAAGCCGTTTGGATAGCGGCGAATTTGCTCCGATAAACCTACCTTATCTAACGCATCCCATATTTGCTCATCGCTCACTGCTCGGCTAAGAGAAATGTTCTCGCGTACAGAGGCTGGGAGAATGTGCGGATCTTGTTGAACCATTGCTACGTCTTTGCGAAGTACGTCTTTACCCAATGTATTAAGTGGCCGCCCATCAATCAATAACTCGCCCACATTGGTTGGATAAAAGCCCATGAGCAAAGATGCTAACGTGCTCTTGCCGCTGCCCGTATGGCCGACCAGCGCGATAAAATCTTGATGAGCGGCTTTCAAGGAGATATCTTTCAATACATCTTGCTTACCATCATAACTGAACGTCAGATTACTTAGCTCAATTGAGCCCGTTTTAAGTGGTTTATGATCGTCACCGTAAGTTTGTGGCTTCGCATCAATCAACTCAAAAACACGTTCACTCGACACCAACGCTTGTTGTAAAAGTGCAAGTTGTTGGGTCATTTCAATCAGAGGTTCGGTCACACGCGCCAAATAACTGATGAACGCATAAAGTACACCGACACCAATCAACTCGACACCATTAAAGCCAAAGATGGCAACTAAGCAGAGTAGGGCAAGGCCAGCTAACAGATCCATGAGAGGCCGCAGCAGATACCCGTTTAAGCGAATCACTTTTTTGGACGCGACCAAATGCTCAGCAGTGAGTTCGTTAAATTGTTTGTTAAAGCGCTCTTCTTGTTGCATCAGTTGAATCACGCTCATCCCTTGGATTGATTCGCTTAAGTTGGCGTTAATGTCCGTGAGCAAGTCACGCATTCTGCGATAACTCTCGGTGCTGAGTTGTTTAAACAGATACATAAAGCCAATTACGATCGGTAACAGGACGAGAACAACCAGCGTCAACTTCCAACTCATGAAGAACATGACACCCAACATCACCACGATCATCACAACGTTCTTAACCACGGTCGCGATTAACAACTCGTAAAACTGCTGAAGTGATTCTGTATCATTCGTGATTCGAGAAACAAGCTTACCGGCAGGTGTGTAGTCAAACGCAGAAAGTGGCTGTTTGATCACTCCCGAAAACACTTGCTTGCGAATGGTTTTGATCGTGTTCGTTGCCACCATGCTAAATTGCAACGATTGAAGATATTGGAACGTTGCTGAAATGACTTGAAGTGATACATAGCCCAACGCTAAAGCAATCAATACGTTACGAGAGTAGTCACCTTTGGCAATGTGTTCATCAATAAAATACTGGATCAACCAAGGGCCACTCGCACTCGCTAACGCCGCGATAAACAGCAAAGCTAAGCCTTTTATCATTTGCTTCGGCTGAGACAATGGATAAGACAACAACCGCTTAAATGTACTGGTTTGTTTCATTGATTACTCCTCCATTGCTTGTTCGAGTTGTTGGTACTGGAACATTTCTGCGTACCAGCCTTGGTGTTCGAGTAGAGAATGATGTTTTCCGCGCTCGGTGACATGGCCATGATTAAGAACGATGATTTCATCAGCCGCTTCCAATGCGGTTAATCGGTGTGCGATAACGATCAACGCTTGATCACGGTAGTGTGTTTCAAGGTTCTTGAGAATCTGATGTTCGGTTCGACCATCTACGGCGGATAGGGCATCATCTAACACTAACACTTGAGCGTTGAGAAGCATGGCGCGTGCAATCGCAATACGTTGCTTCTGACCGCCAGAAAGAGTAATGCCTTTTTCGCCAACTTCGGTTTGGTATCCGTCAGGGAATTTCTCTATATCGTCGTGGATACACGCCAATTTCGCTGCTTGATAAACTTGCTCCTTTGTTGCTTGAGGATTGCCAAGGGCGATGTTGTCAAAGATCGATTTTGAGAACAAAAATGGACTCTGATTCACAACCGCAAAGCGATTACGCCACTGAGGTAAGATAGCGTCTTTGATTTTGACATCGCCAAACTGAATGGTGCCATTTTCTAAATCATGTTGACGCAATAGCAGGGTGAGTAACGTCGATTTACCACTGCCTACTGGGCCAGCAATTCCGAGCATTTCCCCTGGCTCTAACGTTACGTCCACAACGGCAAGAGCTGGTGGGAGTTCTTTACTCCAATGGAACGCGTCAATCTTGATGTGCAGCGGCAATGGTTTTTCATCTAAAGGCTGTGTGCCACCGATGATCTCTGGTTGTTCATCGAAGATTTCTTGTAGCCGATTCCATGCGGCAGAACCGCGCTCTAAGATGTTAAACAAGAATGCGAACGCCAGCATTGGCCAAATCATCAAACCCAAGTACATGGTGAAGGCTGTCAAATCACCAAGAGTGATTTCGCCTTTGTCGACCAGATACGCGCCTGCCGCCACACTAAGAAGAAAAGAAAGACCAATCGTCAACTGAATCGCAGGGTCAAAGCGCGCATCTACTCTTGCTACCGCGATGTTTTTAGCACCAGTATCGTCAACGACATCTTCAAATCGTTGTTGCTCTTGGTTTTCTAAACCAAAAGCACGCAGCATTCGCACACCATTTAGGGATTCTTGCGTCATATCGGACATCGAAGAGAATGCTTCCTGCGCGACACGAAAACGTTGGTGAAGAATGCGGACGATAAAGAAAATAATTACCGCGAGAAATGGCATTGGCAAAAGGGCCATAACGGTCAGTTTCCAACTGACTTGCGTGACCATGATGATCAATACTGCTATGCCTGTGATAACCGAGTCGGCTGCCGTTAATACCCCTTCGCCAGCTGTCATAACGATGTTTCTTACGTCGTTCGTGCCGCGCGCCATCAAATCGCCAGTTTTGTATCGTTCAAAAAAGCGGGGAGGTTGAGTCGAAAGGTGGCGGTAAAGGCGGTTGCGTAAAATGGTTCCAAGTTCCCAACTCGCACCAAATAGCCATATACGCCAGAGGATTCTGCACCCGTAGATGGTGAAAAGTAGAACAATAAGGCCTAACAACCACATGATTAACGTGTTTGTTTCTAATGTGTTATCAACAACGCCATCGACAATCACTCCGACTGCCTTGGGTGGAACCAGCTGAAGGGCAGAGATTACTGCAAATAAAAGAATGGAACCCACATAATGTTTCCATTTTTGTCGGAAATACCAACGCAGCTGCCAGAAAATTCTCATTACGCCTCCTGCTTTAAATTATTGAATTTGTTATGGAACTATTATTGAGCGAAATGATGAGTTTACAAGCACAATTTTTGAGCGAAGAAGAAAACAACAGATTGTGTCGATTTTGAATATATGCGCTCAGGAATTACTTGCTTTCTCGCTGCAAGAAAACCATGCAACAAAATTATGTGAAATCTATGTTAAGTTGAGGTTTTGGCGCGTAAGTTAGCGCTAAACGTAGAAAGCTTCAAAATGTACAATTTTGAAGCTTGTTTGGGAGGGTTTTTAGCAGTCTTCAGTTTGAATTCCATAGCGAAGTTGTCCGCCTGGTGTTTTGGGGTAGTACACTTCGACATAACACAGGTGATGGATGCTCACGGGTTTGTTGGCAAAGCCGATAAGGAAGTAGGGTTCAGTCTCTGAATCGGCGCCGTACCATTTGTTGATGGTGAGTTGTGGGTCAAAACCGGCAAGCTCTTTTGCTGGAATCACGTTTTTGATTAACCCAAAGTAACCAATAAGATCGTTTACTCCGTCGTTATCTAAGTCGATGTTTCGCGTGTCTTCTGAGTTGATGTTCTCTTGAGACTGAATAACGGCTTTAGTGTAAACAAGGTTGTTGGCTGTCATTAGCGCTTCTCTTGCACCATACAAAACGGCAATTCGTGCGTCTTTTTGTATTCCGAGGAACTTGGGTAGGGCAACAACGCCAACAACACCAAGAATGATGATGCACATTATTAACTCGATAAGGGTAAATCCTCGTGAACCACGCACAACCAGCCTCCAGCTTTGTCATTTTATAGGCTGCTATTCTGGAATAAAAATAGGGTTATATCGGTATTAAAAAAGAATGAGAAGGTGTGACTGCCATTGCAAATCTCATATATAAAACAAGTTGCTTATTTATTCATTAGAGATTGAAGCGGTTTCTCAATTGGGATTTTAAAGAGAGGAGTAAAAAGGAAAAAGATGAATAAAGATGTGCTCGGGAGGAAAAATCTCCCGAGCCGGAGTACTTAAGACGCGTCCGTTACCGTTTGGCCACTGCGTTTAAATACAAATCTCCAGATGAACAGGACTACTGCGATATAAGCTAAGCCGACACCAAGTGCTTGCCACTCCATACCGTTATACATCGCGATAGGCATCAGAGAGATGATAAAGATATCCGTGATTGAACCAGGTACATAAGCAATGGCGTAGTCATCCAGAACTTTGCTACGCATTTTAGGGTCAACAATGCGCAATAGCGCGATGCCCATTGCAACTGTGCCTGTTAGCCAGCCCCAGGAGAATATGCCTTTTTCAAACCAATCATCGCCCATAATTCGAGGCGCAACCCAGAAGATCAGCCACAACGTAAATGCGATGCCACCAATGGCGAGTACGATCATTGGCGCAAGGTACTGAGCAAGAACAGTAATTTTGATTGCCGAAATACCAAATATGATTAGGTAGTCGGTGCTGATACCAGCTGCATGCTTAAATGCTCCATCACAAAGGTATCGCGACGCTTTGGTTTGTTTCGCGACAATTCGCACGAGCATTCCGCCCAAAAAGCCCGTTACAAATGTCGGAATTTGTACTTTGTCGTGGAACGACGATAAGTAGTTTGCTGCGACATAAGAGAAAGCCGTAACAACGACGACAAGGGCTGCGTGAATAGCAAATGAATCCACAGAGAGTGAAGACATTGTGTCTTTCATCACTGGTTCTTGTTCTGTTGGTTTTACAAGACCTTTTCGTTCATGTTCATCCATGCTGTCAAAAGTTGTAAAGCTTCGAATCCAACCCATTTTTAGAGCAAATTGAAGCATCAGCATGCCGATGGAAATTGAGATGAAGATACCGACTGTCGCAAAGGTCAAACCAAGCGTGAAGCCATCTTCCCAACCAAGACCCGTGAAAATATCTCCCACAACAGAGGCTGAACCGTGACCACCCATGAAACCCGCAGACATTGTTACGCCAAAGCCAGGATTGATTTCTGGCCAGAAAAATGTAGTTAAGAGCAGGCCAAACATTGCAGCAAATAACCACTGTGAGACAGAAGCAATTTGGTTAAATGCCCATAACGAGCCTGCACGTTGTGCGACAACTTTTGGGGATGGAACATCCGTTGCTAACCCTAACGCAGAAAAAAGTGCAGCGGTTAATAGGCTTGCGTTAGCGGTAAACGTGTCTGTCCAAGGTAATAGATCGAGCATGGCAGGGCCAAACACGAGACCAAATAAACCTGCCAATACAGCAGATGGAATGTACATGCGTTGTAGCAATGGCGTATGCACGCGAATCACTTTCGCTACAATCAAAAGTAAGCCTGCGATGGCTAAGTCAGTCAGCATTAGACCTTTTGGCATTTTTTGTCCTCCAGTAAATGCATTCAAGGGGCATCATCCTTTTGACCAACCTTGATGAAATAAATAACTCCACGTAAGAAAGCGCGAATACGAAATCTTTCGAGTACGGAGCAATGGTCGTTTCAATCAGCGCTCAAGTGCGCTAAAAATCATGAAATGAATATAATTGTCGAGAATGTTCGTGAACTGTTGAGAAACTCGAGCAAGTTTCTCGATTTTATTTTTGATAGTTCACTCAGGAAGGGCGTGTATCCTAGTCAGTTTGAATAGGCAATGCAATTGAGCAGAATCAATAAAACATGCCTAATAAAACATCAACCATAGGTAGGTGTTTGATAAATAAAAATATTGTATGAGAAAATAATTTTGTCGATACGACAATTATTTGTAATTCTCAAGATGGGAAGGTGGTTGAAGTTCAATGAAGCCAAGAGTGGAGCTAGAGATATGGCCAGAAAAAGCACACTGTGATAAGAGCCAATGTGCTTATCAACTTGTCGTTAGAGTCGATTATCACCGGTACTAAATGCAATGATTTGACTGATTTCGGTGAGGCTACGACCGCTCTCTTTTTGCCATTGCATAAACGCTTGGGTTGCTGCATCGTGAGATTTTTTGGTGTCTTTTCCGCCTTCGATGATTTTGCAATTGCGCAAGTATGCTTCCACATCGTTAGACAAAATAAACGTATCAGCACCCATTTGACGTAAAGTATATGGCCCTGTATTACCGCCCAAACGGCTGCCATGTTTTTTTAGATACGCCCAAAGCTCAGTGATTTTCTCCTGAGGCCAATCTGCAACCATTTTGCCAAATGACCCATGCTGGATTGATGCTTCGTGGATCATTCGAGCATTGGCAGGAATCGACATCACTTTCGTTAGGTGGCGAATAATGCGCTCATCGGTCGCTTTGGTTTCCCATTGTTCGTCAGACAGCATCAGTAATGGTTCAATCTTAAAGCCGAAAAAGACCTCTTCGAAGTTCGGCCATTTCTTACGAACTACGCTCCACGAGATGCCACTTTGAAATACCTTCATCGAAAATGCCGCTAACCAACGGTCGTTTGGAATGGCTGCTAACTCTTCTTTACTTAATGGATGCGACAGCAGTGCTTCGAGCTGATCTTCTCCACCTTTTCGTTCGGCGGCACGTTGATAGATGGCGTCAAATTTTTCGATACTCATAAAAGAAGTTAACCTTAGTGTATGTCGATATTTAGGAAACATACTACGCTTAAGTGGCTGAATCGTAAATTGATGGAGTGTCACAAATGAAGAAGGTCACATTAACGTTTGTTGGAGAAGGTTCGGAGCGTATTGCGGATAAATTCTATTCTTGGCTTGCTGATGGTGGATTAGAAGACAGCTTAATTGAGACTCTATCGGACAGAGAAGTGTCGGTGGTCGGTATTAGTGATATGGATAACGAAACGCGCGATGTGGTGATTACGACAGAAATGAATTAGCGCGTTGTGCGCGGTCAAAACCAAAAGAATGCGATAAACAAAGCCCTTCGTCGGAAGGGCTTTGTACGTTTAACTCGTCTTCTTTTGTAAAGTGGATTTAATGATGAACCAGCGTTAAACCGCTTGGTAAAGCATCACCGAAGACACGTTTTGATTCGCTTTCTGAAAGCTCTTTCACTTCTTCAACCAGCGATACCCACGACTCAGGTACTTTGCTCTGTTTGAGTTTTGTTAGAACTTGTTCCCGGTAGTCGTCAGAAATATCGAATAATCGGTCACCCGTCTTACGACAAATCATTACGGCTGCGAAAGCGATCATTGGTTCTTTCAGCCAATTTTGTTCCAAAAGCTTAGGTAACCATTGCTCAGCTTGTTCACGAGGAATGACGTTGTGCTGGCTGCCATAAAGCGGTGTGCGAGAAGCCAAACGTCCCATCGCCCACCAGTGTGCTTGTTCAAACTGGTTTTGGTTGATGGCTTTGCTTAAGAACCACGTCGCCAGCAGGACTTTATCTTCCACTTCTAGATGCTCCAGAGAGGCTGAAAGGCGCACCATGGATTCGTAACCCATCTCCTGAGCCGCTTTTGCTGACTGCGGATTTTTCATCGCGCCGGGATGCAGATATTTTGCGATGTCTGCCAAAATGGTTTCTTGTTGTTCTTGGCTTAGACCGCCCGCGATACGTCGCCAGAATACCCACCAGTCTGTCCAGCCTTGATGGTTTTTGAACTGAATGTTTTGTTGATACAGTCCCCAAACTTGCTCAATACGCCAAGAGTCGGTTGGATCGCCAAAGCCCGGACGCAGTGCAAAGCCAGCCAAACGAAGCCAGTTTTTCTCATGTTGTTCAGAGCGACGACGACGCTTACGACCCTGCGCAAAAGTATCGAAAAGTTGACGGAGTGTGGTGAAGTCCCATTCATCACGTTTGCCGAGTTTCTTCTCAAGATCTTTTGCTAAGGTTTTGATTTCTTTGCCTTCAGCACTTTTCTTGTTGCCGCTGTATAGACGAGCAATCAGCTCTTTACATTCGTTCAATCTTGGATGAAGCTGAATTTCCTCACCGTCATCGGCTTGTTTATTGCGAACTTCAAATTCCAGTTCCCAACGTTTGTTGTCGTCTTCGGCACTGACACACTCCATCTTAAGAGTGCCAACTTCTGTTAGTTGGCAAGCCAATTGCACTTCGACACGCTCTTTCTGGTTGGCTTGTAGCTCTGCACCTTCACCTTCAAGTGTGGTGATGTAAGGCGGTAGCGGAGCAAACAAGTCTGGGTCAACATCAATCATCACGCCGTTTTGAATCGCCGTGTTGTTGGTTAAGGTATCGTGGGTAGAAGTCAGCAGGTTAAAGCGGACTGGCTCTCCAAGAGTGAGCGAGAAACGACGACCGCTTAAACGGATCTCATGGCCTTCTTCTGTTCCTTTTGCAAGTAAACAGAGGGCTTTACCCATTTTGTTTTTTTCTTGTAGATGCAAGAAGTAAGAGCGTGCAGCGCCACCGCCAATTTTCAGTTGTGCGCCACGACGCGCTTTACCAAACGCAACAGCACCTAGTGCGACCGACCAATCTGGATGTGGGTTATCTAATACCGTAACTGGTGCGCCGCGCCAGTCAGAAAGTAGGGTAGTGACACGTTCAGTTACCAGATCACTGTTGAACACGCCACCGTTCAGCAATAAGCCAACTGGGATCGCGTTTTGTTTGTCGTTTTCAATGCCAAGAGCGGCGCGAGACACTTGCTGGTGCTGAGTTAAGAACTCGGCAACGTGCTTACTGACGGCTGGGTCAGCAACGTATGGAAGACCAAACTCGACAACCGCGCTGCGGCGTTTGTCTGGCACTTCACTGAAATCAGAAAGCGGGAAGAAACCATCCAATGCGATTTGGTGCACTTCTTGTTTGCTTAGAGCAATACTCTTTGTGCCCCCAAGCAGCTTAGAACCACTGCCTAGCATGGTGATCTTTACTTCGTCAGGTGCACTCGTTGAGAGCAGGTTTTCTTTGGCTTTACGAGTTTGCTGAATAAGCTTGGTTAGGCTTGCAGCAGTGAGTTTTTTGGTTTGACTGAAGCGACTTTCAGCAAGGTGCGCTAACGCTAAGTCGAGGTTATCGCCACCTAGCATTAAGTGTTCACCAACGCCAATACGATCAAGTGCTAAGTCGTCATGAGTGAACTTAGCTTCGATAAGACTTAAGTCTGTTGTACCACCACCTACATCACAAACAAGGATTAGCGGCAAATCTTTTAATTCATCAGCTGCGGTTTGCTGGTGGCGTGCGTACCAGTCATAACACACCGCCTGTGGCTCTTCGAGCAAGACTATTTTCTTCAAGCCAGCAAGCTCGGCGGCTTCAAGTGTCAGTTTACGCGCGGTTTCATCAAATGATGCCGGAACGGTGACAACTACGTCTTGGTCTTCGAGTTTGTTACTTGGATGACGGTAGTTCCATGCTTGACGAATGTGATTGAGGTAACTTGCGCTGGCAATAACTGGCGAGACTTTATCCACGTCTTGCGCACCAGCCCAAGGAAGAATGTCTGAGTTACGATCAACCGCTTGATGTGAGAGCCAGCTTTTCGCGCTGGATACCTGACGGCCTTCTACTTTCGCGCCTAATTCGCGAGCCCATTCACCAACGATTACATTGTTAATGTCGCCGGCAACAGGTTCGTTGTCCCAAGGAAGAGTGAGGTCAGAAGGGGAGATTTGACCTACAGCTGGATGATAGCGGAAAGAGGGCAGAAGTGGTTTACGAACGACTTCGCCCGGACCAATCAGTTGGTCAATGTCAAATAGGGATACTTCGGATTGTTCAAGGTTGTCGGTTATTTCACAGTAGGCCACCACAGTGTTTGTGGTGCCAAGGTCAATACCAACAAGAAAACGAGGAGATGCCATACAAAACCAAACCTTCGTGTATTTAAAAACGGCACCCGATTGGATGCCGTTTGACTTCTAATTATTGTTCTTCGTTTGAGTCACTTTTCGCGTCTTCGCGCACATCGAACTCAACATGCCATTTTTGCCCGTTATCTGCGGCGATGGCTTCTAAGTAAAGCGTGCCAAGCTCTGTGACGCGAGAAGCAAGAGTTACTGGAACCACTTCACCTTCACGACGACCTTCAGATACAGGCAGCGTTACTTGGATTTCTGGTAGCTCTTCAAGCTCTTCAGGTGCCCAGTAGTCAAGGTGAGTACCTGCTAGGTCATCACGACGAACGGTTGAGCCGAAGAATTGGAAGTTAACTGGCTGACCGATGATCAAACCAAACTCTTGGCTTGGTACGTCAACGCTTGAGCCTTCTTCCATGCCAAATGGTGCGACACAAAGTGCTTCCATTGGAGGCGCCATGCCCGGAATCGCAGGCATCGCACTTTCGATACCCACGTAGTACGCCGAAGCAATACCACCACGGATACGCACACCTTGACCACGACGCACAGAGCCGTAGTAAGCCGCACCGCTAGCAACCGCAAGGTCTAGATCCACACCTGTTAGGCGTTTCGCCATTTCTGCATCTGCTTCTAGTAGCCATTCGTTGATCGTGTCTTCTAGACGAGTTGCTAGAAGTTTCGATTTCAGAACACCACCGTTGAATAGGATTGCGGTTGGCTTGATGAAGTCAGCCGATTGCGCTGCATCCGCGCCAGGCATACCTGGCATGTTTGCAAATGGGTTGAAATCTTGAGCTTGCGCTGATTCACCGCCGCTTTGCGCGTGTGCTTGCTTAGACAAGAATGCTGCAATGTGGCGAGTAATACCCGCATCTTGTGCGTAAGGCAGACCCATTTGTGTTAGTGCACCACGGTTACGTTGAACAGGGTGGTCTGTAATCGCAACTTGAGGGAAGAAACCGTCAACTAATGTTTGTTGTACTTCTTCTTGAGTCAGTTCAGTTTTCAGCGTTGCACCAAGCAGTTTAGAACCGCGGCTTGGTACAACGATTGGCACTGACTGAAGCTCGCTGTCGTTCAATAGCGCTTCTTTAGCATCACGACATGCGTGCGTCATCGCCTGAACTTGCCATGGCTGTAGCTCTTTGCCTTCTTGCGCGAGCTTCATCTTCAAGCGGTACGCAAGTGCAAGGTCCATGTTGTCACCGCCAAGTAGGATATGTTCACCTACCGCGATACGATTCAAAGTTAGGTTGCCTTCGTCTTCTGTTACTTCAACTAAAGAAAGGTCGGTTGTACCACCACCGATATCGACCACAAGCACGATGTCGCCAACTTCAACTTCGTCGCGCCATTTGTCGTTGCTGTTATCAATCCAGTTGTAAAGCGCAGCTTGTGGCTCTTCTAGAAGCGTTAGGTGCACAAAACCAACGTTGCGTGCAGCTTCGGCTGTCAGGTCACGAGCCGCAGGATCGAAAGAAGCTGGAACCGTAATGGTAACGTCTTGATCGGCAAGGTTGTGGTTTGGATTCGCGTGATTCCAAGCGTCTTTTAGGTGCTCAAGGTATAGCTCGGTTGCGCGAAGAGGGGATACTTTTTCCACTTCTTCTGGGCTACCCGCAGGTAGGAATGCGTCACGACGGTTTACACCAGCGTGGCAAAGCCAAGATTTTGCACTAGCAACTAAACGAATTGGTGTTTTTGAACCTAGGTTACGAGCAATCGCACCAACCAGAGCTTTTGGCTCGCTCGACCATGGAAGAACGCGTGATTGCGGGTTCATTTCATGCTCATGCGGCTGGTATAGGAACGAGCCTAATTGGCTGCGAGTTTCTACAGTTCCCGGAGCTGTTAGCTGCGGGATAGGCATGACTTGTACACGAGCGTCTTCGTCTTGAGTATCAACGTAAGACATTACGCAGTGAGTGGTGCCTAAGTCGATACCAACACTGAATTTAGGAGACTGTTGCTCTTGCGCTGTCTCTTGAGAAAGGTTTTCTTGGTTCATGTGTTCCATTACAGCTCAACCTCAGCTGGAGCAATCACAGAAGCATCGTAGTTCTCAGCCAGTTTAGGCAGGTTCATAGACGTTGCCTTCCAACCTTTGTGAACTAGAGTGCCGTGGAACGGCGCGCTGCCTGTCACGTTACCAGTTAGGCGGATTTCTTGTGGGTTGAAGCCTTCTTCAACCGTAATACGAGTTTCTTCTTCTTCGTTACGAACGTGCGCAAGTGTCACGTAATCGCTCAATACTTTTTGACCGCCAGTGTGGATAACACGAGCCGCAGCGCCTACTTCTTCATCAGAGAACGAAGTTAGGTCTTCTTTCAAGAAGTCGATTAGACGCGCTTCTTGCTGCATGATAGAAAGCAGCTGCATTGCAGAATCAGTAGAAGCTGTTGCAAGTTTTGATTCAACTTCCACCACTTTTTCTACGACTTTCTCTACTTCTACAACCTTTTCCACTTCTACGATCTTCTCGACTGGCTTTTCAACCTCGACGATTTTCTCGACAGGTTTCTCTACCACTTTCTCAATCACTTTTGATTTGCGTGATACTGCGATCAGAAGAAGCAATACGCTCGAAGCCGCAAGGCCTGCGTGCAGCATATCGAACGTTTGAGGAATTAGGTTCAAATCAATGTTCATGACGTTTTTTCTCTTTCTATTGATTGCTCGGTGCTTAGTATTGGCTCAATTTATTGACTAAAAGCGATCGTCTTTGCGATCTTGCACCAAGTTTAGACATTAAAATGATGACGGATGGTAGCATATTCAAGGCCTAAGGCTGTAATAATTCGTGAATATACCGTACGATCAGCGTGAAAAATCAACGATTGGACTAAGCTTGGTAGGTTGCTGCTTGATGTTTATTCGCTGGTAACGCAGTATTTCCCTAAATACCGAAGTTTAACTTACGGAAATATCAGTAGACGAGATGACCACAAGCACTGCTCAAAAGAGCTTTATAAAGAGACACTCTGATTCCATTTCTGCTTTTGTAGCGGCGCTCCTCGTCACTGCAGGCGTAGTTGGTGTGGCCTACCAAATTCAGCAACGATATACCCTCGCTACTTTTGCAACCCTTGCAGATCGACAAGCTGAATCTCTAAAAGCAAATGTTGAAAATGATTTGAAATTTATCGGAGCGGGGGCCAATTTTTATCATTCTATAGACAGTTCTTATTGGTCAGCATTTCCCGTTTATGCAGAGCAGGTTATCAATAGCTCGCACAGTTTGATTGGTTTGCAGTGGATGCAACGAGTAGAGCGAGAAGATTTAGACGCGCACATTGCTAAAATGCGTCAAACATACCCAGATTACCAAATCTTTACCGTTCCAAAAGATCAGCCCAAAACCTTTGGCTATATTCTAGAAAACAACACTCCTGTTTACGTTGCAACGGACATCTACCCAAGAACCCAAGCCAACTTATCTTTACTTGGTTTTTACTTCTCTCGAAAGCGTTTTGATTTGATCTTTGACGACATCTCGACACACAAACGCGCAAATGTTTCCGATAAAGTTCGTCTGCTTCAAGACGGCTACGACAAATCCATCCCCAAATCGGGCTTGCTGGTGTATCACCCGGTCTTTGACTCCGAGAATAAAAACCTGTTGGGCGTGGTTACGGGTGTGATTCGTAGCACTGTTTATTTCGAAGAACTTATCACTAAGACAGCGACGGAACTTGAGATGTCGGTCAGAGTGGAAGATTTAGGTTTTGATGCCTCTGATGACCCGTTTTTGTTTCAAAGTGAAAACTGGGATCGGATCAGCGGTAAAGTGATCAGCCGAACGATTCAGCTGCCTAATCGACAATGGCGAATTGATTTCAAACTTTCAGATGCCGTGTCTGCTTGGGAGCGCTCCATTTTAACGGGAACGACCATCGCAGGTCTTCTGATTGCGTTTTTGATCAGCTACATCGTTAACTTACAGTCACGAGAAAAAGAACGTTTAGCCGAAATGCTTGATATTAAGACGGTTGAGCTAAAACGCATGGCCGAGTTAGACCCTCTGACGCAATTGTTGAACCGTCGTGTGTTTAACGACAATTTGCTCAATCAAATTAATAGCGGTAAACCGTTCTCTTTGGTTGGTTTCGATATTGACCACTTTAAAGTGATTAATGATAAGCACGGCCATTTGGCGGGTGATGAAGCGTTACTTCATGTCACGAAATTGGTTAATGCCAACTTAAATGCGGGTGACCGATTCTATCGTGCAGGTGGAGATGAGTTTTGTATTCTTTCCACGGTGACGGACGCAGAAGAGCTAGAAGCGTATCTTGAAAAATTACGCGGCATCGTGGCGAGCTCGTCATTTGACTATGAAGAGGCGTCTATAATTTGCACATTGAGTATTGGTGCGGTAGTTCATCACGACGAAGATCCGGAAAACTTGTACCACAAAATGGATGCTCAACTGTACTTAAGTAAGGAAAATGGCCGCAATACCGTGTCGATCGGTGATTAAATCAGCGCGCAAATTCGAGTTTTTCATAGTGTTGCGGTAGAATCGCACCCTTTCAAATTTACGCTAGGAACCAAGACAAGCTATGAACCATAACCGTATCGTCTGCTTCGATTTAGAAATGTGCTGCTGGAGCGAGAATGGCGTCGGCCGCACGGGAGAGATCATCGAAGTAGGGTTAGCTGAAATAGATTTGTCTAAAGGCGAGATCGTCAAGCGTGCTCAATACTACGTGAAGCCAGAACATGATGAAGTGTCACTGTTTTGTGCTGAACTGACGGGCATCACGCCGCGTAAAATCGAAAAGCAAGGCAGACCATTGGCCGAAGTAATCAAATCTATGATTAAGAACTTTGGTGGTCGCAACAAGATTTATGCTTCTTGGGGACGTGACGATGTCATTCTTCTTGAAGAGTGTAAACAAAAAGGTATTGAAGCGCCGTTTACGGAATTCATCAATCTCGCGACGCTGTACCGTATTCAAAACCGTTTAAAAGACAAGCGAATTGGCCACCGAGCTGCGCAAGAAGCAAAAGGCATTGAGTGGGAAGGGCGTCAGCATTCGGGCTATGTGGACGCGCACAACCTAGCGAAGCTTGCGCTCACCATGCTGTAATTAGTTCGTCATCCAATCATTGTTGTTTTGTCATGTATGTAGATTAGTGTAGAAGCTGTCAAACACATTCATACCTTGACCAGTATTTTAATAACAATGTCGTTGGCTGAAGAAAAAACGCGCGTAATGCGCGTTTTTTTATTGGTAGAAAATGAGCATTGAGCACAAGTTTTATTGTCACAGCGTTACTGTGATTGCAGTTTTGCTCGGATAAAATCGCTGTGGTCAACGTACAAGAGTTCTGCGGTTTTGCGAATTACGGCATCCTCAAGTGGGTCGATTTGTCCATCGGCATAAGCGACTTCCCACATGCTCTTAATCAAGTTGTAGCGAGTCTCTTGTGTGAGTTCTCGAAGCTGGGAAGTAAAATCGTACAAAGAGGTAGCGTCTTGCGTTTTTTCTTTTGCCTGAGCAAGTAATTGCTCCGATTCTTGCTCGTTTAACTCGAGCAACTTCATCAGTAAAGAACGCTTTGTGCTTTCTTCTTTTTCATCAATTAGATGATCCGCACCAGACACTTCACACAGCAGACATGCGATCGCCATGTTTGGCGACAGTGCATTGGTTTTGCTCAAATCCGAGCCGTCGATAAGTTGTTTGAACAACGAAGTAAGAGAATTAAACATAGTAAGCACCAAGCTGTTTTCTTTTAAGATGGTAATAGATACGGTAAATCTCAAGGTGTCCTATCAAATTTAGCACCGCACTGACAGGTTATTTTCCTTTATCTTCTGCGCGAGTTGGAGGGAAGTTAATCTCCTCTCCGTCGCTAGTCAGAATGCCGATGTGACTCGGTTTTCCTTCATCGTCCAAGCGTAACTCTCCGATAGCACTGTGATTAACCAAGCGATAAAAATTGTGAGTGCTTGGCGCGCGTTTGTAGATCTTCAAGCGTTTACGTTTCGTAAACCAGTTGAGTGGTGAACGCGGACTGTAAAGCATTCTGTCTAGACCATCGCAGATCGTGAGCAGTTGCGTAGGAAACTGGTTTTTAATGCCGCTACAGGTGATTTGATAAATATTCGGGCTGTTTTTTCGATAACGCAATTTGATGTCATAGGCGAACGAGTAGTGAACGTCACCAGACAAAATCACAAAGTTGGTTGGTGTTTTGGTATGCGTAAAAATACTGATGAGCGTATTGGCACTGCCCGGATGCGCCATCCAGTTTTCGGCATCGACCATCAACGGTTTGCCAAGCATTGTTACCACACGCTGCAAGGCTTCAATGAATTTCACACCAAACATGGGAGCGGCAGAAACAATAATCACTTTGTCTTGATGCACCAGCTCTTGGTGGAAGTCAATCATCGCTTCCCAATCCATCAAACCCGATGGTTTATTCATGCGAGATTCAGACCGCCAGCGGCGAGTTCGTGTGTCGAGTACCACGACCTTTGGTGAAGTAGGGATAGTATAATGCCATTCTTCGAAGCGATAGAGATGTTGAATAAAGGCATCTTGAGCTTGCGAAGAGGGAGCGTCGAAAAAGTGGTTCGCGTGTCGCCAAAACGTCTCGTTAAACTTTTCTGGCGCGTTTCCCCAGCCTTGGCAAAGCCAGTACGCGATCAAACTGTTGCCGATAATGCGTTTTGAGAAAGCGTTGCTGTAAGCCGCTTGTTCCCAGCCGATGGTTAAGTTCCAATCGTCGGTTACGTCGTGATCATCAAAGATCATATAGGTAGGAATGTGCGCGAGCAGTCTTTGTACCTTCGCCAAACCTGCAACAAAGTTATCGATTTGGACTTTTTCATCGCGCCATTGCTGTTGCCATTTTGGTTCGAGAGTTTTTCCACCAACCGTGAATGCAGTTTCCAGCAAGCGGTCGCGTTTGATTAGATCCCAAAGGGTAGGTGACCAAACTAGCAGATACATCGCAAAGCATTCAGCGAAACTGATCAGGTGGTTTTCACACTCTTTCGCACTAAAAATGGGTGTGCCACGATGAGGGAACAGCTTAGTTAACAAACTACCATCATCGACATAATGTGGCAGAAGCTTATCGCGTCCATAGTAGCAATCTGGGTGCTTATACAGTGCTTTTGTATCTGCAATGGGCGCTTGCTCAAATTGCTCGTCTGGTAATCCTAGTAGCTTAACGACTTGCTCAATGGCGTCCAAAGTCGGCCCCGCTACGTGGTCTGCATAAATTTGGTCACCACTCATGATCAGCATGTCTGGTCGCTCATCAACACGTAAGCTAGCGACCTTTTCGTCTGCAGTGACTAAAGTGTCTTTACTAAAATGGTGAGGATTTCGACAAGAGCCATGAAGAACGTAATCGGCTTTTTCGCTGATCACAAACTCCAATCCTTGATGTGGATGTTGGTCTTGTTCATAGTTCAGATGTGGCAACAGCTCAGTCAATAGACCATCTTGAGTTTGAATTTGGTAGCGAAGCGGTTGATGAGTTGGGTAATCACCTTTAATGGCGAGTAAGCTTACCCACGCTCTCTGACCTATTTGGAGCTGCTGAAGTTCATCAAGTGATTGTGATGTGTATGCGTTGTGAGTGCTTGCATCCATTATTTCAACCACGCCTTTAAGAGGCTTGGTCGTCACTAGCCAAATGTTGATTTCAGACGCGGTAACTTTGCGCAGGACAGGCCCGGCAATAACAAGAGGAAGGGGAGTAGGTTCAGTATTGGTCAACGTTGTTGGCAAAGCGCTTCCTTATGTATCTGATTCTTCTTCTAATACTTCGATGACTTGAGAGCTGCTAAGTTCATGCCCCATTAAGAACAAACCTAACATCGCATCCGCTTTTGATGCGTTGTCACTGTCTTCATCCAGAATTTGTTGCAGGCGAGTGCGGATCAAATCTATTTCATGATCGACAAAACCACGGCCTTCTTCGTCACCTTGTCCATCTTCAGGTGCGTTATCGAAGTGCAAAAACAGGAGCTCACCATCGAGCTTGGTATCCACTAATCTTTCAGGTAGCCACTCTTCTCCCATCACGATGTCTGGGTTGGAGTTAGACGGCAAATTATTGAGGATAGAGATAAGTTCTGATGCTTTCACGTTTACTTCGTTATGTTTAAGTTCAAGCTAAACCCATAAGTGGCTGCTTTTAATGATTTTTGATGACGACATGCCTAGATTACTGGCATAGTTCGTTGTTAGGTTAACAACGCACTGAGATTATGTTCATGCCAACGTATCAAAGTGCATGACGCGAACTGTCACGCACATGACAACGTTAAGTATTGTAACGGCTAATATCGAAAGAACATAAGCTTAATTCACTGATTTTCTCCATCAACTTTGATTAAAACCCATGAAGAGATTGAAACAAGCCACCATGATGCTTCCGCTCGCTGCGGCTGTATCAACGGCTTATGCAACAGATGAGCAAACGTGGGGCATTGCCGCCATGTATCGCACGGCCTCGATTCCTTTTTACACTGCTAACGATGACTCTACGGTGAGCACCTTCGTGCCGATGATGTTTTTTGAAAATGAACATTTGTACATTAACGGACTCGAGGGCGGCGCTTTTCTGTTTAACGAAGAGGATTCTGACTGGCGAGTGAGCGCGATTACGCGCCTTCGTTTTGTCGACATTCCTAAATCCGTTCAAAACGCGTTTGAAGGTGATCGCGTCGATTTTGGTGGCCAACTGCGTTATGACTTCAATGAAAACTGGCGCGCTGAAGTGGAATTGATGACGGATGACGAGTTTCAGTTCCACTCAAACTACAGAATTGCAGCAAATTACGAGCTGGGTGATTGGGAGTTCGAACCATCTTTTACCATCCGTTATAAGGACTCTGATTTCAACAGCGAGTATTACGCTTTCAAAGATGTGACAGGGGAAAGAATCGGTGCTGGCGCAGATGCTAATCTGGGCATCAAAGCGCGTTATCACGTGATTTCTAACCTCTATTTGTTGGGCGAAACCAGCGTGACGCGCTTAGACAACGAAGCTTACAAGAGTGGAATTGTCGAAGATCGTTACCAAGGTGAAGTGTTTGTCGGTTTCGGCTTCTTTAACGACAAAGGCAAAGAGCGAAAATCTGACCTTCACAATCGTCCATATTTGCGAATTGCGCACGGTTGGGCGACGCCTTCCAATATGGGCGACATTTTCAAGTTCAACGCTGAAAAGGATGAATACGATAATCAGCTCACTTCGTTTTTCTACGGACATCCGTTGACTGATGAACTGTTTGGTTTGCCTCTTGATATCTATTTAACGCCTGGTTTGGTTCACCATTGGTCGTCGGATGTTCAGTCGTCTAGTACCGAATACGTTATGGCGATTAAAGCGTATTACACCTTTAACTGGCCGACTCAATGGCGCTTTGGTGTTGCAGAAGGGATGTCTTACATCGACAACATCACCTATATCGAAGGTACAGAAATGGAAGAGAAGGGTTACACGCCAAGTAACTTGCTTAACTATCTGGACTTTTCATTGGATGTGAACGTCGGTGACCTGTTTAACCAAAAAGATTGGGAGAACATGTGGGTGGGGTATTCGTTACACCATCGCTCTGCGATCTTCGAAAACGCCTCTCAATTTGGCAGAATTAAAGGTGGAAGTAACTACAACACGATTTATTTCCAATACGAATTCTAAATACATTATTAAGCCCTGTAATCCTACAGGGCTTTTTATTATCCAATGATTGATAACAATTACTATTTTTATTCTTCTGTATTCTATTTTTGTATTTATATATTCAATTTAGATTAGTAAATATTATCTATTTTACCTAGCTCTGACCTATTCATATTTCATTAATAAAAAATCGTAAAATGAAATATAAGATTACGCATCGTGCCATTTATAAATTGATAGTGGTCAAACTTATTAACCATTAAATCTACAAGGATATCGATAGTGGTTTCTTGTCTGGCTTTAGTTGCTCAAGGCCTGATAAGTAAAGCTTGATTAATAGATCTTAGAAATGTCACTTTGACCTCAAAGTGTTTTAGATATTTTCAAATCATGCCTATTTTGGAAATACGATCTCTATATCTTATTTGTTTCTAATTAGTGTTCTTTCCCCACTTGTTATTAATTAAGCGCCACTCCCAATTTTAAATGCACTTAGGAAAAAACCATGAGTCAAAATGGTAAGTTTAATATTACTCGGCGTGATGCTTTAAAGGGCGGTTCTGCACTTGGCGCTTTAGCGTTAGCAGGAAACGCGCTTTCTCTCCCGTTTGCAACTAAAGCGGTTGCCAAAGAAACGCCAGCAAAACCTAATGAAAAAATTGTCTGGTCGGCATGTACCGTAAATTGTGGTTCTCGTTGTCCGCTTCGTATGCACGTGGTCGATGGTGAAATTAAATGGGTAGAAACCGATAACACGGGTGATGATGTGTATAACCACAATCATCAAGTTCGTGCTTGTTTGCGTGGTCGCTCTATGCGTCGCCGTGTTTACTCGCCAGACCGTTTGAAATACCCACTTCTTCGCGTTGGTAAACGTGGTGAAGGTAAGTTCAAACGTATTACTTGGGACGAAGCCTTTGATCTCATCGGTGACAACCTAAAACGCATCATTAAAGACTACGGTAATGACGCGGTTTACTTAAACTACGGTACGGGTACCTTGGGTGGTACGGTAACTAAGAGCTGGGATCCGAGCGCGACATTGGTTGCACGTATGATGAACCTGTGTGGTGGCTACCTGAACCACTATGGTGACTACTCAGCAGCGAACATTGAATGTATGTCTGAGTATTTCTACGGCACTTGGGTAGACAACAACTCGATTGACGACGTACAAAACGCAGATCTTTGTCTGATGTTTGGTAACAACCCAGCCGAGACGCGTATGTCGGGCGGTGGTCAAATCCACAACTACGTGGACGCAAAAAATATTAACCACACACGTACGATCTGTATCGACCCTCGTTACACCGATACTGCCGCTGGCCGTGAAGACCAATGGATTCCTATCAAACACGGTACCGATGCGGCTCTTGTCGCTGCTATCGCCCATGTATTGATCAGCGAAGATAAAGTCGACCAAGACTTCCTTGACCGCTACTGTGTGGGTTACGACCGTAAAAGTTTGCCAGCATCAGCGCCAGAAAATGGCAGCTACAAAGATTACATCATGGGCACAGGTCCGGATGGTATCGAGAAAACGCCAGAGTGGGCACAACCAATCACAGGTATTCCTGCTGATGTGATCTTGAAACTTGCGCGCGACATCGGCGATGCAAAACGCATTTACATCACGCAAGGTTGGGGTCTACAACGCTCAGCAAACGGTGAGCAAGCATGTAAAGCGATCATGATGCTGTCTCTGCTTCGTGGTCAGGTTGGTCTACAAGGTGGTGGTACTGGTGCTCGTGAGGGTAACCACTCTTACCCATTCCAACGCTTCCCGAAAGTGCCAAACCCAATCAGCGCTTCTATCCCAATGTTCCTTTGGACAGATGCGATTTTCCGTGGCACTGAGATGACCGATCTTACTGACGGCATCAAAGGTGTTCAGAAGCTGCAAAACAACATCAAGTTCATCTGGAACTACGCGGGTAACTGCCTGATTAACCAACACTCAGACATCAACCGCACACACGACATTCTTCAAGATGAAAAAGCGTGTGAAATGATTGTGGTGATCGACAACCACATGACGTCTTCTGCGAAGTATGCCGATATCGTACTGCCAGACTGTACAACGTCCGAGCAATCGGATTTCTGTATGGATGGTGCGGCAGCATCAATGCCTTATTTCATCTTTGCAAGCCAAGCGATTCAACCTCGTTTCGAATGTAAGCCAATCTACGACATCATGTCTGGTGTGGCGAAGCGTATGGGCGTGTTTGATGAGTTTACTGAAGGTCGCACGCAAGAAGAGTGGCTGCAATGGATGTACGCTCAGACCGTCAAACAAAACAACGATCCAAACCTGCCGTCTTACGATGAGATGAGAAAGCAGGGCATCTACAAGAAGCAATTCGACCGTCCACACGTGGCGTTTGAGGACTTCCGCCGTGACCCAGAAGCGAATCCATTGCCTTCGCCATCAGGTAAGATTGAGATCTACTCAGAGACCCTCGCGAAGATCAACGAAGAATGGGAACTGGATGAAGATGAATCCATCACACCATTGCCAGAATATGTTTCGACATTCAACGGCTGGGATTCGCCAGATCGTAAAGAGTTCCCACTTCAGCTAACGGGCTTCCACTACAAATCGCGCGCGCACTCAACGTACGGCAACGTGGACATCCTAAAAGCAGCAGCGCCACAAGAGCTTTGGATCAACCCGATTGATGCCGCTTCTCGCAACATCGACAACGGCGATTTGGTGAGTGTTCGTAGCAAGTTCGGTGAAATGAACGTTCGCGTAAAAGTGACCCCACGCATCATGCCGCATGTGGTTGGCTTAGGTGAGGGGGCATGGTACGCACCAAACGCAAAAGGTGTTGACCAAGCGGGTTCAATCAACGTACTGACGACACAACGTCCGAGCCCGTTGGCAAAATCGAACCCGAGCCATACCAACCTCGTTGAAGTGACGCTAATTAAGAAAATGGGGGCTAAATAATGAGCACAGCGAAGCAGTATGGCTTTTACATTGATTCAAGCAAATGTACTGGCTGCAAAACATGTCAGCTCTCTTGTAAAGACAACAAAGATCTGGGTATCGACCGTAACTTCCGTCGTGTTTACGAATATGTAGGCGGCAACTGGACAGAAGAAAACGGCGCGTTCCGTCAAAATGTGTTTGCGTACTACCTATCGATCTCTTGTAACCACTGTACTAACCCTGCGTGTACCAAGGTTTGTCCATCTGGTGCAATGCACAAGCGTGAAGAAGACGGCTTTGTCGTTGTCGATGAAAGCGTGTGTATCGGCTGTAAATCTTGTCACATGGCGTGTCCTTACGGCGCACCTCAATACAGTGAAGAAAAAGGTCACATGACCAAGTGTGATGGCTGTTACGAACGTGTCGCAGAAGGCTTAATGCCAGTGTGTGTTGATAGCTGCCCATTGCGTGCGATTGAGTTTGGTCCAATTGATGAACTACGCGCGAAATACGGTTCAAACGCGGATGTGGCACCACTGCCAGATTCTCGCATTACGAGCCCGAACCTGATCGTGAAGCTAAATCCAAATGGTCGCCCAACCAATGACCGCACGGGTTTCCTACAGAATCCAAGAGAGGTGAAATAATGTTATACGAAGCACCATTAGTTGCCTTTACGGTTCTTGCTCAAACCGCGGTTGGCGCGCACTTAACGGTTAATGCGTTCGAGAAATTCGGTAAGCCACCACGCGTGACAGAGCCTCGTATGAACATCGCTCGTTTCGCTATTTTGGTTGTAATGGGATTGGGTTTCTTGTTCTCAACCACGCACTTGGGTAGCCCACTTCGTGCCTTCAACGCATTAAACCGTGTTGGTAGTGCGGCGCTATCTAACGAGATCTTAACGGGTGCAAGTTTTCTGTCTTTAGCGGGTTTGTACTGGTTGCTGACGATTCTAAAAATCGGTAGCGAAGGCGTTCGCAAAATTGTGAACTGGTTGTCTATCGCGGTTGGCGTGATTTTCATGTTCGCGATGGCAAATGTTTACCAAATCGAAACGGTTCCAGCATGGTACTCACCAATGACAACGGTTGCGTTTTGGTTCACGGTTGTGACTTCGGGCCTGATGTTTGGTTACACGCTGATCAACGTATTGGACGTGACGGCTGAGAAAACTAACCGTCGCCTAATGTGGGCAGGTGTGAGTTTGATTGCGTTGAACCTAGCTTTCACAGTGATGCAAACCATTCACTTCGCAGGTATCTCAACCGCGATTCACAGTGGCTTAGATCAAATCACCATGCTATCTGGCTATGTTGCCGGTCATGTGCTGTTGCTTGTGGTTGCTGCTGCTCTTTGGGTATTCGCTGAGTTGTTTACCGCAGAAGGTCGTCAGAAGAATTTGCTGGTTATCGTGGCATTCGTTGCCTTGTTCGTTGCAGAGATTCTGGGTCGTAATGTGTTCTACGGTATGCACTTTACATCTGGTTTGTACTGATAACCGTTATTTGTGCTGATAACCATTATTTGTACTGATAACAATTAGCAGAGTGGGGCGAGTGTTCGTCCCACCTCTATTCCGTTTCATTTAATCGAAGAATAAAAACACCAGTAATCAAAGGTACTTCATGCAAATTTCTCAACTTGAACCACAAGATACCAGCATCGTTCTTAAGCTGTTTGGTGCACTGTTTTACTACCAGCCTAAAGATTATCCAGCGGCAAATCTCGATACGTTGCTGAGCAATACAGATACGCCAATCGAAGCGCTTAATGACATGTTACGCAGCTTCCAAAACGAGAGCGAAGAGGCACTGCAAATGGAGCACGATCGCATGTTTGCTGGTATTGGTGAGATGCCAGCGCCACCTTGGGGTTCGGCTTATCTAGATAAAGAAGCGGTGTTGTTTGGTGAATCAACCATTGAATATCGTTACTTTTTGCAGCGTTGTGGTTTTTCTTTGGAATCTGACCAACGTGAACCAGAAGATCAAATTGGCTTGATGCTGATGGTGTTAGGCATGTTGATTGAAACTGAACAGCAAAAACTGGCGGCTGAAATGCTACGCGAACACTTGATGACATGGTTTGGCTTTTTCAATAAGCGCTTCAAAAAAGCGGTGACTCTCACGCCTTACTCAAAACTGTCGAACCTTACTGAAGAATTACTTCAATCTTTGAGTGAGCAATACCAAGTCGTTGTGCCTGCAAAGAGAGATTACTCGGATGCGCCAGTCTGAATCGGTTGATCTAAGCAAGCGGCGTTTGTTTTCGTTCCGTCGTGCGCCAGTTGAACAAGCTCAAGAGCCTCGTGTTAAAGCGAGACCTCCGTATGCGCTGGAAGAATCGATGTTCACGCGTCTGTGTGATGGATGCGGTAAGTGCGCTTCGGCATGTCCAAGCCAAATCATTGAAATGGTCGATGGCGTGGCCGCGTTAGACATCAGCTACTCAGCATGTGATTTATGCGGTGAGTGTAAGTCGGCGTGTCCTACATTGGCGCTTTCAAACCAAACAGAGTCTACAGGCTTGATTGCAACTATCTCGAACAGCTGCGAAAACTTATACGGTTATTGCGGCAGTTGCGAGGACAGTTGCCCTTACGATGCATTGCAATGGCAAGACGATGCCAAACCCAAAATTGATGCTGCCAAATGCAAAGGTTGTGGGCAATGTGCGCAAAGCTGTTACACCAGCATGATCAGCTTTGACTTAAAACGATAAAAAAGGGATTGGCGTAAACCAATCCCTTTTCGTTTGTATTCTTTTTGTCGTTGAAGTTATGCCATTGTGGAAAGTTGGCTTTGCGCTTCTGAAATGCCTTTCGATGCCGCATCCTCACCCATGTTTAGCGCCTCTGCGTAAACAAATTCCACATCAGTGATTCCTACAAAACCCAGTACAGTGCGTAGGTATGGCGTCACGTTGTCGGTTGGTGAATCTTTATGGATACCACCGCGCGTCGTTACTACGATCGCTTTCTTACCTTCAATCAAACCTTGAACGCCGTTTTCTGTGTATTTGAATGTCACGCCTGCACGAGCAATCAAATCAATCCAGTTTTTAAGCTGAGTCGGAATGGTGAAGTTGTACATTGGTGCAGCTATAACCAAAGTGTCTGCGGCCTTTACTTCTTCAATCAAGGTATCAGACAAGTCGACAACCGCTTGTTGTTCTTGTGAAAGATCTTCCGTTGCGCGAAGTGCAGTGGCAACGGCGAAGTCCAAAACTGGCAGTGGGTTTGCAGCCAAATCACGAACGGTCAGTTTGTCTTGGTCTACATTTTTGATGAAGTCTTCAACCAATTTGTTTGATTGAGAGTAATCGCCAAGGATGCTTGATTTTAGAGCTAGTACACGAGACATAATGGTTATTCCTTAAATAAGTGCTTTCGACTATGGGAGCCATTATAATTAAGGTAAGTGAGTTCAAAAGCCTAGCGATTCGCTTAACATGTTCGAAAAAATTGAATGAGCTTTCGGTTATCTTGTTGCAGACCTTGTGTGATACAATCCGCGCAGTTTTTGTAATGAAAAGAATAGGAAACGCTTTGACTTCGTCACAGCCCCCAAAAAAGACTCCCGCTGAAGAGCAAGCGACACCGTCAAATGGTGCGCAAAAGGCGACAGCGAAACAAGCTCAAACACCTCAGGCTCAAGTGAATAGCGCGGCATCTCTGCGTAAAGCACTGAATCAGTGCATGATGCGCGACCGTTTTCGTTTGAGTAAAAGAATCTCTGGTGCAAGCAAAATTAAGAAGGACGCAGCGCGTAACGCTGTGTTTGATGAAATCGCATTAGACATTGCTAAATCGATGATGGTTGCGGAACAACGCAGCAGCTATAAGCCAACGATTGAATACCCAGAAATCCTGCCAGTCAGCCAAAAACGCGACGACATTGCGAAAGCGATTGAAGAAAACCAAGTGGTTATCGTTGCGGGTGAAACCGGCTCAGGTAAAACCACTCAGCTACCAAAAATCTGTGCTGAGCTTGGTCGCGGTAAGTTTGGTCTGATTGGCCACACTCAGCCTCGTCGTCTTGCGGCGCGTTCGGTTGCGAACCGTATTGCCGAAGAGATGGAAACCAAACTGGGTGAGTTTGTTGGTTACAAGGTTCGATTCAACGATCAGATCTCTGAAAACACCCAAATCAAATTGATGACAGACGGTATCTTGCTGGCTGAGATTCAGCATGACCGTTTCTTGAATCAATACGACACCATCATTATCGATGAAGCGCACGAGCGCAGCCTAAACATCGATTTCATCTTGGGTTACTTGAAAGAGTTGCTACCACGTCGTCCTGATTTGAAAGTGATCATCACGTCGGCAACCATCGACCCAGAGCGTTTTTCAAAACACTTCAACAATGCACCAATTATTGAAGTGTCTGGTCGTACTTACCCAGTAGAAACTCGTTACAGACCATTAAGCGGTGATGACGATAATGATCGTGACCAGCTTGAAGGTATTTTCGAAGCGGTCGACGAACTGTGTGATGAAGGTCTAGGTGACATCCTGATCTTCATGAACGGTGAGCGTGAAATCCGTGATACCGCTGATGCTTTGTCTAAACGCAATCTGAAGAGCACAGAAATCGTGCCGCTTTACGCGCGTTTGTCAGCGGGTGAGCAGAACAAGATTTTCCAACCTCATGCTGGTCGACGCATTGTACTGGCAACCAACGTTGCCGAAACCTCGTTGACGGTTCCGGGCATCAAATACGTGATCGATCCGGGTACGGCGCGTATTAGCCGTTACAGTTACCGTACTAAAGTACAGCGCCTTCCAATTGAGCCAATTTCTCAGGCGAGCGCGAACCAACGTAAAGGTCGTTGTGGTCGTGTGGAAGAGGGTATCTGTATCCGTCTGTACTCAGAGGAAGATTTTGAGTCACGTCCGGAGTTTACCGATCCTGAGATCCTGCGTACTAACCTAGCATCGGTTATCTTGCAGATGACGGCACTTGGCTTGGGCGACATTCAAGCGTTTCCATTTGTGGAAGCGCCGGATAAACGCAACATCCAAGACGGTGTTCGCTTGTTGGAAGAGCTTGGTGCGATTAACGCCGAAGCGAAGGACGCGAAAAAACGCTTAACCAGCATTGGTCGCCAATTGGCTCGCTTGCCTATCGACCCGCGTCTCGCACGTATGGTTTTGGAAGCGCCAAAATATGGTGCTCTAAAAGAAGTGATGATCATCGCAGCGGCATTGTCGATTCAAGATCCGCGTGAGCGCCCTTCAGACAAACAACAATCGTCAGATGATAAACATCGTCGTTTCTTCCATGAAGAGTCGGATTTCCTGACATTTGTGAACTTGTGGGATTACATCCAGAAGCAGCAGAAAGCGTTGACAGGTAACCAATTCCGCAAACAATGTAAGCAAGATTACTTGAACTACTTGCGAGTACGTGAGTGGCAAGATGTGTACTTCCAGATTCACCAATCTATGCGTGAAATGGAATTCAAACTTAACGATGAGCCTGCGTCTTACCATGGCGTACACAGTGCGATTCTGGTTGGTTTGTTGTCGCACATTGGTATGAAAGACCAAGAGAAGAATGAATACCAAGGCGCGCGTAACGCTCGTTTTCATATCTTCCCGGCATCGGGGCTGTTCAAGAAGCAACCTAAGTGGATCATGTCGGCTGAGCTGGTGGAAACCTCGAAACTTTGGGGTCGTATCATCGCCAAGATTCAACCGGAGTGGATCGAGCCATTAGCCAAGCACCTTATCAAGCGCAGTTACAGCGAACCGCATTGGTCGAAGAAACGCGCGGCGGTGATGGCGCATGAAAAAGTCATGCTTTACGGCGTGCCAATTGTACCGAAGCGTTTGGTGAACTACGGCAGTATCGATCCAACCGTCAGTCGTGAGCTATTCATTCGTAGTGCGCTGGTGGAAGGTGAGTGGGAAACTAAGCACGCGTTTTTCAAGCAAAACCGTAAGCTTCTTCAAGAAGTGGAAGAACTTGAACATAAATCTCGTCGCCGTGACATCTTGGTCGATGACGATGAACTGTTTGATTTCTACGACCAACGCGTTGGCACTGAAGTGGTCTCTGGTAAACACTTCGATACGTGGTGGAAGAAAGCATCGAAAGACAACAAAGAGCTGCTGAACTTCGAGAAAGAGATGCTGTTCAAGGGCGATGCAAGCCACGTAACCGATTTGGATTACCCGAACTTCTGGCACCAAAACAACCTGAAACTTAAGCTGAGTTACCAGTTTGAACCGGGTGATGATAGTGACGGTGTAACCGTGCACTTGCCGTTGCCGGTTTTAAACCAAGTCGAACCAGCAGGTTTTGACTGGCAGATCCCGGGGTTACGCCATGAGCTTGTGGTGAGTTTGATTAAGTCTCTACCGAAGACAATTCGTAAGAACTTTGTGCCTGCACCGAACTATGCTGATGCGTTTTTAGCACGCGTAACACCAATGGAAGCGCCACTGCTGGACTCGCTAGAAAAAGAACTGCGTCGTATGACGGGCGTAGAAGTGCTGCGTGAAGATTGGAACTTAGAACAAGTGCCTGAGCACTTGAAAGTCACGTTCCGCGCGGTTGATCATCGAAATCGCAAGCTGAAGGAAAACAAAGACCTTCATGAACTGAAAGAAAGCTTGAAAGATAAAGTTCAAGAAACGCTTTCCAAAGTCGCGGATGACGATATCGAACAACAAGGCCTGCATACGTGGAGCTTTGGCGAACTGCCGAAAGTGTATCAACAAAAACGTGGCGGCTACGATGTAAAAGCGTATCCGGCGCTTGTTGATACTAAAGACAGCGTTGAAATCAAACTCTACGAAACTGAATTTGAGCAGATCACCGCAATGCGCGCTGGTCAGCGTCGCTTAATTTTGTTGAACGTACCGTCGCCAATTAAATATTTGCACGCAAACTTGCCGAACAAATCGAAGCTGGGTCTGTACTTTAACCCTTACGGCAAAGTGCTTGATCTGATTGATGACTGTATTGCCTGTGGTGTCGATAAGCTTATTGAAGAGCAGGGCGGTTTGGTTTGGGAGCCTGAGAAGTTTGAAGCGTTGAAAGAACACGTTCGCGCTGAACTGGGTGATACCGTGGTAGAAATTGCCAAACAGGTAGAAACCATTCTTACGACGGCTTTCAACATCAACAAAAAGCTGAAAGGCAAGATTGATTTCACCATGGCGTTTGCGTTGTCGGACATCAAAGCGCAAATCGAAAGCTTGATTTTTAAAGGCTTTGCAACGGAATGTGGCTGGAAACGTCTGCCTGATATTCTTCGCTACATGCGTGCAATTGAGCGCCGCATGGAGAAATTGCCGATCGATCCGAACAAAGACCGTTTGCACATGCTTAAAGTGGAATCTGTCACCAAGGATTACAAAGAGTTGCTGAATAAGATCCCGAAAGGGATGGTGATTCCAGAAAATGTGAAAGAAATCCGCTGGATGATTGAGGAGCTTCGAGTGAGCTACTTTGCTCAACAATTAGGCACACCATATCCAGTTTCTGATAAACGAATCAAAAACGCGATTGATGCTTGTTAATCAACAAGTAAAATGGCGCTGTGGTTTGTTGTAAACGATGAAGAAGTTACTGGTACAGTAATTGCTAGTAACTTGTCACGTGTTGTTTTTAGTTCTCGGGAGGCAATGGTTCGCCTCCCTTGTATTTGCAGTACCAACGTCTGATTTGCAAGACGTGGGGAATAATAAAGAGTAAAGGTAGATGATGAAAAAAACTCTATTAGCAGTGGCGCTACTTGGCGCATCTTCTGCGGCAATGGCAGATTCTTGGATTTACGGCGGTGCAACTGTTGGTCAATCTGACTACAAAGGCGAGACAGATACGTCTTACTCTGTGCACGTAGGTACAGGTATTCTACCTATCATCGGTATTGAAGCGGGTGTAACTCAACACGGTGAGTTCAACGTAAACGGCCAAGATACTAAGCTGACTTCTTACTACGCTGCACTTAAGCCAAGCATCGATTTTGGCCCACTGCACGTTTACGCGAAAGGTGGTATCCACCAGTGGGATAAGAAAGTAAAAGGCGGCAAAGACGATGATGATTTCGATCTAATGTACGGTGTAGGCGCTGAGTACTTCATTTTTGGTCCAATGTCTGTTGGTGCTAGCTACATGAACTACACAGCGGGCAAAGACGACATCGGTACGTTCTCTGTTAACGCGACATTGCACTTCCTATAATCATCCATTCAAGATGATGAAAATTCTGAACACCGGCATTGCGCCGGTGTTTTTTTGTCTATTGATAATCCTAACTGCTCTTAATTCTACTATTCACCTGAATTGATATCACACAAACAAAATCTGAACATAAATTATTCACTTTTTGGTCTTAAATTCGCCATGCCTTCCAATATATAGTGACGAGTAGGTGCGCATGTATGCGTAATGTTCCGTTCAGGAATCGAACAGGAAGGTATAACTATGAAAACAAAACTCTCGTTATTGGCTTTGGCGTTGTGTTCAACATCAGTGCTTGCTGACTCATGGATTTATGCAGGCGGCCAAATTGGTCAATCAGATATTGATGGCGAAAACGACACAACGTATGGCGTGCATGTCGGAACGGGGATTCTGCCATTAATCGGTATCGAAGTCGGCTATTTCAACCACGGTAAAGTCGACTTGTCTTTCGGTGGCAACAAAGGGGATGCGGATTTCACTTCGTTCTACTTAGCTGCGAAACCAAGCATCGATTTTGGTCCGCTACATGTGTATGCCAAAGGCGGCATTAATGCATTTAATGTCGATTACAATGGCGGATTAAGCTCGGTCAGCAAAGATGATGGCGTGTCTTACATGTATGGTGTCGGCGCAGAATATTTCTTGTTAGACAATATCTCTGTTGGTGCAAGTTACCAATCATTTGGCGTGGATATCAATGGGGACAGCGATAACCTAAGCAGCTTTACGGGCAACGTGACTTTCCATTTCTTGTAAACCGCAAACTGCCCGATCTTCTTTATCCAACTCACCCTTCACAGTTGGTTGAAAAACTCCACCTATCTCAAAATGGTCTCGCACTTATGTGCGAGGTCATCTCTTTTGTTCTGAATGCCGTTTGACCTTGTTTATTGACTGTTTTCCTCTGTGTATTCCAATTTCGAAAAATAGTTAGATGTCGTAGTTTATTCTTGTAGGTTGAAGACACTTGTTTGGCGTTTGTTTGCTGTAAATATGCAATAAAAGTGTCATTTTTGCATAAATTTGTGATTGGTGATAAACTTCGCATCGTTTTTAAAGTTTAGAGTTCAAATTAATGGAGGGCGGTATTGGAGTTCTTCTCCCCTGAGAAGCGTTTCAAATTACGTTAAATTTGTATTTATGGATAATGCATTTAAAAAATATAGTATCGACACAACAGACTATCAGGTTGGCCAAGACAACGTTCAAAAATGGGGCTTCGATATACACAATCCCGTATTCGGCATCAGTGCTGGTCTCGTTGTTTTCTGTCTTATTTCACTTCTTCTTGTCGAGCCAGTTACCGCTCGCGACGCATTAAACGGGATCAAAAACGGAATTATTGAACAGTTTGATGCATTCTTTATGTGGTCTACCAATTTCTTCTTATTGTTCGCTGTTGGTCTGCTTTTCTCTCCATTAGGTAAGATTCGTTTAGGCGGTAAAGAAGCGACGCCGGATCATTCAACCGTTTCATGGCTGTCAATGCTGTTTGCTGCAGGTATGGGTATTGGTCTTCTCTTTTGGAGTGTGGCTGAACCAACGGCCTATTTCACGGATTGGTGGGGCACGCCGCTAAACGCAGAAGCGTATTCAGCCGATGCTAAATCACTCGCGATGGGTGCGACCATGTTCCATTGGGGTGTTCACGGTTGGAGTATTTACGCCCTTGTTGCGTTGGCACTTGCTTTTTTCGCCTTTAACAAAGGTTTACCGCTTTCATTGCGCGCGGCGTTTTACCCAATTTTTGGTGACCGTGCATGGGGCTGGTTAGGTCACGTTATTGATATCCTTGCTGTACTTTCGACGTTGTTCGGTCTTGCGACTTCTCTTGGTTTGGGTGCTCAGCAGGCAACCAGTGGTATTAACCATGTCTTTGGTTTAAACGGCGGCATCGGTACACAAATGGTGGTGATTGCGTTTGTAACCTTTATTGCTGTGCTTTCTGTTGTTCGTGGTATTGACGGCGGTGTCAAACTCCTAAGTAACGTCAATATGATCGTTGCGTTCGCTCTGCTTATTTTTATTACGTTCATTACCTTTGATACTGCGATGGGTTCATTAGTCGACACGACAATGGCATACATCCAAAACATCATTCCGTTGAGTAACCCGCATGGTCGTGAAGACGAAACGTGGATGCACGGTTGGACAGTGTTCTACTGGGCTTGGTGGGTATCTTGGTCTCCGTTTGTGGGTATGTTTATCGCTCGCGTATCGAAAGGCCGTACCGTTCGAGAATTTTTGTTCGCAGTCATCGTGATTCCGACGTTGGTAACATTGGTTTGGATGTCAGTATTTGGTGGTATTGCGCTTGATCAGGTCGTGAACAAAGTTGGTGAATTGGGTGCGAATGGTTTAACGGATATTTCACTGACACTATTCCATGTTTACGATGTATTACCATACAGCTCAGTGATTTCTATTCTGTCGATTGTTTTGATTTTGGTGTTCTTTATCACCTCATCTGACTCCGGTTCATTGGTTATCGACAGTATCACTGCGGGCGGTAAGATTGATGCTCCCGTTCCACAGCGAATTTTCTGGGCGTGTATCGAGGGTTCAATTGCCGCGGTTATGCTCTGGGTTGGCGGTAAAGAAGCCTTGCAAGCGCTACAGTCTGGTGTGGTTGCGACCGGCTTGCCATTTACCTTTGTTCTACTGTTGATGTGTGTGAGTTTGGTGAAAGGTTTACGTACCGAGCTTTCCGCTTACCGCTAATCGATGTTGATAAATTAATACTCAATGCCGAGCATTCATTGCTCGGCATTTTTATTTCTGCTTTTCTTTTTAAGAAATTCCGTTACAGTTTGGGCTTCTATTTCATCACTCAACTGCATTATGTCGCTTGCTAAACTTATTCTCATTCGTGGTCTTCCTGGCTCAGGAAAAACAACATTGGCGAAACGATTGGTGAAAGATTTCGATGCGAAGCATTTCGAAGCCGACATGTATTTTGAGAATGAGAAAGGCGAGTACCACTTCAATCCGTCTTTGCTTCCGCAAGCGCACGAATGGTGTTTTGAACAAACGCGAAAATGGTTGAACAAAGGGAAAATCGTGATTGTGAGTAATACCTTTGTACGACATTGGGAAATGAAGCGGTATTTAGATTACTGCCGAAAGAAATCTATCGAGGTGGAAGTGATGGTGTGCTCGGGCGAATATCAGAGCATTCATAATGTGCCACCAGCGACAATCGAGAAGATGCGTCGCCAGTGGCAAGAGTAGCAAAATAGACTCGAAGCATTACTGGCCGCGTCCATCAATCATTACGATAAGCGTTTTGCTCATGATAGAAAGATCCATCGTGATCCACGAGTAAAACGATCCAAGGCTTAGTGCATAGCTGTGGTCAAAACCAACTTTTCTTCTCACGTCTTCAATGCAAGCATCGTAACCTTGGTTTACTTGCGCCAAGCCAGTAATACCTGGCAGTACGCCGTATGTGCGCTCTACAAAGTAGGGAATTTCATCTTCCAACTTTTGATAGAAGGCAGGTCGCTCAGGGCGAGGGCCAATCATAGACATTTCACCTTTCAATACATTGAATAGCTGCGGTAACTCATCGAGACGAGTCTTACGTAAAAATCGGCCGACCGGGGTAATGCGTGGATCATTTTCGGTTGCCCAAACCGCACCTGAGCGTTGTTCTGCATCGATGTACATCGTGCGAAACTTCATGATTTGAAACAGATCCATCTTCTCGGGTGTGCAGCGACCAACACGCAGTTGACGATAAATCACTGGGCCTTTTGAGCTGACCTTGATGGCAAGAGCAATGAACGGAAACAGTGGTGCGGTTACTAGCAGAATCAACAGCGCAATCAGTACATCAAACGTTCTTTTCGCGTGGCATACATTTGAGTCGTAACGTGAGTTTTTCATGATGCTTTCCCTATTGGTTGACGCGTTTCCAACGTCCGTTTTCCATGCCTAGTAGGTACTTCATACCGCCGACAAAGTTTGCGATATGGCCAATGACGATATAGCTAATCAGTTTGAAAGGTTTCACTGTGTTAAGGGCTGGTATCAGATAAGTCATTAACGCAATGCCGTAAATGCCAACCTGCGTCAACAGCAACAATAGAAACACCGGATGTTGAGCAAGTAACAATGAGCACACTAAGCACACAATCATCAAATACGGCGTTGCTAAACGCAGAACCTTTCCTGATAGAAATGCAAAGGCGGTGCCACGATAGCGAGGCAGCAACAATTTTTTCAATTGCATCAGCTGCTGCATGTTTCCGGCTGAGATTCGTAGGCGGCGCTTAAAGTCCGCGTCGTCTGAGCTTTGTTCCAGTTCGAGCGCGAGCATCTTAGGTTCGTAAACCGAAGTGAAGCCTCGCAAAACGATTCTCATAGGGAGAATGAAATCGTCATTGATGGTGCCAGCTTCGAGTGGCTCAAACAGCTTAGTCCTGAACGTGTAAAACGCGCCGTGAGAACCAATCGTTGAACCAAGTAAGGATTCTTGGTGTTTAACGCGAGACTGGTATTGCCAATAAGCGGCTTCGCCTTGATTGCTAGTGCGCATAATTTGGTATGTCGCATTAACGACGCCCACGTTCTCATTTTGATAATGCTGACTTGCCAAAAGGAGAGAGTCGCAAGAAACCAGAGCAGATGTATCACTCAGTGCCGTGATGTCGGACGTGACGTGTTTCATCTCTTCATTAATCAACGCGACTTTTCCACGATTGATAGAGTGGTCGTTCACAATAAACAAGGTATCAGAGCAAATCGCTTCTTGGATGGTATCTTGTGCGATTTCTGCAGTTTTATCGGTACAACCATCACACGCAATTACCACCTTCAGTTTACCCCTTGGGTAGTCCAAACTCGCCAAGTTGCGAATTTTCTCAGCAATCCACTGCTCTTCATTGTAAGCGGGGATGATGATGGTCACGGAAGGAAGTTTGTTATCACTGGCCGAGGCTTTGTAATGACGCTCTGCAAAGTGTTCGCCTTCGTCGTTAGATTTTGGTTTGAGTGGCAGCCATTTCAGTAGTAACGGATAACCCACATGATGGTAGATGATCAAAAACGCAGACAAACCAAAACCAGCAATCCAAATGAGATCATTCATAAGTCGACTCCTTAGCCAAACGAGTGTAGCGACCAACCATGTCACGAATATCGAAATGTTGAAGAATGTAAGCTCGAGGCGAATGGATGTTTGAATCCAATTGTTTAGATAGAGCCTCCGCGAGTGAAAATACGCGGTTAGGTTCTACCAAAGCGCTGCTTTTCGGGCACAGTGTTTCTTTCACGCCGCCAACATCCGTCGCGACGCAAGGGATGTCACACGCTTGCGCTTCGAGTGTTGAAAGCGGAAACCCTTCTTGTAGAGACGGTAAACAAAACAAGTCTAAGCTTTGGTAGAAGCTTGGCATGTCGTTGACTAAACCGAGAAAGGTGACGCGTTGCTCAAGTTTGAGTGTGCGTACCAAATGTTCAAGTTGCTCGCGTTGGCTGCCGTCACCTGCAATCGCAAGGTGGGTATGAGATTCAAGGTGAGAGAAGGCCTCTATCAGCACTTTATGTCCTTTCACGGTTTCTAATCGGCCTGCTACGCCAATTACGGTTTTATCCTCAGGTAGTCCAAAGTGATTTCTTTTAGCTTGGCGATCACCGCACTGAAACTTTTGGCAATCAATACCGTTGTGAATGGTGCACACATCGCGATAGTTGAGTTTGGTTGTGATTTGGTCGGCAACAAAGTGCGCATCGGCAACCACATGTGGGCGAACGGTTTTTAGCAGCACAGACTGTAAGCGCGCAGCTTTTTTATTGTTCAAATGCCAGGCATCATGTTCGGTGTGAATGATGACAGGAACGCCAGCCAAACGTGAGGCAATGCCACCGTAAAGCAAAGGACCAATATGATGTGTGTGTACAACATCTGGCTTCATGCCTTTGATCATCGCCGTAAGTGTGCCTAAGGTTTTAACGCTGAACCCCGGCTGTTTATTGAGAAAATGAAGCTGGCTTTTGTATTCGGTCAACTTAGCCCATTTCGCTAAGGATTGGGATTTGGCGCCTTCTAAGCTCACCACAAACACATCGTGACGAGGTTCTGCGAAGCGAAGCATATCCAGCACTAGCGTTTCTAATCCACCCGGTGCCAAGTGTTGCACCACATGCAACACCACTTTTTTATGATTCCGTTTGGTGTTTTTATTTTCTCTGCGTTCCATCTTTACGCCCTCAGTAGTGTGTATCTACTCTGAACAACGTGTTGCACGCTACGTGCCATTATTTATTTTAAATAAAAACAAATAGTTAGGTCTGACTGTCAAATCTGAAAATCAACATTCTCAATTTGAGATTCATATTAATGAGAAGACAAAACCATGCGGTAAATTAACGTGGCGTAGCAAAGAAAAAGCACTCGGATCAACGAGTGCGTTATCGTCATGGTGAGTAGGAGAGTTAACTGGCGAACGTCACTTTAGGCAAGGTGGTGATCACCGGAACGCCCAGGTGTTTTTCTAATGCTCGGCGAGAACGCACCGAGTTATCTGCCAGTTCAAGTATGGTGGCTAGACCAACGCCAAGGCCGGCACCACCGATAAAGCCTAGAATGATAAATACAATACTTGGTAGATTAGACGGAATTGTCGGAGTGAATGGCGCATCAATGATCTTCACGCGTTTGTTTTCTTCAAACACACCAAGCGATCCTGTCAATTGCGCCATTTCGTAACGCTCGACGAGGTCGTCGTACATTTCACGTTTTACGGCGACATCACGTGCTAAACGGTTGATTTCTGTCGCGGTGCTACCAAAGCGATGGGCATTGCTTTCTAACTCTTGAATCATCTTTTGCAAACTGACGGTTTCTTCGGTGAGTGATTCAAAACGGCTACGCATAATTTGCAGTTGATGAAGTTGAGACACAAGCAATGGCTGCGCTTCCCCAAGGCTACTTACGGTGGCGTTACTCGCAATGTCCCACAATTGGTTACTGTTCAGCTCTGGCTGTTTTGAACTGAGCAGAACTGTGCGTTCTTGCTCTAAGCGTTTTAATTCGCGCAATTTTCCTTGTACTAGGCTGTGCGCTTCGGTGTATTTGGCGCGGAGCAGAGTAAGCTCGCTTCGGATCTCGATAATTTGTTCTTCAATCTTACCGATGACGGGGTTGGTTTTGGAAAGCTGTTGGTCCAAGCTCCCCAAACTGCGAGTCACACCGGCCAGCTCGGCTTCTTTCTCCGCCAAGGTTTGCTTTAAGCTGGCTAGGCGGGTCAAGCTTTGGGCCTGCATTTCTGGTGTTGCGTGTGAGTAGGTGTTTTTGTACTCGGCAAAAGCGTGCTCGGCTTTGTCGAGTTCTTCTCTTCGCTTATTGATATGGATGGTCAAAAAATGACTGGAATCCTTAATCGACGAGCGTTCAGGGGCCAACAGTTGCTCAACAAATCGGTTACTCACCGACGTTAACATTGACTCCATTCCTTGTGCTTTACCGCTTCTTAGCTGAATTTGGATAAAGTCTTTCCCCAGTTGTTGAACCGATAAGCGCGAAGCGAGATCTTTAATGATGAATTCTTGTTCTTTCGCGCCCATGTCATCGTCAATCAGCCCTTGCTCTTTTGCGACAGAGTAGAGCACGTGACGGCTTTTCAGCAAAGTACTCAACGCACTCAAACGGTCTTTAAGCATGGTTGATACGGCAATATCTTGCAGAAACGGATTCATCTTTGCCGTTTCTTGAATCAACATGCTGGTGTGTGCGACGTACGTTGTTGGAACGAGCTTGCTTACGCCAAAACCAAGGATAGGTAGCACAAGCATCGGAACGACAATCATATAGCGACGTCGCCACGCGCCATGCAGTAATACGCTGATGTTTTCTCGTAAATCGCTCATAGTGCCCTCACTAATTTCTCAACTTGCTCTGCTCTTGCTTCCCAGCTTTGTTGTTGGACATAAGATGTAGAGCCGTTTGGTGGTGGCAGCAGGTGACTTAGGCTGGCACACACGTCTTCGACGTCGGCGACGATGTGTAACATGTGCTTGTAAGGCATCAGAGCCGGAAATGGTGTGCTAATAACGGGCGTTCCCGTTGCCAAATACTCCAAAAGTTTGAGCGGGTTACACGCTTTGATTTGTGCGTTGTCGACAAACGGTAGCCAACTTGCGTCCCAGTGTTGGGAATAGCTTGGCAATAAATGATGCGCGCGAGGCCCTAAGTAATGAACGTTGTCTCGCTGTGGTAATGGATTGCGGGCAAACTCATTCGGCCCAATAAAAACCAAATCCCAAGCCGGTGCGTGTTGGGCGACTTGGTCGATCAAACGATAGTCTAGCCAGTCAGACAAACTGCCATAAAAACCCAATATTTTACGGCCATTGTTCGGCAAGTCGCTTGCCTTTTCTGCAGGCGTTGAAAATAGACTGAAATCGACCCCGTGTGGCAGCGTTGTGGTTTTATTATCCGGAAATCGAGCGGCCAGCTTGTCGCTTGCAGCAAGAATAAAATCGGCGCTATCAACCAGTGTGCGTTCATGCTCCATCACTGTTTGATGATCAACGCCCGCTAACGCGCCAAAATCGTCTCCGCAGTAGTAAATCAGCCCGCGTTTATTCATGGCATTACACACATCAGCGGCGGTTGGTAGGGATGTCCAAAACAGTGGGTTGTCGAAGTTCAACGCTTTTAAGTGTTTTTCTAGTTGGTGCTGCATCATCTTCGCTGCCACTTTTCTTGAAAAAGCAGAGTGTGGAGCCGGTATTGTCAGCAAATTTACCGTGAAAATGTTGTCTACCGCATCACAATGCATGGTTGGCTTATTTGAGCCAGTATTGCCGATAACGCGGGAAATCTTGCTCACTAAACGCTGAATGTCTTTACCCGTCGGTTTTGGTTGTCTTAAACCGATGGAATTAACCCAAAGAATGCGATGGTTGGTGGCAAGTCGCTGAACGATGTGCTGCGTTGATGATGGTAGGCCGCCGAAGTCTTCGCCAAATACTACGATATCCGTCATGTGTTTCTCCTTGAGTTCTTAAGATTGGGTTTCTGATAGAAGGAGTAATCACAATGTGTGCCAAGGATTTTAGCCTTTAAAAACAGCTAGTTGCATTGTTGTCAAAATGAAAGGATTAGGATTTCTCATTTTGACAATCAGATTGAACGATACGACTAACCACCACGGTGAGCGCGGCAAGGATGTAGATTGGCCACGTAAAGCCTTGAGTAAGAAACGTACCAGAGACAATGGTGCCGATAAGGCCGCTCAATACCGCGTTTGCGCCAACAGTCAGTGCGTAATCGGAATCGGGTGTGAGCAGCGAAATGGATTTTAAAGAGGTGCGAATCAACGAGACGATCAGCGTGATGAATACCGCTAGCCCGACAAATCCGGTTTCCGCTAACACACCAAACCATGTACTGTGCACCGCGTGGTTGATGCCATCCCAATGTGGGCTGTAGAAATAGTAGTTGAAGTAGAAGTTATCTAATCCTACTCCGGTAAACGGGTGGTGGAGTGCCATTTTGAAAGCCGCTTCCCATGCGTACAAACGACCCATCGCTGATGCGTCGATACCATCTTCTGCTGCGCCGCCGGATTCACGCCCCGAAATCCCAGCAAAAGCATATAAGGCTAAAGCCGCAACCGCCCCAAGAACCAAAACCAAGGTTTTGCTTTTGATGTGTTTAAAGGCGAAGTAAGCAAACACAGAGAGCGATCCCAACAAACCGCCACGGCTTTGTGTTTGTATCACTGCGAAAAACAGGATAAAGCAGGTGATAAGCGCGAAGAGTCGTAATAGGGTCGGCGAGCGTTTTTCCATCAATTGACTAACGGTAAAGGCGAGAGGAAACATCAACACGAGTGCCAAGTCGTTAGGGTCGCCCAGCACTGAACCAATGGAACGCCCAATCGACACGCGAGTGCCTTCGACTAAATCAATGCCGTTCGCTGCGTTGTTAAGCGCGACTAACCCAATCAACATGCCGGCGACGATGATCGCTCGGGACATTTGAGCGAGCTGCTGCGGTTTGGTGATCAGCCAAGTGATCGCCAAGGTCATCACAATGATTTTCCAATACGTATTTTTAAATACCGTGATGGCAATATCTCGGCTAGAGGCGAACACAATCCCGATGATAACCAGCCCCCAGAAAATGCACAGCCACTTGAGTGAAGGGTGCCAGAATGCCGTAAGTTGACGACTTAGCAGTAGATGAAAAGCTAGCGCAGCTAACGCGCCAAGGGATAAAAGCAATGGAATTTTAAAGCTGTAAATGGCAGGAAACGCTTCGTGAATACGGAAAAAAGAGAAGATAACGAACAGTGTCACGAGCCAAAAGGTTTGATTGAGGACGAATAGCAATGCCAACGGTGCAAAGCACACTGCCACAATCAAAATGGGGTGAGGCATCACGATCCAAAGCAACGCAATCACTACGGTGATCGTCAGCGCTGCAATGGATTGTTTTGTTCTCACATCGGTTGAGTTCATATCGAATATCTCTTCACTTGTCCGCGCCATCGAATGAATTGCTGACTTAATGCGCTGCGGGTTTCTTTACTCATGTAACGAACGGCGAGTCCTGCCAGCAGGCTGCATGTCAAAATGCAAATTGCGATGGCGATTCCTATCGATTGTGAAGAGTGAAGCAGGAACAGTGCCACACCTGAGATAATTTGCAGTAATACCATCAAACTCAAATGGAATGGTAGAGTCATACACTGTTGGCCCACCGCGTAAGTTAGGCCGAGTTTACAAAGCTGCGCGTAGTACAACGCAATGAACACACCAAAAATACCGAGAGAAGACAACCCAAACAGCAACCCAATCGCAACTAAGGCAGAAACCACATTAATACCAAGCAACCATCGGGTTCTGCGTTTGAAAAGAATGGCGATGTTTAACAATTCGCTCCATTCCTTGAGCATCGCAATCGGTAGCAAGAACAGAGTGTACAGTACCGCTTCATGGTAGGTCTCTGGCAAGAAGTTCGTGATCATGACCATTGCTAGTGTCGCTACAACCACGCTGAGCGCAGAAACATAAATCATCCCTAAATGAGAAACGCGCACGGCTTCACTATCTCGACCATTTTCCAGGTACGCAAAGCGTCGTGGCATCCACCACATGCCAAATGGCTGCACCAAAATACACATACCCACAGCGAACTTAACCGCAATCGCATAAATGCCTAACGTCGCCAACGAAGCATTTGCACCGATGAACCAGCGCTCGGCGCCATTCAAACAAAACGCGACAAGTGCAGACAGCATTACTGGTAGGCAGTAATTCAAATACTGCTTGGCTAAGGCAATCTGAGGCAGAGCAAGGGTGTAACGGTTGATGATGTGCAACCAAACAAATTGCATGACCGCAGCGATAAGACCGCCAATTAGCACCGAGATGACATGCGGGTGCAGCGCAAGCGCCGCGACGATAAACGTGACTTGCAGTAGGGTTGTCGTCACCATCACTTGAAGCAGTGTTTTGGCTTTGTCATCTTGAGTGCGCAGCCAAGCCGTGCCAATCGCAATGCTGCCCTCCAGAACAATGGCAAGCGTAACAACAGCAAATTCGATGCGCGTAAAAGGTTCAGGAATAGGGAGTAACGCAATCAGTAACAGGAGAATCGCAGCCACCGCGCCGGCGATCAGCACCGACAATGAATAAAGTTGGTTGAGAGAAACGGTTCTTTTTTGTGCGTCTTTCTCCACGCCGACAAAACGATAGAGTGCTTCGTGCAAAGCAAAGCTGACCAACAAGGTTGTCACTACGCCAAAAGTGGTCAGTAGCTCGAGTTTGCCCATTTGCTCTGGCGTCAAAAAGTGTGGGAGCACAGGCAACATGAGTAAGCTGATGCTTTTGTTGATCACTAACGCAATCGCGAAAAGTGACATGTTGGTCATTGCTTTAGACATGGTCATATCCTTTGACGTTGTTTCGCGCTTTGGCACCGTGATGACTGGTTGGCGCATGCTCTGAACATAAATATTGAGCTATTGGCATGTAGCAGCGTTCCGCGCTGTATAGCTGTGCGACATTTAAGGCTTCAAGTCCCATTGTGACCTTCATCCACGGTGACTCATTAAGCAGACGAATCGCGTTGTGCAGAGAAGCCGCATTATTCGGTGTGTATTTGATGCAGTTCTTTCCATGAGTCAATACGCGATCCCAATAGCTATCATCGTGAGGGATAACCACACACATACCGGACGCCAGTGCTTCTAAAATGGAAAGCCCGAAAGGTTCGTTCACGCTGGTGGAAACAAAAACACCACACTGTGCACGCAATTCGTTGAGGTTGTTTGGAGATTCATACCAATCGACCCCTTTGGTATTAAAATCCGGAGTGGAATATTCAACGCCTGGTACATTCGGTTTGATGTAACAAATGGTGGATTGAATGGTGGTGGTGTTTTCTAGCGTTAGGGCATCCAGCAGTAAATCTACGTTTTTCCATTTCAACAAACTCGCAGCCCAAAACACGCGATTGGAGATTGGATTAGCTTGTTTCGGCCAGCGTTCGCGAGAAAGGCCGTTCACAAATGTGGAGGCGTTCAATGTGCTCCAATATCTTTCCGTCGCAGGTTTTGGTGTTTTTAAATAGGCTTGCAACGCGTTAATCAAGGATTCGCGAGTGTTTGACAGATAGTAGATAGCGCTGGCTTTTACTAAGCAGTAGCCGGACGATCTTGCGACGCCAACAGGTCCGTGAATCATTTGTACCACTGGTTTGCGGCTGAACAATCTCATCAGGTACAAAGGCATGTCATTGCTTGGGCAAGAAAGCCCCAAATACCAATCTATTTTTGGTAGCTTCATGCAAACCTTGAGCAGTTGAATCAGGTAAAACGCGTTCATCAACCAATAGATAAGGCCATGAGTGGAGCAAAACGGCGCCGCTTTTATGTTGAGAATCTGGATGCGCGGCGTGTCTTCCAAAAGTGGCGTCCAATGCTCGGGTTTTGTTGTCACCAAATAACCAACAACGTTGAGCTTATTGCACTGTTTGAGTAGCTCCGCATTGGCGATTTTGGAACCACCTTGCATTGGAATCGCATCGAACATCAATACACGTTTCATGATCTGTTCCTCAGTTGATGCTCAACCAGCGGGAAATGGGTTTCATGCACTGCGCCATTGGCATCGGTACAACAGTTTTGTTTTCCAGCTCGGTTTCATAAATTGCTTCAATCGCTTTGACGGAAGCGGTCGTGGTCAAGTTTTGGCTAGCATGTAGGTAGGCATTTTCAGCCAGTTTTTCTCGCAAGTCGGCATCTTGCATGACCAATTGAATCGCATTCAGCAGTCCAGCCATGCCCTGGTTTGGATAAAGAAGGGCGCTATGGTTGTGCTCGAACAATTCGGGAATACCGCCAGTTTTAGGTGCTACGATTGGCAGTTTTGCTAATGCCGCTTCTCCTACGACTAGACCAAAAGCCTCTTCGTATGCGCCGCTAATGAAAGCGTCAGCATTGCCCGACATCCAAGCGCCTGCATTGGTCTGTTCTCCGACGAAGTGCACGCGGTCTTGCATACCAAGAACGGTAACTAATTGCTTCAAGTTTTCGCGCTCTTCACCGTCGCCGACAATCACGAGATGTGGATTGGTTTGATGGTAGTTGTGCATTCGCATAGCATGAATGAGGCGGTCAAACCCTTTGCGTTTGATCAGCGAACCAACCGAAAGGAAGGTGAATGCATTAGCAGGAATCCCCAAGCGCGCTTTGATGTCGATAGGCGCTTCAGAGTCATCCAAAGAGACGCCGTTGTGCACTACGTGCAGTTGCTCTTCTGGATAACCATCGCGCAGAATTTCACGGCCTACATCTTTGCTCACACAGATTAGTTTCGGCGAAAGGTGCAAGCCAAGCGAAAAACGATCGCGCAACGTGTAGTGACAATGCAATTGCGTGACTAGAGGTACATGATTCATGCGCGCGGCTAAGGACATCCACTGGCAAGGGCCACCACTGTTGACATGAACGAGGTCGATATTGTGCTTCTCGATGAGCGCTGAACCTTGTTTGATCAGGTTATTCCAACCCGTGATGTCCCAACGCGGCGCACACCAGCCACCGACGAGATTGAACGTAGAGTGCTCTGCTTTGATACCAAGATCTTGGCATTTCTCAATCAGAGGTTGGCAGTTCGACCAGACAATTGGCTCGAACTTGTCTCGGTCGATACCCAAGATAAGATCGAGTAGTACCACTTCACTGCCGCGAATCCAGTTATCACCATAATGAACGTAAAGAATGCGTTTTGGAGTAGTCATAAGTCACCTCGGTCTTATCGTTAATCTAATTCGACTACTGCAACCGAGATGCCAAAATATGCTATTGGTTTAAGTGATTGAAATGTAGAGATGAGGAAATGAAAACAAAGAGGCAGCGAGACAAATTCTCAATTTGAGAACCAATATGGGTTAGTTATCCATCTCAATTTGATATTGCGTTAGCAATACGGGAATAACGCTCTCTGTTGAGAACTGCTCTACGATCGTTTGGCGTGCGTTTTTACGGATTCGTTCTTGTTGGTTTTTTTCCATCGCCATCCAGTGTTGCAGATTGAGTGCGAGAGCGGGGACATCATCGGCAATAAAGCCATTGTTGCCTGTTTGAATGATGTCGGGTAAACGTCCGACCTTTAGACTGATCACCACAATGCCGCGTGCCATTGCCTCAAGTGCCGCCATGGGTAGTCCTTCGAAGCGAGAAGAGATGATCAATACGCTGATATTTTCCCATACCGCGTTCATATCGGTTTGATGACCATGAAAAATGACATTCGCTGGTGCGGTTGTCTCTAAGGTTTGTCGCTCAGGCCCATCGCCATAGATAGAGAAGCGATAATCGGGGCAGGCTTTCGCTAACTCTATAAATTGATCTGCGCCTTTTTCATGGCTTAAGCGACCAACAAACGAGATCTCTTGATAATGGTTGTTCATGCTTGGTAGCGCGACAAAGTTGTTGAGCAGTTGCGAGGGGCAGAGCACTTTATCTTGAATACTTTTGCTTACTGCAAAGCAGTGATCCGAGAGATAGCCTGAGCATCTGTCCAGCCCGTCGTAAAGCCACAGTTTGCCCGATGACGACTCACCTGCATGATAAGTTGAAACCAAACGCGGAAAAGTGCGAGTGAGCAGTTTGGCGGTGCGAGCCAGTATGCTCGCCTTGTAGCCGTGAGTGTGCAGTACACTCGGTTGGTGATGCGCGACAGCACTGGTGAGGTGCTTGATCGCAATTGTATTCGAAGGAACACCAGATATTTGCGGTAAATAGCTGGTGGGAATGTTTGCCGCTTGCGCTTTTTCTACAAGCTGTGCTTGAGGTGTGTACTCCGTTGGCAACACAATACGCACGGCGTGCCCAAACGCGAGAATGCCTTTTGCCAGCTCTAATATGTGGCTTTCGATGCCGCCAAAAATGCGGCTATCAACAAAAATCCAAACTTCGCCCACAATGGGTAAATCAGGATTGTTCGAGATTAACTTCATCCGCTTCCCACGCTTGTTTTTTACGATAGACCGTTGAAGGGCTTAGCTCCAGCATCACAGCGGCATTGAGCACGTTACCATCACAATAAGCGATCGCGTTTTGAATCGCTTCACGTTCGACTTGCCACATTGGTCGGATACTTCCGTCTGCATTAAAGTATGGCGATAAGGAATGACTCGGTGTTTCAACGCCGACAGTAGGTTGTGTTTGTTGATCAGGCACCTCTTGAACAGGTTGCACTGGTTCAATGGGTTGTGTTTGCATCGCTGGAGCATTATGTCCGTTGAGATTGCTGCTCGGGCTTGATGATTCGACGTGCACAGGGGTTACGGTTCTTGCCTGCGTTTTCTTTTGAGTTAACTGAGCGGGCAGGTGAGCCGCCGTGACTTTTTCATCATTGTTGAGTACCACGATATTACGAATGATGTTTTGTAGCTGCCTTACGTTGCCAGGCCATTCGTAATGTTTGATCACGTGCTGCGCTTCAGTATCAATGTTAGAGAATTTTTTCTTGTCCTCTTTGGCGTAAGTCGTGAGAAAATGCCTGGCTAACGTGACGATGTCACTTCCTCTTTCTCTCAAAGGTGGCATATCAATCGGCACAACGTGAACACGGTAATACAAGTCTTCGCGGAAGCGTCCTTCTTCCACCTCTGTAAGTGGATCTCGGTTGGTGGCGCAAATGATACGTACATCGACTTTCATCTCTTTTGTGCCGCCAAGTGGGGTGTAAGTGCCCGTTTGTAAGAAGCGCAGTAGCTTTTTCTGCATTTCCAGTTCCATTTCACACAGCTCGTCCAGAAATAGCGTCCCACCGTGCGCCAATGTTGCTGCGCCTTTTCTGTCTGTGGTTGCGCCAGTAAACGCCCCTTTAACGTGACCGAAAATCTCACTTTCCATCAAATCTCGTGGTATCGCACCACAGTTTATGGCGATGAAAGGTTTGTCTCTGCGATCACTTTGGCGATGAACGGCCTCGGCGCACACTTCTTTGCCCGTGCCACTTTCACCAACGATAAAGACGCTGGCCGAGGTTGGTGCGACGGCATCTATCGTTTTGTATACCGCTTGCATCGGTAGGCTTGAACCAATGAAGCCATGATAGTTGTGGCGATCGAAGGTAGACTGAATGTTTTCTACCAAGTCTTCCAATTTGGCTCGTTTAAGATGCAGTGCCACAGAGGTTTTAAGACGGTCGGCATTGATGGGTTTTTCTAAGAAGTCTTCAGCGCCTTTTTGTATCAAGTTTACAGCTAAGTCGACGCTACCGTGTGCGGTGGCGATGATGACCGAAGTGGGAATATCATTTTGATTGATCCAATCCAACACGTCTTCACCCGACATGTCTGGAAGTTTTAAATCCAAAATGATCAGTTGAGGCTTGCTGCGTTCAATGAATTGAATGGCATCACGACCTGTCTCGACATGGAAAATGTCGTAAGGCTCATCTTTCACATATTGCTTATAAAGTATGGCTAATGAGGTAGAGTCTTCTACCAATAACACCCTTGGTCTCATAGTCCTATCCCAACTTAATCTGATTCATTGTTATGATTCTGCTAGCTCACTTGGAGATTGATGAGAAAGAAAAAATAGATAAGCATCCTCAAGTCGCTAGAAGATTCTCAATTTGAGAAAAGTTATAGTTAAGTATTAGCACAGGGCAGGGATATTGCGAAAATTCTTTACTTTTTAATTGATTAAGCGCGGAATGAATTTTAAAAGATGAAGACCAAATCGCACTTGAATAAGTGCGATGGTTCATATGGTTTTGCGGGTTTTCTTCTTGTTACTCAAAACCTTGAGCCTTGCGCAGGTTGAGCGCTTCAAACGAACGTTCAGCTAGTAAAGGCAATGCCGCACACAGCTCCAATGCTTGTTGGGTTTTACCTTCGACACAATGTTTCTCGATGCTTCTGGCTTGACGAGACAATGGGCGGTTGCCTAATGCCAGCGCAGAACTGCCAAGTGTATGGACTTCAAACTCGAGTTTTTCTAGGTCATGTTCACCCAACGCCTGCTCAATTTTTTGCATCCGTTCACGAGACTCTTCGATATAGTGTTCAATCAACGTGGGAATGATCTCCGCGCAGGTGTCTTTAATCATTTGCTGGAGAATGAGCTCATCAACCAACTCTTGTTCAATGTGTTGTGCCGTATTGGAATTCATAATAAGCGCTCCCTATAACATAAACAGTTCACTTTTTTTAATCTGCTGGGCCAGTTTGTCTTTCCATTTTTTCGGTAAAAAGCGCAGCTTTTCGACTTGGCGAATCAGCTCGTCTTTTAGGCTCGGAGTGTGTTTCATGTTTAGCACCGAGCCAATCAGATTGGCATCGCTTGCTTCAAGCAGCTTTTTGGCTTGCTCAAGTTGCGTTGTCGTCGTAGACCCGTAATGAGCAACCAGAAGCGTTGCATCACAAACTCCCGCGATGACTTGCGGTGGAATGTTACTCTTGTTCACACTGAGCAACGGGGAGGTGTCGATGACAATTCGATCATACTGAGATAACCATGTCTCGATGTTTTTCCTCAGTGCGGTTGGATCTCGATACGCCAGTTTGGTGCTTGCCAGCGACGGGGCAGGCAATCCCACCAGCGTTTGGTGCGCATCTTCGCGCGTAATTAAATGACCGACATTTGCGTCATCATCAAACTCGTGCACCGTGTGATACGCGGGTTTGAATAAGTTCAAGTCCACATATAATGTGCTGTAACCTGCCAAGATAAGGCGCTCGGCAAGAGAAGATGCGACGGACGTAACGCCTTCTTCAGATTTACAGCCCACCACACAAATCGATCTGTGCCCCTTTTGTTCACTTTGCAGATAGATTTGCTCGATTTCAGCATGAGTCGCAGGAATGGTCATTACAGCGCTCCTATTAACACGATGGTGGTGGTGATTTGAAGAATGTCTCTCAAACCAGCGCGCGCTTTTTCTGCAAAGCTTTCATCTTTATGAGGAATGTAAATCGTATCCCCAGCTCGAATGACAGGCAGATCGTAAATGTTGGCGGTTTTGCTGAAGTTTACGAGGTCGAACGTTCTCGCTTGGCCTTGGCAGCACGACATATTGACGATGCTAATTTTCTCAAGGTAAGCGCTGTTTGTTGGGCCACCAGCTTCTGCTAATAAGTCTAAAACCGTCATGTTGTCGTTGAACACGTAGCGTCCCGGATCTCGTACTTCACCCAGTACGCGCACGGTGGATTCTTTAGAACGGTCGAGCCAGTTTTTGTTTTTCTCCGGAATGTAAATAGTGTCGCCAGGGCGCACGTCTGGCAGGATAGATTCATCTCCCGTTTCGAAATACATCGACAGATTTAATTTGCTCACTTTTGCGTAGCCTAAACCGCGATGAGTCACGCGAATATTGTGGATATCGGCATCCATCGTCGGGCCGTCGGCGGCCGAAAGAATATCGAGAAAGTGCATTTCGTCCGTGAAGCGATAGCGACCAGGTGCGTTGATTTGACCAAACACGTAAATGGACGCGTCTGAGCTTTGGCTGACCCATTGAGATTTGTTGTCGGAAGGGTCATCTGGCAGTGCATGAACGCGCACGACCGTGCCGGCAGATACGCGTGGCAAGTTAGACGCTGGCGAACCATCTAAAATGTACTGGTCTAAATCGAAATTCGTCATTTGACCGTTGTTGGCCACTTCAATTTTGGAGGTGTCGGCACGGCGAGTCGGGCCGCCAACGTGAGCCAGCAAATCAATGAGGTCCATTTCATCCGACCATTCGATTCGGCCTGGACGAACGACTTCGCCCATTACGGCAACGGCGCGACTTGGTGCGACTTTCAACCATGACTTTTCATTGAAGTCGGTTTTTTCCGGTACGAATATCGCGTCGCCGGCGCTCACTTTTGGTGGCGCCACGGAAGAGAGCCCTTCAGTATGCGCCGTTAAGTCGAATTTGATCACCTGACCGTCGGCTTTTATCACTCGTATTTGGCGTGATTCTGCGTAACGAGTTGGGCCTCCCGCGTTTGCCAGAATGTCCATAAAGCTCGCGCCTTGTTTACCTTCGTAAGCTCCCGGGTGCGCAACTTCACCCATGATATAAACTACGTTCGCGCCAGCTTTTATCTCTTCTTCCTGCTTAGGCACAAAGATGGTTGCACCGGGCAATATCTCAGGCAGCAAGCTTTGATCGCCAGTATCTAGGTAGGTTTTCAAGTTGAACATGGTTGGTGTGTTGTTCGTAATCACGCGAATTTGCTCAACGCTCGCGTAGCGAGTAACACCGCCAGCGCGCATGACCACATCGACAAGTGTGGTGTTTGGCTTGTAAGTAAATGAACCCGGGGCGTTCACTTCACCGAACACTTTGATTGCGCGAGCGGAGTCGGCACTGTCACCAGAATTGGCGAGTTTGGCTGCATCGAACTCTTGCTCAATGTTGCCGACCAATGGGGAAGCAGGCACAAATAACACGTCTAACGATTCCAGTTTTGGTAGCTGGCTGTTGTCGCCTGTATCCAAAAAGCGTTTGTAATCGAACTCGATGTTCTGATCGCCACGTTTGACGATCATTTTGTCGAGCTGCGCGCCAGCACGGAGTCCGCCAGCTTCGTAAACAAACATTTGGATGTTAGAACCTGCGGGCAACGTGTATTCACCCGGCTTAACAACGTAGCCTTGCACGGAGACAAGCAGTTGTTGCTGTTTAATGAACACGCGAGCGTTATTCACGTCTCGATAGACGGTTTTCAGCGTTTCAATAATGACATCTTGCAATTGCTGCTCGTTATAACCAGCAACAAACACCGGACCAATTTCCGGTAAGTTGATTCGTCCGCGGCGGTCCACTTGAAAACCTTGGTTTAGCGATGCTTCGCCGGGCAGGTTGATCTGTACTAAGTCACCAACTTTTACTGTGTCGTTATCTGCGGCATGTAGAGGGGTTACCCAAGCGAGCACGCACATCGCGAACAAGGCAAAAAACGTTTTGAAAATGCTCATAACGCGCCTCCTATCGAACCGCTCGCGCTCGTTGGCATGTTGCCTTTGTTAGGTAAATTGTGATTACTTGGCGCATTGCTATCAGAGTTTGCGCTGAGAACTTCGATGCTCACTCGACGGTTGGTTAGGCGCACGGCTGGCGTTTGTCCCTCATACAAAGGCAATGTGTCGCCAACAGATTTGGTTTGTACACGGTCTGACGTTACTCCGAACACACTTAAGTATCGTTTAACTTGCTCGGCTCGTTCCTGTGCTAGTTTTTTATTGTGCTCAGGCGTACCCGTGACGTCCGCATGGCCAGTGACAACCAGAGACAGAGCAGGGTGGTCGCGCAGAATATAAGCGGCTTCTGCCAAGTGTCCCATGTACTTCGGATTGATCTCCGCAGAATCAATGGCAAACTGATTGTCGACGTTGAGCAGCGCATAAATATCGGCGACGATGTTTAAGTCATTCCTTAGTGCATCAATGTCGTCCGGCGGCGTGCAAGTGGTTTGCGTAAGTACGTAGTCGAGTTGCTGCTCAAGCTGGTTTAATCGACGACGCTGGATGACCAGGTCATTGGCGGCATCAAGCAGTAAACCGCCTTCTAGTTCACGAGCAATGCGATTTTGCTTCTCGAGTGCTTGCACCACCGCAGCAGGGAAGCACCAACGAGCGCCTTCTTGAATCAAAGCGTCGAGATGAAGCTTGGTCAACTGCCAATCGAATCGCAATCCATGCTCTGGGCCCAATGGTTCATCTGGCATAACAGGCGAGAACTGATAGTTCTCAATCGAAATATCTTGATAGCTTTCCGCCAATCCACCCTGACCATGATCGGGATAATCAAATGACGAACAACCAAACATGCCGACAACGAGACCGCTAACTACACTTCGTCGTATTAGATTTACCATGCCAACCTCCGTTTAAACCGGTATTTTTAGTGTCCTTTTGAATTGACGGGAATGGCATGGTTGATACGTAGCAAGCTCATGATTTCTAATGGCTGACCTGATACGTTTTCAATACTCATGCTTCGTTCACGTTCAACTAGGCGCTTATATAAGTAAACAATGGCACCAATCCCTGAGGAATCAAGAAATTGGACGTGCTGGAGGTTGATTTCGACTTCTTTGTGATGATTGTTGTGAATTACTTCATCAATGTGATGTTGGGCTTGACGACAGCCGTTTGCATCCAAATCACCAAAAATCTCAATCGCTAGTTTGTCTTGGGTGATTTCAAGTTTGCGTAGTTCCATGATCCTATCTCCATTTAGGTTCTTTCCTAATCTCGTAGAGCAGGGAGCGTGCCAAAATTTAAATTCAATAATTTCAATCAATTAAAGTGATGGCAGTGTGATGTTCAAATTGAGAAACGCCCAGTTCTCAATTTGAGAATCAAAAATGAACGATGATTTAGATGCAGATTGAAAATTGAAGAGGAGAGTTTAGCTTTATAACCGTGCCATTAACGTGAGCTGAAAAAACAAATGCAATACCTGTCTAAACTTTATGATTTACCTTGCAAACCATTACTTATGTTGATTGTTCTGAGTCGAAGAATTAACACTGACAAATAGGTAAATCGGTGGAGTTACGTTTCAATAAAGATGCTTTTTTGTACAAGGTTCCCCCATGCCATTAAAAATGACATTGATTGCCCTTGCCGTTATGGCATCTGCGCAGCCCCAAGCGAATACACCTATAGCTCCGCCCGTCTCTCTTGCTGAAACCTATCAAGATGGAATAGATGTTTCTGAGTATTGGTACAGTGAGAAACTCGATGGAATTCGAGCCTACTGGACAGGTCAACACCTCGTGACCCGAAACGGAAACCGAATTTATGCGCCCGAGTGGTTCACTGAGTCACTCCCGAACTATCCATTGGATGGTGAGCTTTGGGCCGGACGCGGAAATTTTCACATTGTTCAGCAAACCGTTCTTGATAAAACACCAATTGATAGCGCGTGGCGCGAAATCGATTTTATGGTGTTTGACATGCCGTATTCCGCAGGAGATTACCGAAAACGTTATTACAACATTCAGGATTTAGTGTTTGATATTGATGAGCACCACATCAAATACGTTGAGCACCGAGCCATCCAAAACGAGCAACATTTGTTTGCTCAACTGGATAAAATTTCCTTGTCCGATGGCGAAGGCGTGATGCTGCGTAAAGTGTCGAGCCGTTACCAAGCGGGCAGAGGAAGTGACTTACTTAAGCTAAAGCGCTACGCCGACACGGAAGCTCAAGTAGTTGGCTACAAACCGGGAACGGGGCGTTTGCTTGGGATGATGGGCGCAATGCTCGTGCGTTTGCCAGATGGTACAGAGTTTTACATCGGCAGCGGTTTTACGGATGAAGTTCGTCGCCATCCGCCGAAAATCGGCTCTACCATTACGTTTAGATACAACGGGTTTACCCAAACGGGGAAACCAAGATTTGCTCGCTTTTTGAGAGAACGATTTAAGGAGTAGGTGAGTTTCCCACTACCACGCCACAACGTTTTAAAAGACCCTGCCAGAACTTAACATGTTCGAGGGTCTTTGTTCTAAATTGCTCATGCGCTTTTATCACTCCATAACTTTCCCCATGAAGTTCCATTCTCTGCTCAATGAGTATTGCACCATCATTCAACTGCTGATATGTACTGTCGACAAAGGCGAGGTATGGCTGTACTTCTTCAACATAAATTGACTGGAAAACATTTTTCAAATAGCGAAATTGTGTGGTGTCTCGATTCTTTCCACACACAATGCGCCCTTGATTTTCTTCTAGCAATTTTGTGGTGACATCAAGCCACTCAGAAGTGCTGTTCAAAGTGAAGTAAACCTTACCCATCAAGCGAGACTTTTCCATTTCCTCTTGATATTGCACGAAGGAGAAAGAGGGTAAGCGCGAAATGACCCCTTTAGGCGTCTCATACATGGCATTTAACGCATGAAAGGTTTTACTGACATGAGCAGTTTGATTGCGGCTTTTGGCTGATAACCAACTTGAAGCGGTGAGTTGCTTGCGCATGGTTTCGCTTGTGAGGAGAACGTTATCAAGATGAACGGGAAGATGCTGCCATTTTTGTTCATACAGGCGAGTTAATGTCGTGCGTTCGTCTTCGCTCAAGGGGTATTCAGTCAAACAACCATTGAGCGTGTTGAGCAAAGTGGTCTGGTAATCCAGGTCATGGAAAGGGTCTTGTACTTTGCCCAATTGGGAGTTCTTTTCCGCAATCAGGTTGAACAGGCCGCATTGGCGTAGCTGGTAACTCTCTAGTAACCCTAGCGACAATCTTGGCAGCTCTTGATACAAAGCCCTTTTATCGGGAATCGTGATAGCAGAAACCTCGTTAAGCTCTCTCGGGGGAACGTCGAGTACGTTTGCCAAACGTTGATGGTACTTTTCAAAGATTGCGCGCTCTGGATTCGTCCAACCGTTGCAACCGCTGAGCAAAGCGAGTAATGCGAAGAATAGGATTTTCACGAACTTCCTTGTCTGTTTGCTTGTGTTACTCAATTAATACGTTGTCAAAAAGTATACCTAACAACTTGCCATGAAGATCAAAAAAGCCAGCGAATGCTGGCTTTTACGTTCTGTTGTAAACCGTCACCAATGGCGAGCAGAATTACTGCAGAGAAAAGTTAAGTTGTACATCGGGCTCTTGACGGTGCATCCAACGAAGGCGAACACCAAGCATTAACGCAGCTGCGGTCAGGCCGATGATAAAGCCAAGCCAGAAACCTTGCGCGCCCATTGGCTCAACAATCCAATCTGTACGACCAAGAATGTAACCAGTAGGAAGGCCAAGAATCCAATACGCGATGAATGTGCGGTTGAAGATAGCACGCATGTCTTTGTAGCCACGAAGTGCACCGGCTGCGATTACTTGAACGGCGTCAGTGCATTGGTAAACCGCGGCAAACAGCAATAACTGCATCGCTAGTGAGATTACTTCTGGGTTATTGGTGTAAAGCTCAGCAATCAGTTCACGAGACAGTACTGTGATGATCGCTGTAATCGTTGCTAAAGCAAGACCAACCATAATTCCGACGCGAGATGCAACGCGTGCACCGTCGACATTTTCTTCGCCCAAACGGTGACCAACGCGAATACTTACCGCAGCACCTACACTCATTGGCAACATAAATACCAACGAAGAGAAGTTAATCGCAACTTGGTGCGCCGCAACGATGATTGGGCCAAGTGGTGATACCAACAGCGCCACTACAGCAAACAGTGTCACTTCAAAGAACAGTGCCGCTGCAACAGGGAAACCCAGTTTGAACAGGCGAACTTGCGCTTTCCATTGTGGTTTATGGTATTCGCCAAACACATTGATGCTTTTTAGTCGTGATGACGTCATCACATACGCCAACAGCAACGCGAACATAACCCAATAGACGATGGTGGTTGCTACGCCACAACCTACGCCACCCAACTCAGGCGCGCCAAATTTACCGTAAACGAAAATCCAGTTAAGCGGGATGTTCAGTAGCAAACCAATAAATCCAATCACCATCGCTGGCTTGGTTAATGACATACCATCAGTGAAACTGCGCAGAGTTTGGAAGAGAAGAAAAGCTGGCACAGCGAAAATCACAGCATGAATGTAGCCGACGGTTTTATCTGCCATCACAGCTTCTACGTCCATCAATTGTAGAATGAACTGTGTTTGCAGTAACACACCAATGATCGGGATACTGATTAACAACGCAAGGACAACACCTTGCTGAATTTCAAATGGGATCTTTTCGCGACGCGCAGATCCGTTAAGCTGCGCCACAACAGGAACCAAAGCCATAAGCAGGCCAATACCAAACAAAATAGATGGCAGCCAAATGCTTGAAGCGACAGATACCGCAGCCATGTCAGTTGCGCTAACGCCACCTGCCATTACGGTATCGACAAAACCCATGCCCGTTTGAGCGACAGACGCGATCAATACAGGGGTAGCCAATTTAATTAGACTCGATGCTTCTTCTTTATAGCGATGCACGAAAAATACTCCAGAGCGGAACAATAAGATTGAAAGAAAGGGAGTGCTCGAGGACAAAAGATGTGATGAACTGATCTGATGGTTGATTTTAGTCACGATAAGGTGAAAAAATGCCTCGGAGAAACTCCGCGCAAATGATAAACAATTGTATGTGCATATGCTATACCTAAGCGATTCTCATTTTGGCTTTCTTCGAAGGATTGTTTAGGTATAGAAGGCAAAATGTCGCGGGACTTCAGTGTCTGTGCGGATAGCCAACGTTTATATTGCATCAGTAGGTAAAAGACATGTTTACAGGAATAGTGCAAGGAACAGCGAAGGTTGTTCAGATTGATAAGAAAGAGCGTTTTCAAACTCACGTCATTGAACTCGATGGCGCGTTAATCGAAGGGTTAGAAATTGGTGCGTCTGTAGCGCACAATGGCTGCTGTTTAACTGTGACGAACATCGATGGAAATCGAGTCAGCTTTGACTTGATGCAAGCCACGCTTGCGTTGACCAACTTGGGGCTTCTCGAAGAAGGAAGCGCCGTTAACGTTGAGCGCGCTGCTAAATTTGGTGACGAAATCGGTGGGCACAGTATGTCTGGTCACATTAGCTTAATGGCAAACATTGTGGATGTGATTGATACGCCGAACAACCGCACAATTTGGTTTGAGTTACCACAAGAGTCGATGAAATATGTTCTTGCGAAAGGTTACATCGGTATCGACGGTTGCTCGCTAACCATTGGAGAAGTTGAAGCAAACCGTTTCTCTGTACATTTGATTCCTGAAACTTTACAAAGAACCTTGTTTGGCAGTCGACAGGTGGGTGACAAGGTGAACATTGAATTCGATCCACAAACTCAAGCTATCGTTGATACTGTTGAGCGCGTACTGGCGGCTAAACAGTTGTAGCTGGAACGCAGATTTGGCCTTATAGATTGGCCTCATATAGATGAAGAAAAAGGAGCAAAGAGGCTCCTTTTTCTATTTTAAATGGATTCAAAACAATACCGAGTGTGGCTACTCGTAGTTGTCATCAATAAACAACTCGACTTTATCTTGAAGTTCGTCCACGCGCATATTTAAATGAATCGCATGGCAACAAGCCGGGCAATCATCATAAAACTCTTGATCCCCATTACTGGCATCCAATGTTATGCCTATTGAGTGCCCACAATGCGGGCACTTAACATGCCTTTCAGTATAATTTTTCATACAACAACTCCTAGTATTGCAGGGCTTTTAAAACTCAATATTTAAGGAAGTACAGCCCTTTCACTTACTTTGCCTGACCATTCACAAATCGCGTAAACGCCATTTATGCCAACGGCTCAGGCACAATCTAAAGATAAGTTACTTAGATATTAGGTGGACTTGTTGCTAATTGATTCGAAATAAGTACAAAACTTGACCCCAAACTCAACCTTGAATCTGGGGTCTGTAGCTTGAGTGATGTGCCTCGAAAATTGACACAAAGCAGTGACTTGTGCCTTCCAAATTAGTAAGAAATAATTTTATTGATAGTGAGCTGAGCTTGCTCCAAATAATGCCCACCGAACAAATTACAATGATTGAGGATGTGATAGAGGTTGTAGATATCTTTTCGTTCATGATAGCCAGGCAGCAATGGCATCACCGATTCATACCCTTGATAAAACTCAGGTTGGAACCCTCCAAACAATTCAGTCATCGCGATGTCGCATTCTCGGTCCCCCCAATAGCATGCAGGATCGAAACAAATCGGGCCAAACGCGGTGAGAGCGACATTACCATTCCATAAATCACCATGTAGAAGAGACGGTTCTGGCGTATGGTTCGCAAGAAGCTGTTTTACAACGTCAATAAAGTCGTCGATATCAACTAGCGTCACGCCTTTCTCTTTTAATAACTGCAGTTGCCAACCAATACGTTGCTCAGCGAAGAACATGCACCATTTTTTGTGCCATTGATTCGGCTGCAGGGTGGAACCGAGATAATTGTCGGTATCGAAACCAAACTCTTTCTGTTCTCCCCATTGATGCAGTTGAGCTAATTGCTGACCAAATTTGAAGTTGTTTTCAGGGTCATCTAAGGGTTTGGTAGGAAGGTAGTTTAAAATAATGAAAGCGTTGTTTTTGGTCTTACCGACCAATACCACTTCAGGGACAAATATTGTCGAAGTTTCGCGTAACAAGTGCAGGCTCTCGGCCTCAACTTCAAACTTGTGCAAGAATTCTCGGTCGTTGATTTTGACAAAATAGCGTTGCTCACCGTCGTTTATCATATAGCTTTCGCTAATGTCTCCGCCGGATAGTCGAACTTTTTCGGTGATCTGATATTCAAACAGTAAAGTATCAGAAAGTTGTTGCGATATTGCTTGCCACATACAAAACCTCGCGAATCTATTTGACCACCAATAGTTTAGGATAAACGACAAGAGATTGGCGCGGAGTTGAGCATACTTCGGCAAGAAAACTTTGATTAAAAACACCTATTTTTTATAAGTGTGAATCAAATCTCCTATAAGCCTATGATTTGTCGGCTTAACATATGGAGCAATTTGTTTACAACAGGTATGATTATTTTTTTGACTTTAGTTCCATTGGTGGCATGAAAATACTGATATGTGATGACTCGGCGGTTGCTCGTAAGCTTATCGCTCGAACCATCGTACAAGATACCTCATTGCACCTTATCGAAGCCCAAGACGGGAATGAGGCGCTGAAAATCTTAGCCGAACAAAATATTGACGTTTTGTTCCTCGATTTAACGATGCCCATTATGGACGGTTTCGAGGTTCTTGAGTCTTTACCCGTAAGCCATTATCCAACTCAGATCGTGATCGTGTCGGGTGATGTACAACAAGAAGCAAAGCAGCGCTGCCTAGAGTTAGGGGCAATGGATTTTATCGCAAAGCCGTTGTCAGAAGAACAAGTCATCCCGCTGTACGAGCGTCTTGGGTTGCATTATGCACAGCGAACATCAATGGAGCTTAATTCTGCACAAAGCCAAGAAGAGCTTTCATCCCTTGCCAAGTTTCGTGAAATTGCCAACATTGCGCTAGGCAAAGGGGCGGCCATTATGGCTGATCACTTGCATGAGTTTATCCAGTTGCCAGTTCCGCATGTTGGGCCATTGTCCTATGGTGAATTGCATATGACGCTGGTGGACGTGATTGGGCGAGATAGCTCTGTAGCGGTTTCGCAGCGCTTTGTTGGCGGCGGCATACACGGAGAGGCGTTGGTTTGCCTACGTGGGAAAGATATCAATCAAATTGGCGAAAGGTTGGGGTATCTGCTCGAATTTACGCCTCATAATGAAATTATTTTAAATGTCTCTAACTTGCTGGTTTCGTCATTCCTAACCTCTTTAGGGAACCAACTTGATAAGCAGTTTTCACTTCGTCAGCCGGGCATCGTCGATACAATCACTCCTTACAATGAAGAACAAGGAGAATCAGGCGAACTCTTTACCATCGAATATACCTACATGGCGGAAGCGCTCGATTTTGAGTGTGAAGTATTATTTCTAATAGACAAACCATCAGTAGAGATTATTTATGAAATCATGGAGTTAATCTGATGTCCGATATCACGCTGGACATAGCAGACTTTCATTGGGTCACACAAATTTTAGATACCATGGATTCTGGGCTCATTGTTCTTGATCCAGAATATAACGTGTGTGTCTGGAACAGCTTTATGCAGTCTTACAGCGGTGTGCTGTCTCAAGATATTTTAGGTCAATGCTTGTTCGATCATTTCGACGAACTACCACGAACGTGGTTGGAAACGAAACTAAAGGCCTCTGCTGATCTTGAGACTCGTTCCTTCTCCAGTTGGGAAAACCGACCATACCTTTTTAAATTCAACAACTTTTCACCGGTTTCCAACAGCTGTGACTTTATGTTTCAAGACATCGTTATCACGCCATTGCGTTCACTTTCTGGCGAAGTAAGCCATATTGCGATTCAAGTGAACGATGTTTCCGAAACGGCGAGAAACCGAATCCATTTGCGAGAAACCAATCAGCATTTGTCTGAGATCAGCAGAAAGGATGGTTTAACAGGTTTGTTTAATCGAGCATTTTGGGAGCAATCATTAAAAGATGAGTTTGCGCACCTCAAAGTGATCGACGGACCATGTTCTCTGGTTATCTTCGATATTGACCACTTTAAAAAAGTAAACGACACCTATGGCCACCCAACGGGTGACGAGGTAATTCGTCGTACTTCTGCTTTACTTCGTAAAACCGCGCGCAGCAGTGACATTTGTGGCCGCTTTGGTGGCGAAGAGTTTACTGTGCTATTACCGCATACCAATCAAGAGCAAGCATGCTATTTTGCCGAGCGATTACGTAAGAGAATTGAGCAAGAGATCGTGAAAGTAGAAGATTTTTTGATTAATTACACGATAAGTATTGGTGTTTGCGAGTATAAGCCTTATTTTGAAAGTCATACTCAATGGTTAAAGAGTGCTGATGCGGCGTTATACCGCGCAAAAGAAAATGGGCGAAACCAAACTTGTTTGCATGAATGCGATTAACCTAATTGGTTGAAAAGCATCCAGTTAGCGCATGAATGTTTATTAATATGAAATAAGTTAATGAAATTTTCTCGGCATGTCTTACTATTGAAACTAATTCGCTTTCAGCTACGAAGGCTTGCAATAAACGGAGAAAAACAGTGGTTGTAGAAACCGATGGGTATCTCGCTCTCATTGAGCATTTGTCGCTTAATCTAGATATTTTCACAACGGAAATTGGTGATACAGGTTCCGAAAGCATCGAAGATGTGGTTACTGACATGGTTGCTTCAAACATCATGGCGATCTTTGAGCAAAACCCTGAGCTTCACTCAAGCGTACGTTTTAAACTGCTTAAAGAAGCAGATGCCGTTGTAGAAGACCTTGGTGAAGTGCTAGCGGGCGTGTGGAGCAAGAAAGCAACGAACGAACAGATTGCTTTTCTAGATGAATACATTGCGTTAGTGAAAAACCTATTTGATACCGCAGTCGCCACTTACGACTAATGTTCAAATGCCGAGTATGCCCCCTAATATTCAGCTAAACACTATTCCAACAATAAGAAGGGTTACAAGGTAACTCTTCTTACTTGCCAAAACTTGGACGCCCAGTAAGGGTTGTCTATTCTAGAAATAATTACCCCTTTAGACGTAGATGCGTGCATAAACTGCTTGTTCCCCAAGTAGATTCCAACGTGGTAGGTGCTTCGTCGAGTTTTAAAAAACACCAAATCTCCTTGTTTGGCATCCGTCCAACTCAGCTCAACGCCTTGTGTGGATTGCTGCTTTGTCGTCCTTGGTAGGGCGAGTTGATACGCTTCGACAAAGGCTCTTTGAACGAAAGCCGAGCAGTCGATTCCAGATTTTTGCGTTCCGCCAAGTCGATAGGGCGTGCCGTGCCACTCGTTGTAAAACTGAAACAAGTCAGGGTTATTAGACAATAACTGATTGGTGGGTACAGTTACTTCAACCTGTTCACTCGGCTCTGGGCCAGACGAACAAGCTGAAAGTAGAGCACTGATTATCAAAGGAAAATATATACGACGCAAATCTTCACCTGTCATCTGTATGACTCATAACTGAAATATTAATGTCATAACCAATCCATAGTATGGGCTGAAAATCACGGTTTTGTCTCACATGTGTGACGGATTCACGACAAAGCCGACTCAACCTCAAGAAAGAATAAAAATTGATTATGGCAACGCGCAAACGCTCACGCACATCGCTTTCACTGATTCAGACTATCAGCGCAACATTTTTAACTATCATCGCACTTGTTATAGCCCTTTCTGTCTCAAGTTTCAAAGGAATGGGGCAGGTTGGAGAACAATTTGAAGATTTGTCTCAAAAAGCATTACCGATTGCGATGGCCAATGCGACTCTGACCAGAAATGTGTTGGAAATGGTGAAACTGCTCAACTATGGAATGCAGGTAACGGAAGCGAAAGAGTTGCCGCTTGTAGAAGCGCAAATTGAAGCGCTGGCGAAACAGACAGAAGGTCTGATCGAGAAAACATCCGAAGTCGCTCCACAGCTTTCCAATGAGTTAAAAGATAAAGTGGAGACGTTGCACCAAATCACAAACTCCATTTTACTCAAGCAATCCGCAGTGATTCAGATGCAAGGGCACATCGATGCGAATGTTGGTGGTTTTCGCTATGGACTGAGTTCCATCGGCCCAGAGATGAACAGAATTAGCTCATTTTTAAGCCTGGACGATCCTGAGTCGAGTGACGCGGCAAACCGTTTTATTGCATCTGCGAGTTCGATGGAAAGCACTTTCCTTGTAATGATGATGCATACCGATTTACCTAAAGCAGAGAAAGAATATCGGGAGATGCGAAATCGGATTGCGGGGATTAACCTTGCTTACGAAGATTTCAAAGCCCTACACCCTGAAGTCAGTGACTACGCCAGCTTGACAGCGCCTTATGAGATGGTGAAATCAGGCTTTGACGACGAGGGCATTTTGCAACTCATTCTTGCCAAGTTGGCCCAAAGCGAACAACAACAGCGTGAGTTTCATCAAGCGTCGTTATTAGCTGATGAAACCATGAGGCTCTTGGATAGCATTTCGCAGTCGGCATCGAACTTGATTGATGAACGCGAAGCCATGGTCAATAACACCATAGGCAGCGTCAGCATGATGGTTCTTGTCGCGGCGTGTGTTATCTCTCTGGTTATTTTGGTCTCTTGGTTCGGGCTAAAAACGTGGACAAACCGAGGCTTGAAGAATGTGCTGGTACGTTTGTCCGCATTAACTGACCACGATTTTCGTGCCAAAGCAGATGAGATGGGCCCCTTTGAGCTAAAAGAGGTCGCACGCAAATTGAATCAGGTGATCGATTCAACACACGACTCTATCCAAACGGTTACACGTAATTGTGAGACGCTTTATCAAACCGCAGAAATCAGCCACGATGCAGCTGAGCAAACCAATGACGGTCTAACGACGCAAAACGAAGCGTTAGCGAGCATGGTGACTACGATTACTCAGCTAGAGGCGTCCATACGTGAAATTGCCACAGTAACGAATGCTTCGTCAGAAGATTCATTACTTGCTACACGACATACCGAAAAAGGTGTCCAAGTTGTCGAGCAAAACCGCAAGCGGTTGGAATCATTAGAAAGCTCTTTGGATGTGAATGAACAATCAATGTTAGAGCTAGACCAGCGTGTTAAGCAGATTCGTGAAATGGTCGACATGATCAGTGGTATCGCGGAAAACACCAATTTACTTGCGCTGAATGCGGCCATCGAAGCTGCTCGCGCAGGTGAACAAGGGCGCGGGTTTGCGGTTGTCGCGGATGAAGTCCGTAAACTGGCAAAGGATACCTCCCAGCAAACGACCAATATTCGTGAAATGATGAGCGAGCTTATTACTGCGGCAGAGCGTTCTCGCCAAGCGGTAAACGATTCGCGAGAAGAAATGACTCACGCGCTGCATTCCAGCAATGAAGTGAAATCGACGTTCTCTGACATTAACCTCGCGGTTCAGCATATTCAAGAGCGTGTTGAGCAGATCTCTGTTGCCACGGAAGAGCAAGAACGTGCGACGGCAGACGTCTCTCAATCCATCAATAATATTTCCGAGCTTGGAGAGCGTACAAAGCTACAACTTGAATCCATGGTTGAAAGCTCTGAACAAGTGGCAGAAATTGCAGGGCATCAACAAGCGATGTTGCATAAATACGAGCTGCATCAGTCCGCATAAGTGACATGTTTTCATCTTCTATAAGCAGAACTTCGGTTCTGCTTTTTTGTTGCTTCTACGCACCTTCTCATTGCTATTCAAATAGCAGAAGTGAGTTATATCGCATCTTGCTCATTTCTTAAGGGCTGAGTTATCACTACGTGGTGTTAAAGCTATGTCGGTAAAACAAGATGGCTAGAATGTTGTCCGAATTCAAAGGAATGAATCATGCAACTATTACAAAGAGCCAGCCTTATACTGGTTAATCATCAGCAAGAACTTTTGCTTATCCAGCGTTTTCAAAACGATAGACACTATTGGGTTTTCCCCGGCGGTAGTGTTGAGGTTGGAGAGCAGCCTGTTGAAGCTGCGAAAAGAGAAGCGCTGGAAGAAACCTCATTGGAACTCAATCGAGTCCAAAAGGTTTTTGAGATCGAAAACCAAGGTCGCTTAGAAACCTATTTTCTTTCTTATGTAGGGAACTCAAAAGTGAAACTGGGGGTGGGGCCGGAACAAACCAGACAATCAGACGTTAACCAGTATCATTTAAAGTGGGTGCGTTTAGATCAACTTCATACGATTCCTTTGTATCCAGAGCAAGCCAAAGCCTTCTGCTTAAACAATGAGGAGTGGTTTTATGATCGATAAAGTCTGTCCCGTTGTTCTGCGTAAGCAAAACAAAGAGATCCTACTTTTTCAGCATCCCTTAGCGGGTATTCAGCTAGTCAAGGGAACGGTTGAGACGTTTGATGAAAGTTACATCACGGCTGCAAAACGGGAGCTGGCTGAAGAATCTGGGATTACGCACGTTATCTCCGCTCGGTATTTATGCTCATGGGACAGTGGATTTCAAAATCAAGCATGGCATTTTGTTTTGTGTGAGTGTGCAGACCTAGCGGATTCATGGACGTTTCATACGCAAGACGATGGCGGACATGATTTTGCGTTTTTTTGGCACGATATAGGGAGCGATATTTCCTCACAGGCGCATACTGTTTTTCAGCACGCACTGGAAAAAATTCGAAAACTGATAGACCAAGGGGGGGGGTGTAAGTGAGGTTGCAAGTTGGAGGTTTAACAAAGAAGAACTTGTTAAAGCACTTGAGTCAAAAAGGTGTTCAATTGAATGCCTTCGCCCAACAACTATTCGATGATGACAAAGTCGAGTGCTCAGATGACATTCAATCGATCTTTTTAACGATAAAAACACCGTTTGACTTCGGACTTTATTTTGGCGCGACCCTTGGAGAAATGATTGAAGCTGCGTCGACACAAAATCTTTCACCTTGTCCTTTAGTTGTTGCGCCATACCTCCGTTTACAAGAAATTGATTTGGCGAAGGGAGAGTACCTTACTGTGGTGTCTTCCCCGCTTTCGAATGACAAAGCTTATCCTCGTGGTTTGTATCTACGGGATCTCGACGACGGATTCTGGTTAAGAGGCTTTAGATGTTCGGACGATTGTATCTTTCCGCCGTCGAAAAAGTTTGTTTTTGTGTCTGAATTAGTACACTTTATCATCGCGAGCCCGACAACCTTTCTCATCTAATATCGAGGGAAAACTAGCGGATTTGAGCGAAGTGCCAAAGCAAACACTATGCTTCTATCAGGAGCGAATAGACATTTCACGAATTTGCAAATTCTGAACTCAGGTTAATTGGCTCATTGTACGCATCAACAACCGCGTTTTTGCCATTTCTCTTCGCCTGATACAAAGCTTGGTCTAATATCGAGTACAGCTCATCGAAGTTGGTGAGTGGCATTGATGTCGATAGGTAGGCCAAGCTTGCCGTTACACGAAGGTCTTCATTTCTTTCCGTTTTGATTTGTTTTTCCGAAATGGTTTTATGCAAGCTTTGAACTCGGAACGGTACATCAATTTCATCAACGTTTTTGAGTAAAAGAACAAATTCCTCTCCACCTAAACGCCCGATGTATTCACCTTTATTGAGTTTTACGCGGATGCTTTGACAAACGTGTTTCAAAACCAAATCGCCTGTAGGGTGGCCGTAGGTATCATTGATGGCTTTAAAGTTATCTAAGTCAATTAAAGCCAGAACATATCGCATCTCTTGATGAGTTTTCGAGGTTTGGCTTTTGATGGTTTCAATGATCGCGGTTCTGTTTAAGGCACACGTTAAACTGTCTATCCGTGCTTTATTTCGAGTTTGTCGCTGAGCCATTATTGCCAACACCAAAAGAAGCACTAAGCAGGCAACCACAAAATTGTACGCGCGTTTTTGATCTGTAAGCTTTTCAAACTCGCTCTGCTTTAAATTCCGCTCGTTCGCAAGTTTGATCAGTTGCAGTTCGTATTCGTACTCATTTTTGGTGAGGTCAAGAGCTTCCATTGCCTTGATGTTACTGGTGTCTCGGTTATCTAGTTCTAATGTAGAATACGCTTCATAGTGACTTAGCGCCGCTTTGTAATCCCCAAGTTCTTGGTAAGCATTGGACAGCAACAGTTGTGCTCTCGCTTGTAGCAATGGCCTTGAGTTTTCCATTGCTAGTGTGAACGCTTCTTTACCGTGCTCGATCGCCTTTTCTGGCGCGTCATTTTTCAGATAAGCAAAACCAGCGGCTAAATGCCCCTCGGTTTGCAAATGGTTGTTTTCATATCGCTCGCCCAAACCGAGTGCTTTGTTAATGTATTTGACGGCTTGTTCAAGGTTGCCAATTTCAGCGATGGCGGAAGCAAGCCCCAAATATGCTAAGCCTTGTCCATACGGATAGTGGAGCTCTTCCAAGATTTTCAATGAATTCTGGTAGTGGTTAATGGCCTTATCGAAATCTTTCGATTTGTTATACATCCGAGCTAGGCTGTGTTCGACTTGCGCCACTTTGAGTGGGGCCTCCTCAAGTTGACGCGCAAGCAAGGATTGGATGAGGTATTGCTCCGATTGCTCAAACTGTCCTAATTCGGCGAGTAAATTGCCGACATCGTTATAAATACCAGATGGGTCGCTTTGATAAGACATATTGGCAAGCAGGAGGCGGTACAAGCTCAGAGCCTTTTCGTAGTCGCCGCGATAATTGTAGTTGTTCGCTACGACTCGCAACGCCAAGTCTGCAGGAAAGACTTCTGCGTGCTTATCGTCTAAATGGCTTTCGAGAGATGAGCAAAAGAAGTTTGCTTTGTGGTAACGGCCTTGCTGGTTTAGCGTGTAGCAAAGCTGGTAATTCATCAAAGCTTTACCTTCCACGTCACCATTTTGTTTCATCTTTTGCCTTAACGAGTTGAAACTGGCAACAGAAGCGTCATAACTGCCATGTTTACGTTCGTTTAAAGCGAGAATGTACTCAGACTCTAACTTCGCGAAATCATTGTTTAAGATTTGGCTACTTCCGTAATAAGGCTGCTTGATGTTAGCCATATACTCATAAATCAACCCACTGACGTAAAGTCTTTCGCTGTCAGAGACGGAAGTATGATAACGGTCTTGGAGCATGCTAAGAGCAGAAGCCGCATCGTTGTGTAACGTTGTTTGATAGACAGCGTGCCATTGCGTAAAGTTTTGGGTGTGTTCAATCTCGGTAGAGTCACTTGCGTATATTTGACTGCAAAAAAGCAGTGACGCAAGCAAAGGAGACAGCGCGCGCATAAGGAAGTAGCCTTGTGTTTTTCTTATATAATCTTTTCAGTATGTTATACCCATTATCTTATAGGCGATGTGACCACGTGAAGTGAATAAACAATACTGAATGGAAAAACTATGAAGTGGGTCGATATTTGTGTTGAGAACTAGGGGAGGGAATAGAAACCCCGGCACAAGTGCCGAGGTCAACGCGATTAGTCTACGTATAGCTTCGCTAGATCTTGAGGCTCCATTTCTTTGCCTTCTAGCTGATCATTCCAGTTTGTACCAACAAGAACGCCGTCTTCAGCAAGAGTCAGAAGCCAATCTTCTACAAAGATATCTAGTGGAATTTCAAGAACAGTAAAATCTGCCCACTCTTCAACGTTGTGCGCTTCAGCATCTTCTTTCGAAGACCAGAAAGGCATTACTTCGCTATTTTCGAACTCAGTTGAATCGCAAGACAACCAACCTTCTTCATTGCGTAGACCCCAAACGAGTTGGCTTTCTTTCGTTTCTGCTACGAAAAGATCAAGGTTTGCTTGGATATCTGATGTAAGTTTGCTCATTTCAAAACTCTCATTGTTATGACGCCGCTAGATTACCACTAAAGCGCCGATTCCTAAAGCATAATACGGCTTCAAGCCACTATGAAAAGAAAAGGAGCCGAGGCTCCTTTTGTCAAATCTGAGTGCGATGTGAGAGTGTAAAAGTTTAGATTAGCTTTCTGCTTCAGGAAGCGTCGTAAAGATCGTCCACTCTTTTTTAACTTTACCCTTGTAACCAACAACAGATGCGGTCACTCGGCGGTTAAGTGCGTGACTTACCTGATCGGTGCCTTGCTCTGCTAGATGTGTGTCACCAAAACCAATGATGCGAACACGATTTGGTTCAATACCGTAACTTAATAGCGCGTCACGCACGTTTTTCGCTCGTCGTTCAGAGAGATCTTGATTGTGTTTTGAACCACCTGTTTTACTCGCGTAACCTTGTAGTTCAATCGAGGTCGTTGGGTAATCCTTCAAGAAGTCAGACAACTCACGAATTTGACGACGAAATACCGGATTGATCTCATCAGAATCGTTGGCAAATAGCACACGAACTTGCATTTTCTCAGATGCTTTGATGTATTCGCCACAGCCATCATTGTCAACTTCAGAGCCAGCTGGCGTCCCCGGACATAGGTCGCGAGCGTTAATCACACCGTCGTTATCTTCGTCTTGTAAGTCAGCAATTTGTTCTGCGGTAGGGAATGCACGGTAATCGTACTCATCTTCAGCGATTGCTTGTTGCGTAACGGCGATAACGCTTAATGCTAATAGCAGTTTCATCGGTTTCATGATTAGTACTCCACCTTCTGGTTCCATTCTGTTGGTACATCAACACGCAAGGCATTCAACAGTTGACCCGTAGCATTCATCACTCGGTACTTCGCATATTGTTCCGCGTATTTAGCGTCTAAATAGTTCTTTCTTGCTTCGAACAGTTCGTTTTCAGTATTCAAAAGGTCAAGTAGAGTACGCTTACCAATGCGATATTGCTTTTCGTAAGCAATGACCGTTTCAGAAGCTGAGTCTACGTGGTCAGCTAAAAACTCTTTTTGTTGCAGAGTTAAATCTAACGCACTCCAAGACAAGCGAAGTCCTTCTTCGACATTTCGGTATGCGCGCTCTCGTAGATCTTTCGCTTTGTTTAACTGATATGCAAAGCTTTCTGCGTTCGCAACATCACTACCACCGTTGAACAAGTTGTAACGCATTCGAAGCATTGCTGTCGTTTCATCGCTGCTGCCTTCAATACCGCCGGCATCGTTGCGCCATGTTTGTGCTGCTTCTACAGAAATGGTCGGGTAGTAAGTTCCTTTCGATTGTTTGTACTGGAACTTAGCTGAATCCACATCTGCAACCGAGATTTTGATGACAGGGTGAGATTCAAATGCCAAGTCAATCGCTTCATCGATTGTGTATGGGATGAAGTTTTGATCCGCGCGTGGGAAGATCAATCCTTGTGGCGATTGTCCGACAAGACGCGTAAACATCGTTTGGCTATCAAACAGGTTATTTTGAGCCGCAACTAAGTTACCGTGCGCTTTTGCTAAACGCGCCTCAACTTGAGTCAGGTCTGCGGTCGAGCCGATACCTGAGTTGACACGTTTTTTAATGTCTTCATAAATTTTCTTATGAACTTTCAGGTTGTTCTCTGAAAGAGAAAGAATTTCATACGCTTTAACGGAATCTAAGTACACCTTAGTCACTTCCAATGCAGTGTCTTGCGCATCCGCAAGTAGTTGGTATCGCACAGATTCTGCATCTGCAGCAGTACGGTCCATATCATTAAGAGTGGCAGAGCCATCCCAAATCAATTGCGTTAAAGTGATAGTGGCTTCTTTACGAGTCAGATCGGTTGAGTCTCGTCCTGATTCTGCAGGATTTATACCTTCGTAACCGATACCTGCGTCAAGATCGACGGAAGGGAGGTAAGCACCGCCAGATGCTTCATTCACATACTGCTTGCTAACGAATTCATTGAACGCGCTTTTAATATCGGGATTTGTTTTTAGCGTATTTTCTACGGCTTGCTCTAGTGTTTGCCCAAAAGCATGACTAGCGGCGAATACACCAATACAAAAGGCGTTGGCACGAGTCCACTTCACTGTGATTCTCCTAGATGGTTATGTAATTTCTCGAGGCGAGAGGGCTTATAAGTGGAATACCTATAAGGGCGTCAATAATTTAGCGCACAATACCACTAATAATCGACGATGTAACCAATCGCTTTGTTTAGAATGTGTTTCAAAAGTGATACGAAAATACGCCTGCTCGGGGCTTAACTTCGAACTAATATCACCTTTATTTGGTTTTGTTACATTTATAGTTGCTTATACAGAGATCTAAATCACCCACCAACTGAAAATCGACAATATGGGAAAATTGTGACTTATAAGTTGAAAATAGGCATCAAATTACTGTTATTGCAGTATATATTCGGGCAATATATAGCAAATTAGTATCGTTAGTCAAAAAGTTGACAGTAATTTGGGGTGAAGTTTTATATGGATCGTACAGCGTTAGTTTCACTCGGCAATCAAGTCGTTGTAATAGGATTAGATGGGAAGCTGAGAGTACTAACGGAGGGACAACAGCCACTACCAGGAGAAGTGGTTGTGACATCAACAGATGTTGGCCCTCTGGATTTAAACGTGCAATTGACTCAAGAGCAGGGTTCTAAAGATGTCACTGATGATGTTTTACAAATTATTAGTGCAATCGAACAAGGGCAAGACCCTTCTGCTGTAGATGAAGAGTTTGCGCCAGCAGCTGGTGAGAACGGCGGCTCTAGCCTGCAAACCAGTGCGACAATTGTTCGCGATGGTACTGAACTCTTGGCATCCACCAGTTTTGAAACCATTGGTATTGAGTCTCTAGGACTATCGCAAACACAAGTTCTAGCACTGAATGATCTATTCCGAAGTAATCTTCAAACGAGTGCTGACAGCACTGATAAACCTTTGGCAACAACGCCAGTTACTCTAGATGCGATTGAAGAGGACGGTGGTTCAATCATCATTACGACGGAAGAGTTACTGTCAAATGTTGATGATGAAGACAAAGACACATTATCTGTTGAGAACCTCATTATCGATAAAGGGAATGGCACTCTTGTCGACAATGGTGATGGCACGTGGACTTTCACTCCGCAAATCGATGATGACACAGAAGTCTCTTTCACTTTCGACATTATTGATGACGAAGACCTAGTGGTATCTGGTTCTGCAAATCTCGATATTCTGCCTATCAATGATGCGCCAAACGCAGAAAATGATGTAATTACGACAGAAGAAGACACCGCTGTTACGATTGATGTTTTAGTCAATGATAGTGATGTTGAAGGTGACGCACTCAGCATTCAATCAGCATCAGTTCCTTCAGAGCAAGGCTCAGTTGACATTGTCGACGGCAAACTGGTGTTCACGCCAGCTGAGAACTTCAACGGTGAAGCAACCATCACTTACATCGTAACTGATGGCGATTTGACGGACGAAGCGAAAGTGTCTGTTACGGTTACGCCTGTAAATGACAGTCCTGTTGCCGTTGATGACACCACATCTATACAAGAAGACACCGCAGTTACCATTGATGTACTGACTAACGACACCGACGTGGATGGCGATAAGCTGAGTATTGAATCAGCCTCTGTTCCTAAAGAGCAGGGTACGGTTGAAGTGGTGGATGGCAAACTTGTTTTCACACCGGCAGAAAACTTCAATGGCGACGCCGAAATCACTTATACCGTAACGGACGGTGAATTGACCGACGAAGCGAAAGTAACTGTTACAGTAAATCCAGTAAACGATGTGCCAACCATCAAGGTTGAAGCCGTAGAAAGCATCACTGAAGATGCAGTGAGCACTGATACGGTAGTCGCAACCTTAACGGTTCGCGATACTGACACGCCTGAAGACCAGTTAACCGTTTCTTTAGAAAATAACTCAAACGGCTACTTCGTGTTGGTTGGCAATGAGGTCAAGCTGACTCAAGCGGCTGTTAACGCAGTTAACAACGATGAACTCAACCTTAAAGACCTGACTATTAGCGCGTCAGTGTCGGATGGTGTTAATCCAACGGCTAGTGACAGTGACAGTTTGGTTGTGAATCGTGTTAACGATGCACCGACTGTTGAAAATGCCATTGCAGACCAAGTGTTATCGGAAGACTTTGCGACCTACACGATTGATTTAAACGACGCATTTAAAGATAGCGACTCAGCGCTAAACTTCTCAGTGTCTGGCAATAGCAACGTGTTGGTTTCGATTGAAAATGGCATCGCGACCATTTCACCAACAGCAGACTGGAACGGCTCAGAAACCCTAACGTTTACTGCTACTGATCCAAGCGGTGAAAGCATTAGCCAAACCGTAAACTTCACAGTTGCGCCTGTAGCGGACATTGTGGCAGACAAAGCGACGGTCGTTGAAGACACGCCAACCATCATCAAGGTCTTAGGTAACGACACGTTCGAAGGCGACGGTAAAGTAGTGTCGCTAGATACCAATAACGGCCCAGCCAACGGCACGGTCTCGGTCAATCCTGACGGCAGCGTGACTTACACACCAAATGATAACTACGTCGGTAAAGATACTTTCACTTATGTCGTGACATCAGGCGGGGTATCGGAATCCACCACGGTGAACGTCGATGTGACGCCAGTGAATGATGCACCAGTGGCAAAAGATGACACGGCGATTACTGACGAAGACACACCAGTGACGATTGATGTCCTGCCAAACGACACCGACATCGATGGCGATAAGTTGTCGATCCAATCTGCGACTGTTCCGGAAGCACAAGGTAAAGTAGAGATCGTTGATGGCAAACTTGTTTTCACACCGGCAGAAAACTTCAATGGCCACGCTGAAATCACCTACACCGTAACGGACGGTCAATTGACCGACGAAGCGAAAGTAACTGTTACAGTAAATCCAGTGAACGATGCGCCAACCATCAAGGTTGATGCAGTAGAGAGCATCACTGAAGATGCAGTGAGCACTGATACGGTAGTCGCAACCTTAACGGTTCGCGATACTGACACGCCAGAAGACCAATTAACCGTTTCTTTAGAAAATAACTCAAACGGTTACTTCGTGTTGGTTGGCAATGAAGTCAAGTTGACTCAAGCGGGTGTTGACGCAGTTAACAACGATGAGCTCAACCTTAAAGACCTGACTATCAGCGCGTCAGTGTCGGATGGTGTAAATCCAACGGCTAGCGACAGTGATAGTTTGATTGTGAATCGTGTTAACGATGCACCGACTGTTGAAAATGCCATTGCAGATCAAGAGTTATCGGAAGACTTTGCGACCTACACGATTGATTTAAATGACGCATTTAAAGATAGCGACTCAGCGCTAAACTTCTCAGTGTCTGGCAATAGCAACGTGTTGGTTTCGATTGAAAATGGCATCGCGACCATTTCACCAACAGCAGACTGGAACGGCTCAGAAACCCTAACGTTTACTGCTACTGATCCAAGCGGTGAAAGCATTAGCCAAACCGTAAACTTCACAGTTGCGCCTGTAGCGGACATTGTGGCAGACAAAGCGACGGTTGTTGAAGACACGCCAACCATCATCAAGGTCTTAGGTAACGATACGTTCGAAGACGACGGTAAAGTGGTGTCGCTAGATACCAATAACGGCCCAGCCAACGGCACGGTCTCGGTCAATCCTGACGGCAGCGTGACTTACACACCAAATGATAACTACGTCGGTAAAGATACTTTCACTTATGTCGTGACATCAGGCGGGGTATCGGAATCCACCACCGTCACGGTCAATGTGACACCGGTCAACGATGCGCCAGTGGCGAAAGATGACATCGCTACGACACAAGAAGACACTGCAGTTACTATTGATGTTCTGTCAAACGATACTGATGTGGATGGCGATAAGTTGTCGATCCAATCTGCGACTGTTCCTGAAGCACAAGGTAAAGTAGAGATCGTTGATGGCAAACTTGTTTTCACACCGGCAGAAAACTTCAATGGCGACGCCGAAATCACTTACACCGTCACCGACGGCGCACTGACTGACCAAGCAACGGTCAAAGTAACCGTGAATGCTGTAAACGACACGCCTGTGGTTGAAAGCAACATCGCAGATCAAACCTTGGCAGAAGACTTCACGCCATACACTATCGATCTGAATACCGCCTTCAGTGATGTGGATAACGTTGATGGCGAGTTAACGTTTAGCGTCTCTGGCAACAGCAACATCCAAGTGGCGATCGTCAATGGCATTGCCACGATCACTCCAACCGCAGACTGGAACGGCTCAGAGACCCTAACCTTTACCGCCACCGATCCAAGCGGTGAAAGCGTTAGCCAAAGGGTGGACTTTACGGTTACGCCAGTGGCGGACATTGTGACAGACAAAGCGACGGTTGTTGAAGACACGCCAACCATCATCAAGGTCTTAGGTAACGATACGTTCGAAGACGACGGTAAAGTGGTGTCGCTCGATATCAATAACGGCCCAGCCAACGGCACGGTCTCGGTCAATCCTGACGGCAGCGTGACTTACACACCAAATGATAACTACGTCGGTAAAGATACTTTCACCTACATCGTCACCTCTGGCGGTGTGTCTGAATCCACTACCGTTGAAGTCAATGTGACACCGGTCAACGATGCGCCAGTGGCGAAAGATGACATCGCTACGACACAAGAAGACACTGCAGTTACTATTGATGTTCTGCCAAACGATACTGATGTGGATGGCGATAAGTTGTCGATCCAATCTGCGACTGTTCCTGAAGCACAAGGTAAAGTAGAGATCGTTGATGGCAAACTCGTCTTCACTCCGGCAGAAAACTTCAATGGCCACGCTGAAATCACCTACACCGTAACGGACGGTCAATTGACCGACGAAGCGAAAGTAACTGTTACAGTAAATCCAGTGAACGATGCGCCAACCATCAAGGTTGATGCAGTAGAGAGCATCACTGAAGATGCAGTGAGCACTGATACGGTAGTCGCAGCATTAACGGTTCGTGATACTGATACGCCAGAAGACCAGTTAGCCGTTTCTTTAGAAAATAACTCAAACGGCTACTTCGTGTTGGTTGGCAATGAGGTCAAGTTGACTCAAGCGGGTGTTGACGCGGTTAACAACGATGAACTCAACCTTAAAGATCTGACTATCAGTGCGTCAGTATCGGATGGTGTTAATCCAACAGCTAACGACAGTGACAGTTTGATTGTGAATCGTGTTAACGATGCACCGACTGTTGAAAATGCCATTGCAGATCAAGAGTTATCGGAAGACTTTGCGACCTACACGATTGATTTAAACGACGCATTTAAAGATAGCGACTCAGCGCTAAACTTCTCAGTGTCTGGCAGTAGCAACGTGTTGGTTTCAATTGAAAATGGCATCGCGACCATTTCACCAACGGCAGACTGGAACGGCTCAGAAACCCTAACGTTTACTGCTACTGATCCAAGCGGTGAAAGCATTAGCCAAACCGTAAACTTCACAGTTGCGCCTGTAGCGGACATTGTGGCAGACAAAGCGACGGTCGTTGAAGACACGCCAACCATCATCAAGGTCTTAGGTAACGACACGTTCGAAGGCGACGACAAAGTGGTGTCGCTAGATACCAATAACGGCCCAGCCAACGGCACGGTCTCGGTCAATCCTGATGGCAGCGTGACTTACACGCCAAACGACAGCTACCACGGTGCAGACAGCTTCACCTACATTGTCACGTCAGGCGGGGTATCGGAATCCACCACGGTGAGCGTCGATGTGACGCCAGTCAATGATGCACCAGTGGCGAAAGATGACATCGCTACGACACAAGAAGACACCGCAGTTACTATTGATGTCCTGCCAAACGATTCTGATGTGGATGGCGACAAGCTGAGTATTGAATCAGCCTCTGTACCTAAAGAGCAGGGTACGGTTGAAGTGGTGGATGGCAAACTGGTGTTCACACCGGCAGAAAACTTCAATGGCCACGCTGAAATCATCTACACCGTAACGGACGGTGAATTGACCGACGAAGCGAAAGTAACTGTTACAGTAAATCCAGTGAACGATGCGCCAACCATCAAGGTTGATGCAGTAGAAAGCATCACTGAAGATGCAGTGAACACTGATACGGTAGTCGCAACCTTAACGGTTCGCGATACTGACACGCCTGAAGACCAATTAACCGTTTCTTTAGAAAACAACTCAAACGGTTACTTTGTGTTGGTTGGCAATGACGTCAAGCTGACTCAAGCGGGCGTCGATGCAGTTAACAACGATGAGCTCAACCTTAAAGATCTGACTATTAGCGCGTCAGTATCGGATGGTGTTAATCCAACGGCTAGCGACAGTGATAGTTTGATTGTGAATCGTGTTAACGATGCACCGACTGTTGAAAATGCCATTGCAGATCAAGAGTTATCGGAAGACTTTGCGACCTACACGATTGATTTAAATGACGCATTTAAAGATAGCGACTCAGCGCTAAACTTCTCAGTGTCTGGCAATAGCAACGTGTTGGTTTCGATTGAAAATGGCATCGCGACCATTTCACCAACAGCAGACTGGAACGGCTCAGAAACTTTAACGTTTACTGCTACCGACCCAAGTGGTGAAAGCATTAGCCAAACGGTGGACTTTACGGTTGCACCAGTAGTCGACATCAAGGCTGACAGCACAAATGTAGTCGAAGACACACCAACCATAATTAACGTCTTAGGTAACGACACGTTTGAAGGCGCTGATAAAGTGGTGTCTTTGGACGCTGAGAATAGTCCTAAAAATGGTACCGTCATCGTAAACAACGACGGCACGGTGACCTACACACCAGATGATAACTACGTCGGAGAAGATACGTTCACTTATGTCGTGACATCAGGTGGTGTATCCGAATCTACCACCGTCACTGTCAATGTGACACCAGTAAACGACAAGCCTGAAAGTGAAGACTTTACGCATGTCGTCGATGATCAGCTTACGCACGTTGTGTTTGATACCGATACGAAACCTCTGGGTAGCGGTGACTCTAAGGATCATATCGCGGATGTTGAAGACGACTTAAAAGGCAATGATCTACATGTCCGGATTACTGAACTGCCAACATCAGGTACGTTGTTCTTTAAAGATAGTGACGGTGAGTTGCACGAAATTAAAGAAGTAAGCGATACGCTTTATGACAAAGACAGTCTTTACTATGAAGCTGATAATGTTGGCTTTTTATTAGGTATCAAAGATCGTCCAAATACGCCTAATGGCTCAGAATCTACAACAGATTTCAATAATTGGGGATTAAGTGAGGATGGTGGACCATCACATTCCCGTACTGAGCATTTAGCAAATGGAGCCTCTATCACTATTTCTTCTGATAGCGGTGAACTTGCGCAATACAACCGTCAGGTGTCACACATCGGCAATGGTATCGCTGACAATGACGGGCAGGGTATTGAGAAGGGTGAAACGATTACGATCGATTTGTCTAATAATCCTGTTGGCTCCGTAAACCTTGGTCTAGATGGATTAGGTGGATTGTTTGATTACGGTGATGACAACGCAGCGCTTATTACGGTTACATACTTAGATTCAAATAATGTCCAACAGACTCAAACGTTCGAGTTTTTGAAGCCTGAAGGCAACTTCATGCTATTCCAAGAAACAAGCGTTGGTTATGGGAAAGATCTAGCTCTTCCTGAAGGTTCGGTCATTACTCAGTTAGATTTTTCCACGAAAAATGAAGGTAACTGGGAGTTACGTTATGTAGAAGGTGTTCCTGCCGAAGACAGCTTTGGATATGTGGCAGTCGACTCTGAAAGTGGCGTTAGCGATCCATCTACAGTCAATATCGTTAACGAAATGCTAGATGGTAATGTTGCGGAAAATGGACCTGCTGTGCAGAGCATTACAGGTGTTACGGTTGTTGAAGGTGACGATGTCACGTTTTCTGTTTCTCTAAATAATGCAACAGATCAGACCGTTAAGTATCAAGTGGATTTCTCTGCAGAGGGTTCTAGTACGAGCTCTCAAGACATTGATTTGTCGAACGCAACTTTTACTAATGGCGTGAAGTATTTGGGCGGATACCTTATTGTTCCAGCCGGTGTGAATGGCTTTGATATTACCATTCCAAGCATTGATGATCAGTTGGTTGAATCAACAGAAAGCCTTGTGATTAAAGTCGGAGATGTATCTGGCGTTGGCTATATTGATGATAATGATGTTCCGCCAACGGTTCAAAGCAACGAAATTTCCGGATTAGAAGACGAAGCGATTGTTATCACACTAGAACATTTAGGCGTCGTTGACAGTGGGGTAAGTGTTGAGTTTGACACTTCTGCTCTAAATGGCTCACTACAAGTGAAGGGTTCTGATGGTTGGGAAGCGGTTTCTGGCAGTGTACTCGCTTCTGATATCGAAAATGGTCTTGTTCGCTATGTTCCGGCTGAACATGAATCTGGTGCAAATGTTTTCGATAAAGATGGTGTTGGGAACGGCTTGGATACTTACGAGCAGATTCATTTCACTGTTAGTGATGGCAATTCTTCTGCTTCAGGTACGTTGAGTATCGACATAGAGCCTGTCGCGGACCCAATTAAGATTGACTTTACTTTCGGTCCAGTAACGTCTGTACCTGTGACATTAGGCGGAAGCTGGTCTACAGACGAAGAACTTAAAGATCTGCTTGAGGCAAGTAATTTACCAGGGCTTGACTTTGAACATGTGGTGACACAAGCGTTTAATAATGGTCATGCTGGTAACGACTTAATGTTAAGCGGAGACACTGAATCACCACTGAGCTTTGTAGGTGATCAACAAGCAGGTGCCAACGTTGATGCTCAAGGTAGTGATATCTTTGTGACTGGAGGAGGTAATGATTCTATCTATGGCGGTATTGGTTCATTAGATGATCAAGCTGAGACTGACACAGTTGTTTACTCTGGTAAGTTGTCTGATTACGACTTCAGCTATTACCCAGCATCTGACCACTCAGAAGTCCCGTATTGGATTGTCGAAGATAGTCGATTTATTGATACAAAAGATGTTGTTTCGAGCACTCATAAAGAGTCGGGTGACCACCTTTATGAAATTGAACAGCTTATCTTCCAAGATGCCATTATCAAGCTAGATAACAACACAGGAGAGTATGTTGTTCTTACAGAGCAACAAGTCTCTTTTGAGCTGAACCTTGATCTTATCGATGTGGATGGCAGTGAGTCATTCATTAACGATAGCGTCACCTTAACGGGAATTCCTTCAGGGCTAACATTAGAGGTGAATGGCAAAACGGTTACTGAAAACAGCGATGGTTCTTACACGGTTGACCTTTCAAGTGAACCAAATCAAACCAGTCATCAACTAAGCGGTACGATTACTGTACCAGCCGATTACAATGGCTCGTTAGATTTTGATGTAACAGCGACGGCAGGAAGTGTTGAAGTTAATAACAATACTCAAATGGGAGCGGACACGGCTTCTGTTTCAGTCCGTGATTATGAGTTTGTTTCTGGTACGCATGGTGATAACAACATAGTTGGGTCCGATGATAACGACGTGATCGTTGGTGATGTTCAAGGGTTACAAATTGTCGAAGGTCAGGATTACAACATTGCCTTTATGCTCGATACGTCTGGCAGTATGGGTTACGACGTTGGCCGTGCGGTAACTGAACTAAAAACAGTGCTGAATACTCTGATCGAAAGTGCGAGTGGACCTCATTCGGGCAAAGTGAACGTTTTATTAACCACTTTTTCCACTGAGAGCAAACAGGAGCTCGAGTTGGATTTGAGCTCTGACCACGCTAAGTCTCAAGTAGAATCAATATTGGACGCAATTGTGAAGCTCGGTGACGGTAACACAAACTATGAAGCAGGCTTCCAATCAGCATTGAACTGGTTTGAGAATGCTGATAGTGGCGCAACGAATTTAAGCTATTTCATTTCTGATGGCCGTCCAAACCAAGCTACTGTGAATGATGCAAATAACATAAACCAAATGGATAGCATTGTTCTTGGAGTGGAAAACAACAAACTGGTAACGTTAGCTGATGTTTTGCCAGCGGATTACAAAACTGGTGATGTTGTAACTTACGACAATAAGACGGTGATAGATAGTAACTCACTCGTTTATTCGCTTTCGACAGGTGAGTTGTTAGGGAAGATGACAAGTAATCATAGTTATTACGATTATGAAACCTATGTACTTCATCAAGCAAATAACGCATATCAGGCATTGGAAGAACTTAGTGAGGTTCGATCGATCGGTCTTGGTCATGACTTAGATGAAGATTCGTTGAAACACTTTGACTCTGATGGTGTTGTAAGAACTAACATCGATGTTAATCAACTTGCAGAAGTGATTCTTGGCAAAGAAGTGTCATTAATGCAGGGCAAGGATGAGATTAGTAGTCTTGATGGAAACGACATCATTTTTGGTGATGCGATTCGTTTTGATATCAATGGAGAACAAGGTGTTTCTGCGCTACAAAACTATGTAGCTTCTCAACTGGGGAAAGATGTTGCTCTGGTAACGAAGGAGGAAGTTCATCACTACATTACTGAAAACCAAGCTGAGTTTGAGCAATCTCGTTATTATGACCAAGCGGACACCATTTATGGTGGTGCAGGAAATGACATCTTGTTTGGGCAAGGTGGAAACGACAAGCTGTTCGGTGGCGCAGATAATGACATTTTGATTGGTGGTTTAGGCAGCGACATTCTGACTGGCGGTGATGGTGAGGACATCTTCAAATGGATCGATGTGGCCAACGAACGCGACACTGTCACAGATTTTTCTAGCAGTGAAGACTCTCTAGACTTCTCCGATCTGTTTGATGATTTATCGAAAGATGAAGTAGGCGATCTGTTAAGTGATTTACAATCAGGTAGTCATACAGGAGACGCTGGCGGCTATCATGTTGAAGTAAGTCAAGATGGTAGCGCAGATACGAATTTGAGTATTACTAAAGGTAGCTCAACATTAGATATCCACTTCAATAGCGCAAGCGTGGATGATATCACACAGCATTTGATTGCGAGTCTCGATTCTCAATACAAAGACATGTAGTGACAAATCAGCCTCTAATAAAAAGGTCTAGCAATTGCTAGACCTTTTTTGATGTTCTTGAATAGTTAGATAAGGAAGAGCAGTCGTTACTCTACTTTCGCACGCCTCGTGTACGGTTTAAAAGCACTGTCGATCTCAAAAATGGCTATGAGATTACAAATGTTTAATTGACTTCTATATGCTTTGCGCATTCTTTAAGATAAGGAAACGATAATGGATAAATTCGTAGTGTTTCTCTTATGCCTTTTTATGACGATAGGTGGCGTGGTTCACCTGTATGACAACATCGTTGATGGCTTTTTGCCTTACGATTTTGCTCCGCGTTGGCTAAACATTTATTGGAGCGCATTAGGTCTTTTAGATTTGTTAGCGGTGTACTTATTAGTGAAACATCGCAGAGTGGGCTTGGTGTTGATGCTATTGATTTTGATGACAAACGTTATTTTTAGTTCACACGCTCACTATACATTAGAAATATTGGACAACAATGTGGCTCTGCAAATGAAAACGCTGTTCTTGGGCTTTTCGTTGGGCGTTTCCATCTGGCTTTGGAATGCGCGAAAGCACCAGCAATCGCGTCAGATATTTCGTTAACTTTATCTACTCACACATTTAAGGATTATCAACAGGGATTCGTTATGAACGATTTTAAAGACTTGGCGAGTTTTGCCGGTTTTAGTGCGTTAACAGGTTTGAGTTTTGGCACCATTTTCTTCAGTCTCGCTTTTGTGTACAGCTCCTTCGAAACGCAGCAACACGTCAACACTAGCGCGTTAATTTGTGCTGTTTTTGGTGTCATAGGCTTGGTTGTTGGCATTACGCAATTAAATAAAAAACGCCAATTAGTCGAAAGTTAATTCGGCAAGTCTTTCGGTGGATGGGGTCTCCAAAACTCTATAATGAACTCTGTGATTTGTTTTTGTTGGTTACTCCATCTACGTTTTTCTTTTAATCATCGTTCTTGCCCTTGCCTTCGCGATAACGAAAAGGCTGTGTCAGCAGCTTATCCAATCTTTGCTCTCTCGCTTCCCTGATCTCAGGCACACCAATCACGACATCGTTATGTCCAAGCGCTGGTTGTGCGCGATACGTTCCAAACCATCTATCCCAAACGGAAAGGAAAAAACCAAAGTTCGAATGGGTTTCCTTCACCATCACCGAATGGTGCACGCGGTGCATGTCTGGTGTCACAATGACTTTTCGCAGTTTCTTATCGATAGATAACCCAAGTTTTGCGTTACTGTGATTGAACATCGCACTCGCATTTAGAATGATCTCAAACACCACAATCGCGAGAGGTGAAACGCCAAGAATGAATACCGAGGCGATTTTGACGACCATCGAGATGATGATTTCAATTGGATGAAAACGCGCGCCAGTTGTGACATCGATATCCAAATCGGCATGGTGCATACGATGAATTTTCCATAATGGTTTCACGCGATGAAAAACCAAGTGCTGAACATAGATGATGAGATCGAGAACAATCACAGCAAGCAACACATTTAACCAACCGGCCAGGGACAGAAGATTGAATAGTCCCCATTGCTGATCATGAGCAATGGTCGCAGCTTGAAACGCAGCAATAGGCATCACTAATGCAATGATCGCGCTATTTAGGGCGACCAAAGAGAGGTTGTTTAACCAGCGAAAGGAACGTTTGACGGTGAGCGTCTTTCTTGGGAGCTTGTTTTCCCAAAGAGTACACAGCAACAATACGCCAATAAAACAGCTAAGTCGCAACCAAGATGGGTCGGTAAACGTGTTTTCAGTCACTGATCTTTCCTTCTTCTACGCATTTGTCGCAATAGACCTTAACTAACGTGAGATTCTTTCAATGTTTGGTCTTTAGAGTAATAACGCTGCCGCCTTGTGAGCGAGCGGTTATACCAGTAGAATCGCGCTCTCGTTTTTATTTGGCATTTCCTTCATGAGAATCCACGCTTTCAATCGTTTATATCAGTATCGTCAATCCATCTCAACGAAGCCTTTCAATGCTCGTGGATGCAAAGTTCAGCGCTGCCCATTCTGTCAGGTTTCAGAGCAGCATTGTTTATGTGAATTGCAACCTGATATCGATAGCAATGTCGCGTGCATGCTGATTGTGTCCGAGAACGAAGTGTTTAAGCCAAGCAATACAGGCCGTTTGATTGCTGATACGGTGAAAGAGACTTACGTGTATCAATGGAATCGCACTGAACCTTCACAAGAGATGCTTGATCTTTTGTCCAACGATGACTATCAGCCTGTCATTGTCTTTCCTGCCGATTACGTTGATCAACCTGAGCGATTGCTAGATGGATTACACGCTGAGTACTTACATCGCACTGATGGTAATAGCAAAAAGTGGTTGTTGATTTTTATCGATGGTAGTTGGCGTGAGGCGCGAAAAATCTTCCGTCGCTCTGAGTTTTTACAGTCTCTACCAGTCTTATCTATCGAGCCGGAGTGTTTATCAGAATACATCATGCGTCGTTCTGAGAACGAGCAGCATCTTTCGACAGCTGAAGTCGCGACTTTAGTTTTGAAACAAGCCGGTGAGAACAAAGCATCGGAATGCCTTCAATTGTGGTTTGAAGCCTTTAGAGAAACCTACATGCTAACCAAGACCCGAGTCAAAAACGATCCTAATCGACCGCATTTGAAACGTTTCAAAGAGTGGGTGAAAACCGAGAGCTGACTCTAAGGAATGAACTTTTGTTGATGGCATGTTGTTCAACTGACTTCAGCGAGGGGATAAATCTGCATTCGGTCACGGTTTGCAGGCGTACAGATATGGATAATGCCACTAGTTTATACTTTTGACTCCAGCCATTTTGGGAGTCGTTTAAGCATTTTTTAGGAGAGAAATACATGTATTACGGCTTTGATGTCGGCGGCACTAAAATTGAATTTGGTGCATTTAACGAGAAGCTTGAGCGTGTAGCGACGGAACGTGTACCTACACCAACAGACAACTACGAGCTGCTGGTTGATACCATTGCGGAATTGGTTAACAAATACGATGCAGAGTTTGGTTGCGAAGGTACAATTGGCCTTGGTCTACCAGGCATGGAAGACGCAGACGATGCAACGGTATTAACAGTTAACGTTCCTGCGGCGAAAGGCAAACCACTGCGCGCGGATCTTGAAGCGAAAATCGGTCGCAGCGTAAAGATTGAAAACGATGCGAACTGTTTTGCGCTATCAGAAGCATGGGACGAAGAGCTTCAAGATGAACCTTCTGTACTTGGTTTGATCCTAGGTACTGGTTTTGGTGGTGGTTTTATCTACGATGGTAAAGTTTTCTCTGGTCGTAACCACGTAGCAGGTGAGGTGGGCCATACTCGTTTACCTATCGATGCTTGGTTCCACTTAGGCGAAAACGCACCTCTATTGGGCTGTGGTTGTGACAAGAAAGGTTGTTTAGACAGTTACCTTTCTGGCCGAGGCTTCGAACTTCTTTATGCCCATTACTACGGTGAAGAGAAGAAAGCGATCGACATCATTAAAGCGCACGCAGAAGGTGAGGCGAAAGCTGTTGAGCACGTTGAGCGTTTTATGGAGTTGCTGGCTATCTGTTTTGCAAACATCTTTACAGCGACTGACCCACATGTTGTTGTGTTGGGTGGTGGTCTTTCCAACTTCGAATTGATTTACGAAGAGATGCCAAAACGTATTCCTAAGTACCTGCTTTCTGTCGCGAAGTGTCCGAAAATCATCAAAGCAAAACACGGTGATTCAGGTGGTGTACGTGGCGCTGCGTTCCTAAACATCAAGTAGTGACTGAAACCTTACTCGATATAAAGTAAGAAGAAATTTAAAGCCCCGTTTAGACCATCAAGGTAAAACGGGGCTTTTTACTTATATATCGAAGTAACTCATATACCCAAGTAATTTCGGTATGCTCGGGTATAGAGCACGAACAAAAATAGCATGTATAAAAAAACTCGCGACGAATCGCGAGTTTTCTGTTTGCAGCTAAGCTTATTTGTTCTTTTTGCCTACGCCTAGGTTTTCTTTTTGAGCTAGGGTGATTTTACTAAAGCCTAATTTTCTGAAGTAGTTATCGCGGTAGTTGCGCACCGCTTTAGTGTCAGACACTGCTTCAATTTGTTGCTCCATCTTTAGGAACTCAGTGATATCGATACCTTCTGCTTCTGCAACCGCTTCTTGAATGTTGCGGTGCTGCTGGTATGAGAACGTCAGTTCTTTGTCTTGGTCTTTGTAAGTGTAAAGAATGGTGCGAGCCATAGCTGTCTCTCTGAAAAGGTTTCTGTATTAAACAAAAGGCCAGACTCGCTGACCTTTGAATTTCTAGTTTGGGCTAGATTCTGCCTTGAAGTGGGATAATTGTCACGCTTTCTCCCGCTTTTACTGTATCAATAGCTGGGGAGATTTCGATCAAACAGTTCGCCTCACTCATTGAGCGCAAAATACCAGAGCCTTGCTTGCCTGTTGTACGAACGGTTAAACGGCCAGTGTTATCCAGTTCATAGATTCCTCGACTAAACTCGGTACGACCTTGGCGAGAGCGAAGATTCTCAGTCGCGATGGCATTCACTTTCAGAGGCTTCCAGCCTTGTTCGCCTTGCATCTTACGCAGTGCAGGCTCAACAAAATTAATGAAAGAGACCATCACGGCAACAGGGTTGCCCGGCAGACCAAAGAACGGCTTGTTGTTGATTTGACCAAACGCGAGCGGACGTCCCGGACGCATGTTGATTCGCCAAAAATCGATTTGACCAAGTTTATCCAAGGCAAGTTTGATGTAATCCGCATCACCAACGGATACGCCACCAGAAGTCATAACCACGTCCGCTTGCGCCGATGCGTTTTCCAACGCTTCAATCATTAACTGTTCGTTGTCTTCCAGAATACCGAAATCCAAGATCTCGCAGCCGAGCTTTTCAAGCATGCCCATGATGGTAAAACGGTTGGAATCGTAGATAGAATTCGCTTTTTGCTCTGTTCCCGGCGCTTGTACTTCGTCACCGGTGGAGAACACGGCAACTTTCAATTTGCGGAACACATTCGCTTCACCAAAACCAAGCGAAGCAATCATGCCCATTTCTGGAGAGGCTAGGCGAGTGCCTGCGGTAAAGACGTCACTGCCGATAGCGAGATCTTCACCTGCTTGACGAACGTTTTGGCCTGCTTTGATATTCGCACCGTTAAAGGTGACCTTGTCACCTTCTTGAGAGGCTTGCTCACGCATGACCACTGTGTCGCCGTTACGTGGTGTTGGTGCGCCAGTCATGATCTTCACCGCTTGACCAACTTCAAGAGGCTGATCGTAAGCATGGCCCGCCATCACTTCAGCAACCACTTGGTAGCTATCGCGGTCAACATCATCACTGCGGATGGCATAACCGTCCATCGCGGAGTTGGTGTACTGCGGCACGTTTACTGGTGAAATGATATGTTCCGCGAGAACTCGGCCATAGGCGTTTTCAATCTTGCATGCTTCTATTTCCGAAACCGTGTTCACCAAAGAAAGGATTTTTTCTTGGCCTTGAACCACAGAAAGGAAAGCCGGAGAAAGTGTGTCGCAACATGCGGCGTCTTTCTCTTTAGATTTTGGTGCTTTTGCCTCTTGAACGTATTGAAGAACAAATTGAGCGATGGCATCCAAATCATTGATGTTCATTTGAGGGAGCTCAGAATCTAACTCCGCAGTGTCGGAAGCGATAGCAATGATGTTGTCATCGTGAGGGTAAAGCCAAGGTTTACCCACTTCTTCACGGTGCAATTCAATTTTAGGAAACGCGATGTTTTTACAGCCTTCGACCAAAACTACATCGAGCTTGTCTTTATCAAAACGAGTTAAGAGGTATTCAAACTCCGCTTCGGCTTCTGGCGTTTCTGTCATTAACGCAAAACGGTTGCGAGAAGCAATCAGCATTTGAGACGCGCCAGCTTTGCGTAAACGGTAGCTGTCTTTACCCGGCTTATCGACATCGAAGTTGTGGTGAGCATGTTTTAGCATGCCAATGCGTAAACCTGCTTCAGTCAGTTTTGGCAATAGGGCTTCAAGTAGCGTGGTTTTGCCTGTGCCTGAATAAGCTGCAAAACCAATAATAGGAATGTTTAGCGTGTGTTTCATGATTCTAATTGTCCAAATTGCGCCAGTTCTTCCGGGGTGTTCAAGTTGACGAAACAGTTTGGTGAGTCGCTAAAGTCAACGTAACTGGTGTTGCACTCTTTGTAGAGCAGAATGATTTTGCGGTCGCCACGTTCTAAAAATGCGGTGAGTTTTGGCAGTACGCGTTTGTGGTAGAGCGTGAAAACTGGTTGCTGATGGTCACCATCATGAGCGACCAAAATATCGCTGTCTTCTTTGACGGCCTGGCAGAAACGCTCGACAAGGTCGGTGTTAATTTGTGGACTATCGCAAGGTACAAATCCGACCCAGTCAGTTTCAGCATGCATCAAACCCGCGTGAATACCGCCCATAGGCCCAGGGAAATCTTTGAATTGATCACTAAATACGAAACCAAATTTGCTGTACGCATCTTGGTTTCGGTTGGCATTAATTAAAATGCGTGGTGTTTGTGGAGATAAACGTTCAATAACGTGTTCGATGAGTGGCTTCTGATTTAACTCAATCAGACCTTTATCTTTTCCACCCATACGGCTGGCTTGGCCACCAGCCAAAATGACCCAACTAGTTTGTGTTGGTTGAAGCATATGCATTCTCTTGGGATGTTTCTTTTGGTATGACATACAACAGAGGAGACTCTATCAAAGTCTTGTCTTTAATCCACCACTGTTTTTTACATAAGTCGGTCAGTGCGTTGGTTTGATGGCTTGTCACCACGATACTGGAACCACGATCCAAAAGATCTTTTGCCATCACCACCAATCGCTCAATGGACTCTTGGTCTAAAGACGCACTTGGCTCGTCCATCAATAAAATCGACGGTTTTAAGATCCAAGCTCTTGCCATGGCAACACGCTGTTTTTCACCGCCGGACAACACGGAGATATGTTCGTCCGCTAATGTTTCTAAACCTACCATGCGTAGTGCGTGAATAACTTGAGCTCGCTTATCTTTTGGTGTGTCTTGTTGATATTTCACTCCATAGACTACGTTCTCATAAACAGTGCCGTCAAAAAGGTAAGGAGATTGATGGAGATAAATCACATCGACACGGCCGTTGCGGCGCGTCAGTCTTTTTAGCCACGTATCTTTTGGCGCTACAACATCGCCAGTAGAAGGTTTTAGCAAGCCAGCAAGGATTTTGAGTAGGGTAGTTTTGCCCACACCATTGTCACCCTTGAGATAAATAGCATCATTTGGGCCGATGGCTAACTCAGGGATGTGGAAAAGCACGCGCTCTTTAAAGCGCATGGATAACTGCTCGGCGGTGATTTTTATAGTCATAATGCGCCTCTACATGGGGTTAATGGTGAGTCGTTTGTTTGCTTCATGTTCTATGTTCTGAGGTAGCCTTTGCCTCTCATGCTTGATAAGAAGAAGTTTAGTGCCAACGCTAAAGATAGTAATACAATTCCTAATGCAACTCCTTGCGCAAAAGCACCTTTGCTGCTTTCCATTGCGATAGCGGTCGGAATATTGCGTGTTACGCCCATAATGTTTCCGCCCACCATCATTGAGCAGCCCACCTCGGTTACGATACGTGAGAACCCTGCAATGATAGCTGCAAGTAGAGGAAAGCGGGTTTCCCAAATCATCGTAGCAGCAACGCGCGGAATGGAGACGCCTAGGGTGATGGCGGTTTCCACTGCGCGACGGTCGCTAGATTGCAATGCACCATGCATCATCGATACCAAAACAGGGAAGCAGATCACCATTTGGCCGAAGATCATCGCCTTCTGAGTGAACAGCATTTGCCAGTCTCCCCAAGGGCCAGCGCGTGATAGCAACATATACAGCAAAAGGCCAATCACGACGGTAGGAACTGCTTGCAGCGTATTCACGATCGACAGCAAGAACCATTTCCCGCGAAAGTCGGTATACGCCAGTACAAAGGACATTAAGATAGCCGGCAATACCACCAAGGATATTGCCGTGATAGAAACACTAAAGGAGACCGCGACGATCTCCCATAGGTCTGCATCAAAATTCACCAATAAGCGAAGCGCTTCCAGTGTTGTATCAGCAAGATTCATATTGCGTTATTTGCTCTCAGCATTCGCAACAAACAGTTGTTTACCGTTCAGGCGGAAACCATTGATAAGTTCCTGACCGCGAGGGTTCACCAACCAATCACTGAAAGCTTTTGCGCCTTGGTAGTTGATTGTTGGGTAGCGCTCAGGGTTAACAAGAATAACTTGGTACGGGTTAAACAGTTTTTCATCGCCTTGGAACAGAATTTCTAGATCCAACTTGTTTTGGTAAGCCAACCATGTACCGCGGTCTGACATTGTGTAGCCTTGCATTTCAGACGCCATGTTCAGAGTTGGGCCCATACCTTGACCTACGCTGCGGTAGCCTCCAAAGTTTGGTTCGATTTTAGTTTGAGCCCAAAAGCCCATTTCTTTTTTGTGCGTACCAGAATCATCGCCGCGAGAGATGAACGTTGCGTTTTTGTTCGCGATCTCTTTGAACACGTCTAACACGCTTTCGTCATCTTTGATTTTTGCTGGGTCTGCTTTAGGGCCAACAATCACAAAGTCGTTGTACATCAGCTTACGAGGTAGAACGCCGTAGCCTTTCTCAACGAATGTGCCTTCGGCTTTTGGTGCGTGAGTCATCACCAAATCTACGTCACCGTTTTCGCCCATTTTTAGCGCTTTGCCAGTACCGGCAGCAATAACATCGACTTTGTAGCCAGTGTCTTTTTCAAATTGTGGAAGTAGGTAGTCAAGCAAGCCCGAGTGGTAAGTACTGGTTGTAGTTGCTAGGCGGACGTGTTCAGCGTCTTGAGCAGAAAATGCAGAGTAGCTTACAAGCGTGATTGACGTTGCGGCCAATGTTAGCGCAATTTTTTTCATTTTTATGTGTTTCCTTTCCAATGATTCTTTGGCTTCTATCCGTCTAGGTGACAGCGAAGTCTCCGGAGCGATCTTGATTGCTCAAATCACAAGTTGCCTTAGGGTGTTGGAATAGCAAGTTCTCCAACATCCTGAGATCACTTGGATACCCCTTATAGCAAACAAGATGCCAACATTTTACAAGCCAAAAATGTTTGATTTATGCGCGGATTCATGGAGTTATTTGCACAAAAGTTTGCGTTGGTACAAAATGTCGCACTTTTTGTAGGGTATATCGTTTCAAACTTGGTACACTCTGTCCCATCCGAATCCATCTGGGGTAAATATGTCTACTCAATCCCATATTAGTACAAACCAACAATATAACGCCTTTTCCGTACTGGTCGTTGATGATGAATTGGGCATGCAAGCCATTTTAAAAAAGGCATTAGGAAAGCTTTTCTCACATGTCGACACCGCTGGCAGCATCGAAGAAGCAGAACAACTGCGCAATTCTCGCCATTATGATTTGATTTTGCTGGATATTAATCTGCCGGGGCGTTCTGGGATTGAGTGGGAAGAAGCGTTTGAAGATGATGAAAAACGCGCCGATGTGATTTTCATGACGGGTTATGCGGATCTAGAAATTGCCATTCGAGCGCTGCAGCTCGGTGCTTCCGACTTTATCCTCAAACCATTCAACCTTGAGCAGATGTTAAAAGCGGTCAGCCGCTGTATGGATCGCCGTTTGAACGAGCGCATGCAGTACGCCATGAAGCGTGATTATCAGCGTCACAATACTTCCGAGATCATTGGTGGTTCAGAAAAAACGCGTCAGCTCAAACAACTTATCACACAGTTTGCTCCATCACGTGCCTCAGTATTGGTTGAAGGCGAATCAGGTACGGGCAAAGAGTTGGTCGCACGAGGCATTCACCAAGCAAGTGGGCGAACGGGCCCATTTGTGCCTATCAACTGTGGGGCGATTGCGCCAGAGCTACTCGAAAGTGAGTTATTTGGTCACACATCAGGTGCGTTTACTGGAGCGAAAAAGTCACGCGAAGGTTTGTTCCGCGTAGCGAATGGCGGCACTTTATTCCTTGATGAAATTGGGGAAATGCCGCTTTCCATGCAGGCATCATTATTGCGTGTGTTAGAGCAGCGTACAATTCGTCCTGTCGGTTCAGAAAGAGAGATCAGCATTGATGTCCGTATCGTGGCGGCAACCAACCGTAATCTGCAAGAAGAGGTCAACCAAGGCAATTTCCGCAGTGACCTGTATTACCGTTTAAACGTTCTGAAAATTGAAGTGTGTCCGCTGCGAGAGCGCAAAACCGACTTATTTGAGTTAGTGCCATTTTTCAGCAACATGCTGACGCGCGAGCTCGGTATGCCTGCGCCAAAATGGGCGCACGAAGACATGGAAGCCATGAGTGAATACGATTGGCCGGGCAACATTCGTGAGCTGAAGAACCTCATCGAGCGCTGCATTTTGCTTGGTAAGCCACCAGCACATTACTGGCGAGAGCTGAACGGTGGTCATTCTCTGCCTAATGTTTCGATTACCGTTTCTCACTCCGCCGAGTTACCAACTTTTAGAGAAGGCAAAGAATTTACTGGCGAAGGCTACCCAAACAATTGGACTTTAAAAGAAGTCGAGAAAGCGCACATCAAACAAGTCGTTAATTTGCATGAAGGCAATAAATCGGCAGCGGCGCGCGACTTAGGCGTGGCCCGCAAGACGTTAGAACGCAAATACAAAGAATGGGATTCTGAGGATGAGGGATATGCCGACTAACTGGCAGCAGCACAAAGGATTGTCGAAATGGACGCACCGTTTTAAAACCATGGTGCGTTATCGCTTATTGATTTTAACCTCTGCACCGATCTTCCTTACGTTGATAGCGCTGATCGGTATTACGATTTATTGGTCTATCCATTACACGTGGCAAAACGCGCTGCTGGATGTGTCAGAGCGTTTGGGTGTAGCAAATAACAGCGTGACGTTGTTACAACAAAAGCAAGCCAATTACGTGCGAGCGTTTGCTGACTCCTACGACTTCCGAACCCGAATCAATCAAGGGACACCACAAGACGAGCTACAAAAGTGGGTTACTGAACAGAAAAAACGTTACTCCCTAGACTTTCTCACTTTCCAACGCGTTAATTCGATGGAAAACAAATTCCGTTTTATGGATCTCACCAAGCGCGAATCGTTTTTTGATGTACTCAATCGGGAAGAACTCGAACAGCTCGATCCGGAACTCGCCAAGCGAGCTGAAGTGCCCATTCTGGCTGACGGTGGAATGGAAGCGCGCGGCTTGGTGAGCCGTACCGTTATTCCGGTATACAGCCAAGTGAACGATTTGATCGGCTTCCTTGATGGTGGTTTGCTCCTCAACAACAGTACTGTGCTGGTGGATCAAATCCGCGATCTCATTTATCTCAGTGATAATGACCGCCTTCGCCCTGTGGGTACGTTGACCGTGTTCCTTGATGATTTGCGTGTGAGCACCAACGTTCCTCTAGACAGCGACCATAGGTTAGGGCGCGCTATTGGTACGCGAGTGAGTGCTGAAGTGTATAACCAAGTGCTCTCTCAAGGTCAGCAATGGGTCGACCGCGCGTATGTGTACGACGCGTGGTACATCACCGCTTATCAACCAATCAAAGACCAGTACGATAACGTCATTGGCATGCTTTATACCGGCTACCTGATGTGGCCATTTGTGAAAGCGTACATGACCAACATCGCCGAAATCAGCCTTATTACCTTAATGCTATTACTGGTCTCTGGCGTGATGGTCTATCGCGGTTCGCGTGATTTGTTCCGACCAATTGAGCGCATTCATAAAGTCGTTAAGCTCGTTCAACTTGGCAAAGAGAAACGTATTGGTCCACTGGGGCTGGATGATCATCATGAGTTGGCGCAGCTGGCTAGGCAGTTCGACAATATGCTTGACGCCTTGGAAGATCGCAAAATCGAACTCAAAAATGCTGCGGCGCAGTTGGAGTGTAAAGTTCAAGAGCGAACGGCTAGCTTGCGAGAAAAAACTGAGGAGCTCGAACTTCACATTCAGTTGCTCAACCAAACCCGCGATAAATTGGTAGTGCATGAAAAACTGGCGGCGCTCGGTGAGCTGACCGCTGGGATTGCACACGAAATCAATAATCCAACTGCGGTAATTCTTGGTAACGTTGAGTTGATTCACTTTGAGTTGGGTGAAGATGCGAATCGAGTTCAAGAAGAAATTGATGCAATTCACGCGCAAATTGACCGTATCCGCAATATCACTCGCAGTTTATTGCAATACAGTCGCCAAGGCGGTGTTCAAGATGAAATCACTTGGCAACATGTCAACCCGATCATTGATGAGAGCATCACATTGGTCAAAACCGGTACTAAGAAGCGCGACGTCGAATTTATTACTGATTTACAAGCGCATACGCCAGTCGAAATTAATCGCCATCACTTGCTACAAATTTTGGTTAACCTGCAAATGAATGCCATTCACGCGATGAACGGCAAAGGAAAACTGATCGTAATGAGTGAAGATTGGATTGAAGAAGGTGAAATAAAGGGCGCGGCGATTCATGTTATCGACGATGGTTGTGGTATCAAACCAGAAAACTTAAATCGAATTTTCTCACCGTTTTACACGACGAAACGCGACGGCACAGGGCTAGGGCTATCGGTCTCCCAAAGTATTCTCAGCCAAACGGGTGGTGAGTTAAAAGCAGAGTCTGAATGGGGTAAAGGAAGTACATTCAGCATCTATTTACCGAAGAAAGCCGAGCTACTGCTGGAAGTGACGAACATCGCGTAACGTAAACCAACGCCAGTTCCATCAAAAAAGGTCAGTGAAAACTGGCCTTTTTCTTATCTACTCATCTTATCCTTCGTTGCCACTTTAAGTACGACAAATGACATGGATTTTTCGCCTTTTCGTACAGAAAAACACAGGTAACGAAACATATTTCCCATTAATTAATAAAAACAAAACTTGAAGTATGTAGCTTGAAGCAGTACCGTTGCCCGGTTTTTTCTCAATACACTTAAATTGCTAAGGTAAAGGTTTTGATCTCCACAGCGAATATCACTCAACAATTTGGCGCTAAGCCGTTATTTGAAAACATCTCAGTTAAGTTTGGCGAAGGTAACCGCTACGGCTTAATCGGGGCTAACGGTTGTGGTAAATCAACCTTTATGAAGATCTTAAGCGGTGAGCTTGAGCCAACAGGCGGTAACGTAAGCTACGATCCAAACGAGCGTGTTGCAAAGCTAAACCAGGATCAGTTCGCGTACGAAGAATTCACGGTTATCGACACGGTAATCATGGGTCACAAAGAGCTTTGGGAAGTGAAGCAAGAGCGTGACCGTATTTACTCTTTGCCAGAAATGAGCGAAGAAGACGGCATGAAAGTGGCTGACCTTGAAGTTCAATTCGCGGAAATGGACGGCTACATGGCAGAAGCAAAAGCGGGTGAACTGCTTCTTGCTGTAGGCATCCCAATGGAACAACACTTCGGTTTGATGAGCGAAGTGGCTCCAGGTTGGAAACTGCGTGTGCTTCTAGCTCAAATCCTGTTTGCTGACCCAGACATCATGCTACTTGACGAACCAACCAACAACTTGGACATGGATACGATCCGTTGGTTGGAAGACACGCTAAACGCGCGTAACTGCACGATGATCATCATCTCGCACGACCGTCACTTCCTAAACTCAGTATGTACGCACATGGCTGACTTGGATTACGGTGAACTACGTGTTTACCCTGGTAACTACGACGAGTACATGACCGCGGCTTCTCAAGCTCGCGAACGTCTACTTAGCGACAACGCGAAGAAGAAAGCTCAAATCGCTGAGCTACAAACTTTTGTGGCGCGTTTCTCTGCAAACGCATCGAAAGCAAAACAAGCTACGTCTCGCGCGAAGCAAATTGACAAGATCAAACTGGACGAAGTTAAAGCGTCTAGCCGTCAAAACCCATTCATTCGTTTCGAACAGTCGAAAGAACTGTTCCGTAACGCTCTGATTGTTGAAAACCTAAGCCAAGGTTTTGAAGAGGACTTGTTCTCAGACTTCAATGCAATTTTTGAAGTGGGTGAGCGCGTTGCGATCATCGGTGAGAACGGTGTGGGTAAAACAACTCTTCTAAACACGCTTGCTGGTGTGCTTGAACCTCGTGCGGGTGAGTTCAAATGGTCTGAAAATGCAAACATCGGTTACTATGCGCAAGACCACGCGCATGAGTTTGCAGAAGACATGAATCTAACGGATTGGATGGGTCAATGGCGTCAAGAGGGCGACGACGAGCAAGTAGTTCGTGGTTTCCTAGGTCGTATGCTGTTTGGTCAAGACGACATTAAGAAGTCAGTAAAAGTACTGTCTGGTGGTGAGCAAGGTCGTATGCTGCTTGGCAAGCTGATGATGCACAAGCCAAACATGCTGCTAATGGACGAACCAACCAACCACATGGACATGGAATCGATCGAATCTTTGAACACCGCGCTTGAGCAATACAAAGGCACGTTGTTCTTCGTATCTCATGACCGTGTGTTCGTAGACTCGCTAGCAACGCGTATTATCGAAATTCGCGATGGCAAGATTTCAGACTTCAAAGGTACTTACTCTGAGTTCTTGAAATCTCGTGGCGTTGACGCGTAATTACTCATACAGCGCTTGAAAAGTAAAAGCCTCGCTATTTAGCGAGGCTTTTTTAATTGGTCTTAATCCTTAAACTGACCGGTTAGATACGCATATATGCCGACGACACCAAATGTAATGATCATTGAGAGCATAATGCCACTGGGCGTGAGCAAAAAATTCCACAGTTGGTCATTGTCCATAGTTCACATCCTTTGTGAATGAGCTGTAGTTAGCATCAATTAAAACAAGTGTTGTTATTGCTACAACAAACGTTGCTATTTCTGGCTTACTTCGCTTAGTTAAGCCTTCATAACGTGATGATTTACTTATCCCAATCGTTATAAGTTTACACTAATCGGCGGTTTTGTAATGTGTTCTCGTTAACGAGATGCGCTTTCGCCTTTCACATCAAACTCAATCTTGTCCGCTCCGGTAAATACTTGGAATCGCAAACCTTTCGCACGCGCAATGGTCGTAATGCCAAATTGCTTCGCTAGATCTAACCCCATTTGAGTAACGCCAGAGCGAGAAAGTAGAACAGGAATGCCCATTTGAGCTACTTTAATCACCATCTCTGATGTAAGGCGACCTGTTGTGTAGAAAATTTTATCTTCACCTGTCTCTTCTTTGAGCCACATCTCACCTGCAAGCGTATCCACTGCGTTGTGACGGCCGACATCTTCCACAAATGACAATACCTCATTGCCTTTGCAAACCGCACAGCCATGCACCGCGCCCGCTTTTTTGTAGGTGTCGTTGTAATGAGTCAACGCTTCTAGTGCGGAATAGATTTCTGATTGCTTAAGCGGAACTTGAGGCACTTGGTAGTTCTCAAGTTGTTTCATCACGTTGCCATACATGGTGCCTTGACCACAGCCAGATGTGACGGTTTTCTTTTTCAGAGCGCCTTCTAAATGTTCGGTATTTTCTTTAGTAATCACCGCTGCGGAATGCGTTTCCCAGTCAATAATGACGGATTCAATCGCTGCTGGATCAGACAGGAAGCTTTGGTTTTTTAAATAACCCAGTACTAGCGCTTCTGGACGCGAACCTAGCGTCATGAGCGTGACCACTTCTTTCCAGTTCAGCATGACCGTAAGAGGACGCTCGCAAGCGATTTGCTTCGTGAGCTTTTCGCCGTACTCGTCGTACACATCGACTTCAATGGTTTGCAGGGGATTTTCACTGGTTTTAATAATATTTGGTTTCAGCACAGTCGTGTCCTAGTGATTAAGAGCGTTAGGTTGCTACGCATTTAGCTTGCTAAGTGGTTAGCAAAGCAAATCTCGTTCCAAAATAGCGGTTCCCATAAAAATTGCGAGGTTTTATGTCAACAATGCATTAAAACTGCGATATCGCAGTAATGACACATCAATAAATTTGAGTTTCAACTACTTTGGTACTTGAGTATAGCGCTGTGTATAGGATTGATTTGGCGCGGTTATTGCTTTGTAGCGATGAAATGGTTGAAAGCCAAGGTCAAAATGTCCTGTGAGTTTTCAGACCAAAATAGAAAAACTGGGTGAGTTATGTCGGATAAGAAAGATTTCGAGAACAATTACGAGAAGACTGAAGACGCATGGCCAATTGGCGTAGAGCTTGTTGAGCATGAGATCAGTACAGGGATTTGGGTGACAACCCAATGGCAGTTGACGGGATTTGCGCTAAATCCGACGGAAGAGACTCCAGATGTTTGTCTGTTGCAATTGCACAAAGACGAGCGTACAGACTACCGCTTTAACTTAAGCTCTCAGCAACCTAAACTTTTTTTAGTGATGGATAACGTCGAGTCTGGTGAAAAACCAGCGATACAGCTACTAACGGCTTCACAATCTGTCGCGGCGCAATATATGGATGGCGACAACCTTGTACTATCCAACGATATGCCGTTAGCCGTTCAGGCTTGGATGGAAGCCTTCATCGGTCGCCACGGTGAGTTGTTAGAAGTAAGACGTAAGAAACGCAAAGGAGCGGGCAGAGCAAATGGCAACTAGTTTTTTAAGCCGTTGGTCGAAACGTAAATTAGAAGAATCTTCCCAACAGGATGAAGAGATCACGCCGGTAGCAGAGACGGAGCAATCCGAAGATTGTGTCACAGCGCTTTCAAACGCTGACGAAAGCTCAGACGCTTTGAACGTCAATGAGGTTAGTCAGGCTCCAGACATTACCGCGAATGTAGAGACTGAAAAGCCCGAAGAAATGTCTGTGGCGCAACTGCTGGTTTCTGAAGCTTCAGAAAGCGTTAAGAAAGCCGCGCTGCGCAAAATGTTCTTGTCCGAAGAATTTAACGTGCGTGATGGCCTAGACGATTACGATGATGATTACAGTAACTTAAAGTCACTTTCTAAAGACGTCGCAGAGACGCTGCGTGATTGGGTTAAAGAAAAAGTGGAAGAAGAACCAAACGTTGAAACGGCGCAAGGATCTGAACTTAACGCTGACGATATCGCTTCTGAGGTGGTTGAAGACGCAGAACCAAATGCCGAAAAAAGTGCCGGAATTACCCAAGATGAAAATAGGCTGTATATAAACACAGTGCCTGGTGGGAGTGATACTTTTGTTGAGGAATCACCGCCTAACGAGGTGAGACAAAATATACCACACAAATAATAGGTACATTTTGACTAAACACTCAATGAACCGGCTGGGACAAAATGTCTCAACCGGTTTTTTTATCCCTACTATTTGTCGGTAAAATACCTAACTAATTGAATTTTAATTGGTATTTTATTGGCATGACATTTGCTTTTTGTTGCTCAATACCAATCTAGTTGAAGTTAGTACGGACGCACTGCGTAGTATTCATCGTCTATAGATGGCGGAATAAGAATGCTCATTGATAAGTTAATCAGCAGAATCTCCGGCGCTAACTACACTAAGAGATGGAAAAGACTATCCATGTTCATAAATGGAATTGAGCAATGCTGAAACAATTATTAGAACAAGCAACTTCCAATAACGGTAAAGCGAGGCTGTACGCTTTCGAAAATACCGTAGAGTTGACCAATCTTATTCCACCAACCGTAAGCTATGAAAGCGGCGGTAATACTTTGATTGTGGGTCCAACAGCAATCATCGAAAGTGCGGCAGCGCAATTGTCGCAAATGAACAGCCTAACGCTGCTTTCTACCGATGGCGAAAAGGGAACAAATCCCGAGCTTTACTACGCCAATTCGGTTCAGGTTTCAGGGTTCTTAGGTACGTTTGAAGTTCTGATTGAAAATCATGGTTCGAACAACAATCTTGCCAAGGTCGCGATCAATAGCGATTGTTTCGATATCGTACTCGATCTTTGCCTAAACAGCTGCATGTCGGAAGAAGTACCAGTACCGGGCTACTACCCAGTTGGTCGTGGCTATCCGAAACTGGCTGAAGCGTTGGAAGAAATTCCAACCTTGATGGGGACGTTCGATAAACCGAAATTCTTCCGTTTAGATACCGATCTATGTGCACACAGCTCTCGTGGCGTAAAAGGTTGCGAACGTTGTGTGGATGCTTGTCCGGCAGGGGCACTATCGAGTGAAGGCAGCGACAAAACGGGCCATCGCATCGAGATCAACCCATACCTGTGCCAAGGCGTGGGTACTTGTGCTACAGCGTGTCCGACAGAAGCTATTCATTATGCATTGCCAAACCCCGAAGATACACAAAAGTTTATTGAACGTACGCTAGCCAACTATGAGCAAGCGGGTGGTTTAGATCCTATCGTATTGATTTGTAGTTCTCGCCACGAGAGCTACAACGTGATGGCACTAAAAGCACTGCCAGATAATGTGATTCCAATTGTGGTGGAAGAACTGCCTTCGGTTGGTATAGATACTTGGTTCGCCGCGCTTGTGAACGGTGCTACTCAGGTGCTATTTGCGGCTTCGCGTTTTATGCCTCAAACCATTATTCGTGTGCTTAATAGCGAAGTAGGTATTGCTCAAGAGCTGCTCGACCAACTTGGTATCGCCAAAGAAACCATCGACATTCTGTATCTAGAGTCACTACGTGAAGGTGCTCCGACACTTTGTACTGAGTCTTTTGATTTGGCATTAGGTGATTTGCAAGGTAACAAACGTCAGCGTCTATTTACGGCGTTGGATGCGTTGTCAGCATCACGTATTCCAGTTGAGAACATTGTTGAGCTTCCAGCGAACGCACCTTACGGCACAGTCTCTTGTGAAAATAAAGATTGTACGTTGTGCATGAGCTGTGTGGCGGTGTGTCCAACACGTGCATTGCATACGGACGGCCAATCTCCGTCGCTTAAATTCGTCGAGCAAGACTGCATTCAATGTGGGCTGTGCGAGAAAGCGTGTCCAGAGAAAGTGCTGACGCTTACTCCTCGTATGAACTGGGTGAAAGAAGAACGCCAGAAAGCGGTTGTGATTCATGAAGAAAAGGCAGCCGAGTGCATTCGTTGTCACAAGCCTTTTGCTCCGCAATCGATGATCGACATGCTGCAAAACAAGCTTCGTGGTCATTCTCATTTCTCTGATGAAGCCGCCATTAATCGCATCGCCATGTGTGAAGACTGTCGTGTGATCGACATGTTTGAGTCGATGGCTGCTGATCCAATGAATCAATTGAAATACTAGGAGCTCGCAGTGGATACACAACAAGAACAAACACTGAGAACGGACATTTATCTCGTTCTATCCGCACTTTTTCGTAGTGCGCCAAGTGATGAAATGCTGGCGTTCCTGAAATCGCTAGAAATTGAACCGTCTGAGAGCGCGATGCAAAAAGCTTGGCTCGCACTGCAACAAGCCGCGAACGAAGCGCAACGAGAAGCGTTAGACGAAGAATATCAAGATCTGTTTATTGGCATCGGCCGTGGTGAAGTCGTGCCATTCGGATCTTGGCATCGTACGGGCTCGATGATGGAAAAACCATTAGCGGAAATTCGTCGCGATTTGGAACTTTTAGGCATCGAACGAGAAGAGAACGTGAAAGAGCCTGAAGACCATATTTCTGCACTGTGCGAAGTGATGGCAATGCTGACGGGTGAAGAGGAAGAACTTCAACAAGCGGTGTTTAACAAACACATCGCCCCTTGGTTCCAATCTTTTACGCGCCAACTAGAGAACGCAGAAAGCGTGAACTTCTACAAGCCAGCTGCACAGCTTTGCGATGCATTTTTAACGTTAGAGCAAGTGCGCTTTAGCGTGAACACCAAAAGCAGTAAGAGCAAATTAAAAATTGATGTGAAAAACGTCACTGATTACGAGTAATCGAGCAGTACTTGGTCATATCGATAGAGAGGCATGAGTCTCCAAAGATCTACCGTAAGGTAAGGAAGCAATGATGAAAGATAATAAAGAAATAAACACAAGCCGTAGGGATCTCCTAAAAGGCTTCACAACCGCTGCCGTTGCTGGTGCTGTTGTTGCGGGAACCACAAAAGTGGCCGTTGCTTCAGAAACGGTTGAGCCTTCTGAAAAAGACGTGAAGAAGAAAGGGTATCGTGAAACTCAACACATTCGCGATTACTACGATACACTTTAGGAGATAACGGATGAAACTTGTCAAACGCTCCGACAGTGTGAGCAAAGAAACGAACCAGCTTGGCGTATCTCGTCGTGCATTCATGAAAAACACTTCGCTTGCCGCTGGTGGCGCAGTGGTTGGTGCTAGTCTATTCGCACCGGGAATGATGAAAAAAGCGCAAGCAAAATCAGTCGATCCAGAAGCGAAAACAGAAGTAAAACGTACTATCTGTTCTCACTGTTCAGTGGGTTGTGGTATTTACGCAGAAGTTCAAAATGGTGTTTGGACGGGTCAAGAGCCTGCATTCGACCACCCATTTAACGCCGGTGGTCACTGTGCAAAAGGCGCTGCACTGCGTGAACATGGTCACGGTGAGCGCCGCCTTAAATACCCAATGAAGCTTGAAAACGGTAAGTGGAAAAAGCTTTCTTGGGATCAAGCGATCGAAGAAATCGGTAACAAGGTGATGGACATCCGCAAAGAGTCTGGCCCTGATTCGGTTTACTTCTTGGGAAGCGCAAAGCACAGCAACGAACAAGCGTACTTGTTCCGCAAAATGGCATCACTTTGGGGCACTAACAACGTTGACCACCAAGCGCGTATTTGTCACTCAACAACCGTGGCGGGTGTAGCGAACACTTGGGGTTACGGTGCGATGACCAACTCTTTCAATGACATGCACAACTGTAAGTCGATGCTGTTCATTGGTTCAAACCCAGCTGAAGCACACCCAGTAGCGATGCAGCACATTCTGATCGCGAAAGAGAAGAACAACTGTAAGATCGTCGTAGCGGATCCTCGTCGTACACGTACGGCAGCAAAATCGGATCACTATGTCTCACTTCGTCCTGGTTCTGACGTAGCATTCATTTGGGGTGTGTTGTGGCACATCTTCGAAAACCAATGGGAAGATAAAGAGTTCATCCGTCAACGTGTATTCGGTATGGATGAAATCCGTGCTGAAGTAGCGAAGTGGACGCCAGCAGAAGTTGAGCGCGTAACAGGCGTAAGCGAAGAAGACGTTTACCAAACAGCAAAACTGCTTTCTGAAAATCGCCCGGGCTGTATTGTTTGGTGTATGGGTGGTACTCAGCATACTACTGGTAACAACAACACACGTGCTTACTGTGTGCTTGAGCTAGCGCTTGGTAACATTGGTAAATCAGGCGGCGGCGCAAACATCTTCCGTGGTCACGATAACGTACAAGGCGCAACCGACCTTGGCGTACTTTCTGACACGCTACCGGGCTACTACGGCCTTTCTGAAGGTGCTTGGCGTCACTGGTCAAAAGTGTGGGAAATCGATTACGAATGGATTAAAGGTCGTTTCGATGACAATGCTTACGGTGGTCAAAAACCAATGAACAGTGCAGGTATTCCTGTATCTCGTTGGGTGGATGGCGTACTAGAAAACAAAGACAACATTCGTCAACGCGAAAACATCCGTGCAATGTTCTACTGGGGTCACGCAGTGAACTCTCAAACACGTGGTGTTGAGATGAAAAAAGCGATGCAGAAGTTGGACATGATGGTGATTGTGGACCCATACCCAACTGTTGCTGCGGTAATGAACGACCGTACCGACGGCGTTTACTTGCTTCCTGCAACAACGCAGTTTGAAACATACGGCAGTGTTACCGCTTCTAACCGCTCTCTACAATGGCGTGATCAGGTTATTGAACCTTTGTTCGAATCAAAACCAGACCATGAAATCATGTACCTGCTTTCGAAGAAACTGGGCTATTCAGATCTTCTGTTCAAAAACATCCGTGTTGAAAACAACCAGCCGGTGATTGAAGACCTAACGCGTGAATTTAACAAAGGCATGTGGACGATTGGTTACACAGGCCAAAGCCCAGAGCGTTTGAAAGCGCACCAACAAAACTGGCATACGTTCCACAAAACCACATTGGAAGCGGAAGGTGGCCCTGTAAACGGTGAAACCTACGGTCTACCTTGGCCATGTTGGGGTACACCGGAAATGAAACACCCAGGCACACACATTCTGTACGATACGTCTAAGACGGTTGCAGAAGGTGGCGGTAACTTCCGTACGCGCTTTGGTGTGGAATTCGAAGGCAAGAGCCTTCTTGCGGAAGACAGCTACTCGAAAGGCTGTGAAATCAAAGACGGTTACCCAGAATTCACTGACAAGTTGTTGAAACAACTTGGTTGGTGGGACGATCTAACCGCTGAAGAGAAAGCGGCAGCAGAGGGTAAAAACTGGAAGACTGACCTTTCTGGCGGTATTCAGCGTGTCGCTATCAAGCACGGTTGTATCCCATTTGGTAACGCGAAAGCGCGTGCGATTGTTTGGACGTTCCCAGACCGCGTACCACTGCATCGTGAACCACTGTACACACCACGTCGTGACCTTGTAACGGATTACCCAACTTGGGATGACAAAGATGCAATCTTCCGTGTTCCTACGTTGTATAAATCAATTCAAGAGCAAGACAAATCGGGCGAGTACCCAATCGTTCTGACTTCTGGCCGTCTGGTTGAATACGAAGGTGGTGGTGAGGAGACGCGTTCAAACCCTTGGCTTGCCGAGCTTCAACAAGAAATGTTTGTTGAAGTAAACCCGAAAGACGCGAACGATCTTGGCTTTAGAGATGGTGATGATGTTTGGGTTGAAGGTGCAGAGAAGGGACGAATCAAGGTGAAAGCGATGGTTACACGTCGTGTGAAACCTGGCTTGGCATTCATTCCGTTCCACTTTGGCGGTAAGTTCGAAGGTGAAGACCTACGTCCTAAATACCCAGAAGGCACGCAACCTTATGTTGTTGGTGAAGCCGCCAACACGGCAACCACTTACGGTTACGACCCTGTTACTTTGATGCAGGAAACTAAAGTAACCCTATGTAACATTCGTAAAGCGTAAGGAGTCTGACAATGGCACGAATGAAATTCCTATGTGACACCAAACGCTGTATCGAGTGTAACGGCTGTGTTACTGCATGTAAGAACGAAAACGACGATGCGCTTGAATGGGGCATCCAACGTCGTCGCGTTGTGACACTTAATGACGGTGAACCGGGTGAAAACTCGATCTCTGTTGCTTGTATGCATTGTACAGATGCGCCTTGTATGGCGGTTTGTCCAGCTGACTGTTTCGAACATACAGAAGACGGCATCGTACTTCACAATAAAGATCTGTGCATCGGCTGTGGTTACTGCTTGTTTGCTTGTCCGTTTGGCGCTCCGCAGTTCCCGAAACAAGAAGCGTTCGGTGAACGTGGAAAAATGGACAAATGTACATTCTGCGCAGGCGGTCCAAACACTGAACCAGGTTCAGAAGAAGAACGCCAAAAATACGGTGCGAACCGTATCGCAGAAGGCAAACTACCGATGTGTGCATCGCTATGTTCAACAAAAGCACTACTTGCGGGTGACGCAGAGAAAGTCTCTGATATTTTCCGCCAACGTGTGGTAGAGCGCGGCGCGAAAAACGCAGGTTGGACAGACGGAAACGATCTTTCTTACGATGCGACGAAAAGCTAAGTAAGGAGAGGCACATGTTAAACACTCTTAAACGTGCGTCTCTAGCAATGCTGTCAATGATGACGGCATTGCTGCTGACTTTCGCAATGCCTGCTTCAGCAGAGGAGCAATCTTCTAAAGTGGTTCAACAGGAGATAACGCAACTTGCAGGTGCAGATTATTGGCGTGAAGTCAGAGAGGGGCAAGAAGGTTATACCACGTCTCAATCGCCAGAACATGGCGTATTAATCAGTAAACCTGGTGAGACTTGGTACATTCTAAAAGAGAAATGGATGTCTCCTGCTGGTGCTGTCGCGATTTTCGGCAGTATCGCGATGGTTATCATGGCTTACGTATTTGTTGGCCCTTTGATGCTAAGTAAGCCTCGTACAGGCAAAAAGATGAAGCGCTGGTCTCGCTTGGATCGCGCTCTCCACTGGAGTATGGCGTTTACATTCTTAACGCTTGCATTCAGTGGTTTGATGCTGGTTTACGGTAAGCACTTTTTAAAACCGTATGTTCCTACCGAGTTTTGGGGCTTTATCGTCATGTTGGCGAAGCAATACCACAACTACATGGGGCCACTGTTCTTCATTTTACTGATGTTTGTACTCTTGAAATGGTGGCGCAAGTCGATTCCAAACATGACGGATATTCGTTGGTTCATGAAAATGGGCGGCATGGTTGGTAAGCACAAAGGAACGCATCCATCGGCAGGGTTCTCAAACGGTGGTGAGAAAGCCATCTACTGGTTGTTGATTTTCTTTGGCGCTATTGTCGCGGTAAGTGGTTTAGTTTTGGATTTCCCAATCTTTGGGCAAACTCGCCGAGATATGGAACTTTCTAACCTAGTTCATGCCATTTCAGCCCTGATTCTGATCTGTGGCTTTATTTTCCACATCTATATCGGTCTATTCGGTATGGAAGGTGCGTTAGAAGGCATGGTGACTGGTGAAGTCGATGAAACATGGGCGAAAGAGCATCACGATCTTTGGTATGAAGAAGTGAAGTCTAAAGAAGCGATGGGCGAAGCAGAATCAAAACCAACGACAGAGAAAGGAGCGAAAGCGAATGAACAAACATCATAACGGGATTTGGATTGCGTATATCCTGAGTTGTTTTACCCCGTTTACGTTTTTGATCTCAGGCGTTATCGCAATTATCTATGCGGGTTACCGTTTGGATAAGGGGGAAGACAGCGACGTAGTGAATTCTCATTACTACGGTCTGATTCGTACCTTCTTCCTCTACCTAACGTTTTTTGTTGTGCTGATTGTCACCGTAGCGACCTCTAACGGTGTGCTAGTCGGGGTAAGTGATTATTGGGTGAAAAGTACGTTGATCGAAGACATCGCTTACTTCATCCCTTGGGTCGGAATGGTATTCGCTGCGTTAGCTATCCTTGTTTGGTTCATTCGTATGTTCCAAGGCATGCAGCAACTGCGTAACAATCAACCTCATACTCCCTCTACAGGTCCAAACCTATAATTGAACCTTAACAACATCAAAAGCTGCCTTATTTAGGGCGGCTTTTTTATTGCTTCGGTTATGCAATTGAGAGTTCGGTTATGCAATGGAAAGCCAGAAGCTTGTCGTGACATGCTGGACATGAGCATAACGTTCTATAGTTTGAGTCAGCTTCTCTTGTGTGAGACGCGGTATCTCAGTCATGCGACTATTGTGAATTTTCTTGGTGAATTTTGTTATCTGGGGAGCGAATCAAATTAACAAAAGAAATTGTTCTCTAAAAGGCAAATCGCTGAGACCTCAGTCTCACTCACACTATTGTTCATTTACTCAAGGCATTTTTAGCCGCTAGAGTACGCGACGCTCAGCTTTTTAAAGAGCATCAAATTCGCCTTAGTGCATTCAAGTCAAGGAATAGTCGAATTCTGAAAAGGATCCGGCTTTCACACGTTTGCTTTGTATTCTCAGTACCTGCTAGATGAAAACAAAGCAAACTTGTGAAGTCAGTGGTAGGCAATAGGAAAGGACACACTCGTTACAACTATGATTCCTCAATTTGTTATCCCTCTCACCAACTGCCTTGGTCAAAGCTATCATTTTTCCAGTCAGCCAATCCCAAAAGGTGAACACAAAAAGTTTGACTCAGAACAGAGTGCGAAGGCGTTTCTAGATGACTTCGTACCGCTTAGCTCAAGCCGTGTTGAAGAGTTGTATCATCTACTTGATCAGTTTCCCCCAAACGTACCGGATGAAGAACTGACACCAGAGCTTTATGCGCCTGTATTTGCAAAAGCACTTGTGAATGGTTCTCTTTATGTCGCTAGTTTCCCTAAAACAAAGAAAAACGCGACAATATCCAGTGAACCAACACCGGTACCTAAGCAAGTAAAAGCAAAGTCTAAGCAGAACAAAGCACATACATCTTCTAAAACCCAAGCTAAGAATTCAGCCTCTGCAAAGCCTTTACAGACGGGCAGCGAATGTCATGAAAAAGCGGGAGATCCGGTTTCTCTAGTAACGGGCGAAGAAATATTAACACTCAATGATGTAGAGCTTCCCAATGGCTTCGTTTGGTCAAGAACGTATCGCTCATCCAAAGCTTCCCGAAATCAAGGTCTTGGTTACGGTTGGCGACATGCTTTTCAATTTGAACTGAAAGAAGTCACAGATGAAAAGCACAACGTCATCTCATGGGAATTTATAAGCGACTCTGCAGACGAGATTGAATTTGAACCAGTTGAGCATGGTTCAACAAGTTATCAAGTCTATGTCGGAGCAAGCTGTCATTTCCTAAACCCAAATACACGAATTGTCACTCTCTCTAGTGGTGATCAATATCGTTTTGAGTTGGTAGAAGACATTTGGCTATTAAAACAAGTCCGCAATGGAATCTTTTCGACGTTCCAACTTCGTTATTCGAGAAACCATCGCCTAATTGAAGTTGCACATAACAAGCGACCAGTTCTTGAGTGTCGATATGATAAACAAGGGCGCCTTGTTGAATTGTTGAACACAAAGACAGAACAAGTATTAACAACATATATCTATGACGAGCAAGACGATCTTGTTAGTGCGACGAATGATTTGGGTTTGACTGAGCGATATGAGTATCAAGACCAACATTTGATAGCCAAACGTGTTCGACCAACAGGGTTTACGCATCACTTTGAATGGTCGGGAGAAGGCTCGAGTGCTAAGTGCATTAGAAACTTTGGCGACTCAGGTATTTACGATTATCGATTCCATTATGAGGGCGCAAAGTCCTCTTATTCTGACTCTTTAGATAATGAGTGGACTTTCATTCATGATGAGCAAGGTCATCTGCTTGAAAAATCGAGCCCGACAGGAAGAACGTGGCAATGGCACTATGATCATTTAGGGCGTAAAGAGAAAGCGCTATTCCCAGATAACTCGACAACACAGTACCAGTACAATCAGCAAGGCCAGTTAATTTCCAAATTGCACTCTTCCGGTGCTCAAATTCAATATGGTTATGACAGCTTAGGTAAGCTTGTAAAAACGGTATCTCCTGATGGTGATCTTGAAAAGGCTTATTACAACAGTCTTGGTCAACGAGTGTGGGATATCGATGCTCTAGGTTGCGTAACGGAGTATGAATACGATAAACATGGTCAAGTCGTAAAGAGAGAGTCTGAAGATGGTAAGAAGAGCCGTTGGTGGTGGGATAAACAACTAAGATTAGTCGCTCATGAAGTAGATGGCACTTTACTTCGCTACAGTTATGGCGCTACCGATTTAGTTAATGGGATTGCGTATCCCGATGGATGTGTTGCCCAGATTTCCTATGATGATTACGGACGCCGCACATCGATAAGATATTTCAACGACGAAGACAAAGTCGGTTACAGTGAAGAGTACGCTTATGACGAGTTTAGTCGTGTTGCACAGATACAGACACCAGAAGGTGTCACGTCTTATCAATGGGGAGCTTTGGCTCAACAAGAAGCGGTAATCTTCCCTGATGGCAGCCATATTTCCTACGAGTACGATCAACAACGTAACCTAACGAAATTAGTTCGAAGTGATGGTCTAGCGTTTGAGTTTTTGTACGACAGTGAAGGTTTACTATCAGGTACCGTTGGATTTGATGGGCTACACAGCCAATTCAAATACGACTCTATGGGAAGAATCATCCGAAAAGATGTTGCAGATAGGACCGTTTTATACCGCTATGACGATGCTGGCTTTCTTCAGCATATTAAAGCGGGAAATGGAAAAAATATTGTTGAGAGTCACTTTAACTATACGTTAGGTGAAAGACTGACTTTAGCCTCTAATCGTCATCAAACTCTACAGTATCAATATTCCTCATTTGGACATTTAACTAAGCGTATTCAAGGTCAATTTGAAATCGGTGAAGAGTTTAACCGACTCGGACAGCGTGTTTCGCAAACCTTACCTGACAAGACGTCACTTAACTTTTCATTCGACACCAATGGTAGGCTTTCCGAAATCCGGTTTGGCGATGACTCATTACCAAAAATTGAGTTCCAATATGATGTTATGGGGAGGCTTTCTGTCACTGAAACTGAGAGTTTCAGAGAGAGCAAACTTTATGACGGTGTCGGTCGATTAGTCGAGCAGCAATGGTCAGGTAGAGAAAAAAAATACATATACAATGCACAGAACCGAATCTCTTCAATTTTAGATAATACTGCAGGGGCAACTCACTATCAGTACGATACCCTCGGGTACGTTACAAAGGTTAGTGAAGCCGGTTCGACTTCAACATTTGAATCAGATAGCTTTGGAAATCCCGCTTTGGCTGATTCTAAGGTAATGAGTGACCGCATTGAAGCTTATGCAGGTGTTCGTTACAAATACGACCAACAAGGTAATCAAGTTAAACGAGAAGGCGATGGCACGGTTCAAAAACGTGTGTTTGACGCATTAAATCAACTGGTAGAAGTACATGGTGATTCGAGTATTAGTCACTATGAATATGATGCATTAGGCCGTAGAACAAAGAAAATTACTCAAAATGGTATCACCGAGTTTCTTTGGGAAGGTGAGCGTTTGCTCGGAGAACGCACGGCCGATGGCTTTCGTTGGTACTTATATCAACCAGAAACCTACATCCCATTGGCTGTGTTAGAAAATGGCTCAATTTATTTGTATGAATGTGATCAGGTAGGTAAACCGGAGCGACTAAAAGACAGTGCCGGAAATATCGTTTGGAGTGCAAGTTATGATGTCCATGGATTTGCTTCTATAGACGTTGAAGAGGTGAGAAATCCACTTCGTTTTCAGGGACAGTATTTCGACCAAGAAACCAACTTACATTACAACCTCGCTCGGTATTACGACCCTAAGCTAGGACGTTTTATCCAACAAGACCCGATATCTATTGCTGGTGGCATTAACCATTATCAATATGCAGTCAATCCTATCCAATGGATTGACCCAACAGGTTTCCTTTGTGAAGAAGGGCTAAAACGCTTGCAGCAAATGCTGGCGGAGTATCAGGCGCAAAACAACGTTCCCCAAGAGGTTTGCGATCAGATTTTAGAGGCGGCAAAAGAGTCATCCGTCGGAGAAGATGGTGTTCGCTCGCAAGTCAAAATCCGAAAACCCAAAGGTAAAAATCATATTCGATATGAATACGATTTAGACCATATTGATTGTGAAAGAAACGAGATTACTTTTTATCGTCATATAAATTATTCTGGCGGTTTCACACGAGAATTCCGACATGCTGTTAGTATAAATGACTTTGTTAATGCACATGTATCTGGAGAAATAAAAGGTTTAGTTTTTACGAAGAGAGGTTTTCCTACTAAATCCCATAAAAGAAGCGTCGATGAAGTTAACCTACTAAGAAAAGAATTTGAGAGCATCAAACCCGAATTTGTTCGTTGTTACGCGAGTACAAAAGAGGCAGCGAAGCGTTTTACTTCAAAGCAGTTGGTCAAAATGATTAAATCAGGAAGACTTCCCGACGGATTTATCATTCACCATAAGACCCCTTTGTTTCGGGGAGGGGATAACTCGTTCGATAACTTCAGGGTAATGAATTCCAAGTTTCATCAGAAATACAATAAGCGATTGCACTGGTATGATGAAGGCAAAAACATTTATCAAAAATAGAGTTTTAAATATGAGAAGCTTAGACGTAATGTTCGAACAATTCACCGAAAAAGAAGGGTTTGAATGCTTTGGAGAGTTGAATGACGTATCAATTCATGAAATGGAAAATAAGCTAGGAGTATCCTTTCCTGAGCCATATAAAGTTTTTCTAAGAAAATATGGTTACGTTGAGTGGTTTGGTCATACGATTTATGGATACTCTGAAGATGAGGACTATCTTACAGTAGAGCGCACTCTTGAACTTCGCGAGGATGAGATACCGAGTGATTTTGAGAGAATACCACAAAACGGTTGCGTATTAGAGAACTATGCTGGAGGTGGCTACTACTTTTTATTTTCAAATGAATCAGAAAGGTCGGGAGAAGTAGCCCTCTTTATTGATGAATTGTTTGGTAAAGAAGCCCAATCATGGGCAACATTTGAGGCATTTTTGGAATACATGCTCAGCCTTTGATTTGTTGTTACAAGTATCGAAACTGCCTTGTTTAGTAAAAGTTACACTGTTTCTTGGGATAGTTTGTCTGATGCTTTTTCGGGAGGAGGCATATAGACGGGGCCTTGGCTAGAAGATGTAAAAGCAGGGAAGATCACACGATAAATTATCATTTATTTAGAAATTTAATGTATGAGCCATCTCTTATGAGGTGGCTTTTTGCGTTTATGGCCAGAGTATATTAATTAAACCGCATACATGTTGTGCGCATTATATTGGTGCATAGACCCTACATTGGTGCATTTGAATAGATAAAATCAATACAAATAAATGTTTTTGATTTTATTTAAGGCTTTATAAAACAATGAATTAAATTCTAATTGTTAGAAGAGTAAATTATGGAACGGTAATTGCTGCAATAGACGCTTTGTGAATTTCATTCACCAAATTGGTGATGACTTTAACTTTGATGCACAGGATGAGTGCGCTACAAATAACGGAGATAAACATAATGAGTGTAACTGCCGATCAGGTACATGGCGTTGTACAAACTCTCACACAAAGTTCCGATACACTTTTTCTATTATTGGGTGCCATCATGGTTTTTTTGATGCATGCTGGTTTTGCTTTTCTTGAAGTGGGAACCGTGCGCCAAAAGAACCAAGTAAACGCACTCGTTAAAATTATTGCCGATTTTGGTATTTCTGCGATTGCTTACTTTTTTATTGGTTATTGGGTTGCTTATGGCGGCACGTTCTTTTCTGATGCTCAAACCTTATCTCAAGATAATGGCTACGAGTTGGTTAAGTTCTTTTTCTTACTGACCTTCGCTGCGGCGATTCCTGCTATTGTTTCTGGTGGTATCGCGGAGCGAGCTCGTTTTTATCCGATTCTAATCGCAACATTTTTCACTGTCGGCATAGTATATCCGCTATTTGAAGGAATCATCTGGAATGGAAACTTTGGTGTTCAAGCTTGGTTTGAAAGTACCTTTGGTTATGGTTTTCACGATTTTGCAGGTTCGGTCGTTGTGCACGGCGTTGGTGGATGGATTGCGCTGGTGGCGGTTACTTTTTTAGGGATGCGTAGAGGTCGTATCCGCGCAGGAAAGCATACGAACTTCGCTCCATCTAATATCCCATTTTTGGCACTTGGGGCTTGGATTCTCTGTGTTGGTTGGTTTGGTTTCAACGTTATGTCCGCTCAAACTCTTTCTGGAATCAGTGGCTTAGTGGCGATGAACTCGTTGATGGCAATGGTTGGAGGTATCGTAGCTTCATTACTTGCGGGTAAAAATGACCCTGGCTTTATTCACAATGGCCCTTTGGCCGGTTTGGTTGCGGTTTGCGCGGGGTCAGATTTAATGCATCCGCTTGGTGCATTAGTGACAGGTGCCGTTGCCGGGGTTTTGTTTGTGTATCTGTTTACATACCTGCAAAACCGAACCAAAATCGATGACGTACTGGGTGTGTGGCCTTTGCATGGAGTATGTGGTGCTTGGGGCGGGATCGCTGCAGGAGTTTTTGGTCAAAGTGGATTTGGTGGAATGGGCGGTGTTAGTTTCGCGGTTCAAGTTTTAGGGACATTTCTTGGCATTTCCATTGCGGTTTTAGGTGCTCTTGTGGTCTATGGCGCAATCAACGCTCTAACAGGTTTAAGGCTTTCAGAAGAAGACGAGTTTAATGGTGCGGATTTAGCGATTCATAAAATATCATCTACTAACGAAGACTAATTTAATCGAAAAAAGAGCGGCATCAAACCGCTCTTTTTTTAAACTGTTTTCTTCAAACCGATATACAAGCCGCTTTAGCAGTTGCCTTTTTTAGCTTGACCAGGGGGGCAAAAGCTACCATTGCCATGCGGCCCATGATTGTCATCATTTGTGCTGACTTTTACTTTTACGTCGTCAATTTCACCTTCCACATTTGTCAGCTGACAGCCTGCTAAAGTCGTAAGTAATATAAGCGCCAGAGATACTTGTCTCATTGCGATTCCTCTCAAAATGTAATTCTAATAGTGACCATTACGACCATGGTCTAATCCATACTACTACAGTTGCTATTCTTTCAGTGTTAAGCTAATGAAAAAGAACAACAAGGATAAGTTATGAATTTCCCTTATAGAAATATTGTAGTACTTACTGGAGCAGGTATCTCGGCTGAATCTGGTATTCAAACATTTCGAGCCCAAGATGGCCTGTGGGAGAATCACCGAATTGAAGATGTAGCAACACCTGAAGGTTTTGCTCGAGATCCAGACCTTGTTCAGAGTTTTTATAATCAACGCCGTCAAAAGCTTCAAGATGAAGCGATCATACCGAATGCTGCGCATCTTGCTCTTGGCCGTCTTGAAGCGGAATTAAAGGGAAAGGTGACGGTTATTACGCAGAATATTGATAACTTGCATGAAAGAGGTGGCAGCCAAAATGTGATTCACATGCATGGTGAGTTACTTAAGGCGCGATGTAGTGAATCTAACCAAGTTATTGAACATACCGAAGATATAAAAACTGGTGAGCTTTGCCATTGTTGTCAGATCCCATCACAAATGCGCCCACATATTGTGTGGTTTGGTGAAATGCCACTGAGAATGGGAGAGATATACGCAGCACTGGAAGAAGCTGATTTGTTTGTCTCTATCGGCACTTCGGGCGTCGTCTATCCGGCCGCTGGCTTTGTGCATGATGCTAAAATGCATGGCGCTCATACTATAGAAATTAACCTTGAACCGAGTGCGGTTGAAAGTGAATTTGAAGAAAAACGCTATGGTAAAGCAAGCGTTGAAGTACCGAAGCTTGTTGATGAAATTCTTGCTTTGGACACGAAAGCATAAAACTTTAACCTAACTATTAGATACAAAAAAAGCGGCTCATGAGCCGCCTTTTCACATCTTTAAAACTAACGAATTAGTTGTTTACTTTTAGCTTTTGGAAGTACTCATCGTACATTACGCTCGCTTCGCCAACTTCATCTTGCCATGTACCGCTGTCCATCACTTCTTGTGGAGGGAAGATGCTTGGATCGTTAGCAAACTCTTTTGGTAGCAGCTCATGTGCCGTCTTAACTGGAGTAGGGTAACCAATCTCTAGTGCAATCTTAGCGGCGTTCTCAGGGCGTAGTAGGAAGTCGATCATCTTATGAGCAGCATCTACGTTTTTCGCGCCAGCTGGAATTGCTAGGCTGTCCATCCAGAAAATGGTGCCTTTTTCAGGCCAGATGATGTCGATATTCGCACCTTCTTGACGAGCCATGTAAGCAGAGCCGTTCCAAAGCATACCAAGAGATACTTCACCTGCAAGGTAAGGGTTTGCTGGGAAATCAGAATTGAATACCAATACGTTTGGCATTAGCTTTTTCAGCTCTTCATAAGCTGCTTTGATTTCATCTGGGTTCGTTGTATTTGGCGAGTAACCAAGCTTTGTTAATGCAATGTGGAAGACTTCACGAGAGTCATCCATCAGCATTAGTTGGCCTTCCCACTTGCTATCCCAGAAATCGTCCCATTTAGAAACAGACGATTTATCTAGCATATCTGCGTTGATACCAATGCCCGTCGCACCCCAAATGTAAGGGATAGAGTAGTTGTTGTTTGGATCAAATGGTTTATCTAGGAAGTTGGTGTCAAGATCGCTAAAGTGAGAAAGTTTCTTTTTGTCGATCTCTTGCAGCATACCTTCTTTACGCATTTTAGAAACGAAGTAGGTAGACGGTACTACCAAATCGTAACCAGAACCTTGCGTTTTTAGCTTCGCGTACATACTTTCGTTAGATTCGTATGTAGAGTAGATAACTTTGATGCCAGTTTCTTTTGTAAAGTCTTCAAGAACTTCGTTTGGAATGTATTCCGACCAGTTGTAGAAATACAGTTCTTGATCAGCCGCCATTGCAGGGGTAGCGATTAGCGTCGCTGCACATAGAGCGCTTGCGTAGAATTTACTTTTCATTTGTTTTCCGTTTTGTTTAGCGATTGGACAAATCAATACTAGTCGCAGTTATTAAGTTGAGCCAAATCGCAATAAGCACAATCCCGTTTATTTAAATCAATTTATACCGAGCCTTTTTAGAGAAGCGATAATTCTGTGAAACTGAGCTAAATAAACCTAGCAACGCATAATTATATCAGTCAATTACAAAAATAGGCAGCGTATCGCTGCCTATTTTCAGTTAGTCGATGCCTTAGTAGGCAAGATCAGATTATTGACCCGCTTTCAGTTTCAAGAAGTAGTCTTCATATTTCACTGTCATATCACCAACCGAGTCTTGCCATTCAACACGGTCAAGATCTTCTTGAGAAGGGAACAGCGGTGCTACGTCTTTAAACTTCGAGTTTGATTCTGTAACGGCGGTTAGGTAGCCAGTGTCACGAGAAATTTGCTCTGCGATTTCAGGGCGTAGTAGGAAGTCGATCATTTTGTGCGCTGCTTCTACGTTTTTCGCGCCAGAAGAGATTGCGAAGTTATCAACCCAGCCAATACCGCCTTCTTTAGGGAAGACTAGCTTAAGGTTTAGACCTTCGTTTTGCGCCGCAGCCGCACTGCCGTTCCAAAGCATACCAACGCCAACTTCGCCAGACATGTATGGCGCACCCGGGTTATCAGAGTTAAATACTAAAACGTTTGGCATCAGCTTTTGCAATTCAGCGTATGCTTCGTCGATTTGCTTTGGATCTGTAGAGTTACCTGAGTAACCCAATTTACGTAGGGCAATGTGGAATACTTCACGAGTATCGTCCATTAGCATTACTTGACCTTCAAGCTCAGGCTTCCATAGGTCTGCCCAGCTTTGGAAGTCGTTTGGATCGTACATATCAGCGTTAACTGCTAGACCTGTAATCGCAACAACGTGTGGAATAGAGTAGTCGTTATTTGGATCGTAAGGCTTATCTAGGTAGTTCTTATCTAGGTTGCCGAAGTTTTTCAGCTTAGTCTTATCGATCTTTTGTAGCATACCTTCATCGCGCATTTTTGCTACGAAGTAAGTTGAAGGTACGACTAGGTCATAACCTTGGTTATGAGTTTTTAGCTTTGCGTACAAAGTTTCGTTCGACTCGTAAGTCGAGTAGATCACTTTGATACCTGTTTCTTTAGTAAATTGCTCTAGGATATTACTGTTGATGTAAGGACCCCAGTTCATAAATACCAATTCTTTATCGTCCGCTGCCGCTGAACCTGAGAACAGAGAAAGCGCACATGCACTACCAGCTAATAGAGTAGCCCATTTTTTCATTGACGTTAGCTCCAAACCAAACGTTGTCCAAATCATTTTGGACGGTAGATAGAAAAACAGAATGGCATGTAACCATTCTGTTTCGTGATGTTAACGGATGCGGATTTTACTTTACTTTTTCTCTTGCTAGCAACTGAGAAATTACTACAAGAACCAAAGATACAATCAACATGACCGTTGCTAAGGCATTCACTTCCGGTGAAATACCCACCTTAACCATCGAGTAAATTTTCAATGGTAGGATTTCGTATGTTGGGCCTGTTACAAACGAGCTGATAATTACGTCGTCTAAAGACAGAGTAAAGCTTAGTAACCAACCTGCAGCAACCGCTGGCTTCGCAAGAGGAAGGATGATCTGTTTTAAGATAACCCATTCACTTGCACCAAGGTCTTTTGCTGCTTCCAACATTTTCACATCAAAGCCGTTCAAGCGGCTGTAAACGGTTACCACAACAAACGGTAAACAGAATGTGATGTGTGCAATCAATAGAGTAAAGAAACCAAGCTGCGCGCCTAAAACTAAAAACAGCGCCAACAATGAAATTGCCATCACGATGTCTGGTGACATCATTACAACAAACAGCATGCCGTTTACTGCACCTTTACCTTTAAAGGAGTAACGGAATAGGGCAACGGCCGTCAAACTACCAATAATAGTAGCAGCTGTTGCAGAAAACACCGCGACATTAAGTGAATGCCACGCTGCTTGCATAAGGCTGTCATTGTTAACTAGGGTTTCGTACCATTTGGTTGTAAACCCGCCCCATTTCATACCAAATTTGTTGGCATTAAATGAGTTTACGATCAATACGATGATTGGTAGATACAAAAATGCATATACCAGCGCCATAAAGCTAAATCTAACTGTACGTCCCATTAGTCTAGCTCCACCTTCTTATTCAATAGTTTGCCTGCTCTGTAGTAGGCGTACAGCATGATTGCCATTGCAATAGTAAGTGCGATACTGGTTGCCGCACCGAATGGCCAATCACGAGCGTTTAATACTTGGCTCTTAATTACGTTACCAATTAATAGGTTCTTCGCTCCGCCTAGAAGGTCGGAGATGTAGAACATACCTAACGCAGGAAGAAGTACCAACAAACAGCCACCAATAATGCCAGGCATCGTTAACGGCAAGATCACTTTTGTGATGGTTTGCAGTTTGCTTGCGCCTAAGTCTTTTGCAGCCTCAATGTAGGTATTGTCTAGCTTCTCGATTGCCGAATACAGAGGCAGAATCATAAACGGAAGCAAAATGTAGACAAGACCAATCATTACCGCTGTTTCTGTATACATAAGACGCAATGGCTTATCGATAATATCCATTGCCATTAATGACTTGTTCAAGATGCCCTGTGTGCCAAGAACAATCTTCAAACCGTAAGTACGGATAAGTGAGTTTGTCCAAAACGGTACAATCACAAGAAACAGCATAAACGGGCGCCATTTCTCAGGCATTTTTGCCACGATGTAAGCAAATGGGTAGCCGATGATTAAACACAACAACGTCGCAATGATTGCCATGTAGAAAGAGTGCATCAGCACTTTTGCGTACAATGGATCAAGTAAACGAAGGTAGTTGTCGAAAGTAAAAGTCAGTTCAATTAAGTTCGCTTCATCACGCGTTAAAAAACTTGTACCGATAATCATTAGGTTTGGAACCAACACGAAAAGTGTTAGCCAACCAACAATTAGGGTAATGATTGCGTTCTGAAGATTAATCTTCTTGCTTATCATTGAGTACTACCTCCCAGCTCTCAACCCAAGTGATAGCGACTTTTTGGCCGAGAGAGTGGTCCACATCTGGATCATCTTCGTTAAAGAACTCGCTAACCATCACGCGCATGCCTGAGTCCAGTTGGACAACAGAGTCTAGCGTCATACCTTTATAGGTACGTTCAGTGACGTGACCAACAATGCCTTTTTCTTCAGACTCTTTGATCTCTTCGATACGTAAGTCTTCAGGGCGAAGCAGCACTTGTAGTTTGTCACCTGCTTGTGCTTCTTTGTCGTAGTAAACGACGGACTCAACACCTTCGATTTCCGCACGGATGCGTTTTTCATCAATGCGTTCAAGCATTGTTGCGTTGAAGACATTAATCTCGCCGATAAAGCGAGCAACAAACAAGTTTTTAGGTTCTTCGTAAATTTCACGTGGTGAGCCATCTTGTTCGATAACACCATCGCGCATAACGATAATGCGGTCAGACATCGATAGAGCTTCTTCCTGATCGTGAGTAACAAAAATAAAGGTAATACCAAGTTGACGCTGAAGTTGTTTCAACTCAATCTGCATTTGTTTACGAAGTTTGTAATCAAGAGCAGAAAGCGATTCATCAAGTAGCAGTACTTTTGGCTTATTTACAACCGCACGCGCGATCGCGATACGTTGTTGCTGACCACCAGAAAGTTGGTGCGGCTTACGCTGCGCCATTTTTTCTAGACGGACCATACGTAGCGCTTCCATTACGCGTGGTTCGATTTCTGCCGCAGGCGTTTTTTGCATGCGTAGGCCAAATGCCACATTATCGAATACGGTCATGTGAGGGAATAATGCGTAACTCTGAAATACCGTGTTGACGTGCCTATGCTCTGCAGGAACTTGCGTTACATCTTGGTCATCTAATACGATTTGACCGTTATCTGCCGTTTCGAAACCAGCGATCATGCGTAAAACCGTCGTTTTACCACAACCAGATGGACCAAGAATCGTCAGAAACTCACCATGATTAACATCAAGATTTAAATTGCCGATGATTTCCTTTCCATCGAAACTTTTGCTGATACCAGATAAACGAATAACTGGCTTTCCTGCTTGCTGTTTAGCGTTCAACGTCTGTATTTCTCCCACGTTAAAATTGGGTTTACGCCAATTAGTGTGACATAAGTCATTCACTTTTGAGGCGCGCATCATAATCACCAAAATTGTGAAATTAAAGCATTTTCTTATCTTGAAACAGAAAAAATTTTGCAGGCAAAAGTAATCATTCCTTACCATACTGTTTTTAAGAGGTTATTTGCCTTTTAAACACAGTTTGGTAGGGCTTTGTCATTAGCAACAATTGCTTTCAATTTCATAGTTTTGTGAGTGGTCAATTATCAACCAAATAGTAGATATTGCAAGGATAGAACGTCAGTTCTGATTTTAGACGTGGAAAGATTTCTTTATAATGTTGGCCACTTTAATTGACTGGTATACCAGTAAAAAATTCACAAGTTAGTCTTGGATAATATATGAATAACGATTTTGAAAAAGATTTCAATCTTGGGGGGAGTGTAGAGCGAGCTTTGTCTGGCGACTACGAACTAAAAGCGAGTGCTGTATTTAGTGAAGCTTGGCGCGCAACCATTCAACACTTTTTATCGTTCTCACCAGCGATTATTCTTTTGCTTTTTGTCCAGTTGGGGATTTTCTACATTGCACTTCAACTTCAATTGGGCGACCCAAGTGTCATTCTCGATGCGATAGAAAATCCGGAAGCATTCACCGCTAATATCGTTTCTGCTATTTATATCGCTAACTTTAGTTATGAAGTGATCAGCGCCCCCATTTATGCTGGGATCAGTTTGATGGCGATGAGTCATGTAGCAGGGTTAAAAACCAAAGTTCGTCATGTCGGTAAAGGTCTGCAATTTACCGTTCCTGTTATTATTGCAACGCTGTTCAGTTTAACGTTGCAAGGTGTCGCGGGAATGATCCTTCCACCGCTTTCATTATATTTAGCAATGGCGTTTAGTCACTCTATCTTACTGATTTGCGAGAAAAGAGTGCCACCTATGCAATCGTTATTATTATCACTACGTGCGATCAACAAGAAGATTTTTGTTGTGGCAGGGCTTTACATGGGCGTTATGTTGATGTTTATTGTTGCGGCTATGTTCTACGGTATTGGCTTTATTTTTGTCTTGCCATTCTTCTTCCATTTGAAGGGCATCCTTTATCGAGAAATGTTTGGCATCAAACTTAAGATCGTAGCAACACAAAAAAATGATAACGATCACGATGGTAAATCTCAGGTGTTTAATGCCTAAATCTTTAAAATTAATGACTTTACGAGTGGCGGCTGCCTGTATAGCCGCCACTTTTATTTCGGTAGGTCCATATTTGCATTACGACCACCAGTTCAAAAGCGTGAATGATCCTAATGTTGTTCAAGGTCCGGTGAAACATCCTGATTTGTCGCACTTGTCCTACATTGGGGACATTCCAGACTTTAACTCTATCAAAGACGCCAAAGAAAAAAAGGCGGCATTTTTCGATTTCTTACGGCCTAAAATCGCACTAGAAAATCACAGGATTGAAAAAGAACGTGCTTTTCTAAGCTCTCTTGAGATTGGAGAAGTGTCGCCGGACGAAGAAGCTTACGCAGAAAGATTAGCGCAGTTATATGGGGTTCCTCTTCATGATGGTCATGTTGATGAAGCTTGGCAGACTGAAATGTTAAAGCGAGTCAATGTGTTACCAGAAGCATTAGTGCTAACTCAAGCTGCCAATGAATCCGCGTGGGGTACCTCTCGTTTTGCTACTCAAGCAAACAACTTGTTCGGCCAATGGTGTTATAAACAGGGTTGTGGAATTGTGCCTGCTCAGCGTGCTGCAGGAAAAACTCACGAAGTTCAAAAATTCGATTCAGTTCAGCAGTCAATTCATGGCTACTTTATGAATGTGAATCGCAATCCAGCTTACGCTGACTTACGTGATATTCGAGCTATGTTGGCAGATAAGCACAAAAACTTGTTATCCGTGGCGACAGCATCAGAACTCACTCATGGACTGTTGTCATACTCAGAGAGGGGCATTGCATACGTTAATGACTTACGCTCGATGATTCGTCACAATAACGCCTACTGGACTCAATAAAATAATAATCGAATGAAAAAGTTAAGCTTAATTTTAGGAAGTGCAGCACTCTTGCTCTCGTCACCGATAACGCATGCTCAAGAGTATATGTTTACGTATTCCAAACTGTATACTCAGTTAAAAAATAACACTAAAGAAGGGCATGATGACGTTAAAGTCGGTGTGTTCTTCGTCGATGCCAGAACTAAGCAGCTGTGTACGATTGAAAAAGCGTGGATGGAAAAGGAAGAACACTACGAAGAGTTTGTGATTCCAGCGTCGAAAGAGCTACCATTGCCGATCGACAAAAATCTAAAATCTGCAAATCCTTTGGTATTCGTACACACTCCTAAAGATAGCCGATGTGATTATTCTTTAGTTGTTATGACGAAAGAACCGTTACAGGGTAGTGTTTCTTACGAGCAACTGAAGCCATTAATGCCTCAAATGCAAAGCATGTTAGAGGATTTAGGGGGGATGTTTGCTGGATGGTTCACACCTGAAGTACAGGGCGTCACAATGGAGTTTGCCAACGAACTGAACGGTAAGATCGTTTTTTCAAATGGACAAGAAAAGGCGATTATTAACGGTAAAGTGCAGGTTGCTTTGAGTGAAATTGGCGAAGGTGGAACAATAACGTTACCGGAACCAACGATGAGAGTGCTTCCTTATTTGCCCCAAGCAAAGAAATAGCACTATCTCCACGAAAGAGCCGCATTCGCGGTTCTTTTTCTATTCCATGATGATAATTCAGCGTACTTATTTTCTTATCCTTCAATACAAACATTTAATCCTGCTGCAAAAGCCCGTATAATCCACGCCCCAAAGAAACCCATGTTAGGAAGTCCTACTGTCGATTTTATCGGCGATGTGAGAGCCCGCAATGAACCAGAAAGATACAAGAAAAGAAACCCTTGAATTCAACAAGCTTCAAAAACGTTTGAGAAGAAATGTTGGAAATGCCATTACAGATTACAACATGATCGAAGAAGGCGATGTTGTCATGGCATGCATAAGCGGTGGTAAAGACTCATTTGCGATGCTCGATATCCTGTTGAATCTACAAAAAGCGGCACCAATCAAATTTGAAGTGGTTGCTGTTAACCTAGACCAAAAACAACCTGGTTTCCCAGAGCATATCTTGCCTGAGTATTTTGAGACGCTGAATATTCCTTACTACATCGTAGATAAAGACACATACTCAGTAGTTAAAGAAAAAGTGCCAGAAGGTAAGACAACGTGTGGTCTATGTTCTCGTCTACGTCGTGGTACGCTTTACTCATTTGCTGAGAAAATCGGCGCAACAAAACTTGCACTTGGTCATCATATGGATGACATCGTAGAAACGATGTTCTTGAACATGTTCCATGGTTCTCGTTTGAAGGCAATGCCACCAAAACTACGCTCTGATGATGGTCGTAACGTGGTTATTCGTCCGCTGACTTACTGCCGCGAAAAAGACCTGATCAAATACGCAGAGCACAAAGATTTCCCAATTATTCCTTGTAACCTATGTGGTTCTCAAGAGAACTTGCAGCGCCAAGCAATCAAAGCAATGCTGATTGATTGGGATAAGAAGACGCCAGGACGCGTAGAAGCGATTTTCAAATCAATCCAAAACGTAAGCCCAAGCCAATTGGCAGACCGTGAGTTGTTTGATTTTGTAAACTTGCCGCTAGATCGTGACGGTAGCCGCGAAGAGTATGAGTTTAGTGAAGCAGTCGTTTCTTCAACTAACATCGATGAATCTCTATTCATCGATGTAACGAACATCTAGTAAATAGGAGGCAACAATGCCTCCTATTTTGTACTTGCTTAAACCGAAAATAAAAACGCCCCAAAAGAGGGGCGTTTTTATTTTTGATTATTTGCTCTACGTTGCGGTATTTGGATCGAGAGGGCTGATATAACCTTTTGGTTTTAATGCAAGTACATCACAGTTAATCTTATCGATCACATGCTCTGCCGTGTTGCCGATAAAGACCGCTGAAAGCCCCGTACGACCAGTCGTACCCAAAATCACCATTGCTGCATTTAATCGCTCCGCTGCGGCAGGAATGACGTCTTCTGGTAAACCTTGTTCAACGATGGTTTGTTCCTCGTCGATGCCATGTTTTTGTCTCAATGCTTTCATTGCGGTGAGATGGTGGCCACGAACCGCATCCGTGTAGGTCGTTGGGTCAAATTCAGGCAATTCAATCGTAATGTTAGCCGGTGTAACAGGATAAGCGTTGACGAGATACGGTTCAGCATCGAGACGGTTTGACATCTCTTTGAGGCGTTCAACCATCGCGTCGTTCAAATCAATGTGAGTTGGGTTTTCTGACCCCACGTGTACAGAAGCGAGAATATTAGCTTGCTCCGGCCAATCCGAGTTCTTGATCAAAAGTACAGGGATAGGGCATTTCCGTAATAAATGCCAGTCTGTCGGCGTGAAAATCACAGACTCTAAAACATCGTGTTTACGTGTCCCTTTGATTAGAAGATCGTGCCCACCAGCATACACTTCAGCAATGATTGCTTCGTAAGGACGGTTGTGCCACACAACGCAAACATCAAAATCGAAGCTATCGTTTAAGTACGGTTGAGCAATCTTACGCATCCACTGCTCACGTTGATGTATAACGCCGCGACGCATCGCATCTCTTTCATCGACTGACAGCATTGAGGTCATGTCATAGGAAAAATCGTAGATGGATAAGAAGAAGGTGATTCGGCTTCTGGATACACTCTTTTGAGCTAATTGAACCGCTCTAGCGAGTGCAGGCTGTTCATCATTATTGATGTCAGCAACAACAAGAATCTTACTGTATATACTCATAACTAAGCCCACTTATGTTGCGAAACCAAATACTGAAAACAAGTTAAATCAGTAAATTGGAGACTCTTCGTATATTTTTACTGTAGCTTAGTTTGGGGAACTTTTTGAGGACTTTCGAAGGGATTTTATGAGAAACATGATGTAGCTCATTTTCGAGCTACATCAATAAGTAAGCGAGATTACTCTTTTGTTACACCGGCAAGTTCCATTAGCGCATCATGATCTAAGATGGTGATGTACTTACCTTTAACACTCAGAATTTCAGATTTTTGGAAACGACCTAATAGGCGGCTGATGGTTTCAACCGTTAGGCCTAAGTAGTTACCAATATCGCCACGAGTCATGGTCAAACGAAATTCTCTTGGGCTGAAGCCACGTTGAGAGAAGCGAGTTGACAGGTTGTACAAGAAAGCAGCTAGACGCTCCTCAGCATTCTTCTTAGAAAGCAGAAGAATCATTTCTTGGTCGCCTTTAATTTCGTTACTCATTAGACGCATGATTTGCTGACGAAGTTTAGGCATTTTGCCTGATAGGTCGTCAAGGATCTCGTAAGGGATTTCACAAACCATTGATGTTTCAAGAGCTTGAGCGAAACTAGGGTGGCAGTCACCAGTAATAGCGTCAAAACCAACTAAGTCACCAGCTAAGTGAAATGCTGTGATTTGCTCATCACCTTGTTCTGTGATTGTGTAGCTCTTAATCGTGCCAGAACGGATAGCGTACAAAGATTTAAGCTCATCACCTGCTTTAAATAGCTCTTGTCCTTTTTGGATAGGCTTTTTACGCTCGATGATTTGGTCCAACTGATCAAGTTCAGATTCATTCAGAGTGAATGGGATACACAGTTGGCTAATGCTACAATCTTGGCAATGAATCGCGCAACCGCCTGATTGGATACGCTTTGTTGCAGGTTTTTCAGAAATCATAACAACCTTTCACTATTTGATATACATCAATATTTTAGCACCGCTTAATCCTAAAGGATAGCAAAAATATCGGTGCTATAGAGTTTTGCGTTATATGAAACCAAGCATCTGCATGGCACCCGCGGCAGTATACGCGCCATAGACAATTAAGATTAATGCTGAGATGTTTCTAAATATTAATGATTTTTGCAGTTTCTGAAAATGGCTTACTCCGTAACCAACAGCGAGCATGGATGGCAGCGTTCCCAAACCAAAAGCGAGCATGATTAGGCCGCCATTTACTGCGCTACCGGACACCGCCGACCATGTTAATGCCGAATAAACTAACCCGCATGGTAACCACCCCCAGACAAAACCAAAGGGCAGTGCGTGTATTGGCTTTTTAAGTGGTAAAAGGCTTTTTCCAGCTGGGGAGATAAACTTCCAAAGGTGCTGGCCCATCTTTTCTACGATGAGTAAACCTTGCCACCATTTCGCAATATATAACGCAACCAAAATCATGAAGATTGCGGCAACAAAACGCAGCCACGCAAGAGATTGAGCTAAGCCGCTGAGTTCCGATAACCCTGATATTGCACCTCCGACAAGTGCGCCTATTAAGGCGTAACTGCTGAGTCGTCCAAGGTTGTAGAATAAAGGTATGGTTGGGGAGAATTTTGAGCTTGAACTACCTAAAGAAAGTAGGGATGCGATACCACCACACATCCCCATACAATGGCCGGCCCCGACAAGGCCGATAAGCAAAGCACCTAAAAAATCAGGATTCATAAAACATACTACGGTTTCTTATTGTCTGATTGTTCTTCTTCATCTAATAAAATGTTGTGTCCTTGTCGCTCAAGATCTTCAAACTGGTCGCTTCGAACCGCCCAAAGAAAAATAGCGACAGCAACGCAAACAAGAACAATCGCGATTGGAATTAAAATATAAAGGCTTTCCATAAGTGTTCTCTTGTTTACTTCTCTTTTAGAAGTCGCAGTGAGTTAGATACAACAATGATTGAACTTGCTGACATCCCAACAACTGCGATATAAGGCGCAACTAATCCTGCAACCGCTAACGGCAAAATTAACAAGTTGTAGCCTAATGACCAAGCTAAGTTTTCACGGATAATCTTTCTTGTACGAAGAGCCAATAGGCGAGCTTCCAATAACTTTTCTAAGTTATCTCCAAGAAGCGTCATATCTGCTGATGCCTTTGCAACGTCAGTACCACCGCCCATAGCCACGGATAAATGGGCTCCGGCTAGAGTAGGCGCGTCGTTTATGCCATCACCAACCATCATGGTGATATCACTGCTATCAAGGCTCTTAAGATACGCGAGTTTGTCTTCTGGTTTTGCAGATGCGATCACATGCTCGATACCAATTTCGTCAGCAACAGGCTGTGCGTTTTGAATAGAGTCACCAGTAAGTAAGGTTGTTTTGATGCCAGCTTCAGCAAAACGTTGAATAAACGCCTGACTTTCTTTGCGAATAGGGTCGTGATAATAAAAAGTTGCAGCGTGTTCGTTGTTTATTGATAAGTAAATGGCATTGCTTTCTTTAGTGCTCGAATCTAGCACAAACGAGGAGCTGCCAATTTTTACCGTCTTACCATTCCAAACCCCTTCGATTCCTGAGCCAATCACGTTTTTAACATCTGTTACAATAATCTCGTCATTACTGAAGCCGGTAAATGAACGCGCAATAGGGTGGTTTGCATGAGCTTCAAGAGCAGATGCAAGGGCCAGACTTTCCGCTTCAGAAAGCTCTTTGAATGTGCTTGTACGGCTAATCTCGATGTCACCTTTCGTTAATGTTCCTGTCTTGTCGACGACGAGATGATTAACTTTGCAAAGCGTTTCGAATACATGGCCTTTTCGCAACAGAATGCCAAAATTGCCCATTCGTGAAGTCGCACAAGTTAGTGCGGTCGGTGTAGCAAGTGATAATGCACAAGGGCATGTGGCGACGAGAACCGAAAGCATAATCCAAAAAGCATCATCTGGTTTGGTTTGGTGCCAATAAAACCAGGTTCCAGCTGAGATGATAAGAATTACACCAACAAAGTAGCGTGCTACGACGTCAGCAACTTCTGCAATTTTTGGCTTCGAATGCTGTGCTTCATCTTGAAGGCGCACAATATTTGAAATCATCGAGTCTGCTTTTGAATTGGTGACTTCCAACTCAAATGATTCATCTCCGTTTAATGTACCTGCATAAACAGCATCACCTTCTTTTTTTACGAGATGAATAGACTCACCAGTCAGCATTGATTCATCAATATGAATACGGCCAGAAATAACTTTGCCATCAGCAGGGATATGTTCGCCAGGGAGAACGCGAATGCGATCACCAATCTTCAGCGTTTTAACTGGAATTTGTTCGCCGTCTAGTGTTGTTGCAATGGCAGGGATAAGCTTGAGCAAGTTACCGCTAGCAGCAGCAGCTTTGCGGCGAGCGCGCATTTCTAAGAATCGACCCACTAACAAAAAAAAGGTAAACATCGAGATAGATTCAAAGAATACTTCGCCTTGCTCAGTTACTGTCGCAACTAAACTCGCAACATAAGCGAAAATCAAAGCGATCGAAACAGGGACGTCCATGCCTAGAGTTCGCCCTTTAATGCTTCGCCAAGCATTAAGGTAAAATGGTAGGGCAGAGTAAAGAAGAACTGGTGTAGCGAAAATCAAACTTACCCATCGGAAGTAGTTTTTAAATTCGGGTTCCAAATCGCCAAACACTTCTAAATACAACGCCACAGCAAGCATCATTACTTGCATCGTCGCTAAGCCAGCAATACCCAATCGGTAAAGGTACTGCTTCATCATTCGGTGATAAGATGCTTCTTGTTTGTCTGCTTCAAATGGCGCGGCTTTATAACCAAGCTTATGAATAACTGAAAGCAGTTCACTTAACTTAACTTGAGTTTTGTCCCACGCAAGCAAAGCTCGGTTTGTTGTCGTATTTACCCGTATGGAGACTAAACCTTTAGCGCTGGATACTTGCTTTTCAATAAGCCATGCACAAGCGGCGCAGGATACACCTTCGAGAGATAATGTTACTTCAGATACACTGTCATGGTTACGTACAAATTCTGATTGAACATCTTCATTGTCATAGTGGATCAGGGCTTGAAGTTGTTCTGGAACGAGGTCCGCTTTTTCAGCGGGCGCGGTTCGGTACTGGTAGTAAGAAACAAGACCGCTATCTACGATAGTTTGTGCGACAGTTTCACACCCCGGGCAGCACATCTCACGAACTTCGCCAAGTATTTCTACTTTAAAATCCGTGTTTGCTGGTACATCTTCACCACAGTGGTAACAGGATTTGCACATAAAATTACTTCATTAATGAGACAGAAACTGCTGGAAATTCGACTTTGCCTTGAATCATCCATTGCTTATCGTGTGGTTGAAGTTCAACAAACCACGGGCCTTGTATAGCGTCTTCAGTGGTAAAACGATAGTTGCCAGATGCATCTGCGGTAACTAGCTTCGTAAAATCACGATCGGGTAATGTACGGTGAGTAAACGTTGCTGTAAGCGCTGGGTAGTGCGTTAGCGATCCTTTCGTAAAGCCAATTACGATATTGTTATCTAGAGAAGAAATGTTCGCATTAAGACCAAGGTCTCGAGCGACGTTCATTTTACTGATGTCGATATTTATGCCTTTGCCTTTTTTATAGTAATCCTCAGCAACAAGAGAAACAGAGTTGTTTGAAAAGACGACTACCGTGGCGATTGTCCAAACGACTACAGTAAGAGGAAGGATGATTAGGAACCACGGCCAGAATTGTTTATACCAAGGCTTTACCATAAAAAAGTTCTCAACAGCTAAATGAAAAAAATGTAAGGCATTAAATTTAAAGGAAAGACAGCCCCTGTGAAAGGGGCTGTTATTGAAATGTTACTTATTGTCCGAGTTGCTTAAACTCCAGACATAAGAGGCAACAAGTTGAACCTTATCTTCACCTAGAATGTCCTTCCATGCTGGCATAACACCAGAGCGGCCATTCATTACGGTTTCAGTTACGGCAGCACGCGAGTCACCAAATAGCCAGTCTTGGTCAGTTAGGTCAGGTGCACCAACTGCTGGGTTACCTTTACCATCTGTACCATGACACGCTGCACACACAACAAAGCGAGCTTTACCTGCTGCAGCTTCACGAGCGTTAACTTTACGACCCGATAGGCTTAATGTGTAACTTACTACTTCTTGGACACCTTGCTCACCAAGCGCATCTTTCCATGCTGGCATTTGACCAATACGGCCATGCATGATGGTTGTTACGATTGCTGCTGGCTCACCGCCATATAGCCATGCGTCATCAGTTAGGTTAGGGAAACCTTTTTGACCGCGAGCATCTGAGCCGTGACATTGTGAACAGTTTTGCAAGAACAAACGTTGACCAACTTTTAATGCTTCTGGGTCTTGCGCGATCTCAGGAACAGGGCGTAGACCATTCGCATTATGAGCAAGTTTACGGAATGCTTCGCCGAAGTAGGCATCCGCATCATCCAGTTCTTTTGCGTATTGGTTGAGTTGTTTATTTTCTTGTGCCTGTGCAATAGCTTCTTTTGACTCTTCAAGCGAACGAACGGTTTGAGCCGAACTTTGCCAGTTTAAAAAGCCTTTAAAGCTACCTAGACCTGGGAACAGGGCTAGATAAACTGCAGCAAACACAAACGTGCTTACGAAAAGGTAAGTCCACCATTTCGGTAGAGGGTTGTTTAGCTCGCGAATACCATCGTACTCGTGGCCCATGTCTTCCCCTTCCTCGACGCCCATTTTATCTTTGGCGCACCAAGTCAGGAGGATCGCACAGCCTACTAGCGTACCGATAGTAATCACGATAATCCAGAGACTCCAGAATGTAGTCATTACTTCTTCACTCCTTGGTTATTTGGGGTCGTTTGTTCTTCGTCAGCAAACACCAAGTTGGCATCTTCTTCGAAGCGTGCTTTACGCTTCTTGCTAAATGCCCACCATACGATGCCGATAAAACTCGCGAAGAGCACTACGGTATAAATACTATGAATTGTACCGAAATCCATATGATCCCCTTACTTCATTGCATGACCAAGAGACTGAAGGTAAGCGATGATTGCATCCATCTCTGTTTTACCTTCTACTTCTTTAGCCGCATTCGCGATTGTTTCATCTTCGTATGGAACACCAAACTGATCTCGGAACACTTCAAGTTTCTTCTGAGTCAGCTTGCCATCTAATACGTTCTCAGCAAGCCAAGGGAAACCAGGCATGTTTGATTCAGGTACTAGTTCGCGAGGGTCAAGTAGGTGTACTCGGTGCCACTCATCAGAATAACGACCACCGACACGAGCCAAATCAGGACCTGTACGCTTAGAACCCCAAAGGAATGGATGTTCCCACACACTTTCACCTGCTACAGAGTAGTGGCCGTAGCGTTCCGTTTCAGAGCGGAAAGGACGAACCATCTGGCTGTGACAAACGTTACAACCTTCACGGATATAGATGTCACGACCTTCCATTTCCAGAGGAGTGTAGACTCGTAAGTTTTCTACACTTTCTGTGGTTTGCTTTTGGAAAATCAAAGGAGTGATTTCAACAAGAGCACCCCAACTGATTGCAAAAACAATAAAAATAGCCAACAAACCGACATTACGTTCTAGAATTTCATGGCGATTATTAGAATTATTACTCATTCTTAAATCTCCTTATGCCGGATGAGGGATAGCCTTGAGGCTTTCTTTTGGCGCACTTACCGTTTTGTACGTGTTGTATGCCATTAAGAACATACCTGATAGGAAGATGAAACCTCCTAGGAAACGTACAAAGTAGAATGGGTAAGATGCTTCAACTGACTCTACGAAGCTGTAAGTCAGGGTGCCGTCAGAGTTAACTGCACGCCACATCAAGCCTTGCATCACGCCAGAGATCCACATTGCTACGATATAAAGAACCGTACCAATTGTTGCTAACCAGAAGTGGACGTTGACCAGACCCACAGAGTACATGCGCTCTTGGCCAAACAGGCGAGGGACTAAGTGGTAAACTGAGCCGATTGAAACCATTGCAACCCAACCTAGCGCACCAGAGTGAACGTGACCAATGGTCCAGTCTGTGTAGTGAGATAGTGCGTTTACTGTCTTAATCGACATCATCGGACCTTCGAAAGTAGACATACCATAGAAAGACAATGAAACGATTAGGAATCGTAGAATAGGGTCGTAACGAAGCTTATGCCAAGCACCAGACAACGTCATAATACCGTTGATCATACCACCCCATGAAGGAGCAAATAGAACAAGAGACATCACCATACCCAGAGACTGTGTCCAGTCTGGTAGCGCAGTATAGTGAAGGTGGTGAGGACCTGCCCAAATATATAGAGAGATCAATGCCCAGAAGTGAACGATAGACAGACGGTAAGAATAAACAGGACGTTCAGCTTGTTTAGGTACAAAGTAGTACATCATACCTAGGAAACCAGCGGTGAGTAGGAAACCTACCGCGTTGTGTCCGTACCACCATTGCACCATTGCATCCACCGCACCGGAATAAATCGAGTAAGATTTACCCAGTGATACAGGGATAGCCATGCTGTTCACGATGTGAAGTACTGCTACTGTGATGATAAATGCACCGAAAAACCAGTTCGCCACATAAATGTGGGAAGTGTTTCGTTTCACTAACGTTCCAAAGAACACCACTGCATATGAAACCCATACAATCGCAATAGCGATATCAATAGGCCATTCTAGTTCAGCATACTCTTTACCTGAGGTAAAACCTAGAGGTAGAGAAATCGCTGCGGCTAGGATAATTGCTTGCCAACCCCAGAAGGTGAAGGCAACGAGTGGGCCACCAAAAAGACGTGTTTGACATGTACGCTGAACAACATAATAAGATGTTGCAAACAGGGCACTAGTACCAAACGCAAAAATTACCGCATTAGTATGCAGTGGACGTAAACGACTGTACGTCAACCACGGCGTATCAAAGTTTAGCTGTGGCCAAACTAATTGAGCGGCAATCAAAACACCAACAGCCATACCAACTATGCCCCATAAAATGGTCACAAGGGTAAATTGGCGAACGACTGTATAGTTGTAGTTTTGTTCAAGCTGCTTTACTTGGCTCATTTGCATGCTTCCAATTTCTAATTAACTACACTTTACTTCCAACACGACTTGCGTCGTAACACCACCCAAGTAAACTCTAGAACTCAAGTGTTATCATCACCTTATTTCTATTGCTGACTTTAATAAAAAGTGGCATTTTCAGCGTGACACTATACTTGAATTAACAATTCAATGACAGAGTAGTAACCTTACTGGAGCTCTGGAAATCATTTTTTATTTAAAAAGTTTGAAGTTTGTAACAAGGATATTAGTAATTATGCCTGCACAAAAGTTAACAAAGGCGAGACTTGCACAAATCTTAATCATGCTCAGTCTTTTAGTTGGTGCGTTTTTCTGGAGAACCTTTACGCACGAGACCAGCACAAGCGTTGACTGTTCACAAAAAGAGCGATGTGATGTAACAATTGGTGAAGATAAAATCACGATTAATCGTGATTCGAGTGGGATTTTGATTGAAACAACTGAAAGTACAGGTCTAAAAATTGATCTGAATCAATCTGGTGTGTTTGATAGTATAAGCGACAATCATTATAAAGCTGAATGGAATGCTATATCTGCAACCAAAACGATTAAGCTCAAAATAAACCAAAATATTGTCTTAGTGCATTTATAAATTAGATCTGACACGAGATAATGGCATCTTCTTTGTGAAATTCGAACCTTCTAGCCTAACGATAATTTGTCGTAATGGTATAACAGTAACGTGACAAACAATAATAAAAGCGTATGCAGTGCCAATCAGTATTTACCCATATTACCGACGAATATTTAGCAGTAGAGAGGCTTCGTTCAGAGCTGAGGCAAGAACACTTGTCTTATATCATCTGTTATTACACAGAAGAGTACGACTTCAGAGCCATTCGCTCTGCCTTTCTTAGATATTTCCCTGGTGTTCCATTCCACGGTTCAAGTTCATGCCAAGCCATTATGACCGATCAGGGTTTTCACGTTGGGCCAGTCATAGCGGCTATGGCTATCTATGACTCAGGCCCACATGCTTATGGAACCGGTATTTCTAATTGTGAAGAAAATGAGTGTGTCTCCGTCGCTCTAGATATGGCTCTTCAAAATGCTAATCGAATTGGCGAAGTACCTAACTTAATTCTTCTTCATGCAACTCCTGGGAAAGAAGAAAAGATTATCGAATCGATCGACGAACGCTTCGGCACACTTGTTCCTATCATTGGCGGCTCTGCAGCAGATAACCACATCGAGGGAAAGTGGTCAGTGATTACAGCGCAAGGCCATGAAAAGCAAGGGATTAGCCTCACACTATTTTACTCCTCTAATCCCGTTGATATTGCTTTTAGTGCAGGTCACACACCAACCAACATCAAAGGCATTGTTTCCAAAGCAAAAGGACGGTGTTTACTGGAAATAGATGGTGAATCAGCATTAGATACTTATCGAAAGTGGACTCGTCATCAAGAAAACCTAACTAGCAAAGAAAACCTACTCTTTACCAACTCCAGCGCTTATCCCTTGGGAAGAATTGCCGGACATTTGTACGATAGACCTTATTACAAGCTTTCCCATCCAATACGTGAGACCGAAGATGGGGGGATTGAGCTATTTACCCAGATTTCGGTAGGGGAAGAGCTTACTTTGATGAAAGGGAGTAGGGAGCATTTAATCGCTCGAGCGGCAAAAGTCGTGAATGCTGCATTTAACCAAAAATTAGAAGAATCTCGAAAAATTGGTGTCATAAATATATTTTGTGCAGGACCGATGTTGCACTTAATGCAAGACATGAATAGCGTTTGCGAACAAATTAATCAGGAACTGGAACACTTGCCATTTATATGCCCATTTACCTTTGGTGAGCAGGGAAGATTTATCGGCGGCGAAAATGGACATGGAAACTTGATGATCTCATCAGCGATTTTCCATAAACCTTATGAAAGATAAATATTTAGACACATACCAACAAGAAGCATTACAAGAAGCGTTAGTTGAGCTAAAGCAGACCAAACAACGGGAAAAATTGCTTGCCGATGAAAACAAAGCGATTCTTTCAGCAATCTCTGCAATGAGCGAGGCAAAAAATCGTAATGAAATTTTTTCGGGGCTAAACAGCGTTCTAAAAAAGTACATCAGTTTTGAAGACTTTATTGTCATCACCCGCGATGACAGCCGTTATCCGTTCAAGACGTTAATCTCAACCAATAGCGTGTTTGATAAGGTAGAGTGGTTACACGGTAACACAATGGATCGCGCATTAAACGGCGAGTGTATTCTATTATTCGAGCCAGCGAAATTGTTAGAGTTTGAGAACTTAAATAGCTTTGTTAAAACACATGTTAACTCCGTAATTTTAACGGGCATTCGTTCGGAAGTAACACAAAGCATCATACTATTAATTGGAGCTCAAAAAGGGCATTTTAGTATTGAAAACAAAGAGACTCTAAGGCGCTTTAGACCCCTTATAGAACGTGCTGTTATCGACATAGAAACAAAGGAAAAGTTACAACGTATTGTTGAGGTAAGAACGACTCAACTTGCAAGAGCTCGTGAAGAAGCAGAACTAGCCAACCAGTCAAAATCTGAGTTTTTGGCAATGATGAGCCACGAGATCAGAACGCCTCTTAACTCAGTTTTAGGAATGCTAGACATCCTGAGACAATCTACCTTATCAGATGAACAATTTGATGCCCTCAATCAAATGGAATGCTCCGCTGAGCTTCTTCTAGCCATCATTAGCGACATTCTCGATCTTTCAAAAATTGAATCCGGTAGCTTCCAATTAAACGAACAGTGGATACATTTAAATGACACTGTAACTTTTGTAATTTCTCAGCAAAAACAAGTGGCTATAACTAAGAATCTTTCTTTTAACTTTGATTGTCAGATCTCATCAGACAAACAGTATTGGATTGATTCGACGAGGCTGTCACAGATTCTCTTTAACTTGATTGGGAATGCCATCAAGTTTACGGACTCAGGAAGTGTGTCTGTTTCTGTCGCTGAAGAAAATGACGAAATTGTAGTTTCTATATCTGACACCGGAATTGGAATCTCGAGAGCAAAACAAGCCCATTTGTTTACGGCATTCCATCAAGGTGATCGCTCAATTACTCGAAGGTTTGGTGGTACAGGTTTAGGGCTTGCTATTACCAAGCACTTAGTTGAAATGATGAGAGGTGAAATCTGTGTAAAAAGCCGCGAGAATGAGGGTTCTGACTTCACCATTCGAATTCCAGTTCTAACACGTTACAACCAAAACCGTCCTGTAAAAATTGAGCATAATAGACCAAGCAAAGCTCTAAACTTGCTTATCGTCGAAGACACTCAATCAAATCAACTTGTCGTTAAATTGATTCTTAACAAGCTTGGCCATAATGTTCATATTGCAAGCCATGGCGCAGAGGCGCTTACATTTCTTGAAGAAAACGATACTCAAATTGATATGATCTTGATGGATGTCTCGATGCCAGTAATGGATGGAATAACGGCAACTAGGCTGATTAGAAAGAAAGGAATCACAATTCCAATCGTCGCTTTAACAGCTCACGCGCTAGAAAGTGATAAAGATAAGTGCTTGGACGCTGGCATGGATAGTTTTGTATCAAAGCCAGTTCGCAGGCAAGATATCTATGAAGCTATACAATCATTAATAGAAACGGCGTAGTCATTAATATAGATCTTAACAATCGATAGATTATTAAGATCTATATTAAGTATTTTATGGTAAATACTGATTATGTTTAATCAGCTCTCTAAAGTTAGCTCAAATTTAAAATCTGAAAGGATAGGAGAGCAAAGTAGAAAGAATCTGACGTATGGTTACATTTCATTTAACATAATATACATAATGCGAACTTAAGGGTGATTAGTTTTGTGGTTTTGATTCTTGCAGTTCTGGAGCTATTCGAATGAAATTCACCATTCCTTGCAAATCAACGATTTTATCATGCAAGTGGTGAATAATTTTCTCTGAAATTTCTTCGGTGTATGAACCCGAATTTAAGTAAACAGCCATATCATAAAGCCCTTCAAGGCTGTCAGAAACGTCTGTTAATGTGTATTCTTTGCTAGTCATAATCAACTCTCCTGAAGTTGGTTGTGTTAGAAGCCCGTAGCTGTCCTACCAGTTGCGGGCTTTGTCTTTATAGAAACTGCCAATCGTCAGCCGAGCCATGCTCCGCTTCATTAAATTGGAAATTATCATCTCGAATCAAATTGTATGGAGCTCCATCCAAGAAATCTCTTATGGCATCCGAGATTTCCCAATCATGCTTACAGTAATAAGCTTGTTTCTTAGATAAAAAATAAAGTGTGTTATCGCATAGAATCACATCATTCATAGCTCTGGCTCCAATGGTTCAATTGTTAGTCCAAAGCGCTTTAACTCCAGACCACCGAAGTTGTTAATAGTAAAACTAGAGCTATGAACTGTATATATTCCTGAGGCATAAGGAACTTGATCCTTTTCTAGTTGAAGCTTCATCTGTACTGGGAACTTACCCCCTAAATATGCATAAGCATCTTGCTCGAAAATTTCGCGTCCTGGCTTATCATCTTTTGGTTTTGTTTTACGAGTATGAACCTTTACATCATCTTCAAAAATTTCAATTTTCAGCATATTTTTAATCCTATTAAGCAATGGCTTTAAATGGCATGACATTAGATTGAGCAGCAACTGGCGGTCGATACCAATGAGGGATTGATAGAGGCTTGATGTCAATTACCTCCGAACGTCGAAGAGTTGGGCACATTCGTGAAACATCAAAAACTTGCCCGATATCGATACCAATTTTCTTTAATCGAGCCTTATGCTCGTAAAACTGGCTCTCACTAAGAACGTCCCGTAAATCAACGCCGTTCTGCCATAATGTGAAGTAATTCATCGTGGTATTTGCTTTGCGAATGGTGTCTACCGCACCTGCATTCAATAATTGTTGAGCTATGGACACATGCTCATCGTGACTTATCTGGATGGTTTTCATAGCGTTCTCTATATCGTTTAAGTGTTCATAAAAATCGGTTTCTTGAACTAAGCCGTAGAATTGCAAATTATGTCGTTTTAAAAATAGCTGCTGTAATTTGTGCTCTTGTCTAACCACGCCTTGTTCGTCACAGTAATTTATTAGTTGTTCAATATATTCAAGCTGTTGAGGTGAAACGCCTTCTTTTTTTCGTTTGTCCTTTTTTAAATGCTCCCTGAGTTCATGTGCTTTGCGATAAAGAATATCGATGCGCCAGCTAGAGCCATATCCCCAGCTGCAAGACTGGCCATTAGGCCAAAGATTGGGCTTGCGACCGTTGCCAATTTGCATAGATGACATGCCGCGAATAAATGACAACTCCCTGCCCTTGCCTACAGATAGGTTTTGAGTCCAATCTATAGCTGTAATTTCGGCTCCATCGCCGACCAAAGTTGATGATTTATTGTCGGGTGTTTGGCGGTGGTAAAGTCGAGTGTTTTTCGTAAAAGGAGGCAACCCATATCTATCAAGAATGTGGTTATATATATCCACGCACTCTTCTAAAGTTGTTAAGCCAAACAAGTTATCCATGCGCTGCCAGCGAGATGGATTTCCTTCAACTCTTACCTTAAAACCATCACATCGGATATTTAGTTTCGAGCTAAACGATCCTTCTAATCTTTTTTGGTTAACCGATGGAGGAAGTAATTCCCCAGACTCCATGTCTAGCCGCTCAATAACATGCGTCCCAATGAGAGGAAGCCCCCCATCAGGATGTGTTTGTTGCATGAAAAGACGGTCAATGAAGTACAAGCTAAAACCCTGTCAAGTACGTTTTTTTATAACATACAGATTAACAAAGCGTATATCAACACCTAAGTACGAAAAGAGGGTGTTATACTTAGAACAAATCGTACTTTAGAGGATGTTTTGATGTTGAAAGATGTAATTAAGTCGGCAAGATTGGAATGTGGTTACACACAAGAAGAGATCGCAAAAAAAGTAAAAGTAGCAAAGCAAACATACTTGAAATGGGAAAATGGAGAGACAGAACCAAAGGCAACACAGATAAAACTCTTAGCTGAACACCTGAAAATCACACCGAACGAAATCTGCTCAGGTGAAAGAAACAAAAAAGTAGAACTGGAAGAATTCATAATCCGATTAGCTATGAGCAAAACCACAAAAGAAATAATTACCATGTACACTTGGAAGATGATTCCCGACCATGAAAAATTCTTTGAAGAAATGAAAAGCCTTGGACATGACGAGTATTTTAACGCTATAGGCGAAGTTGCGAGCATAGAGCAAAATATGTAGGTGGAATTCCGGAATTCCGGAGAAAGTTGGGGTGTAACAGTAACCCCAACCTGAAATCTTAACATCCAAGTAACAGAAGCCTATTTTTTAGAATGGTTCCTCCCCGACGAAACGGGGCCCCTCCATTCAAAAAATAGGCTTTGTGCTAGATGGGAATTGATTAATTAAGAGTGGAAGTGCCAAAGGTCTAGACTGTAGAAATTCCGCTTCCTCGAAGCGATTTTCGCATGCTCAATATCACTTCTTGCGGCGAGCGGTTCAAATAAAAAAGACATACCGTTATTTGGTATGCCTTCTAAAGAGTTCAGCATTATGTGTGTTATGTTACGGGCTCTCACTTCAAAGCGATTCTCCTTCCTAGCATGTACGCAGCGAACTGCGACAATGAGCAAGTCTCTCGCCCACCCTTTGCGCGTTCTAGGCCAAAGGCGAACCACTCAACATAACACTCACCCATAATGCGCACTGATATAGGGGTTCCTGTGGACTTGCAATCACTAAGGCCAATCCAGCACAAGCCATTGAAATGCTTGATAATCCAAGTCCGTTAAACTTTTTTCCTATGTTCTGCCATAGTGTCTGCGCTTCGTGCGTTTTTGCTTTATCCATCGCTAAGCCAATCAGAGCCTTTTCTTTGTCTTCACCGATAGCTTCGGCAAGCATAAGTATCTGATTTTCTTTTAAATACGTTCTTCCTTTACGCACATCAGTAAGCATTTGAGGACTTATGCCTAAGTCTGGCGCGATTTGTTTGTATTGCACGTAGTTCATCTGCTCTTTATAGGCATCAATGAGCTTGTTTGTGTACATTTTCCAATCCTGCCTTTCAATTTCTTTTCTTGATTCTAGCTTATATGTACGGGATTTATCGTATTTACACTATGAAAAATCTCGTATTAACTATACGAAATATTTCGTACTGGAGCCGTCAACATGGAACGCAACAAGCCACTTCAACTGTTATGTATGTTAGCTGGGCTCCTAGCTTTGGTTGAGGCTCAGTAATCATGAACGAAGCTCAAATCATCTATTACGACTTGCTGCCTGACTACACGGTGTCTGTGTTGGTCAAAGGTTGCGACGAATGGGATTTGCTTAAATCCATGTCTCACCTTGAGTCTTGGGCTTCCTCTCAGTTCACTTCTTATGAGTTGGTGTCTATCACCAACACGACTGTTGAACAACGTATCAATTTGGGGGTGTTCGATGACTACTGCAACTAACATCCTCAAAAAGTTCGATGAGCAAAGCGTTCATATTGATTACCTGTGTTTTACGTTTGCCGTGAAAGACTTACGCCATTGTCATGATGCGGTTCGTCGATTGCACAAGCATGAAGAATACAAAGGCTTTGCCAAATCAGGACTGTTACAGCGTCACTGTCGAGCGCCTAAGTTCCCTGCTCCACCTGTGTTTAATCCGACGGTCGCTAAGACATCTGAAGAAATTGAAGCGTACAACAAAGCGTTTGAACTCTGTTACCGCAACTACTTGGAAGATTGCTTGCGCATCTTCACCAATCAAGTGCTTGGGTTGTCGTTGTCTGCGCCTCGCGGTTTGGGTTTCCAGTTCTACACCGAATCCATGAAACTGACGTCGCCAGATGGTGAGGACTTCTGCGGCTTCGTTGGTATCGGCGGTAACAATGACACGGTGCATTTCCAAATCAACGGAACGGGATGCAAGCATGTATTTGCCCGTCGTCCTACGTGGTCGCTGCATGACTGGCTGACCAATGTACTTGGTGTGCAAACTCTGGCGCGTGTTGACTTGGCCTATGACGATTACGACGGCATTTTTGATTGCGAATACGCTTACAAGGCGTGGCGTGACGACTGTTTCAGAACGGCTGAACGTGGTCGTGGTCCTGTGCTTCATGAAGATATGACCATTGCCAGTATCGGCAAAGATGGGAAACCGATTTACACCAAAGAACAATACTCAATTGGTTCGCGTACTTCGCGCATTTACTGGCGTATCTACAACAAGGCTCTTGAGCAGAAACTCGCGAACACTGGCCTTGTCTGGTATCGCTCTGAGGTCGAGCTTAAAAAATGGAATGTTGATGTGTTGCTGAATCCGGCTGGCGCGTATGCCGCGCTCAATGATTTCGCCGCCTCGATTTCTACTGCAAAGAAATTCAATACCAAACCCGTCCCGACGAAACGCGCGGCGTTAGACCTGTTGGCCTCTGCGCACTGGATGCGCCGCCAGTACGGGAAAATCCTTAATTCACTTATCGAATTCCATGAGGGCGACATTGAAACCGTCGTTGGTTCCCTTGTCCGTGATGGAACGAAATTCACCTTCCCCGATACCTACGGCAAGTTGGTGACTCACATATTGGAGACTTAACAAATGGCTAAATCCGTTTTTGTACTTGGCATGGATATCACTTGGAACTCAGCACGTGGTGACAGTGCTCAACTGAACGTGTCACGACCTCTACGTGAAATCAACTCGGAGAAATTCAAACGCCGCACTATCGGTGAATCCGGTGATGTGAATCCCCAATGGGATCAACCTTTGATGATTGACCATGAATATGCCCTGCTTCTTGAGCGCACTGGTGCTCTCGTTCCTCGCCGTGAATACCAATTGCGCTTGGAGATTAATCCAGACGATCCATTGGCGGGCGCTATCGTGACTGAGCTTATTCCAGTCGACCAAGAAATTAAGAAGCACTTCGAGGCTTCAATGAAACCCGTTCAAGGCTAAAAAATGTCTGTATGCGTCACTGTCGTTAACCAGTATGGCAATTTGAAAGCAACGAAAACGCCTGTTGCGGATTGCCAAGAATACGTGCTGATTTCGGCGGTGGACTACCAAGAATATAAGGAGCCAGTCCTATTTAACGGAGACTTGTTCCTGTATGTCAGTGGCGTGCTCTTGATCAACATGGTCGTTGGTCACTGGGTGGGTCGTGTTGTTCGCCTTATGAGTAAAAGGTAAATCTTATGAAAAAACTAGAACTTGTTGTAAATAACGTAAAACACGCAGTAGTAAACAAAAAGACCGCAGCTGGCGCTGCACTGATGGCTGCGTCTGTCTCTCCGGCGTTCGCTGAAGTCGATATCACGGGCGCAATCAACTCTGCGGTATCCGGTGGTCAAGCTAACGTATCACTGGTTGTTGCGGGTCTGATTGGTATGGCTGCGCTGGGCTTTGGTGTGACCATGGTTGTTGGCTTCTTGCGTCGCTAACGGTTCACCTCTATGCCTCCTTTATCGGGTAATTTACTTGGAGATGTTCTCGCTATCGTTCTAGGTGTTGCCTTTGCGGGGGCATTCCTCCACGGCTTTGTGAGTGGCATCAATACTCACTAATCAACGGATAAAGGGAGCTTCGGCTCCCTTTTTTAATGGTGCAAATGTGAATAAGTCACTCTTTTTACTTTTGTTTTCGTGCTTGTTCTTATCACTTAATGCAAGCGCAGTTCAACCAACTTACAGCGCTAGCGATGTTGCCGCTTATCCTAACTGTAACTTGTCCTTGGGTAAAAGGGTTAACCCTTACTCGTATGTTTCTTGTTATGAAAATAAGTTTGTTAACTACAAAGACTTCTATACGACATCATGCTCTATAGAGAGTAGTAAATTCGCTTTGATGATTATTTGTAACACAACCAGTCCCAGTTACCCGAGGTATCACGCTGCAACGTTTCTTCATCGTACCGCTAAGTGTCCAGCAGACCATGAAAAAGTAGAGGATGGTGATGGTTACACCTGTGAACCTATCGTTCCTGAATGTGAACTTGGCGAAAACCCAGACGGCTCATGTATGGATGCTTGCCAGTTCAAACAGTCCATTGGTGATACAGTGAAATTGCATTGGCACCCTGCGGTTTACGGCGAACTGGTGACGGGCGCTTGCTACGGTGACTACGGTGCCACTCGATGCGAAATGACCAAAAACGAATCTACCATTATTTGTACTGGCGTTCCTGATGGACAGTACACGCCCGACTCTCAATGTTCTCTCAAGTTCGCGTTCACTGGTCGTCAGTGTGAAGGTGGTACTTTGTTTTGGGGCGATAAGGGACCGGATGAACCCATCATTCCACCCGATGAACCGGAAGACCCAACCCATGACCCTGACGACCCAACAGGCGAGATTGAAGACCCAAGTGTCCTACCCGATGATTCAACCAACACGGTCAATCCCGGTGTCGTTGATGATAAACCGGACGTAGAAGACCCTGATACGGATGAATCGACAGACACGGCAGTCCTTTCTGCTATTAAAGGGCTTAACGTGGATGTGAACAAAGGCATTCATGATCTTAACGTCGATATCAACCAGTCACACGCGGACATCACCAACGCGGTCATTGATGTGAAAGGCTCTTTGGTTGATAACACTCAAGCCATTCAAGAGCAGCAAATCAATGACAACAAGATTTATAAAAACACCAAGGCACTCATCCAACAGGCCAACGGCGACATCACTACGGCGGTGAACAACAATACCAACGCCACCATTGGTATTCGTAACGATTTAAAAGGGCTTGGTGATTCCGTGGGCGAACTCGATAGCAGCTTAAATGCGATTGAGGGTCTATTGACAGGCTCTGAGTTTGGTACACCTACGGGCACCGCTATCACTGGCGAAATCTTCACGGCAGAAGACTTTGCCATCCTGCAAACCACGATAGATGAAAAAGCCGAATACATCCAAGGCTATGTGGACGACATCAAAGGCTTAATCACTATCGGCACCAACTTCAATAACGGCACATTAAGCGACAAGTCTTTTAACATCAAAGGCGCAACCGTTGAATCAGGACTACAGCGTTTTGATGCGGTATCGGGGTATGTGCGCCCTGTCGTGCTGTTCATTTGTGCCTTAATCGCCCTTTGGGTTCTGTTTGGTAATCGGAGTAAATAACATGGAATACATCTACTCAGCATTAGAGTTTATTGCCAACATTGGGCAAACCTTTCTCGACTTCTTTGATGTGGCGATTGAATGGATAAAGAACGTGTTTGAATACGGCGCGATGTGGCTTATCTCAGTATGGTTCGATATCAAGATTGCCTCGATACAAATCGCACTCAAGATTGCGCAGCTGCTGCTCGAAGAATATGGCGTCTATACGCTTGTCGAAGACCGCTTTAATGCGCTTCCCTCTGATGTCCGTTATATCTTGACCGAATACGGCGTCACCTCTGGGCTACGTGTCATCTTTGATGCGTTCGCTACGTCTTTAGTTATGCGTTTCTTTAACTGGTGATTGAATGGCTACTTCATTTCGATACGGTCACGGTGGCTCTTACAAATCGGCTTGCGCCGTGTGGTTTGACTTATTGCCTGCACTGCGTGAAGGTCGAATTTGCATTACCAACATTCATGGCATGCAACCACTTGAAGTGATTGAACAACGCCTTGGTGAGAAGTTTCCTGATACAGCTCGGCTCATTCGCATTAGCTCTCGCAATCCTGAAGGCTTCGAGCTTTGGAAATACTTTTTCTGTTGGGCGCCCATTGGGGCGTTCATCCTCATTGATGAGTGTCAGCAAATCTTCTCGGTCAATGCAGGTTTCAAAATGGCGAACATACACAAGCGCCCTTTTACTGATTTTGAGCCTCACTTACCGGAAGGATTCTCCGAGCTTTTTCACTCTCGTTGGCTAACGATTGATACATCCAGCTTGGACAATGGCGAGATAGATGATTGCCAACGCACACGTTTTGATGAGCAAGGACGCATCATCTATCCCGAGAACTTTAACAACGCCTTTATGGAGCACCGGCACTACAACTGGGACATTGTGTTGCTCACGCCTGACTTTGCTCAAATCCCGAAAGAGTTAAAAGGTGTTGCGGAGTTGGCCAAGCAACATAAGGGTAAAGATGGGATCTTCTTTTCCAACCGGAAACCGCGCATTTTGGAGCATGACCCAACTCGAACGGTCACCAAACCAAGCAAAGACGATGTGGTTTATAACCTCAAGGTGCCGCTTGATGTCCACCTACTCTACGCCTCGACCGTCACGGGGCAAATCACCAAGTCGGGGCTTGGAAAGAACATCTTTCTTAACCCGAAATTCTTAGCAGCTATGGCACTGGTCGTGCTTTCATTTGGGTACTTAGTTTATGCGCTTATTGGTATGGTTTCTGATTCTGAGACGACAACTGCGGAAGGAACGCAGCTTCATCAAACTTCGCAGCAAAGTGGCGTTTCGACTTCGCAAGGTCAAGCACGTCCTGGTCAAAGTGGTTCGCCTGGTTCTGTCATGGGTTCTAGTGGTTCTGGCTGTACGGGTTCTGGTTGCGGGAATGAGTCTTATCATGACGTAGGCACCGTTCCTGCTTGGTTCCCACTGGCGAACTCAGAAAGTATCTATGTTTCTGCCGTGGAACGTTGGCATAAAGCCACCTCGATACACGTCAACGTGCATTTTGAGGTTGTCACACCGCGTGGTGTGACTTACCTCGATGACGGATTCCTAAATAAGTTGGGCGTCAAGATGGAATATCTGGACGATTGCCTCGTCCAGCTGTCTCGCGGCGCATCCAATTTCTATGTCACGTGTTCGCCGTATGAGCAATATGCACAACGGCAAGAGCAAGATATTGAACTCAAACCCGTTGGCGGTTTGTTTAGTGGAGACGAAACCTAATGAATGAATACGTAACGCATGGACAGCTCGTTGAAATCATCGAGTTGTTTGATCATCTCTCGATAGTGAATGCAGTCATAGTGGTGCTCGTGTATGACCTTGCGAGATACCTCCTAGGGAAACTGGTCGACTACTTCAATTAAAGGCACGGTGCCAGCCCCGCAGGGATAAGGAGTTGCGGAGCGACGACGAGGCACCAAGCCGCCCACCTTAGCAAAACCTAGCCTCATTACTTAATCGGCGCGGTTAGCAGCCCAAAGCTACTTGGATGCTGCCGCCCTCCTTCCTGCTAGACCAGCCTCGCAGAGACTATCCACACCAAAGGCGCGTTAACCTACCGGAACGCTGCATACTCACAACATCAAAGCTTTGCGAGTGTCGAGCAATGCTTACTCTTCTTTTCTGGGTTCTCTCCGACGGACGCGCGGAGCAAGTGAGGACGGGCTAGGACGATTGCGCGACGTGCGGCGGGAGGTCAAACCCCCGAATCTGTATTACGGGGGTAAATTCCACCATGCTTCAACGGTTCGATTAAATCTTGATTAGGCTATAATAAATAACAAAACACTTATGCAATTAATTTATCTTATTGAAACTATGAAGCCATCTGTTGAGCATATTGCAAGGAAACTGCACAATGTGCGCATAACAGGAAACTAATAGTCGTATAACAAGCGTTAGATGACCTTTAGGTAATTAAGGAGTAATAATGAAATATAGATTAGGTTTGAAAGAAATTACTGAAGATGATGTGAATGCACAGTGTCCGTTTATGCCGGAACCAGAAGATTACCAAATGTATGTAGCTGCTTTCGCTGATGATTTTAATCAGCTAGATATTGTTGAAAGTGCTGTCGTTGAAAATAATAGTGTGATCATCAAGTTAGCTGAGGGAGTTGACATTGAACAACTACGACAAGTAAGTATTTCAATACATCAAAACTACTGGGACTACTTACGAACAACAGGTTTTGAAAAGATCGCTTGACTAACTGTTCAAGAGTGATTCGCAACGCGCGGCATTTGACCACGCGTTTTTTATCTTTGCTACTTGATTCAGTATTTTCTTAGTCGTAGCCTATGTGCGCTAGGTTTTATATGTCAAGGATATGAAATGGCTAAGTTTTTAAATACAAGTGCAACAAACTACTACCTCGAAGAACTGATAAAGAACGCTTCTGAAAGGCTAATCCTCATCAGCCCATTTCTTAAGCTTAATGATCGTATTCGAGAGCTTTTGGAAGACAAAGACCGATTAAAGATAGACATTCGAATTGTTTATGGCAAAAGCGAACTACAACCTGATGAGATTAACTGGCTAAAAGGTCTCTCCTTTGTGCGTACCAGTTTTTGCAAAAACCTCCATGCAAAGTGCTACATGAATGAAAGTGCTTGTATCATTACAAGTTTAAACCTCTATGAGTTTAGCCAAGTAAACAATAATGAAATGGGTATCTTCATTGACCGTGACGAAGACCCCAATGTCTACAAAGATTCGTACGAGGAAGCTCAACGTATCATTCGTATTAGTGATGAAGTTAGAATCTCGTTAGAGAAAGTTCAAGCTGCTAATTTAGATACGGAACTTACTGAAAAGCCTGTTACAGATAATGAACTAATTAAACTCAGCTCCTCTAAGTTAGCTAAAAAGCACAAACTTAAAACAGATGAGTTTCTCAGCTTGTGTGTTAATAAAGGATACTTAACGTTAGATGACGGAAAGCACTCATTAACCGATGAAGGTAAATCCTCAGGTGGTGAGTTTAAATACAGTAAACGTTTCGGTCCATATTTTGTCTGGCCAGAGTCCTTGGAAGTATCGTAACTATTTGGTTCAATATTTTAAAGTGAGTACAGCAAACGTGAAGATTAAAATAAGAGCTATGTTAAGTTTAGCTGCCGCCCTTAGCTTGATAGGTTGCACCTCCACTAACTTCAGTGAATATAAGGATCTACCTGGCCATAAGTCCATAGCTGTTGGCTCTAATGGCGTTATCGCATATTCCTCATCGAATCCCAATGTCGAAACAGCCATTACAACAGCCATTGATAAATGCTCTTCAATCGGTGGCAAAGATTGTAAGTTTATCGATGTTGATGGTTATAGTCCTATTGGTAATAAAACATATATGTATGATGATCGTGCAGCCAGTGTTGATTACCTAGACAAAGCTTCATACAAAGTAAGATATAAATGTGAGCAATTAACAAAAGCGATGGCACAGTCATTATTTCATTCAGGCCATACTTACCTAGATGGAGACTCAGATGGGAAGCCTTGTGAGTCAAACCTTTGGAGCTCATATTATTCAACAGATACCAATAGCAGAAAAGTAAAAGGTACTAACTGTCATTATGTTCGTGGGTATCGAAGAAAAAATGGTACTTATGTCAGTGGTTATACACGTTGTCGTTGATTACAAGGCTCCATTTGGAGCCTTTTTTTATATGATTTTCTTTAATACTCTCGCATACTTCAGAATCTGATGCGCAATACCAATATCATTTGATGCACCTAACTCTAATAAGGCGACTCCAACCAAAACTTGCTGCGCAGTAACCAGCTGCCCTGTTGGAAGCTCTAATCGATCATGCCTCATTACGAAGTTTTCCCAATCTTCACAAGAGCTCAATTCCCTACCCTTATTCATCCTCATCAAGCGCTTACACTCTGGAGGAATGGATTTCCCCTTGTCCCATTCCTTGACCGTCCTCACAGTTTTCAAACAAAGTTTGGCAGCTTCTTCGACGGTTAAACCACATTCAAATTCACGAAAAATATAGTTTTTAGTCATTTCGTGATACTTCATTGAATTGCCCCTCAAAAGAGAGACATTTTATAGGATACGCATATGCAATCGTATTCAACATAAGCGCCCATAATGCGCACTGATGTAGTGGTTCTAATGGGCTTGTAAACACTACAGCAAATCCGGCACAAGCCATTGAAACCAAGCCCATCAAACTTTTTTGAAATTCCTTTCCATACTGCTTTTATCTGCTATCTACGGATTATAGAAAACCAATTGATTTGCGATAACTCGGTCTTGCTTACTGTAAACTGAAGGTTCACGAACCAGTTGTTATATGTATGCGGATATATTTTTCAGGATATTTGTAACGATATCGCTTACCGGTTTTTAAGTTTGAACGAGCAAAACGGCAAACTTTTGTATCTCCGCTTCCAGTAACTCGTTTTACTATTGCTACTTTTCCTTTATGTTCCATTTCAATCATTAAATCGCAATAACCATCATATTGATCGAACTGCTTATCGACTTTCTTTTGTAGCGTCGATTTAATTTTCTTAGCCACTGGATTTGTTTCTGAATCATCGGCCAATGTTGACGCTGTGGGTAACAATAATAAAAATAAAGTGACAACGTATCGCATTCGTAAATCCATTTTTGATAAATGGACTGATTGTAATTTTTTATGCGTCAAATGCTAAAACGGGACACAATTTTGCGTCCCGTTTAACGTAGATAAGTAATTGATATGTCGGCTAAGCTTGTTTCTTGCCTTTATTGGCTTTGAAACCTTGATGAGGAAAAACATTTCGAATTCGTTGTTGAACTTTCTTTGGTACGTCTTTTGAAAAGACCAGCCTCATTCCGGAGCGTTGGTTGTACACTTTGAGTTCACCAGTAAATGGGTCATGCTCGCCAATATCTTGTAAGTTATGTTTAAAAGATGGAGGTATATGCCCTTTTACCTTACTCAAGTGGCCGTCATCAAAACTCACTTTTAACACGGGTCTATCCACGGCGATCAACCAGAATATGACGATTGCAGCAATTAATATCACATATAGCATCTAACACTCCTTAGCTGGATAGTAGCTTACTCAAGTCTTCTTTGATGGACGTAACTTTCTGGCTTGCTTTTTCACTTCTTGAGGCTTCTGAAAGTAGATATTCAATGGCATCAGACAGCGTACACCCCAGTTCATTAGCTCGATTAGATAATTTTTCCCAAACACGGTAATCAAGATCGATCGATTTCTTTTTGGTGTGAACTTGTTCTGCGTTGAAGTGGCGCTTTCGTTTTGCGCGAATTGCCTGCTTGAGTTTGTTCTCTAGCTCTTCAGACATGTGTTTTTCAATCCAAGCTAGCACTAATGTAGGTTCGTGCTCTATGCGTCGTAACTCGGCGATAGCTGCATCAGCTTCACTTGTATCAATATGTCTGGTAATCGCTTCACCATCTTTCCATTTTTTGATTAGATACTTCCACTTCCATCCACACTCTAAATTTTCAAGTTGCTGATATTTCATTCTTTCTGACTCATAAAGCTAACCTGGTGACAGCGTAACCCAGTTATAGTTATTCATCAATGAAAACTCTTTGAAGTATCGATGTTGATCACTCATTTGTCCAAATGATACTCAACGAGTTATTTGCATTTACAACTACACCAATTGGCACTAGGGAGTTCAGAGCCCTTTCGTTATAATGACCGCAATATTGAATAATGATGAAATTAAATGAATCAACTTAATTGGAAAGACGTGACTCCTTCGTTCGAACAGTACGAAGACATTTTAAAATCTGCCTCCTCTCTACCTAAGAAGAAGTTCGTAGAACTTCAACCAAGACTCCTCGCTACTGTTGAACGATTTATGAAAATCAAAGGCTTGACTCGAGTTTTGGTAATAAACTGTGCAGATAATACGGTTTATCGTAAGTGTATTTGTGACGTGGTCACTGACAGTTCAGAGCCTGCAATAATGACAGAATCTTTGGACGCAAAGCTCTTGTTTGATCGCTACAGTGTTGATTTAAAAGGCGATGTTGTAGTTGAAGCTGGATTACTTTCCAAGGCTAACGGCGGGTATTTGATTTTACCAGCGAACCTCATTTTGGCGAATCCCGGATATTGGCCGAGCATTAAGTCTGCCATTCAAGGAAAGCCAGTAAAACCCTTGAATGTAAGCCCTACTCGACTACCTATTTTAACGGCCGATGAAAAAGAATTTGACGTTAAGATTATTGTTACTGGAGATCGTAATCAATTGGCCGACCTTGAGTATGTTGACGAAGATTTTTCAACCGGCCTAACGATGTATACCGAAGTTGAAGAAGATATCCACTTATCTGCAAGTAACTTAGAGTTATATGTAGGTTTGGTGAATTGGATTTGTTCGGAGTACGGTTTCCCATCGTTGGATGAAGGTGCTTTTCAACGGTTACTATTAGCAGGCATGCGTTTAACTGAGGACCAACATTATTTGCCTTTAGGTGTGATGTGGCATTGCCAACTACTTAGCTTAGCTGCTCAGTTTAGCGATCAAAATATCATTGATTATGTGGCGATAGATAAAGCCATCGACGATAAATATTATCGAGAGTCTTACCTTCCTCAACGTGCAGTTTATGACATTCTTGATGGTCAGGTCATCATTGAGACTACTGGCGAACAAGTCGGCCAAATTAACGGACTCACGGTTATTGATATGGCCGGGCATCCTGTCTCTTATGGCGAGCCAGCGCGAATTTCATGTGTTATTCACTTTGGAGATGGTGACATTTCCGATGTTGAGCGCAAAGCTGAACTTGGAGGAAATCTTCATGCGAAAGGCATGATGATCATGCAAGCATTTCTAAGCTCTGCTTTGAATTTGGATGAGCCACTGCCTTACTCTGCGTCTATTGTTTTCGAGCAGTCCTATAGTGAAGTGGATGGTGATAGTGCTTCATTGGCAGAGTTATGTTGTTTGGTAAGTGCACTGTCTGAATCCCCGGTTAATCAACAAATCGCGGTGACCGGCGCGGTGGACCAATTTGGTCGAGTACAAGCGGTAGGCGGTTTAAATGAGAAGATCGAAGGTTTCTATCAAGTTTGTAAACACCAAGGCTTCACTGGTCATCAAGGCGTTATTATGCCTAAATCGAACTTGAAGCACCTTGCTTTACATAAAGATGTCATAGAAAGCATTAAGAATGGTGAGTTCCATATTTGGTCGGTTTCTACCGTTGATGAAGCAATACCAATTCTAATGGGCAAATCATTCAGAGGCGAAGATGATAGCGTCATCGGCAAGATCGCCGAACGTATTGAAAATTTTGAAAGACATGAGCATCCAGAAGGAATTGTGCAGCGCATCAAAAACTGGTTTGTCTAGTACTGATCGGAGTTGTTTAGCGTACACGTGTTCACTAACATGCATCTGTCAAAAATTGGAGTAATTGATAATGCAAAACAAACGTGATTCTTACAACCGTGATGATCTTCTTGCTTCTAGCCAAGGCGAGCTTTTTGGTCCGGGTTACCCACAACTTCCTGCACCAAACATGCTAATGATGGACCGAGTTACTAAAATGTCTGAAACAGAAGGTGATTTTGGTAAAGGTTTAATTCTTGCAGAGTTGGATATTACTCCAGATCTTTGGTTCTTCGATTGTCACTTCCCTGGTGACCCTGTAATGCCAGGCTGTCTCGGTCTAGATGCCATGTGGCAGCTAGTGGGCTTCTTCTTAGGTTGGGTCGGCGGCAAAGGCAAAGGTCGAGCTCTTGGCGTTGGTGAAGTGAAGTTTACTGGCCAAATTCTGCCAACTGCTAAGAAAGTAACGTACGAAATTCATATGAAGCGCGTTGTGAACCGTAAACTAGTGATGGGTTTAGCAGACGGCCGCGTATGCGTTGACGGCAAAGAAATTTATGTTGCGAAGGATCTTAAAGTTGGCTTATTCCAAGATACTTCGAGCTTCTAGTTACCCTTCTCTATAAATTTTTAAGGCCCCTATCTGGGGCTTTTTTATACTTAGTAATTACGAGAAAAGGCTCTCTACGAGCCCTTTCGAATCCTTCTGTTGTATGTGGAGAGTTATTTATAGAGACCAGATTGTTTTTCATCTCTGGCATCACGCCAACCACCTAACCAATACGACCGAGCGTCTACTTGTTGATACGGGCAAGCCTCTTGAGACCTTCCATTCAACCCAGCTTTATAGCCTTGAGATTGAGCTCGTTCTAGGCGATCACGCTTTTGTCTCTTCATAGTTAATTCCTCATACAGGTCCATTTACTAACGTACAGCTGTTATTGTGAAACTTTGGTGGAGTTTTTATGACTCCACTTATAAGAATCGATCAAATTGCGCGATTTCTCAAGGCATAAAAAAAGCAGAGACTCAATTCTGTGAGCCTCTGCTTGAATTAAAAATTACTGACTATTTTCTACGGAACCCAAACAAACCAAGCATGGTCAAAGCTAACCAACCAAGGCCTGCGCCTTGACGTTCAGCGCTGTCTGATTCCACGCTTCGCGCTACGATATCTTCTTTCGTTTGGTTAGGAATTGGCATTAATTTCACTGCAACAATTTCTTCAGTACCATTACAAGAAGCGTTATGCGCTGTAGAGTTATACCCGCCTGCACATTTCATAGCAGTAGCCGATATTACACCTGCATCATTAATATCTGTTGCATCAATAATACGGAATGCGTTATTTGCCTCTGAATATTCGCCACCGTTTGTCAATGTATCTAGGAACCACGCTTTACCATCAAACAGTGTTTCAGCTCTCACATTGTTTGCATCATCTTGGATGTATGGATAAATGAAACCACGCTTACGACGAGGTTTGCCATCATCTTCACGGGTAGATTCCGCATCTAACTGACCCACAATTTCGTTGTAAGCGTTGATACCACCCATTTTACCGCCCGCACCGTTGAAGAAGATGCCCGTCGTTGGGTAAATAGCACTGAGAGATGCAGAACGAACATCATCAACAATAAACAAACGATTTGGCGCAGAACCCGTTGGCATCAAGTACCCACCGGAACGTTTTGCTTCACCGATAGCTACGAAGTTTGAGTTTACATCAGTAAGTCTGGAGTTGAGGTGAACTGTTTCATCGCCCTCTTTTTGTCTCGCTCCTGCAACCACTTTGCTTTCCCAGGTGACGTTGGCAATGGAGGTTTCCGATTCTAACTTGCCAACAAATACGGTCGCGTTTAGATAATTATCATTGGCATATGTGTTGTAACCAACACCATACACGGTCGTACCATCTACTACGAGATCACGCATGCTCCCTTGAGCAAGTCTTTCGCCGTCTTTTGACGTCCCACTTTGCCAAGGAACTTCACTGATAACTTTAGTTTGATCCCAAATAGCGGCTTTGGAGGTATGGTGAGTGCCATTAGTATTACTTGCAGTTCTGGATACGCTTCCAACCGTAAATACACCATCCGTATTCCATGCGTGGCTTTCTACTACACTCGCTTCGCTATCTCCAGTAACAATATTTGGAAGAACGGGAGCTACGATGGTATTGCGCGTTTTTAAAGAAGATGAGTCTTCTTTGATACTCTGGTTACCGACAGCCTTACCGTCAGCTGTTAGGCTATTGATGATATTGTTGTATTCGTTTACGTAAGCGCTACCGTCATTTTCGACAAATGCTTTAGCATTTGGGGTGAAATCTCTACTTAGCTCTTTACTCCATGGAGTCCAGTTTACTGAAGCCCATGATTCACAGGTAGAATAGCGAAGTTGGTTAAAACAGTAGCGCTCAAAGTCCTTATACTCTTGGATGTAGTAAAACCCTGCATCCATCGCAAAAGGGATTTCTTCGCGGTAGCTATTACCATCAACTTCTTGGCTTGCAGATATTGGTGTCGTACGAGTTTCAATAGCAAGCTTAAATTGCTCTGGAGTGCAGTTTGCCGTCGCATCAAAGCAACCTAGGGCAAATGGAGAGTCTGTTGACGCATCGATTACATCACCCTGTTGAATGGCAACACCATAAGCGGTTTGATAATCAACAACATCGCCGTTCACTTCTGGCGATACTTCGATGACTTGATACAATGCTGCGTTTGCGTTCATTGCGGTACCCACCATCAAAGCGACAGCGGTTAACTTGAATTTGTTACTACAATTCATTGAATTCTTAACTATCCTGTTGCATTGCTTCGAGTTCTTCCCATCTCTCGAATGCGATTTCTAACTCCTGCTCTAAAGCAGCAAGTTGTTCCAATACCGGTTGAGTCTGCTCGACTGGCTTAGCGAAAAACTCAGGGTCATTCACTTGTTCTTGCAGAGTTTCAATATCCGATTCTAACTGTTCTAGCTTAGCTGGAAGAGCTTCTAATTCTCTTTGCAGCTTATACGATAACTTCTTAGAGTTGTTCTTAGGTTGAGTTGTTTTGGGAGTTTCCTCAACCACTTTCTCTTTTTTCGCTGGTTTTTCCGTCGAAAAACGAACTGCAAGTGCTTGATCACGTTGCTGCTTCGCATCGTGATAACCACCCACGAACTCTTCGATTACACCGTCACCTTCAAAAATCCAGCTAGTCGTTACTGTATTATCAACAAACTCACGGTCGTGACTTACTAACAGCAACGTACCCTGATAATTGGCAAGCATTTCTTCTAAAAGTTCCAACGTTTCTATATCCAAATCGTTGGTTGGCTCATCAAGAATAAGTAAGTTATTAGGTTTCAGTAAGATACGAGCGAGCAACAATCGGTTTTTTTCTCCGCCAGATAAGGCTTTAACTGGCGTGCGAGCGCGCTTTGGTGCAAACAGAAAATCTTGAAGATAGCTTAAAGCGTGACGCTGACGACCACCTACCATTACTTCCTGCTTACCGTCCGCTAAGTTGTCGATAACAGTTTTCTCAGGGTCGAGGATCTCACGGTATTGATCGAAGTAAGCGACTTCAAGCTTGGTACCACAATGTAAGCGACCCGATTGAGCTTCTAGTTGCCCAAGCAATAACTTCAGTACGGTACTTTTACCACAACCATTTGGACCAATAAGGGCAATACGATCGCCGCGCATGATGTTGAAGCTGAAGCTATCAACAATTTGCTTACCGTCGTAAGCAAAAGACACATTCTCTGCTTCAAAGACGATTTTGCCTGAGCGTGACGCATCATCGATATTGAGATTAACTTTACCCTGCACTTCTCTGCGGTCGCGACGCTCTTCACGAAGTTTCTTAAGTGCTCGTACGCGTCCTTCATTACGAGTACGACGCGCTTTAATACCTTGGCGAATCCACACTTCTTCTTGAGCCAGTTTCTTGTCGAACTCAGCGTTTTGCATCTCTTCAACACGAAGCATCTCTTCTTTCTCAAGCAAGTAATTGTCGTAATCACCAGGGAAAGAGGAAAGTTGCCCGCGGTCCAAGTCGACAATACGTGTCGCCATAGATTTAATGAATGCGCGGTCGTGGGAAATGAAGATAATCGAACCTTTGAAATCTTTCAGGAAGTTCTCTAGCCATTCGATGGTTGTGACGTCCAAATGGTTGGTTGGTTCGTCAAGTAGTAATACATCAGGGTCACAAACTAGAGCGCGAGCTAATGCCGCCTTGCGTTGCCAGCCGCCAGATAAGTCACGAAGTAATGTGTCTGGACTTAACTTTAGGGCACTAAGTACGTTTTTAACTCGGTCATCAAAACGCCACGCATTTGAATGATCCAATTGTTCTTGAGTTTTTGCTAAGCGGTTGATGTTCTTTTCGCTTGGGTCTTGCGCAACAAGATCAAGAAGATCATGGTAGATCTTAAGCTGTTCGCCAATTTCCGCTAAGCCACCAGAGACATACTCATAAACAGTACCTTCTTGGTTGCGTGGTGGATCTTGCTCCAAACGAGAAACAACAACATCTTGTGTTATTTGAATTTTGCCGTCGTCCAGTAAGATGTCGCCAGCAAGTACTTTCATCAACGTTGACTTACCGGCACCGTTTCTCCCTACTAAACAAACACGCTCATTTTCCTGCAAAGCAAACTCTGCGCGGTCTAATAGCGGATGATCACCGAAAGCAAGTTGCGCGTTATGAATGGTAAGTAATGCCATTATTTTCCAACCAATTTTTGAGTTCATCTAAATCGAACGGCCAGTTCAACTCAGAATCTTGATATTTTAATACGGGAATCGTTACGCCGTAACGAGAAAACAGTTCATCATCGAATGCGATATCGATAATATCTGCTTGTTCCGCCAGGCCGACCTGGCTTACTAGAGCAAATGCCATCTCACAAAGATGGCACCCCTCTGTGCTATACAATGTCAGCACTTATACGTCCTTATACTCAATCGTTTCTTTACTCTGCGTGTGTCACTAGCCAGCAGTTATGGATGTGTTTGTTTCGAGAAAAATCCAAAGGCAGAGTTTGCGATGAAATATTCTGAGCTTTTAGTCCTAGCTCAGCCAACCCTTCTTCATCCATCTTAAAGTGACGTTTATTGTTCGAGAACACAATCGTACCGCCTGCTCGTAACAAACGTTTCAAGTTCGTCATTAGCTTGATATGGTCACGTTGCACGTCGAATGACGTTTCCATACGTTTTGAGTTTGAAAACGTCGGTGGATCAATAAAGATAAGGTCGTATTCGCCTTTTGCATTTTCAAGCCACTGCAGACAATCAGCTTGCTCAAAGCGATGTTGGCGTCCAATACAACCATTCAACTGCATATTGTCTTTTGCCCAGTTCAGGTAAGTGTTTGACATGTCTACTGTCGTTGTTGAACGAGCTCCGCCAACTGCCGCGTGTACTGTTGCACTACCTGTGTAAGCAAATAGGTTCAAGAAATCTTTGCCTTGAGCCATTTCGCCTAAGCGACGACGTGTGATCTTATGATCTAGGAATAGTCCCGTATCAAGATAGTCGTGCAAATTCACGATCAGCTTCACGCCGTACTCGTTCACCTCTAACGTTTCAGATACCTGACCCAACTTTTGATATTGGCTGCGACCTTTCTGCTTTTCACGAACTTTAAGGACAACTTTGTTCGCTTCTACGCCTGTCACTTGAATCGTTGCGCGAATGATATCCGTCAAACGGCGTTTCGCTTTCTCTTCAGGGATGTTTTTAGGTGCTGCGTATTCTTGAATCACGATTTGATCGCCATATACGTCAATCGCTACGTTATATTCAGGAAGATCTGCGTCATAGATGCGGTAGCAATCTAATTTCTCTTTACGAGCCCATTTGCCAATTTTGCCAATGTTTTTCTTCAAACGGTTTGAAAAATCAGGAGCGATTTGAGTATTGGTATCTGCACCTTTTACTTCATCGGCACTACGTTCTGCGATGCTGTAGTTTTTTTGGTGACACGGTAACGCACCATTGTTTAATTTGAATTGCTTATCTGCACGCATGCGAAGACAGCTCAGCAACTCATCTGAACTAGAGAAAATAGACGCTTTGCAGCCACCAAATTCTGCTTTCAATTGGCCACCAAACGCGGTGTAAAGCGCAATCAGACCTGGCTCTGTACCCAAACGTTCGCCGTAAGGTGGGTTAGATACAATCACACCATTTTCAAAACCTGCAGGTCGCGTAATAGTTGCCGCATCGCCTTGAGCAAACTCAATCAGTTCCTCAACCCCTGCTCTGCGAGCGTTCTCTTGTGCAACTTTGAGCACTTTAGGGTCGTTATCGAAGCCAAAAAACTTAGCGTCAACTTTCTTGACACCGCGTCTAGCCTGAACGTTTGCTTCTGATTTGATTTCAGCCCATGTATCTGGCTCAAAGTCTTCAAGTGATTCAAAGCACCATTGCTTTCGTTTTACACCAGGAGCCATATTTGCAGCCATCATTGCCGCTTCAATCAGTAACGTACCAGAACCACACATTGGATCGAGAAGTGGCTGATGACCGTCCCAACCACAACGCATAATGATCGCCGCTGCTAATGTTTCGCGAAGTGGTGCTCGGCCAGATTCCGGACGGTAGCCACGTTGATGAAGGCCACTGCCTACCATATCAACACCTAAGATAGCTTTATCTTTGTGAAGGCGAACATGAACGCGAATATCAGGACGTTCTTTGCTGATGTTTGGTCGAGGTAAACCTTTCTTCTCAAAGCAATCAACGATGCCATCTTTTACTTTCATCGCGCCGTACTGACTGTTGCGGATCTCGCGGTTGGTACCGTTAAAGTCCACAACGAAACGCTTAGAACTGTGGAATTGATTCACCCAGTTAATTGACGAAGTCGATAGGTATAGAGCCATGTCGTCGTTACAAGTGAATTCAGATAAAACACGTACAAATCGTGATGCCAAGCGGCTCCACAAACAACAACGATAGATTTGCTCATTCGTGGCTTTAAATTTTACGCCCGCCTGTACTGGTTTCGCGTTTTCAATGCCTAGTTTAGTCAGTTCTTCAACAAGCAGGTTTTCCATGCCGTTTGAAGTTACCGCGAGATATTGATTCATAGTGTTCTTTCGTTAATAAAAAATGGCCTTAATTATACCTGACTTTACGATCAATGCCTCGTTTTTAAAGGCGTTTTTAGTTTCACCAGAGCAAACAATCACCAATCACTTGATCTGAAACTTCCTACATTTCGAGCTGAGCATTTCTTTTCCCATTCTTTTAGCTAACCAAAAACCTTACCTTAAAGAAGAAGTGAATACTTATTTACCTTAAAATTGGTATATACCAATAGTAAAATTATGTTGTAATTTACTTACCAATTGCATGTATTGGGGAAGAAATGGGGGAATGTTAGGCGATAAGTTGCCTAATATTAGTGATCGCTAAGATTAAAAAAGTGGAATAAAAGTGACCAGCTTCATAGTTATGTGCTTAACAACGCAGTGATTTCAGCCGATTAATAAAGGTATTTGAAAGGAGAAGGATAAAAAAAATCGACCTGAGGCGGTCGATTAAGGCAAACAAAGGAACGAAATAAAGAAAACTTAAAGAGGTTTAACCCACCATAGCCATTGGAGCCATGACAAATAAATGATTCGCACAAACCATTCTGTCGTGCATAACTTTTATTGGTTGTCCAAACTGCAGCGTTTTATGGCCATCCAGAATGAACTCTTCTTGACCGACATACGCGCATAAGCTTGAAGCTTCGCCAGGTTCTAAAACGATGAAAACCCCTTCAGAATAGCGGTTAGATAGAAATACCATGTCCCCTTCTTCTGGTTCGTGCCCTGTTGATTGAGCATCGAAGAACCAACTCTTAGGCTGGACTGGTTTATGGAAGCGTTTCGCAGCTACACAGTAAAGTGTTAGCTCGGCCTGACGGTACTCATTGATATCGAGACAGCGAATGCGTTCATTAAACGTTTGAAACGCACTAGCATCGTCGACTGTAAATTCGTTTTTTGAGAAGGCACAGTTGACCAACAGCTTACGGGATAGATTGGTTTGGAAAATCATTTCCTCCCCCAGATCCAGCATTAAGCAAGCTTTGTGCTCGTCAAAATACCAATTCCATTTGTCGCTGGGTTTAAGCATTATTCCGTTCTCTCTTGACTAGTGAATCAATGGTAAAGAGGTAAGACGCTTAATTACCTACTCATGATTTTCTAAATTTTACAAACGAACGGACAAAAAAAAAGAGGAAACGAGTTCCTCTTTTTTCTGAAACAAGCGTTGAATTCTCAGCGATTTATTTGATGAGTGCTACAGATTTTTAACAATATCGCGTACTAGGCCAGGACCATGGAAGATAAAGCCAGTATAAACTTGTACGAGTTGAGCGCCTGCCATCATTTTCTCTTTTGCAGCAACATAAGAGTCAATGCCGCCAACACCAATGATAGGAAGTTTGTCACCCAATGCTTCGTGCAATTTGCGAACAACTTCTGTTGAACGAGATTGCACCGGACGACCGCTTAAACCACCTGCTTCATTTGCGTGTTTCATACCTTCAACTACTGTTCGATCCAGTGTAGTGTTTGTTGCAATAACACCATCGATATTGTTTTTCAGTAGTGATTCACAAATCTGAGTGATTTCATCATCGCTCAAATCAGGGGCAATCTTAAGTGCTAGTGGAACGTACTTGCCGTGTTTTTCTGCAAGCTCTGATTGTTTCGCTTTAAGCTCTGATAGTAACTCGTCGAGTGCTTCACCGTATTGTAGAGAGCGAAGCCCCGGAGTGTTTGGAGAAGAAATGTTTACAGCGATGTAACCAGCATATTCGTACACTTTCTCCATACAAATCAAGTAGTCCTCTGCCCCGTTCTCGATTGGTGTATCTTTGTTTTTACCAATGTTGATACCAAGAACACAGTTGAACTTTGCTTTTTTCACATTCTCAACCAGATGATCCACACCTAAGTTGTTAAAGCCCATTCGGTTGATGATGCCTTCTGCTTCAACCAAACGGAACAAACGCGGTTTGTCATTACCTGGCTGAGGACGAGGAGTCACTGTGCCAACTTCAACAAAGCCAAATCCCATCGCATCGAATGCTTCAATACATTCCCCGTTTTTATCTAAACCAGCAGCAAGACCCACTGGGTTACGGAATGTTAACCCCATGCATTCTACTGGACGGTTAGGTAATTGTTGACGATAGAAAAGATCGAGTGGTGTGCCGTTAAAGCGTTGGAAGTTCTTGATTGCAAGATCATGTGCCTTTTCGGCATCAAGTTGGAAAAAGCCAGTTCTGGCTAGACGGTAAAGCATTGTGCCTCCGAAAGAAAAAAGCCCCGTGTAAACGGGTCAATATTATTTACTGTTTTTTATTGTAATTCAATGAAAATGAACGAATTAAGTAAAATTGCATCTTGAGTTAGAAGTTTTTTCATAAAAACAAAGAATTAGCGATTTTTTGCGGCATTGAAATATCCAGTTTCTAATAGGAAAGCAATCGATTTCAGCAGAAGTTAAGTTTTAAAATTCAGTTACGATGTCACGTTTGTGGCCGAAATTGGTGATTGCGGATACAAAAAAGCCTCGCATTTACGAGGCTTTTTCTAATAAGTTAACTCACCTACTCGTTTGAAGAGCAATTCAAATTAAGCAGTACCAGTTCACGAAGAGCTACCGAGAATTTGGCAAATTCATGTACAGAACCGACTTTGAACTCATTAAGGATGCTTTCCCAACGATGAAGTGATTGTTCGTTTGCTTCCATCCACTCTTCAAGCGCTTGCATTACATCAAGATCTTCGTTTGCACACGCACAGTTGAGAACTTGCGCTGTCAACTGACGTTGTTGCCAATCTAGGTCTTCACGGAATGCTGCGCGAGCTAGAGCTTGCCAGTTGTTGTCGACAGCTTGGCTATTGATTTGTTTCAAGAACCAGTGCAACGACAAGCGATCGCCAAGGTTGAAGTATAGCTTCGATGCTTGTTCAACCGTTTTGCCGGTTTCACTTGCAACCGATGAAATATCCAGTGCCGATTGAAGGCTCGATAGACGTGCTACTTGATGGGCAAGTTTTTCTTCTACCCCACGTTCCATCCATGTTTGAGCCAACTCATTGTGCTCTTCCACTTCAGATTCAACCAGCATGCTATCAAGAGTTTCAGCAATGACATTCACATCTTGTTTGTAGATTGCAATCAACTCACCAACGGTAGATTTACCGCTGCGATTACGCAGTAACCAACGAGCAATACGACGTAGTGCGCGACGTACGTAGAACATGATCTCGTACTGTGCATCTGCCGTTGCAACGTTGTCTAACGCGCGAGTTTGCTTAAGAATTTCAGCAAGATCAAATATTTCACGAGCTGCACTGTAAGCATTTGCAATATCAACAACACCTGCGCCCGTCTCTTCTTGAAGACGAGTGACGAAGTTACAGCCCATTTCGTTAACCATTTGGTTTGCTAGCGCCGTCGCGATAATTTCTGCACGTAGCGGATGGTTAACCATTTGATCTTTATAGTTACGGCGTAACTCACTTGGGAAGTACTCAACCAGCTGTTTCGCATGGAATTCATCATTTGCAATGTCATCCGTCACGAGTTGCTGTTTCAGAACCATTTTGCCGTAAGCGACAAGTACCGATAGCTCAGGACGAGTAAGACCTAGGCCCTGCTTTTCGCGTTCCAGCAGCGTTTCATCATCAGGAATGTACTCAAGAGCACGGTCCAAGTACCCTGCTTTTTCCATTGTGTGGATGAAACGAATCTGTTCTTTAACGATGCCAACGCCTTGTTGCTCTGTCACTGAAATGGACTCAGATTGACGGTATGCGTCATCCAGAACGATTTCACCGACCTCTTCTTCCATAGATTCAAGAATTTGGTTACGTTGTTTAACGGTAAGATCGCCATTTGAAACCAGTCCGTTCAAGAAGATCTTAATGTTTACTTCGTTATCCGAGCAGTCTACACCGCCCACGTTGTCAACAAAGTCGGTGTTAACTCGACCACCGTTTAGCGCATACTCGATACGACCAAGTTGAGTCATACCTAAGTTACCACCTTCACCAACCACTTTTGCACGCAGCTCACGACCATCAACACGAAGCTGGTCATTTGCTCGGTCGCCAACGTCTGTATGCGTTTCAGTCGAAGCTTTAACGTAAGTACCGATACCACCGTTCCAAAGTAGATCCACTTTCATTTTTAGGATCATCTTAATCAGATCGTTTGGTGCTACGGATGCCTTCTTGGTGCCCAACATTTTTTGGATTTCAGGCGTTAGTTGGATCGATTTTGCACGACGTGAGAACACGCCACCACCTTGCGAGATCAACTCGGCGTTGTAATCTTCCCAACTTGATCTTGGAAGATTAAACAAGCGGTTACGCTCTTCCCAGCTGGTGGCTGAATCTGGGTTTGGATCAATAAAGATGTGCATGTGGTTAAACGCAGCTTGTAAACGAATGTGCTTAGATAGCAGCATACCGTTACCAAACACATCACCAGCCATATCGCCTACACCGATTGCGGTAAAGTCAGTCGTTTGACAGTTGATGCCCATTTCACGGAAATGACGTTTAACTGATTCCCAACCACCTTTTGCAGTGATACCCATTGCTTTGTGGTCGTAACCGTTTGAACCACCTGAAGCAAACGCATCGCCAAGCCAGAAGTTGTATTCTGCTGAGACTGAGTTCGCCAAGTCAGAGAATGTCGCCGTGCCTTTGTCGGCAGCAACCACTAGGTATGGGTCATCTTCATCGTGACGAATTACGTTTTGTGGTGGAATCACCTCGCCTTCAATGATGTTGTCAGAAACATCAAGCAATGCGCGAATGAACTGTTTATAGCAGCGTTGACCTTCTGAAAAGATTTCATCACGAGTGGTCAGAGACGGCTGACGCTTACAAACGAAACCACCTTTCGCCCCAACTGGAACAATAACTGTGTTCTTAACTTGCTGAGCTTTTACAAGACCAAGAATTTCTGTACGGAAATCTTCTTGGCGATCTGACCAACGTAAGCCACCACGTGCAACTTTACCGCCACGAAGGTGAACACCCTCAATGTCTGGCGCATAGACGAAGATCTCAAAAGCAGGAACTGGCTGAGGAATCTCTGGGATTTCGCTTGGTTTCATCTTCAAAGATAGCCAAGGCTTCGACTGCTTGTTTTCGTCCAACTGGTAGTAGTTAGTACGCAGCGTTGCCATGATCATATCCATGTAACGACGAATAATACGATCATCATCTAGGCTTTCTACACGATCCAGTTGTTCAGTCAGCTTCTTAATCAGATCACTTTGGCCTTTTTCGCTGCCTTTATGTTTTGGATCGAAACGTTTAGCAAATAGGTTAACCAAGCCGGTAGCTAAATCAGGGTAATGGCTTAGTGTATCTTCAATGTATTGTTGGCTGAATGGGAAACCAACTTGACGCATGTAGCGCGCGTAAGAACGTAGAATCGAGATTTCACGACCAGATAACGAAGCACCCAGTACCAAACGGTTGAAACCATCACTTTCTAGATCCCCTGCCCAAATCGCTGCAAATGCTTGTTGGAAACGATCACGAGCTTCGCGAAGATCAACGGTTTTTTCGCTCTTATGCAGCATTGAGAAATCTAGGATCCAGAATGTCTGGCCATTGTTTTTCTCGATCTCGTAAGGAGATTCACCAATCACGCGTAGACCCAAGTTTTCCAACATTGGCATTACGTCTGATAGATGGATTGGCTCGTCACGATGGTAAAGTTTTAAGCGAACCGCTTTCGAATCCGTTGCAACTTCCTGCGGACGGTAGAAAAGCATGCCAAGTTTGTTGTCGTCACTCAGTGCTTCAAGGCGCTCAATGTCTGCCACTGCAGAACCAGGCATCATGTCTTCTTTGTATGAACGAGGGAACGCGCTCATGTACTCTTTCGATAGTGGTAGACCTTTGCTTTCACCAAAGTTAGCAATGATCGACTCTTTTAATCTGTCGTCCCAAGAGGTAGAAACTTCCATTAAATTCTGCTCGATTTTTTTCACGTCTACATCAATGTTGTTATTGTCTACACGAACAATGTAATGCGTTCTTGCCAATGGGCTTTCAGAGAAGAACGTCGTAAATTCAACTTCTTGTTCACAGCCAAAATACTGCTTAAGAATGCGTTGAGTTTGGCGGCGAAGTTCTGTGTTGTAACGGTCTTTCGTTACGTACACCATGCAGCTGAAGAAACGACCGAACGGGTCTTTGCGTACGAACAAACGTAGTAAGTCACGGTCTTGCATTTGTACTACGCCCATGCCGACTTCAAGCAAATCTTCTTCGTTCGCTTGTAGCAGTTCATCACGTGGGTAGTTTTCAAGAATATTATGCAGCGCTTTGTAGGAGTATGAGCCGCGGCGGTAACCACTTGCTTCTAAGATACGATCTACTTTTTCTCGAATTAAAGGAATGCTGTGAACAGCTTGGTTGTATACCGCGGATGTGTACAAACCAGTGAAGCGGTGCTCGCCAATTACTTTGCCATTTTCATCGAACTTTTTGATGCCGATGTAGTCAGTGTAAGCAGGACGGTGAATACGAGACGCTTGATTGCCTTTCGTAATGATCAAAGCGTAAGGTTTTTTCGCTTCTAGTCTTGCAGAATCAGACAATTCAGACAACTTAACGCTGCGAATGCGCTTTTCATCAGCAAACAGACCTAGGCCTTTTTCTTTTGCTGGTCTCAGTTCCGTATCACCGTTTATTTCCGCTAAGTCATAATCTTTGTAACCCATAAAGGTAAAGTTATGATCACCAAGCCAACGTAAAAATGCGATGGTTTCATCCAAACGATCGGTTTTCATCGAAACACGATCTTTGTTTTTTTCAAGATCATCTGTAACGATCTTGAGTTTGTCGACCATTGGCTGCCAGTCATTAACGACTAAGCGTGTATCAGACAGGATGTTCAATAACTCTTCTTTAAGAGCTTGCATCTCTTCTTTACTTGTTAGGCGGTCAACTTCGATGTGGAATAGTGATTGAAGAACACCCCCCTCACCGTTCACTTCTGTTACTTGACCTTTTTTATCACGCTCTAGCTGAGTTGGATTATTGAGCATTAAATGGCAAACAAGATCTAAGCGCGCTAGCGCCATCTTTATTGAATCCACTAAGAATGGACTATCTGGAACAACAACTTCTACGATTGTGTGTGTGGATTGCCAGCCTTGACGACTTACGGTCGGGTTAAACACGCGGACCGAGATATCCTCTGGTTTTTTTTCGTTTATGTGGTGCCAGAGGCTGACAACAGCACCATAGAGGTCGGATTCGTTTCGCTGAATCAAGTCATCATCAGCAATGTTACTAAATAAGTGTTGAGCAAGTTTGGTTACAAGCGTTTGGTGAGAAAGCTCGAGTTTGTCTTGAATCAGTTGGTAAACCTTTTCAAGCAGAACCGGCACTACATTTTCACGCGCGGTCATATTCACACTCCACATTAGAATTGTTGTTTTGTAGGGGGACTTAGTAACAGGGTTGTTACCCTAGAAACTAAGCATAGGTAATGCATGCACTCATTGTAAAAGCATAATTACAAATGTTTAACAACTATTCGCTGTGGTAGGAGGTGAAATGTCTGATTCTGTGACTAAGATTCCTATTTAACTCTCTGCAAATACAAAGCATCACAGAGTTTCTAACTTTAGAAACTTGTTATTTTGGTCAGTTGTTAGCCTAAATCGCCCTCTCACTCCTAATTGGCTAAGAAATGGTCTAAATTTTCCTGCAGGAAGTTGTAACCTTAAGCCGTTGTTTGTTATGACTTGAACGGAACTTGCGGCTCCCGAGTAATGGGACAGAAATGTTTGATAAGGAATATTCAGCGTAAAGTAATAGTGCTTCATGAACTAGAAACGTTGTAGTAGATACAATTAGGGTGGTCATTGCGACCACCCTATTATTTTGGCGACTATTCGTCTAGTGCTTTAGTCACTTTTTCAAACAGGTCTTTGGCTAGGTTGTCCATTGCTTTTAGTTTTTCAAGTTCTGCACGAATCATCGCTTGGCGAGCTTCATCGTATTTACGGCACTTCAGCAGAGGATCAATCATGCGAGATGCAACTTGAGGGTTGGAGTCGTTCAACTGACGAAGAATGTCACCGGCAAATTGGTAACCAGACCCCGATTTGTCGTGGAAACGAACTGGGTTTGCAGCCAAGAACGAGCCAATTAAGCTGCGCGTGCGGTTCGGGTTCTTCAAGCTGAACGCTTCGTGATTCATGGTTGCTTTCACTTTTTCAAGTGCATCTTCTGCTGGGTTAGTCCCCTGCAGTGCAAACCATTTATCCATAACTAAACCGTCATGTTTCCACTTATCGCTGTAATCAGCCATCAGCTCTTCACGACATTCCAGTTGAGCACTATTCGCTGCACTCATAGCTGCAATGGTATCGGTCATGTTATTGGCAGCTTCATACTGCGCTTTAACTAACGTGTTACCTTTGTCTGTATGAGCTAAGAACTGAAGACATTGATTACGCAACGCACGTTTGCCGATTGCTGCATGGTCGATGGTGTATTCGGCTTGTTTTAGCGTGTGGTAAGTGGCACTTAGTTCATCTTCCAATGCGGCAGAAAGTGACACTGTAATGCTATTTAAAACCGCATCAACTGCATCTACATCAATCTGTTTGTACCAGCCTGTGATTTCATTGATAGATGGCAATGAGAAGACTTGAGCGATAAATGCAGGCTCTAAGTTTTCATCCAATAATACGCCGCGGAATGCATCGATAAGATCTTCTGAAAGTTGAACCTCACTGCCCGTTTGGACATTGTTGACATTTTGTCGAATGTACTTCGCTAATAGCATTTGGCTTGCATCCCAACGAGCAAAATCGTTGGTTGCGTGCTTCATTAGGAAGATCAGTTCAGCGTCGCTGTAATCGTATTCCAATTTAACTGGCGCAGAGAACTCGCGTAACAATGAAGGCACTGGTTGCTCTGCGACATTCTCGAACACAAATGTTTGTTTATCTTGCTTGATGTCCAAAACATTGTGAACTGATTCTCCGTTAATGATCAGTGGGATAACCTGACCTTTCGAATCATAAAGCTCGATATCGAATGGAATGTGCAGTGCTTGTTTTTCTGCTTGGTCTTGCGTTGCTTCAGTAAATTGCTCAACTGTTAGCGCGTAAGTTTTGGCTTCAGCGTTGTATTCGCTGTTTACACGAAGTGTTGGCGTACCAGATTGGCTATACCATAGACGGAATTGCTTAAGGTCAACGCCCGTTGCATCTTCCATTGCAGAAACGAAGTCTTCACATGTTGCCGCTGTACCGTCGTGACGCTCAAAGTAAAGCTTCATACCTTTTTGGAAGCCTTCCTCGCCAAGCAAAGTGTGGTACATACGAATCACTTCACTGCCCTTTTCATAAACGGTCAGCGTATAAAAGTTATTCATTTCAATAACTTTGTCAGGACGAATTGGGTGTGACATTGGGCTTGCATCTTCAGCAAACTGAGGGCCACGAATAATGCGCACATTGTCGATTCGATTTACCGCACGTGAACCTAAGTCAGAAGAAAACTCTTGATCACGGAACACCGTCAAACCTTCTTTTAGGCTCAGCTGGAACCAATCGCGGCAAGTCACGCGGTTGCCTGTCCAGTTATGGAAGTATTCATGGCCAATCACAGCTTCAATACCCAAGTAATCTCGGTCTGTCGCCGTTTGGTCATTCGCCAGAACAAACTTAGAGTTAAAGATATTTAGGCCTTTGTTTTCCATTGCGCCCATGTTGAAGAAATCAACCGCCACGATCATGTAAATATCGAGGTCGTATTCTAGACCAAAGCGTTCTTCGTCCCACTTCATTGAGTTGATTAGCGATGTCATCGCGTGACCCGCTCGGTCTAAGTTGCCTTTATCGACAAAGATTTCTAGGTCAACGTTGCGACCAGACATTGTGGTGTATTTATCGCGAAGCACATCAAAGTCACCAGCGACAAGCGCAAATAGATAAGCTGGTTTTGGATGTGGATCTTGCCATTGCACCCAATGACGACCGTTCTCTGCTTCGCCTTGTGCAATACGGTTACCATTGCTGAGCAAGTATGGATATGTTGCTTTATCTGCAATGACTTTGGTTGTGTATTTTGCCAGTACGTCTGGGCGATCTAAGTAATACGTGATGCGGCGGAAGCCTTCTGCTTCACACTGTGTACAGAATGCACCACCAGATTTGTACAGACCTTCAAGTGCGGTATTGGCTTCAGGATCAATTTTAGTGATGATTTCAAGTTCGAACTCAGCAGGTAAGTCAGACAGTACTAGGGACGCCTCTTTTACTTCATGATGCGCCCAATCTTCGCCGTTCACCTTAACTGAACGAAGCTCTAACCCTTCACCATCCAGTTCTAGAGTCGTTGATTCACCCTTTTGAACTACTTTTGATAGTGCAGTAACGATGGTGTCGTTGTCGTAAAGATCAAACGTAAGATCAATCTCAGTAATTGTGTGGGATGGCGCTTGATAATCTTTACGATATTTCGCCTGGGGAGCTTGAGACATGTCCATAAATCCTTGTATGTCGAACTACAAAAATACCAGTTTACAGGTCTCAAACCCTTTAACTGGTATCACGATATAAGCTATTTGTATGGGTTGTGGTATCAGAATACAAGTCTTTCTATAAAAAAACGGAGCTTTTTGATGGTTAGCTCCGCTTTCTGATTAACATTTACTCAACATTAGAAGTTTACCGTATGAATACTCATTTATAGAATCAACAATATGAATGACTCATTGTGTGACTCGGTTGAGTACGGCATACATATCACCACTACTATCTTGGATGGTGAGTTCATTTTCTTTAAGTTTGTACGTTGTGCCCTGCTCGCCGTTTTCATACAAAAGAACTAAATACTCGTCTTCAGTGTAAAACACGCCTTGTTTAACGGACTCTTCACCTGCTTCGTTTGAGACACGGAACAAGAACACGAAGTCAGGCTGCAAAATCAGATCCATGTGGTTAATGTTATTTGCCATCAATCCATCGCCAGAGACATGAGAGCTTGACCAGATGCCGGCTAGAGCGTTCGATAGCCCTTTAGTAAAAGTGACACCGTTTAAATCCAAGGTATTGTGATTGTTTCGGTAAGCGTAAATTTGGGGCTCATCGGTATTCAATCCAAGAACAATTGTGTCTTCATTGGCGTTATACATACCTTCCCAATGATCGACAGAATAATCTTTTTTCTGAATATCAATGGAGAATGTGTAATCAGAGCCTAAAGAAAGTTTGATCGCTCGGAAGTTTTCAGCCGATTCGTCGGGCCTCGGATTCATTAAATACCAATCCCCAATCAGAAACGGCGTATCAAAGTGACTAAGATCGTCTTCCTTTGTGTTTTCTCCAGCGAACACGCTTAAGCAGAAAAAGCTAAGCAAAATAAAGAACCATTTCATATCGGCATCCTTATCGTTTTCTTTTAGCTTAGGCATTGGTGCTCTATTTCGCGAAATATTTGATCTATATCACGTAAATTATTGCAGTAAAATAAGCGCACAACCGACTTTGTGCCGTCAACTTTACAGGTTAAAAGGCATAAAAAAAGAGCGAACCCTTAGGACTCGCCCTTTTTGTACTGAATTGCCAGTGCTTATGACTGTTTTGGTGCTTTAAGCATATCAACCATAATCGCAACAGATTCATCTAAATAAACATCAGGTGCTTCGTAGTCTTTAGGCACATCATCCAAAGATTTGAATGTTTTCTTACCCAAAGCCGTTTGACGTTCATTAATACGTTTCAAACGTAATGCTTCTGCTTTATCTGACTCGTCTTTGCGGACTTTCTCGTTTAGAGACAACATGTTGTCGTCTTTTTCTTTACGATACTGCTCAATGTCTTCGTTAATGAAACGGAATTCCATCTCATCAGCGATTCGCTTATTGTGAAGTTCTGTCAAGTTTGCAATCAACTTGTCGTTATCTGGGAATGTCTGATAAGTCGCCTTATCGATGCTATCCCAAGGCAGAGCATTGTCTTCAACACTTTCACCGGTTTCACTCGGATCAATTGGTGTTGGGTACGCAATGTCTGGCGCTACACCACGGTTCTGAGTACTGCCGCCATCGATGCGGTAGAACTTTTGAATCGTATATTGAACATAACCGAGCTCTTTATCGAAAAGATCGTAGATATGATTCAATGAACGATGCTGCTGAACCGTACCTTTACCAAACGAGTTTTCGCCAAGAATGACGGCGCGGTTGTAGTCTTGCATTGCAGCTGCGAAAATTTCAGATGCCGATGCACTGTAGCGGTTGATTAATACCGTCAAAGGACCATCGTAACTTACCAGTCCGTCGGTATCAGCATTAACTTTGATGCGGCCATAGCTGTCGCGCACTTGTACGACTGGGCCTTCTTTAATGAAGAGGCCAGTAAGTGCTGTTGCTTCAGTAAGAGCACCACCACCGTTGTTACGTAAATCAACGATGATACCGTCAACGTTTTTCGCTTTTAGGTCATTAAGTAACTTGTCTGTGTCTTGTGAAAGACCGACGTAGAAACTTGGTACTTCAAGAACACCAATCTTCTTGCCGTCTTTCTCAATGATCTCAGACTTAACCGCTCGGTCTTCTAAACGAACTTTGTCGCGCACAATTGTGACAATGTAACTCTTTGCGTCATTACCTTCTGGCAAGATTTGTAGATTAACCTTTGTTCCTTTAGGACCTTTGATTAATTGAACTACATCATCCAGACGCCAGCCAATCACATCGACAATTTCTTCACCGTCTTGACCAACACCAATGATACGGTCCCCTTCACCAAGTTGCTTACTCTTAGACGCAGGGCCACCAACTACCAATGAACGAATAATAGTGTAGTCATCTGTCATTTGCAGAACGGCACCAATCCCTTCAAGAGACAGGTTCATTTCTGATTGGAATTGCTCGGCGTTGCGAGGAGAAAGGTAACTAGTATGAGGGTCGACCTGTCTTGCGAAGGCGTTCATATAAAGCTGGAACGCGTCTTCATTGTTGGTCTGTGTGATACGCTTCATCGCGTTGTTATAACGCTTCTCTAAAACTTCTTTAATTTCAGGCCATTCTTTGCCCGTCAGTTTTAGATTCAAAGCGTCATATTTCACGCGTTTGCGCCACAACTCATTAAGCTCAGCTTCATCCTTTGGCCATGCGGCCTCTGATCGATCTAGCTCAATCTCGTCTGCGTTATCAAACTTGATCTCTTTGTCGAGCAAAGTCATCGCGTAGGCGAAACGTTCAAAACGTTTTTGCATTGAAAGATTGTAAACATCAAAAGCAATCTTGTTGTTACCAGCTTTAAGCTGATCATCAAGTTCAATTGACCAATCTTTGAAGGAATCAATATCCGCTTGAGTGAAAATATTTCTATTGTAATCAAGCATTTCTACATAGCGTTCAAAGATCGCTTTAGAGAAATCATCGTTTAGATTGAAATGCTTATAATGAGAGCGGGTAAATCGAGAGGTGACTCGTTTGCTGGCTGTTTCGTGCTGAACTTCAGGAGCGAGAACCGGCAAGTCATCTTTATGTAGTTTGGCTTCGAGAGCCTGAGCTGATGCTGCTAGCCATAAGCTAGCAGCAATCAGGGTCACTTTTGAACGGCAATTCATGCGTAGGAGTATCTCCCTTATGCGCGCAAGTGCTCCGCTTTTACAACCATTTGTAGGCCGTTAGCAAGTTGAACACGTACATCATCCTTATTGATCTCAACAATGGTCGCTGCCATGTTTCCTTTGCCCATGTTCACGTTTACTGCATTGCCTACTGTGATTTCATCAGCATTTAGAGCGCGCGTTTCTACAGGCTTAGTTGGTTTTTGTACTTTTGGTTTGTTAGTACGGCGAGGCTGTTGAGGCTTTTTATTAGCCGCAGGTTTCGCTTTCGCCTTACCCTCTTCACGAGCTTTCTGTGCTTGTTCTTTACGACGAGCTTGAACTTTCGCTTTGCTTTCAGCAAGTGTCGCTTTAGCGTGTTCTACGTGTTCTTCTTCTAGTTCACCACAAGGGTTGCCATCTAGGTCAACACGTACCGCACCTGGTTTTACACCGTGTAGGTAACGCCATGATGAAGTGTACTGTCTTAACGCTGCACGAAGCTGAGTTTTGCTTACTTTTTCGTCTTCATTTAGACGTTCCGCAAGATCTTGAAAAATACCAATTTTCAGAGGTTTTGCTTCACCTTCTAAAGTAAAGCACTTAGGGAAACATTCAGCAATATATGCGATAACTTCTTTGCTGTTTTTTAACTTTTCAGTCATGAGGGTTCCTGATTTGAGCGGATTTCCGCGAAGCATTAAGAAAAAATATTCTCGTATTATAGTGACATGCCAAGGAAAAACCACACTCGTGGGCTAATTTATGCGTCGTTCGCGTGTGAATTAAGCAGCTTTTCTACTTCTGACATAAAATGAGTGAGACCTTCCTCGTCTGTTTCATTGAATCGACCGATACTTGGGCTATCGATATCCAATACGCCAGCAACTTTTCCATTGATTGAAAACGGAATCACAATTTCAGAATTACTCGCAGCATCACATGCGATATGACCTTCAAATTCGTGAACGTCGTATACTCTTTGAGTAGTATTTGTTTTTGCAGCTGTTCCACAAACGCCTCGTCCCATTGGGATACGAACGCAAGCTGGTTTACCTTGGAATGGGCCTAATACAAGCTCATCCCCTTTTGTTAGGTAGAAGCCTGCCCAGTTGAGGTCTTCAAGCTCCATAAATAGTAAAGAGCTCAGGTTCGCCAAGTTAGCGATAAAGTCTGGCTCAGATTCAATTAGGGCTACTGCTTGTTTGGTGAGTCGTTGGTATTGTTCTATGTTCATATTAACTTCCTACTTATTATTAAAGCTTCCATTCTCTTCGTATGGCGCTAAAATGCTGACCTACTTTAAAATAGGACTTATTCTCAATTACAATGATTCCGAAAAATGACACTATTAGCCGTTCTTGGTTGATAACACAAGTTAAAAAGCACAAGTCCAAGCTGATTTTAGCGAACTTGATTGCTATTGTGGCGACCTTGATTAGTGTTCCAATCCCTCTTCTTATGCCATTAATGGTTGATGAAGTGCTATTGGACAAACCTGCCTCTGGTCTTTCTGCCATGAACGCTGTGCTTCCTGAAGCGTGGCATACCCCAACTGGATATATCTTTTTCACGCTTTTTTTAGTTGTGCTCATGCGCGCAGCCAGCCAAGCGTTGAACATTGTTCAAAGTCGTCAATTCACACTGGTATCGAAAACCATTACGTTTGAGATGCGCAGTAAAATGATCGACAAATTGGGTCGAATCAGTATTCGTCAGTACGAAACCAAAGGCAGTGGAGGAATTAACGCCCACCTTATTACTGATATAGAAACCATCGATCAATTTGTTGGTTCGACACTCGCAAAGTTTGTTATCAGCTTTTTGACCGTAATAGGCACCGCTATCGTTCTGCTTTGGCTAGATTGGCGTCTGGGCTTATTTATTCTACTCGTAAACCCTATTGTCATTTATTTCTCTCGCAAACTTGGCAGTATGGTCAAGCATCTCAAGCGTAAAGAAAACCACTCGTTCGAAATTTTCCAAAACCGACTGGTAGAAACGTTGGATGGTATTTACCAGCTGCGCGCTGCCAATAAAGAGCGCGAATTTCTTCAGCAGCTAAAAGAGAGCGCCAATCAAGTCCGCGTCGATGCTGACAAATACGCCTGGCAATCAGAAGCGGCTGGTCGAGTTTCTTTCTTGCTCTTCTTAATCGGTTTTGAATTATTCCGTGCGGTTGCCATGTTAATGGTGATGTTTAGTGACCTAACAATTGGCCAAATTTTCGCTGTATTTGGTTATCTATGGTTTATGTTGTCCCCTGTTCAAGAGCTTCTTGGAATACAATTCTCTTGGTATAGCGCAAAAGCTGCATTGAAACGTATTAACGACCTTCTAGAGTTGGAAGAAGAAGATAGACCTGTCTCGAAGGTGAATCCTTTCAACGAAACACGCGAAGTCGATGTAAAAATCGAGCATGTGGATTTCTCATATAATAATGAGAACAAAGTGTTGGATGACCTGTCGTTACATATTCCAGCGGGCAAAAAAGTTGCGTTAGTGGGCGCGAGCGGCGGTGGTAAATCAACACTGATTCAACTGCTAATTGGTGTTTACCGACAGAACGCAGGTAGCATTCGTTTTAATGATGAGTTAACAGAAGATATTGGTTTTGAAGTGATCCGCGACAAAATTGCCGTGGTATTACAGCAACCTATACTATTTAACGACACCTTGAGGCATAATCTGACGCTCGGTGGTCACTTTGATGAAATGTCCTTGTGGAGAGCGCTCGAAGTTGCTCAATTACAAGATGTGATTTCTCAACTTAACCACGGTTTGGATACGCAAATTGGCCGCAACGGGATTCGTTTATCCGGCGGACAACGCCAACGCCTAGCGATTGCACGTATGGTGTTAAGCAATCCTCAATTTGTTATTTTAGATGAAGCCACGTCTGCGCTCGATACTGCAACAGAAGCTGCACTACATAAAGCGCTAACAGAATTCCTACGTGGTCGAACAACCTTAATCGTCGCGCACCGTCTATCGGCAGTAAAACAAGCAGATTTGATCTATGTGCTTGAAGATGGGAAAGTGACACAAACAGGAACCCATGGTGAGCTCGTTGAGCAAGAAGGCTTATATCAAACCTTGTACGGGGGCATTCAGTCCCAAGCTTAAACCCTTCTTATTAGAGAGGTCTTTATGATCTCTCTGTCTAAGCATGCCATGCAACCTAATAGTGTGCGTTTATGCCAAGGTTGCGAACTCCCTGTCGATATTGTCGATTTACCTAACGGTAAAAATGCACATTGCCCACGCTGTGGTACGCAATTATATCGCGGAGGCAGCCCTAGCCTTTCTGGTAATTTAGCGGTCGCGATAACCTGTATCCTGCTATTTATTCCGTCGCACTTCTTTAACTTCATTAGCATCAGGCTTTTTGGTGTGATGATTCCGGCAACCTTACCCTCTGGGATGATAACCTTGATGGAAGAAGGCTTTGTTCTTCTTTCATTGTTAATTCTATTTTGTAGCTCACTTGCCCCATTGACCGTATGTGTCTCGGTCGTGACTGCACATATCTCATTGCATCAAAGATGGTTTAAGGGGCTGCGCGTCTCACTGTGGCTGATTCAACATTTGAAACACTGGGTAATGTTGGATGTATTTTTGGTCAGCATTGCGATCTCTTGTTTTAAGCTTCAAGACTATTCAGATATTTTTGTTGGCCCGGGCTTGATTGGCTTGGTCTTGCTGCAAATATTTACTGTTCTTCTGGTATCACGCATCAGCGTTCGTCGTTATTGGGAAGCTTGGAAACCAGAAAACACGTACTCTTTCGAACACAAAGATGTGCATTGTCACGAGTGTCATCTCTCTCAACCTGAAGGTGAGCGTTGCCGACGTTGTCATCATGAGCTCTATCATCGTAAGCCAAACTCGATTCAAAAAACGTGGGCTTACCTAGTCGCGGCTACTATCGCGATTTTTCCTGCTAACCTTATTCCTATTTCGATTTTGATAACCAACGGTCAACGCCTTGAAGATACGATTTTCTCTGGTGTTGCGTCTTTGGTCAGAAGCGGAATGTATGGTATCGCCATTATTATTTTTGTTGCCAGTATCGTTGTGCCAGTCGTTAAGATCCTCGGCCTTGCCTATATTATGCTGTGCATCAAATTCAAGCGTTCGGTGTTTCGAAGACAACGAATGATGGTTTACTTTGCAGTAAAGTGGATCGGTAAATGGTCTGTCATGGACTTGTTTGTTATTTCTATCATGATGACCTTGGTCGATCGCGGTCAAATACTCGACTTTACACCAGGTTACGGCGCGGTCGCGTTTGGTTTAGTCGTTGTGCTGACAATGTTAGCCGCAGAGAGTATTGACCCAAGGCTAATCTGGGATGAAGCCCCAAAACAATCAGAAAAAGAGTCAATTAATGAGTGATCAGAACAATTCTCAAACATCGTATGTGCCTGATGTTAAGAGGAGCAAAGGCATATCTCCACTTTGGCTACTGCCAATTTTGACGATGGTGCTCGCCGGCTGGCTTGTGGTGAAGTCCATCCATGATGCGGGGCAACGAGTACAGATTTACTTCTCCGACGCTGCTGGTTTGGTGGCGGGACGCACAACTATCCGTTACCAAGGTTTGGAAGTCGGTATGGTGCGTGACATTAATTTGTCCGAAGATCTCGGCAGCATTTACGTGGATGCAGACATCTACCCTGAAGCAACGAAGTTACTAAACGATAAAACGCGTTTTTGGCTCGTCAAACCAACCGCGAGTTTAACTGGTGTGTCGGGCTTGGATGCGCTTGTTTCTGGTAACTACATCTCTATCCAACCGGGGGACGGTCAAGAATTTGAGACCACATTCCACGCTCTCGATTCGGCGCCAACGGACCTACGTGTTTCGCAGGGTTTGAACATCAAGCTTAAAAGCCGAGACTTAGGCGGCGTGTCGATTGGCTCTCAGATTGTCTATAAGAAAATTCCTATCGGTGCGGTTTACAGCTACCAACTGGATGAAGATGCAAAATCCATTACTATTCAAGCCAATATCCAAGAGACATATCGACACATCATCAATGACCGCAGCCGTTTTTGGAATGTCAGTGGCATTGGCGCCAGTATTGGTTTTGAAGGCGTTGACGTACGCTTAGAAAGCATGAGCGCCCTACTTGGTGGCGCTATCGCGGTTGACTCCCCGGACGATGGCGAACCAGTGGAAGAAAATACCGAGTTCCGCTTATATAAAGACTTAAAAACAGCAGGTCGAGGCATTGCGATCAAAATTGCTCTACCTGACGACAACAAAGTCAGCAGCGAAGGCGCACCAATCATGTACCGTGGCATTGAAATTGGTCAGGTCACCGACTTAAGCCTTTCTGAAGGACGAGAAGTCATTTTGGCGTCAGCAGCAATTCAGCCTGCTTTCAGTGACATGCTTACCACTGGCACTCGCTTTGTTTTGGAAGAAGCGAAAGTGTCGTTGTCTGGTGTCGAAAACATTGCAAACCTAGTTAGAGGAAACTTCCTCACTATCGTTCCTGGCGACGGCGAACGCTCTCGCCGCTTCACTGCAATTCGCAAAAACGTATTTAATCAACAGCAAGAAAAGTCTATCGCGATTCGCCTAATTTCTGACAACTCATTTGGGTTAGATAGCGGTGCGAACGTGCTCTATAAAGGTATTGTGGTCGGCTCCATCATCAACGTAGGTTTGGTTGATGAGAAAAAACAAGCGAAGCACGAAGTCTTTATGGATGTGCTGATTGATCACGAATACAAGCATCTTATTAAGTCAAATAACCGTTTTTACGTGACTGGCAGCGCTTCTGCAGAGCTTACTGAATCTGGGTTGAGCGTCACTGTTCCGCCAGCAAAACAACTATTGACCGGTTCTATCAGTTTCGTCAGTGAAGGTTCTGAGTCGATTCAGAAAGAATACCAACTGTTCCAAAATGAATCGTTAGCAGAACTCGCGCAGTACAACAAAACTGGCTCGAAAACATTAATGCTGTTTGCTTCAGAGCTACCACCAATTTCGAAAGGCAGCCCTCTACTCTATCGAAATCTGCCTGTAGGTAACGTCTCGGACTTTCATCTCGTCGATGGTGGCGTATTGATTAAAGCGACCATTGAAAATCGCTTTGCTTATCTGGTCACCCCACAAACCGTTTTTTGGAATCGTTCAGGTATCGAAATTGATGCCTCACTTTCTGGCGTTAGCGTTAAAGCACATCCACTAAAATCTCTAATTGAAGGTGGAATTGCCTTTGATTCCGTGCCTGGCGTGGAAAACAAAGTTGGAGAACGTTGGAAACTTTATGCTGATCAGCAAAAAGCGCGCAAATTTGGTCGAGTCATTTCACTAGAAACCGACGGTACGCAAGAAGTGCTTAAAGGTATGCCGATTGAATACCAAGGCGTGAAGGTAGGTGAAGTAACGCTTGTCGTACCGAATTTCCGTCGCAATCTGGTTGAAGTCACCGCCCGAATTTTGCCGGAATACGTGGAAAATATCGCGGTAGAAGGCACGCATTTTTGGCTAACTGAACCTGAAATTGGCCTTGGCGGCGTGAAGAACTTAGGTGCGCTGGTTTCAAAATCTATCAGCGTTGAACCGGGTAATGGTAAGGCGAAGTTCGATTTCCCATTAGAAAAAGGGTTTGACCGTGTAGAAGGCGTCATGTTTACCCTGCAAAGTGAGCAACGCGGTTCGGTTCAAGTCGGCACTCCTGTTCTCTACCGTCAAATGGAAGTTGGTCAAGTTACCGATGTTCGCTTAGGCGAGTTCGCTGATCGCGTGGTTTCCACCATCAAAATCAAGCCTGAATACGCGTATTTAGTGCGTCAAAACAGCGTGTTCTGGAATGTGTCTGGTGTGGATGTTTCTATCGGTATTACTGGTGCGAACATCAAAGCAGGTACGATTGATAGCCTCGTGCGTGGTGGCATTGCATTTTCAACGCCAGAGCAATCACAAATTCCACCAGCAGCAAAACGTGGTCACTCTTTCTATCTTTACCCACGTGCCGATGAAAGTTGGGTTCAATGGAGAACGCCAATTCCTAAGCCCTAAGGCGGGATATTGATTCGATGTAAAGAGCAGCAATCGCTGCTCTTTTTTATGGTCGTTAACCTTGTCACTATTCGTTTCTGCGTCGCTTTCGTATATTATTTGCGGCAAATTCTGCAAACGAGATTCCACATTGCATCCTAATGTTTACATCCCAGACGCGTTTCTGGAAAAAATCCAAACTATCCTTCCTGCGAACCTCAACATGGAAGATTTCATCTCTGCATGTCAAAGGCCTCTTCGCAAAAGTATCCGCGTAAACACGCTCAAAATGAGTGTGGAAGACTTTGTTAAGCGCGCGGAAGACAAAGGATGGACATTGTCACCCGTCCCTTGGTGTGACACTGGTTTTTGGATTGAAGCCGACGAGTCGGTTGTACCATTAGGCAACACAGCAGAACACATGTCTGGCTTATTCTACATTCAAGAAGCCAGCTCGATGATGCCGGTATCTGCCTTATTCATGAATGACGAATCTTACGATGCGGTACTAGACACCGCTGCTGCACCAGGTTCAAAAACCACGCAGATCGCCGCATTAATGAAAAATGAAGGTGTACTTGTCGCGAACGAGTACGCGGCAAGCCGCGTAAAAGTTCTGCATGCCAACATCGAACGCTGTGGTGTGCGCAATGCCGCTTTGAGCAACTTTGATGGCCGCGTTTTTGGTGGTTGGTTACCTGAACAATTTGATGCGGTATTGCTTGATGCCCCTTGTTCTGGCGAAGGCACAGTTCGTAAAGATGAAGATGCCATGAAGAACTGGACACAAGCGTCCGTTCTAGAAATCGCAGATACGCAAAAAGATCTCATTGAAAGCGCATTCCACGCACTTAAGCCAGGTGGCGTGCTAGTTTACTCAACGTGTACGTTAAGTACCGAGGAAAACCAGCAAGTTTGCCATCACTTAAAAGAAACCTTTGGTGACGCGGTTGAGTTTGAGAGTCTGGATGGATTATTTGAAAATGCAAACGCCGCATTAACAGAAGAAGGTTTCTTACACATCTTCCCTCAGGTTTATGACTGTGAAGGCTTCTTTGTTGCGCGTATTCGCAAACACCATTCTGTAGAGGCGCCACAAGTGAAAAAGCGCATGGGCAAATTCCCGTTCGTAAAAGCGTCGAAGAAAGAATCAGAAGAGATTTCAAAGCAACTACACAACGCATTGGATATTGAGTTACCTTCCGAAAGTACGGTTTGGCTCCGAGATAAAGACGTTTGGCTATTCCCAGACGCGCTTGAGCCTATGATTGGCGAATTACGTTTTTCTCGCATGGGCATTAAAATCGCTGAAGCACATAAAAATGGCTACCGTTGGCAACACCAAGTCGCTACCGCGCTGGCGACGGGTGCTGAAAGCAACGCTATTGAGCTAACGATTGAAGAAGCACGTGAATGGTACATGGGCCGTGATGTTCGTCCTCAAATCATTCCAGAAGGATTGAAAACGGGTAAAGGCGAAGTGCTAGTTAAGTACCAAGGTGCGATTATCGGTTTAGGTAAGTGGGTCAGTAACCGCATTAAAAATGGTCTTCCTCGTGAGTTAGTACGAGATAAGAACTTATTTTAAAGAAATGACGAACCATAAATAAATGAAAAGCCATCGTATTTGCGATGGCTTTTTAGTTCGTAAGTATGAAAGCTCGTAGGGCTGCTAGCGATTCAAGCTCGCTGTACTAAACTGAAGATATCAAAGTAACGCTTTGATACGGCATTTCTCTCTACGTTAGCCACCCAATAAATGGTTGACGAAAGTTTAGCGCAGGCTCTGTAGAGCCGTTTCCCCTAGGCCCAAAAAATGGAAGAGTTTGGGCCGTTTTTTTGGCTGCTTTCTAGCGTTTAAGCAGATAAGTTAAGCGAGACGGATACCGTCTTTCTCAATCACAATCTTACCTTGCTTGTACAAACCGCCGATGGTCTTTTTGTACGTGCCTTTACTTGTACGGAAAGCATCAAAAATCGCTTCTGGTGATGACTTATCGTTCAGAGGAAGGAAACCGCCCTTCTTCTCCAAGAGATCAATAATCTTGCTTGAAAGATCATCCATCTTCGCCACGCCGACTTTTTGTAGAGATAAGTCAATTTTGCCATCTTCACGGACTTGCTTGATGTAACCTTTCAGTTTTTTACCGATAAACAGCTTACCAAATACATCAGAAGGGAAAATCATGCCCCAGTGTTTGCCGTTTACAATCGCTTTGTAACCAAGTTGGCTGCGTTCTGCGATAATCAGATCAACTTCTTCGTTTACTTCGTAGTTTGCTGGCGTTTTATCAAGCCACTTGTTGAACTTCGTCGTACCAACAATACGTCCCGACGCTTTATCGGTGTAAACATAAACCAGAATGTTTTGACCCGCAGTAAAGCGAGCTCGTTGCTCACTAAATGGGATAAGAAGGTCTTTCTCTTTAATGCCCCAGTTTACGAATGCACCCGTTTGATTGATGCCTTCGATTTTCATCAAGCCCCACTCGCCTACTTGAGCGATTGGCTTGTCAATGGTCGCAGCAAGTTGGCTTTCTGAGTCAAAGTACAAAAATACTTCGATGTGATCGCCAAGTTCAGTGCCTTCAGGTACATGTTTGTTAGGCAGCAGAACAGAGCCGTAATCGTCACCATCCAGAAATACGCCAAAATCAGCCTTTTTAATGACTTCTAAGCTGTTAATTTGACCAATTTTAATCATTGATATTGTCTCTCTTAAAATTTACACGGAATTATACCTAAACTAACAAGAAAATCAGAGAGAAAAGCAAACCTCTCTGTTATGCTGTCTGCTCGGCTATTTGCCCCAGTCACTCTCTTAGCAATCTCGACCTTACACGCTCAACTACATTACGTAAGGCTAGAGTGCTTTAGCAAAGTCAGGAGCTTTCTTTGGTCACCGTCGATAAACAAGACTCAGTAACATTAAAAATTAGCCACGCGCTCGCAGAAAGCAAAAGTGTCGACCTAGATATTTACTTCTTTGTGCCTGGTGAGCTTGGTTTAAGCGCCGATATCATCAGTGAATCCGAATTTTATTACACTTCTATCACTCAGCAACGTGCTTATTACAGTACAGAAATTCTATTGCCGCTTGTTCACAGCCGATTAGCCAAGCGCGGACGTCTTTCTAATCAGCAATACCGCGTAAGTTTGAGTTTGTTCGCCTACCAGTACGTTATCGCATTAGATAAAGCAGTGGCGAGTTTAAATAAGCACGAGAGCAACTCCGTTACAGAAGATGAAGTGGACGAAGTCATTGAGTTGACGCTTGAGATCTTAAAACGCTTGAGACGCTCTATCCCTTATGAAGAAAACTTAAAGCGTTACTACGTTAATATTGATAACTATTTGTCGTGGTATACCGAGCAGAAGTTTTTGTCTCTCGTCGCTCATCTTCCTCGAGAAGGCGATTACAGCACCATTAAACAGCGTTTGATTACTCTGTGTGAGAAAGAACAAGCACATCGCAAGCTAAACAAATACAACTCTCCACGCGTGGTTGAAGACGTGACGCGTCTTTCAAACAAAATGCGTTTGTTAAGACGTCTGATTGAACACCCTATTGTTTTGCGTGAGCAAACTATCTCCATGGGTAACAACATCAAGCGAGCGATTAAAGGGATTGCGACGGGCTTGGTTATGGTCGTAGTGACATCGACCGTTATTCTAGCCCGAGACTACCTTGGCGAGATCTCAGCGTCTTTCATTATAGCGATGTCTTTTATCTATGCTTTACGCGAGATTTTTAAAGATGATCTGCGTGATGCGATGTGGCGTTGGATTCGTAAAGGCAAACCTAAGTGGCGTAAAAAGTACATCGACCCGACGACGAAGAAAGTCGTCGGTAAAAAATTAGAATGGCTTGATTATAAAACGCTATCGAGCTTGCCAGACAAGATTCAACAGATTCGTAAAAAACGCGTCGTTCAAAGAGAAGAACAAATTCTTCACTACCATGAAAAAACAGAAATGGCGACGTCGCTCTTTTTAAGTGGTTACGAACAGACTCGAGAAACGTTGAACATCAGTTTGCGCCCGATCATCCGCCTAATGGATAAGAGCTCAAACCGCGTTTATCGTCTAAATGAAGGGCAAGTGACCAAAGAGTCTGTAGAGAAACGTCATTTACTCAATGTGATCGTCAAAGAAGACAACCACACTGATGCGCCCGTTTACTACCGTTGGAAAGTCGTGCTAAACCGCTCGAAAATAGTCTCTATAGAGAAAATCGAGCTCAATTAAAAAACGGATTCAAACTATTAAGCAGCCTTCTTTGTATGTTGAGCTGCTTTTTTTATGGATAGAGTAAGCGCAAACTCTGCCATCGGCTCCTGCCCATGTAGGCTCGGACACAGTGCGATGATCTTCACATCACGATTAACACGTTCACCAGTGGCAATGGTATGGTCTAGCATATCATCAATGACATGGCCGTCATTACAAACGAAATGAACATCCGCTTCTGGACGTTTTAAAAACTCCGCTTTCACTCCTTTAAATGCTAAAGAAATCGCCTCGCCTTTTTCCTGAGCTTTGCTCATAGCAAGAAAACCACCAGCCACATCAGCACCAACGGCTAATGCACCAAAATACATACTGTTTAGGTGATTCTTTGTTCGTCGTCTAAGTGGAATGCGCACTTCAACGTGCTTACTATCAATGGCGATAATTTTTGGGTGACACAGCCAAATCAGAGGCACTTTCGAAAAGCCAAAGAGATTGAGATACAAATTTGCGCGACGTACTGCTGATAACATTTTGGTCTCCTTACCAAACTACTCTGACCAGTTAATCAACGAACGAAATGGATGTCAAAGAAATGTTAACAAAAGCTAGATCTAGACAGTTATTGAGCATACTTTCAGTGACAGCGTCACCTCGCTCGAATAGAGAAGCATGAGGTTCGTCGCACTAAACTCGCTTGACCGAAGGTGAGATAGAAGAAAAGGTTATAAATTCAAATGTATATATATTGATTTAATGATCAAGTTTTGTCATTTATACATAAGTCATTTAAATGAATACCAACACCTTTGTATACAATTCGGTATTTCCTGGGGAAGATTCCCGTGAAACGGTTTATTCCTGCCTGTAATTCCGTTATCTTTACCCCTTCGCAATAGAGAATAAAGCTATAACATGCCTATAAAAACAGATGAATTGAGAACCCAACCTTTGGGTCCAATGCCTACCCCAGCGGAGCTAGGTAGTGTACATCCGATCACGGATGACGTTGCAGATCGCATCGCTCAATCTCGTCGTCAGATTGAAAACATTTTAACAGGTGAAGACGATCGCCTTCTTGCTATCGTTGGTCCATGTTCTGTTCACGATACTGAAGCCGCAATTGATTACGCGAAACGCCTGAGTGAAATCCAAGATAAGTACAAAGACGAGCTATTTATCGTTATGCGTACTTACTTTGAAAAGCCTCGTACAGTAGTTGGTTGGAAAGGTCTTATCACCGACCCTAACCTAGACGGTTCTTATGCGCTTGAAGCTGGCCTTCACAAAGCTCGTAAACTGCTACTGGATATCAACAAGCTTGGTCTTGCGACTGCTACTGAGTTTCTTGATATGATCACTGGCCAATACATTGCGGATTTGATCACTTGGGGCGCAATTGGCGCACGTACGACAGAATCTCAAATTCACCGTGAAATGGCATCAGCGCTATCTTGCCCTGTTGGCTTTAAAAATGGCACAAACGGTAATGTGAAAATCGCGATTGACGCGATTCGTGCCTCTCAAGCTTCACACTACTTCTACTCGCCAGATAAGAATGGTCGTATGACGGTGTACCGCACAAGTGGCAACCCATTCGGTCATATTATTTTGCGTGGCGGCGAAAAAGGTCCAAACTTTGACGAAGCGTCTGTGAAGCAAGCGTGTGATTCACTTGCTGAGTTTGGTTTACCTGAGCGTCTTATTGTAGACTTCAGCCATGCAAACTGTCAGAAGCAGCACCGAAAACAGCTTGATGTTGCAAGCGACATTTGTACTCAAATTAAGTCAGGCAGCACTCGCATTGCGGGTATCATGGCGGAAAGCTTCATTATGGAAGGCAACCAGCCAATGACTGACATTAACAACCTAACTTACGGTCAATCAATTACTGACCCTTGTTTAGGTTGGGACGATACAGTAACTATGCTAGATATGCTGGCAGAAGCTGTAAAATCCACTAAGTAATTCATCCATATAACAAGATAATCAAGGAATCTTCATGCCATCGTTTGATATTGTTTCAGAAATCGATACCGTTGAACTACGTAACGCCGTTGATAACGCTAACCGTGAACTGTCTACTCGTTTCGATTTCCGCAACGTAAATGCGAGCTTTGAGCTAGTAGAAGAAAACGTAAAAGTGTCTGCGGAAGGTGACTTCCAGCTTAAGCAAATGCGCGACATCCTACGTGGTCACTTGGCAAAACGTAATGTTGATGCAAATGCAATGGACGCTCAAAACCCAGAAGTAACGGGTAAAAACTGGCATCAAAATATCCTGTTCCGCCAAGGTATCGATACACCGACAGCGAAAAAACTGGTTAAGCTAATCAAAGATGCGAAGCTAAAAGTACAAGCGTCTATCCAGGGCGACAAAGTACGTGTAACTGGTAAGAAACGTGATGACCTGCAAGCAACTATCGCTGCAATCCGTGAAGCAGAGCTAGGCCAACCGTTCCAGTTTAACAACTTCCGTGATTAATATGTTTTGCTAATTGGTATTCTATACCAGTTAGAAGAAGCAAAATAAAAGCGCGGACGTATTTTTCGTCGGCGCTTTTTTATTGTCAGTATTTTGTAGAGCGTTGTTTTTGCTAAAGCGTCACAAACTAAATCACAAGATCTTGCCCTTGCAGCAACATGAATTCGCTTGTGCCTTGAGGAATGAACACGCACACACGTAAATTGTCTTTTTTCGCTTTGGCTAACTTATCAGACAGTTCTGCCGCATTTGAAAAGGCCTCACGTTCGGCATCTCTTCTTACCAGCTCCATTGCATCGGATTCACACTTAGTCGAGTACAGCGCGAGTTCGGCTTGCTGCATGTAGCGAACGGCTTTGATTGGCAGCATTTCGACGTCTTTTCCGAGATGAATCCAAGTACAGCTGCCCTTCTCATCCAATGGGTTTGCCATCGTTGTCTGATAGATCGTTTCAAGCTCGCGGTTATTACGCGCGTTTTCAACATCAGGATTCGAGAAGAACTGCTCCCAGAACTTACGGCGTAAATCGACACTTGGTAACGCTTCTTTGATCGAATTACGTTTCGAGTTGGCAAACTCGGCCATCAAGCCCATGTTCTGAGGAAGAATCGCTTCAAGCTTTTCACGAATATTGCGAATCAGTACCGGAGACGCTCCACCACTTGAAATTGCAATCTGGATTCTGCCACGGTTGATCATTGAAGGTGTGATGAAGTCACAGTACGGTTTGTCGTCTACGACGTTGACCAAAATGCCAAGCTCTTTGGCATTTTTATACACCTGGTGATTCAACTCTGGGTTATCAGTGGTGGCCCATACTTGAACAAAACGTTTTGTGACAAGGTCACTTGAATAAAAGCGTTGCACCCAATGGATTTGGTGCTCATCGGCAAGCCTTGATAAGAACTCAACCAAAGTTGGAGAAACAATGGTGACATTCGCCCCAGCCTTTAGTAGCGCTTCCACTTTACGGCTCGCCACTTCTCCACCACCAACAACAAGTACTGGTTTATTCACTAAATCTAAGAACAGAGGAAAATATCGCATTTCAATCCATGATTACTCTTATTTGCTATTGCTACTCATGCTACCAAAAATGGGGCAAACACATCACCCTGTTTCGACATCACAAATAATTTTTGTTCAAATTTTTGCGTAACTCAGTCGAGCTAGGCTAATGATAGATTTAATAACAACTTTTTATTCTCTCATTTTATTCACTCTTCTATTGATTGTTCTGATGCACCAAATTGACCGAGTTTTGCACTATTTACAAACAATTAACATTTCGTCATTCTAATTCTCAAGGAGCTTTGGAAGTTCTCTCAAAACTCTATTTAAATTATATATTTGAGAATTAACAGATCCTTTCCTACGCTTATAACTGGTTGATTTATCGATTGCCGTTTCTTCGAAAATCAACCACGTAGGACAATAAATACTAATAAATTGGACAAGTTATTTCAGGTCACTCCTGATTAAACATGGATCATACAGGAAGGATACAAATGGCAAACAAACTAACAATTCTTGCTTCCGTCGTAGCGGCTTCTACTGCCATGATGGCGACATCAGCACAAGCAGCAGACACGACTCTGGACAAAGTCACAAAACAAGGTTTCCTTACTTGTGGCGTAAGTACCGGTCTACCTGGTTTCTCAAACCCTAACTCAAAAGGTGAATGGGAAGGTATCGACGTAGAATATTGCCAAGCACTGGCTGCAGCCGTTCTTGGGGATAAAACGAAAGTTAAATATGTACCCCTAACCGCGAAAGAACGTTTCACTGCACTTCAATCGGGTGAAATCGATGTGCTTTCTCGTAACACTACCTGGACACTACACCGAGATACTGCGCTCGGCCTAAACTTTGTTGGCGTTAACTACTATGACGGTCAAGGTTTCATGGTCAAGAAAGATCTTGGCATTTCTAGCGCTAAAGAGCTTGATGGTGCGTCAGTTTGCGTACAGTCAGGTACAACAACCGAACTCAACTTAGCGGATTACTTCCGCAACAGTGGCATGTCGTACAAACCTGTGGTGTTTGATACGGCGGCGCAAACCTCAAAAGGTTTCGATGCCGGACGCTGTGACGTGCTAACGACTGACCAATCGGGTCTGTACGCACTTCGTTTGAATCTGAAAGATCCTTCTTCTGCAGCGGTTCTTCCTGAAATCATTTCTAAAGAGCCACTTGGCCCTGTGGTTCGTCAAGGCGACGATCAGTGGTTCAACATCGCTAAGTGGACGTTAGCAGCAATGGTGAATGCGGAAGAATACGGCATTACCTCTAAGAATGCGGATGAGATGTTGAAATCTCAAGATCCAAACATCAAACGTATTTTGGGTGTTGATGGTCCGAAAGGTAAAGGCCTAGGTATTCGTGATGATTGGGGTTACCAAGTCGTCAAACAAGTGGGTAACTACGGCGAAAGCTTTGAGCGCACAGTCGGTAAAGGTTCGCCTTTAGAGATCGCTCGTGGTGTTAACGCACTTTGGAATGCCGGCGGCTTCATGTACGCGCCACCAATCCGTTAGAAACGAGTTAATCAGGGCGGTTCATGCCGCCCTTTTTCTTGAATATATCAATCTGGATGAGTAAGGATCGCTCATTGGCTGGAATAAGCCTTGGTCAGTATGATATGGGTTTGGGCAAGTAACTCGCGCTACAAATCTATTGCAAGCTAACACTAGGTTAAGCCTTTAGGGACAACCACTTATTTATACAGAGTGATATCTATAACTAAGGTTTGAGGTTATCGCTGTATGAAACCGACTAAAGATACATCGCCAAGTACGATGTCCAAACCGAGCGGAAGCAAGAGCTTGATTTATAATCCTGCCTTTCGTTCTGCTATTTTCCAGATCATTGCTATAGCTGCACTGGTATTTTTCTTTTATACCATCATCAACAATGCGTTAAATAACCTCGATGCTCGGGGCATCGCGACAGGCTTTGGTTTCCTGAACCAAGAAGCTGGTTTTGGTATCGGGTTAACTCTCATTGAGTATAACGAAACGTATTCTTACGGCAGAACGTTTATCGTGGGTCTTTTGAATACAGCATTAGTCTCTGTGCTGGGTATAATTCTCGCCACCGCGATTGGTTTTACGATGGGTGTAGCGCGTCTCTCAACAAACTGGTTAGTTAGCCGTTTAGCCGCGGTTTACATTGAGACGTTTCGAAATATCCCCCTTCTTCTGCAAATTTTTTTCTGGTATTTCGCAGTACTGCAAGCATTACCATCGGCAAGACAAAGTTTGAGCCTTGGCGAAGCTATCTTCTTAAACGTGCGTGGGCTTTATTTTCCTGCGCCTGTGTTTAATGAAGGCAGTGGTGTTGTGATTGCTGCGTTTGTTATCGGGCTTATCGCTACGATCTCTATCTCTATTTGGGCTACAAACAAACAACGCCTAACAGGCCAACAAACCCCGATGGGACGAATCGGTTTAGGGCTTCTTGTTGGCTTGCCTCTGCTGGTTTACTTCGTTTCCGGTATGCCAATCTCTTTGGAATACCCAGAACTGAAAGGTTTCAACTTCAAAGGTGGGATCAGCATCATTCCTGAGTTGGCAGCTCTGCTATTGGCGTTAAGTGTTTACACCGCCGCCTTTATTGCGGAAATCGTACGCTCCGGTATCAACGCGGTGAGTCATGGTCAAACAGAGGCCGCGATGTCACTTGGTTTGCCTCGTGCTAAAACGCTCAAGCTGGTTGTTATCCCTCAAGCTTTGAGAATCATCATTCCTCCACTTACAAGCCAATACTTGAACTTAACGAAGAACTCTTCGTTGGCAATGGCTATTGGTTATCCGGATCTGGTTTCTGTGTTTGCTGGTACAACCTTGAACCAGACAGGACAAGCCATTGAGATCATCGCAATGACAATGGGCGTTTATCTAACGTTGAGCTTGCTCACGTCTGCGTTAATGAACTTGTACAACCGCAAAGTTGCGCTGGTGGAGAGATAATATGAGTACACATCAATTTCAGCCCGATCTCCCGCCACCATCAAATACTGTTGGCGTGGTTGGGTGGTTACGCAAGAATTTGTTTAATGGCCCAGTCAACTCCATTGTCACGCTTATTCTTGCTTATATCGTTTTTAATGCGCTTTGGCATATTGTCGATTGGGCATTCATTAATGCTGACTGGATTGGCTCAACGCGTGATGACTGTAGCCGAGAAGGTGCATGCTGGGTGTTCATCAGTGTTCGCTGGGAGCAGTTCATGTACGGCTTCTACCCAGAAGCAGAACTTTGGCGTCCTCGCCTGTTTTACATCACGCTCGCGATTTTCACTGTGCTTCTTGCCTATGAAAAAACACCAAAACGCTTATGGATTTGGCTGTTCTTTGTCAACATCTATCCGTTTATCGTTGCTGCGCTTCTCTACGGTGGTGTGTTTGGCTTGGAAGTAGTTGAAACGCACAAATGGGGCGGATTGCTGGTCACACTGATCATCGCGCTTGTTGGTATTGTGGTTTCATTACCGATCGGTGTCGCACTGGCTCTAGGTCGACGCTCTGATATGCCCATCATACGCAGCATCTGTACGATTTACATTGAAGTATGGCGTGGCGTTCCACTGATTACCGTACTATTCATGGCGTCCGTTATGTTACCGCTGTTCTTAGCTGAAGGTTCCGAAACGGATAAACTTATTCGTGCCTTAATTGGTGTGGTCATGTTCAGCGCGGCTTACATGGCAGAAGTGGTACGTGGTGGTTTGCAAGCCATTCCAAAAGGACAATATGAAGCTTCCGATGCGTTAGGTTTGAGTTACTGGAAGAAAACAGGCCTGATCATTTTGCCACAGGCACTCAAGATCACGATTCCTTCCATCGTAAACACATTCATTGGCCTATTTAAAGACACCAGTCTGGTACTGATCATCGGTATGTTCGATGTGCTCGGTATTGGACAAGCAGCAAACACCGACCCCGAATGGCTCGGCTTTGCTACCGAAAGTTATGTATTTGTCGCGTTAGTGTTCTGGGTATTTTGTTTTGGTATGTCACGTTACTCAATATGGCTCGAAAACAAACTTCATACCGGTCACAAACGATAACTCATCAAGATCAAGGACGTATTATGACGCAACAACAAGACTATATGATCCAGTTGAAGGACATGAACAAATGGTATGGTGAGTTTCACGTACTAAAAAACATCAACTTAAATGTAAAAAAAGGCGAAAAAATCGTTATCTGTGGCCCTTCAGGTTCAGGGAAATCGACCATGATTCGCTGTATCAATCGCCTTGAAGAACATCAAGCAGGCAGCATTTTTGTTTCTGGGACAGAGCTTACGGAAGACTTGAAAAACATCGAAGCCGTGCGACGTGAAGTTGGAATGTGCTTCCAACACTTTAACCTCTTTCCACACTTAACGGTCTTGGAAAACTGTACACTTGCGCCTATTTGGGTGAAAAAGATGCCGAAAGAGGAAGCGGAAGCGGTTGCGATGAAATATCTCAAACGCGTTAAAATCCCAGACCAAGCCGATAAATACCCAGGTCAGTTATCTGGTGGTCAGCAACAACGTGTAGCGATTGCCCGCTCATTGTGTATGAGTCCTAAAGTCATGTTGTTTGATGAGCCAACCTCCGCGCTCGACCCTGAGATGGTGCGTGAAGTGTTGGACGTTATGGTCGAATTGGCGGAAGAAGGCATGACCATGCTGTGTGTAACCCATGAAATGGGCTTTGCTAAAGAAGTCGCCGATCGCGTGATATTTATGGACGCAGGAGAAATCATAGAAGAGAACAACCCGGTCGACTTCTTTGAGAATCCTCAATCGGATCGCACGCAAAACTTCTTAGCGCAAATCCTGCATCATTAATCATCAACGCAGATAACGCTTTAAAAGCACTGATTTCGAACGAAGTCAGTGCTTTTTGTCATTTACATCACCAATCGTTGTGAGCACCAACGCAAAAATTCTTGGTGGTAATATTGTGTTACAAGTTGCCACATACATAACATCTTATTTCCATTATCATTTTATCTAGGATATGCATGGAAAGGGCTTGATTTTTTGAACTTTCAGCCCCATAAATGTACCAATAGTAAACTCCCTTATTGAGGATAATTATGAACAGTCCAATGTTTACTCGTTCAACAAGTGTTCCTAATACACTTGAAACTAACAAAGTACTGAAAAACACTTACTTCCTACTGTCGATGACACTGATGACCAGTGCTATCGCAGCAGTCGCGACTATGGCAATGCAAATTTCACCAATCATGGCGATTGTGATGCAGCTTGCAGCGATTGGTATTTTGTTCTTTGTTATGCCAAAGGCAATCAACTCATCATCTGGTATCGTTTGGACATTCGTTTTCACGACTCTAATGGGTGGTGCTTTAGGTCCAATGCTTAACTACTACGCATCAATTCCAAACGGTCCTACTATCATTGCTCAAGCTCTAGGTTTGACTGGTATGGTGTTCCTTGGCCTATCGGCTTACACCATTTCAAGCAAGAAAGATTTCTCTTTCATGCGCAACTTCCTGATGGCAGGTTTGATCATTGTGATCGTTGCAGCGCTGATTAACATCTTCGTTGGTTCAACAATGGCTCACCTAGTAATCAGCAGTGTTTCTGCACTCGTGTTCTCTGGTTTCATCCTATTCGATACAAGTCGTATCGTTCGTGGCGAAGAAACAAACTACATCAGTGCAACAATTTCGATGTACTTAAACATCCTTAACTTGTTCACTAGCCTACTAAGCATTCTAGGCATCATGAACGACGATTAATCGTTTCTCGTTAAGTAAAATCAAAAAGCCCGAAGGTAATTCCTTCGGGCTTTTTCTTTGTGTGCAATTCAGTGTATTACGCCTGCTCTACAGACAACTCGATAACTTCGTCTGCTTCTGGATTTTCTCTAAAGCGTCTCACTTTGATCGTTTCCTCTCCTAACATGATTTGCTTGGCGATTCGGTGCATACCATCAAAGACTCGGTAGTCACTAGTTAAGATCACGGGATACGATACATCGGCATTGTTGATGCGTTGGCAATGTTTCGCTATTTCACGGCAGGTTGGCTGCGGCCCTTCATCACTGAACCAGGTCACCTCATTCGGACCTTTAATGTCATCAATAGAAATTTCTTCTACGGGTAAGGATTCTGCAAGCTTCCAAATACGCTCAATAGACCAAGTGGATTTTACGTTGTCATTAATCTCAATGTAACGTTGTGTCGACATGACTGACTCCTTGTCATGAGTTTTGTTTCTAACCTGAGCACAGGTCGGTTATCAAACCCAGAGAATATCGACCCAAAGGAATAAACACAACGTCGTAACCGACTCATCCTTAAACAAAATTTCATTAATTAGACAGCTGACTATCAAAAAACGATAATAAAAATGAATAAACCCGAATACAAATGCAAATGTCTTGGTATTACCCCGGTAAATTTTTTAACAAGCTGAATAATTTATTATTTTTCTGCATAGTAGTGAGTTTGGGACACATCATCAGCATCCATTAAAGCCCTGCTACTTTGTATGCTTTTGCTTCGCTCAGTACGACTTCAGGATTCTTTTGTTGAGAACTTCCTAACGTGTGCGCTAATCTATAAACATCCATGTTCACTTAACGGATAAGACGTTATGTTCGTTTACAACGGCAAAGAAATTGAAACTGATGCTCAAGGCTATCTACTGGATCATACTCAGTGGGAAAAAGGCATGATTGAGCTTTTAGCAAAAGAAGAAGACATCGAACTTACTGATGCTCATTTAGAAGTTGTGCATTTTGTGCGCGACTTTTATGAAGAGTTTAATACCTCTCCAGCAGTGCGAATGCTTGTCAAAGCAATGGAAAAGGCGCACGGCCCAGAAAAAGGCAACAGCAAATATTTGTTCAAGCTGTTCAAAAAAGGTCCAGCAAAACAAGCAACAAAGCTAGCAGGTTTACCTAAACCAGCTAAGTGCCTGTAATATTATAGAATTTTAAATCCGCGGAATGGTTTGTACGATACGCTCTCTCGCGTAACGCTTTCTACTGTCGCCGTCCGCGGACCTTCTTGTAACCATTCACAAAACTGGTCAATTTGCTCTTTAGGCCCACAAGCCATCACTTCTACATCGCCATTGTTCAAGTTCTTTGCATAGCCCGTTAAACCAAGCTTTAAACCTTGGTGCGAAGTATGGTAACGAAAGCCAACCCCTTGAACGTGACCTTTAACTATAAATCTCTCACACTTTACGTTCATCTTTGTACCGCATCTGATTATTGAGTGATATATTCGTTTTGTCTTATTCACCCCACTAAGGATAGTGGGTTTTCGTATGGTTATAATAATTATGAAAGAAATTCCTTTCCGCTGGATTGATAAGTATCTCATTCACTTAAAGATTCAAGAAAAGTTCTACTTGCTCTTCATTCTCCCTCTTCTTGCTCTAGTCATTCTTACTCTCGTCCTCAATAGCGCGGCTAATTCTCTGATCTCAGGTATGTATCAGGAAGAGTTGATGCTCATGAAAGGGCTGATAGAGGCTGGCAATCTTTCTCAAGCTCAAGTAGCAAACCTTATTGCGGGTTCAGAGACGGTCTCTATTGGTACAGGACCACAATCTGTATCGGTATTGAATGGTGCATTCAGTTTGGTTGCGAATCATGAGCTTTCTCTGTGGACTGCCCTATCAATGACTCAAGTGAGCATCATCTGCGTGAGCTTGTTTGTTCTCGCGTTGGGTGTTTACTACATCATGACGTTCATCGGTGGCGCAATGTTCACCATGAACAAGGCGCTAAACACGCTTGCTGATGGCGACCTAACCGCGCGGATGAATTTCTTCCCTGTTCGTGATGAGTTCAGTGAAATCGCCATCACGATTGATAAAGTCGCGGAGCGTGAACAAAAAATGGTTCAATCTATCCAAGAGTCTGTCGCTCTTATGCAGCAAATCAGCTCAGACTTGAACCAATCGATTCACCACAGTTCTGAAATTTCTGCGACGCAACAAGAACACCTCAACTCTCTTGCAAGTGCAACGGAGCAGATGGCTTCAACGATTCGTGAAGTTGCGACACTGGCTCACGACTCAAGCACACAGACGGATGATGCACGTAGTGTGGCTCAATCAGGCCAAGTGAAAGTCGAAAACACGCTTCACTCGATTTCAAATCTGTCGAATGAGATTCAATCTGCTTCTCAAGCGGTTGAAGAGCTAGATGCAAATGCAGCGCAAATTGATGAAGTTGTGACAACAATCAACGGCATCTCTGAGCAAACTAACCTACTCGCCTTGAACGCTGCCATTGAAGCGGCTCGTGCAGGTGAACAAGGTCGTGGCTTTGCGGTTGTTGCTGATGAAGTCCGTGCTCTTGCAGGCCGTACTCAGCAAGCAACTGTTGAAATCCAAGCGATGATTGAATCATTACAACGTAACAGCCAATCCCTCACCAAACTTATGGAAGTTACGGTAAACAATGCCAACGAAGGTCAAAACCTGATGGCAGAAGTAAACCAAGAGATTGGCTCGCTTGCCGATAAAAACCAAACCATCTCAGACAGCAGTATTCAAATTGCAACTGCGGCTGAGGAACAAGGTGTCGTTGCAGATAACATCGCCGCAAGCGTCGAAGAAATCCGAGTTCAAGCAGATAATGTGTGCAATATGATCAGTACGACCTCGCAAAACGTCGAACAGTTGCGTAAGCAAAGCGATACGATGGAATCTCTCCTCACTGGTTTGAGAGCATAACCAAATATCAGTTAATCAGGGTCACGCAAGTGGCCCTTTTTTATGCCTGCTAACAGCTGTGCCAACGATAATGACTAACGATACCGACCGTTTAGCAAATGACTGGATTGTTGAGGGATATTGCTTTTGCCCTCAACATCCCGGACAATACGCCCCTTTCAAAATTCAACAAGAGCAAATGAAATGACAGCTGCTATCTATTTGGTTAAAGGTCGTGAGAAATCGGTTAAGCGCAAGCACCCTTGGATCTTCTCTCGAGGCATCGGTAAAGTTGAGGGCGAACCCGCTCTTGGCGAAACAGTTGATGTGTTCACTCACGACGGTAAATGGCTAGCAAAAGCGGCATATTCTCCAGAATCTCAAATCCGCGCTCGTATTTGGAGTTTTGAAAAAGAAGAAATCAACAAAGCGTTTTTCGTGAAGCGTTTTCAAAATGCTCAACTTCTTCGTGAAGACGTGATTGAACGTGATGGTTTAACAGGTTACCGACTCATCGCCGCTGAATCTGACGGCTTGCCGGGCGTGACGATTGACCGCTACCAAAACTTCTTCGTATGTCAATTGCTCAGCGCAGGCGCAGAATACAACAAGCAAGCGATTGTAGATGCATTGGTTGAATGCTTCCCTGATTGCAATATCTACGAACGTTCTGACGTAGCAGTACGTAAGAAAGAAGGTTTGAAAGAGACCACTGGCGTATTGCACGGTGAAATGCCTCCAAAATCTGTCGTCATCGAAGAAAACGGCGTAAAAATCAGTGTCGACATTGTAGGTGGACATAAAACAGGCTTCTACCTAGACCAGCGTGACAGTCGTCAACAAGCGATGAAGTACGTTAAAGATAAAGAAGTACTGAACTGCTTCTCTTACACGGGTGGCTTTGGTCTTTACGCACTGAAAGGCGGCGCAAAACGCGTAATTAATGCGGATGTATCTCAGCCAGCATTGGACACAGCAAAATACAATGCAGAACTGAACGAGTTTGATATCTCGAAAAAGCGCGCTGTTTTCTTAAACGCAGATGTATTTAAACTGCTTCGTGAATACCGTGACCAAGGTACTCAGTTTGATGTGGTTATCATGGATCCACCTAAGTTTGCAGAAAGCAAAGCGCAACTAAATGGCGCATGTCGTGGTTATAAAGACATCAACATGTTGGCGATGCAAATTCTAAAACCTGGTGGCACGCTACTGACCTACTCTTGCTCTGGCTTAATGGACCAAGTTTTGTTCCAAAAAATCATTGCTGACGCAGCGGTAGACGCAAACCGCCAAGTGAAATTTGTTGAGCGCTTTGAACAAGCCGCAGATCACCCAACCGATACGGCATACCCAGAAGGTTTCTACCTAAAAGGCTTTGCTTGTAAAGTGCTTTAGGCTAAGAATAAGTAAGACAAAGCAGAAGAAAAGGGCCTATTGGCCCTTTTCATTATGGCTCTAAGTTAACCTTAGTTAGCGCGGATAACACATCTCTCTCAAAGTCCGCATTCCCCACGATTAAATCACTAAACTCTGTCGCCCCGTTTTCTATTACGATAGTTTGAATTGAGTTTCCATCGTTATGGGTTATTTCTAGAGACAAGTCATCACCATCAATGTTCAAGTCAATACTATTAAGAAGTTCTTCTATTGTATTGTGCCCTGCATCTTCGACGACTTCACTCAGATCTAAGGTGTCCAAATCTCTCTCAAAGCCTCTAATTAGATCTGTTCCTGTATCCAAGGAGTCGTTGACCCATTTAAAGATATCTGCCTCGTTATCATTGCCGATCAAGATGTCATGACTTACGTCTACTTCAGCTTCAATAATATTTACAGAACCATTGCTTGAAGCATTTACACCTCCATTTTCATCAATAACGAATTGCAAGGTGTTCTCACTTTGATCACCATCGTTATCCGTCAATACATAATCGAAGTCTAACGTTTCAACTGTATCACCCACCGCGCCATAAAATGCATACGCACCATCGTTTAGGTCGATTTCCAGAGTATGTTTGCTGTCGATATAGATAGTAAGCTGCATCGTTGTGTCGTCAAATGCATGCGAAATACCATCGTTATTGTCAGTAACTATTAGGTCTGTACCATCAAACGAATAAGTGACACCGTCATGTTCTATTTCGCTAATATAACCACCATCTGCACCAATACCTGTATCTGGAGAAGTGGTATACATCAAGTTCCCCCCAACAGGTTGAATCACTGACTGCAACATAACCGGAGGTAATTGAGTTACGTCAGGAACCACAACACCATCAAGATCTTGATTCAAGAAGCCATCATATGCTACGCGATCTAATTGCTCCGGCATAAGATTAACGCCCATACCATACGCTAGGGCTGTTATCTGATTATCAGGATCGGTTAGGTGATCAATCCAACTCTGCTCACGAGCGTCGTTTATAAATGATGACGCAGGGTTTGGCTGACCATCTGACAAGAAGTAACTAACATTCGACGCACTGGTTAACTTACCTACATCATCCCACGACTGTTTTGCTTCATTTAGCGCGTTGTTATAGTTAGTCGCGCCACCTGCAGTTAGCGTCTCAATATACGCTTTGGCCTCGTCGACCGTCAGCCACGTCGCAGCACCTATAGCGTAAGTGGATGCTGTACTGCTATAAGTAATAATTTGAACTCGCGTTTGACCGATAGACTCATATTGATTCAATAACTGAGTTGCCGAATCTTTCATTATCTGCAAGCGATTATCCGTTCGCATAGAACCCGAGACATCCATTATGAGCTGAACGTTGGCACTTTCTTTAGTTTCTGCAACTACATCGTGAATAATGGATGCAGAATCTGGTGAGTCATCTTCCACAATAACGTTGACCGTTGTGGAGTTAGTAAGACCACGAGCATTCGAGACAAGCACAGGCACCTCAATATTTAAGGCGTCTTCTCCAGATGCGTTGGAGTGATCAATTGGGCCAAGAAGCTCCGTAGATACCATTCCAGTATCATTGACTGATATTTTGATAACCTCTTTACCGTTTGCTGAACCGATAAGCATTTGGTCGTTATTTGATAACGCCCACGTTACAGAGATCCCGTTACTAGTAAGAGCTGTAGATGGTTCACTGAGCGTAACAGAATCAACGGTTTGACCCAGCGTCAATTGTTCTACATCAGAACTCGAGTCAGTTGTGTCATCAAAGCCGTTTAGAGCAGAGTCATCAGCAATGGCGTTGCTTAATCCTTCCTCAGAAACGTTTAGTGTTACACCTTCTACGATTGGTGGGGCGTAAGGGTTGACAGAAAAGTACCCCGTTTTACTGTCTCCATCATTATCAGTAATCGTGTAGTTAAAATCGATATCCCCATCGCCATAAGGTGAGGTCAAAGGCAAGTATTGGAAGAACTCCCATTTTCCAGTGCTAGGTGTAAGTTGAACTTCGAATGCAAGCTCTCCATCAGCCTCTGCAATCAGTCTATTAGAGTTTTGTGGGTCGACATATATCAACACGTCTTGACCATCTAGAGTCTCTAAACCAGCCTCGCCTCCATTTAAGACTATAGAACCAGGGCCATCAGCTCCATATACAGCACCGAGGTTCCCATCCGCACTAGCAATTGGCACGCCGGAGTACGCACCTGTAAAGGTTATTGATTTAACGGTAAAGTCACTGTTGTCTTCAGTATCCGGGCCATTGCCATTACTGGCCGCTTCGAGGATGATTTTATCAAAGCCCCCCTGTTGAACATTGAAATTCGCCGCGTAATCACCACTGCTTGCGTCAGAGCTGAACGATTGCTGAGCAATTAATACACCATCTCTATAAAAAGATGCGATTCCTTTCTCAAGTTCACCACCAAACATTTTCTCAAATTCTATTTCTGCTCCATAAGCAACTTTATTGCCTAAGTCTATGATTAACTGCTCTGATACACCCTCATTACCCGCGAATCGATAATCGACTTCGTTTTCTAATTGGAAGCCGTTGTTACCAGAACTTTTAACGCCAATCCCTTCTGATGATTGATTGATTTCAGCTGTTCCCAGCATCGCAGATTCGTCAGACACAAAACCGTTTGCAGTCACAACAACGTCCCCAAATGTTCGACTGGTTGCATCTGCCTCACTTCCTGCAAAATCTATACGCCCTGTCAGAACGATTGGTGCATCAGTAAGCGACACATCAACGGGTTGAACAACCACAGGCACGTATGGGCAATCGTCTTCAACGACCACATTTAAGCTTTGAGATGTCGTTGTTTGTCCATCACTTACAGAAATCTGTAAATCAAAGTTGATGATGTCTTCCACATCATTAACAGGATGATCAAGTGGCTCAAACAGAGTAATAGTATAGTCCCAAGAGCCTTGACCTGAGGCTGAAGGCTCGCTCAGCACAACAGTAGCAACAACGCTCAGGTGAGCGGTTTTCGCAGTCAGCGTTTGAGTACTGTTGTCCCACGTCCACGATATAGGCTCCCCTCCTGATGTTAGGTTGTTAGGGCCGGCCAATACCACTGAAACATTCGCCGTGTCTGGATCGGCAACTGTGAATGTTCCTGAGAAACTTGCGGAGTTAGTGGTGTCTGAAGGTGATCCGGTATTATCAGGGATACCATTAGCTAAACCTTCTTCCGAAACAACTGCATTCACAACATTTGAAATAGAAGGAGGAGCGTCGTTATCAGTAATACTTGTGTTCACAAACGCATTGTCTAGATTCAGAGCTTCAAAGATTGGGTTGCTGTCGCTATCGACGATGCCCGACACGCTGACGCGGAACACTTCATCGCCTTCGGCGTACACATCGTCCACCGTATCAATGGTAAACGTAGCGGTCACACCGTCGGCACCGATAATCGCTTGAGCGGTTTCAGTGATGTCATCACCTGACGCAGTGGTGTAGCTGTAAGCGAGCGTGACAATGCTACCCACAGGAGCTGGATCGCTCAGTGTCACGGTGTATTCCGTGGTGGTGTCACCTTCTACAACACTCGCTGGACCAGTCATGGTCACCGTAACGGTATCTTCTGGCCCTGGGTCGGTTTCATCGCTAATGGTGGTATCAACAAAGGCATTTGAAACATCTAATGCCTCAAAAATCGGATTACTGTCACTATCAACAATACCCGACACGCTGACACGGAACACTTCATCGCCTTCTGCATACACATCGTCCACCGTATCGATGGTAAACGT